>DCLA01000043.1:0-2213 GCA_002320815.1 Myxococcales bacterium UBA1660
CCCGGCTGCAGCCACGCGGCGTTCGTCGAAGGGCACCACGTGACCCGCCGCGCCGACGCAGGCGACCACGATCCCGCGAACCTCGTGAGCCTCTGCTCCGTCCACCACGACGCCGCGCACCGCGGCGCCCTCATCGTGCGCGCTGCGGGGACGGGCGCGTTCACCTTCGAGCGCGCCGATGGCCGCCCCTACGGCACCGTGTCGGCAGGCCTCGCCGACTGCACCCACGCCGCGCAGACCTTCCGCGCCGCTGCCCAGCGGACCGGTAGCGAACTCCGCGCGCGCGCCGAAGCCGACCGCGAGCGCGACTCCGACGGTGCTCCCGCGGACCCGGAGGACACCGCGGCCCTCTCGCGCCACCCCGTCGAATCGCGGTTGGCCCCCGTGGGCCAGGCGGGCCCGCCCACACCGCTCCGTCTCGTCGAGTCCCCGGCGACCCCCGAGGGCCAGCACGCGCACCCGTCGACGACCCGCCGTCTCGATTGGGCCGCTGTGCCCCCCGTGGGCCAGGACGCGGACTCGACGGCCCCCAGCGGTCTGGTGCTGGCCGTGGCCCCCGTGGGCCAGGCCGCGGCCCCCGTGGGCCAGGGTGCGGCCCCCGTGGGCCAGGACGTGGCCCCCGTGGGCCAGGCCGTGGCCCCCGTGGGCCAGGCCGCGGCTTCCGCCGTGTCGTGGCTTCTCATCGAGCGGGTCGTCGGCCTGCTGACCTCGATGGGCTACCACCCGCGTGCCTCGCGGACGCTCGTGCAACGCGCGATGGCTGGCGACGAGCTTCCTCGGGATCGCTCCCCCACTACCGAGGAGTTGCTTCGGGCCTCGCTCCGGGCGGGCTGAGGGGGCGGCCGCCGGCCAGCGAATCCGCTCGCCGCTTCAGAATGTCGTCGCGCGCGGGTCGAGCCCGCTGTCGAGGCGCTGCCTGCGGTCGACGACCAGCGCGACGCGCGCGATGCCAAACGCGAGGCCGAGATCGGCGAGCGCGCGGAGAGCCGTCGTGCCCGCGAGGTGTCCGCCGATGGCGTTCCGGTACGTGGGGAACATCGACCACGCGCTGAGCGCGGCGACGGTGAGGGCGAGGGCGACCGCGCCGAGAGAGAGCAGCGACCCCGGGAGCGTCCGCCGCGGGCGGATGTGGAAGGCGGAGATGGCCCAGCCAATCCCGGAGGCGAAGGCCAACACGCCCATGATCGCGCGCACGTGGAGGAGGCCAACGGGGCCGAGTCTCTCTCCGAAGAAGCCATAGCTGTGGGGCAGCCCGTCGAGGAACTCCACGAGGGCGCCGGCGGCGTAGGCGACATGGCAGAGGGCGCCGCCGACGGCGGTGACCGCCAGAGCCTTGCCGACCCGGGACACCGTCCGCACGTCGTCGACCTTCATCGCGGCCAGCGTATCCTGCTCGGTCGCCGGGCCAAGGACGCCGACGAAAGCCCCTTGAGCCCAGGCCGCGCCTCGGTTACTCGTGCGCCGTGCGCGTCCTGCTCACCATCGCCCTGCTCTGGGTCGGCTGCGCCGAAGAGGTCGACACGCCCCACGAGCGCATCCAACGCTTCACCGGGTGCCCGGTGCCGGCCGGCGCGGTGCAGATCGAGGACCACCTCGGCGGCGACGCGCAGCAAGCGGTGACCCACGCCAAGCTCGTCCTGGCCAAGGACGACCTGCGCGACTTCCTGCGGGGCTGCGGCACCTCCCTGGACGCCTTCCAGCCGGCCTACGACGCGCGTCCCCTGGCGCCCGCCGAGGAGCTCGACTTCTGGGAGCTCCCGGACCGGCAGACGATCCGCGGCGCCGAGAAGACCTCGCCCGCGGGCCGCACGGTGCTGATCCTCCACGAGCGCGATACGGACGTCGCCGTCTACTTGTGGGCCCGCGGCGCCGCGCGCTGACGCGAGCGCGAAGTCCCGCCGTTCGCATCCCCCTCGGCATCGCGCGTGCACTCGGAAGGGCCGGGAGCGCGATCCCCGACTCGAATGTCGGGCTTTCGCGGGGCGAACGTGGGATCGGCCCTCCGAGCTGAGGGGTCGCCCCTACAGATCCGTGTCCGCGACGCCAAGCCGCCACATCGTCGGACGCCCCCGACCCGGTGACGCCAGATTGGCAACGTCCCTATCTCCGTGGGGCACCGGAACGATCGTGAAACCTGCGGACACCTACTCGGCACGACACTTGAAGAGGGTGTTGGCACCATGAACCCGATCCGAACCGCCCCCCCCCCCGTG
>DCLA01000043.1:2526-5376 GCA_002320815.1 Myxococcales bacterium UBA1660
CCCCCCCGTGTCCCTGGTTCTGCTCTCGGTCGACGAACGACCGGAAGGCATCACCGACGAGCTCCTCTTCGACGCGCTCCTCTTCCGGCCCGAGCGGCGCATCCGCATCTGGCGCGGCCCCGACCACCTCGCCGTGATGCGCTCCGAGGACGAGCTCGACGCCGTGCTCTGGGCCCAGCTCGTGTTGGAGCGCTTGCGCGACCTCGATCTGCGGGCCTCCGCCGGCGTCGCCTGTGTGCGCGACGGACGAGAGGACCTCGTGTCCCGCGCCCACGCATCGCTCCAGCGCGCGCGCTTCTACGGCGGGTCGATGGTGCTCGCCTGGAGCACCACCGCCGCCGTCCGCGACCAGCAGCTGGCGCTGGCCGAACGCGATCTCCTCAAGATCGCCTGATCCCCTGACCGTCGCGCGTCTTCCGCGCACCGACGCCGCTCGGCGTCGCTCCACCCTCCACGGCCCGAGTCGTTCAGCCACCCGCGCGGAAACGCAGCCGGTAGCGCATGTCCGCGGGGAGCTGCTCGTGGCTGATCTGGATGCTCAGCCGCAAGGTATCCCCCTCCCGCACGAACACGTCCCGGCGGCTTCCTTGGTCCAGCCGCCAGTCCACGGTCAGTCGGTTGCCCTCGAGGGTGGCCCGCGCCTGCGCGGTCTCGCCATCGGGGGTGCGCACGGCGCCGAAGGCGCCGCGCTGGATCGCGAAGGTGTGGTCGCCGTACCCGATCCGGACGCGGCTCTCGTCGACGGCGATGTCGATGGACCCGAGGACCGGGTTCTTGGCCTCGAGCCGGTTGCGCGCCACGTGGCCGCGCAGCGGTCCCATCTCCTCGGTCGCGGCGTCGATCGCCCGCTCGATGGTGGCCTCCGCCGCCGAGCGGCTGGTGGCCAAGGCGTAGTGCCCCGCGAGCGAGGGGCCGCTCTGGGCCAGAGCGAGGGATGCGACGAGCGACGACGCGAGGACGTAGAGACGAGGGTGGCGAAGCATGCTCTGGAGACGATGGGGGCGCGTCGGCATTTCGCCTACCCTTCGCCCATCCCTCGCCGCGAGCCGCGGGAGCTGCTTTCATGGAGCCATGCTTCGTCTGCCTCGCTTCGCTCTTCCCGCCTTCGTCGCCCTCGTCGCCTCGGCGAGCCTCGTCGCCTGTCATTCGTCGGTCGAGCTCTTCGGTGAGGACGGCGGGGATGGTCGCTCCGACGCATCCATGGATGGGGGTGGCCGCGACCTCGGGACCGACGCCTCGGATCCGTTTTCGTGCGGTGACGCGGTGAGCAGCTGCTACGAGGGCGCCAACGGGATGCCCTACTGTTGCGTCGAGTCGGACATCTTTCCGGATTGCCGCGAAGGCCGATGGGTCTGCCCGGAGGGCACCTACGAAGAGGCCGAGTGCGGGGTGATCCAGGCCACCTGCGAGGGTTCCGGCGGCATCTACGACGACTGCGACACTTCCCTGGACTGCGTCCTCGTCGGCAACTACTGCTGCCCCGTCTGCGGCGCCCCGGCCAACACCGACGTCCGCGCCGTCAACGCATCCCAGGCGGAGGCCGCCTATGTGGAAGACATCTGTCTCGCGGCCGCGATGGGTCCCGTCGACTGCCCCGAGTGCCCCACCGCGGACAACCCGAACCTGGCGGCCTACTGCGACGCCACCGGCTTCCGCGCCCAATGCCAGGTCATCGACCTGGGCAACGACGTCTACCGCGCGTGCGAGGAGGACCGCGACTGCGAGCTCACGGTCGCCGAGTGTTGTCCCTGCGGCACCTTCGGTGAAGGCCGGGCCATCGCGGTCAACGACGCCCGGGACGTACAGCAGATCCTGTGCGGAGACACCGATTGCCCGACCGACTGCGAGCCCAGCTTCGGCGAGCTCGTGCCGGCGTGCGTCGGGGGCGTCTGCGTGGTGGCTCCCTGAGCGGCAGCCCTTGGTGTCTCCGCGCCCCCGGAGCCTCGGCCCCGGCCGTCGCGAGCACGGTCTTCCGCAGTGAGGACGCACGCAGAGCGCGCCCTCGGGTCACCAGGGCAGCTCTTCGCCGTTGGCGTGCCAGAACACGCCGGTCTTCTCCATGGCCAGGTCGTCCACCCGGTCGAGGAGCATCCCCGCCGCTTCGTCGGGCGTCACGTGGCCGGTGTTGCCGGTCATGTCGGTCTTCACGTAGCCGGGGTGCAGCAGCGCGACGGCGATGGAGCGGTCCGCCAGGTCCCGCGCGAGGGACATGCCCACCGCGTTCACCGCGGCCTTGCTCATCCGGTAGCCATAGGAGCCGCCGCTGCCGTTGTCGGCGATGGAGCCCATCCGGCTGGTCAGGATGGCCAGCTTGCCGCCGTCGCGGAGCCGGTGGTGGATGGCCGCGGCCACCCGAAGCGGCCCCATCGAGTTCACCTGGAACTGGCGCAAGACCGCATCGAAGTCGGGCTCGGTGAGCGACGAACGCTTCAGCACCCCGGCGTTGATGATCAGCCGATCGAGGTGCACGCCCTCGAGGGAGTCGTCGAGGTGCCGGACGTCGTCGTCCTTGGTCACGTCCACGCCCTCGACCACCCGCACGCCGAGGCCGTTCAGCTCTTCGCTGGGCGTGCGCGTGGTGGCGATCACCTTCTGCCCGCGCTCTTTGGCTTGCCGGGCGAGCTCGTAGCCGATGCCACGATTGGCCCCGACGACGAGGGTGGTGATGGAGTCCTTGGAGGCGGCGATGGCTTCGGGCGTCAGCATGGGCCGATGATGTCGCACCCACGCCGCGAGCGTAACCATCGCGGCCGGGGTCCCGGGTTCGCCTCGGGAAATTCAGGGCGTCGCGGGGCTCGGCCCGCCGCTTGGCTCGGCTCGGCTTGCCGCGGCGCGGCTCGGCTCGGCTCG
>DCLA01000043.1:5686-72409 GCA_002320815.1 Myxococcales bacterium UBA1660
TCGGCTCGGCTCGGCTCGGCTCGATTCGCTCAGCTCGCCGCAGCCGTCGGCTCGGCGCCGAGGAACTCGTGGATTCGCCGCCGCGTCCCGGCGTGGGTGATCGGCTTCAGAAAGGCGTCGACCTCGTCGAGGTTGCGGCAGAGGCGCCGTCGGTCGTTGTTCGCCTCGGCGATCATCGCGGCGACCTGGGTGGTGTCCTCGTCGCCGACCAGCACCGCCACGCGCCCGATCTTCGGGTTGTCCCGGCGCATCAACCACACGAAGGCGTCGGCGACGTCCCGGGTCAGCGTCCCCGCCTCGCGCCAGTCGGTGCAGATGACCACCTGACCGGTCGCCTTGCCGAGGATGCGACGGATGTCGCCCATGAAGCCGGCGTACTCGTCGATGGTCACCGGCGCGACGACCCGGGTGAGGAGCAGGAGCCCGTCGTCGCTGGTCGCTGAGAGCGGCATGCCAACGAGGGTAGGGTCGATTCCGCGGCCTGTCCCACTTCCGCCACCGGCGGGGGGACTTCGGAAGTCCTCGAGACGCCCTAGAAGAGGGGCGCAAAGGGGTCCGGTGCGGGGAGCTCGCCCACCGTGATGTCGGTGAGCTCCAGGGTCATCGGGCCCAGCGAGTGCCGGGTCGCGAAGTGGACGCCCGCGCGCTCCTCCCAATCGGTCCAGCTCGCGTCGACGCCGCCGATGGGGATGATGGAGACCCACATCTCCCAGCCGGTGGGGCGCCCGTCGTTCCCCAGGTGCCAGAGGTAGGCGTCCCCCGGGGTCGCGCCACCCGAGGCGTATTCGATGAGGAGGTCGTCGCCGACCAGGGAACGGGTGACCCCTTCGTCGAAGAAGGTGCGGAAGGGGAAGAGCCAGAAGGTGTCGTTGATGTGCCGACCCCACGCCGTGGCCAGGAGCTCGTCGGCCTCCTCGCCGCGCACGCGCTGGCCGGCCACGTGGACCACGCCCGAGCGGTCGCCGAGCCGCAGCCAGGCCTCGTTCTCGCCAGGGCCTGCCGCGGGGAGATCTCCCCAGGTCACGTAGGCGAGGCCGCGCTCCCGATCCCACCGGTGGCGCATGCGGCCGGCGAAGTCGAAGGCCACGTAGCGCGCGTCGTCCCAGGCGGCCTGACCCACCGCATCCTGGACCTCCCGGGCCAGCGCGTCGGCGCCCTCTCCGGGCTCGCCGCTGGGGCGGCTCTCGTGCATCGCGACGCCGGCGATCACCGCGAGGGGCACCAGGAGCCCGAGCAGGATCCCCAGCCCCTTGGCCACCTTCTTCAGCCGCTGCATCGAGCCTCCACTCCAAGGGGACGCCCTGGCCAGCGCCGCGTAACGGCAGCCTGCCCAGCCACGCTCGCGAACGAGCCCCCGAGACGCGAAAACGCCGGCCCCGTGACCGGGACCGGCGTCTTCGACGGTGGGAGCCCGCGGGCTCCGCTGGGCTCAGCCCGCGCTGGCGCTCGCCGAGGCGCTGACCTCGACCGAGACCTCGAGCGAGACCGAGACCTGGCTCATCGCCGCCGGGACGGCGGTGACGGCCTCGGCCATGCACATCGTGGCGGCCGCGACCTGACGGCCCACGCCGCGGAGGTTGCGGGTGGCGTCCACGAGCTGCTGACCGGCGCTGGCGACGATCTTGAGCTTGCGCTTGATCATCTGGAGCTCGCCCCAGCCGGCGCTGATGGCGGCGCGGACGCGGTCGGCCTTGTCCTGCATGTTGCTGGAGACGTCGCCCGCGAAGTAGACCTCGGCGCGGCCGGGCTCGCACTCGGCCTGGGCGCTGAAGTTGGCGTCGCAGGAGGCGGAGCAGTCGGCGTCGGCCGACGGCGCGCGGACCTCGCCGGTGCAGCGGGGCTCCTGGTACTCGACCGAGCAGCCGCCGCGGCACTCGCCGGAGCAGCTGGCCTGGCCGCTGACCCAGCACTCACCCTCGCAGCCACCGTTGCAGCCACCCTCGCAGGTGCCGTGACAGGTGCCGCTGCAGGTGCCGGTGCACTCGCCCTGCGCGTTGCGCGCGGAGCACTCGCCCTCGCAGGTGCCGTTGCAGGTGCCCTGGCAGCCCGCGGTGCAGGTGCCCTCGCAGGTGCCGTTGCAGGCGCCCTGGACGTCCACGGAGCACTCGCCCTGACAGGTGGCGCTGCACTGGCCGGCGATGTAGCCGCCCTCGCACTCCACCTCGAACGAGCCGGGGTCGACGTTGACGTCGCACTCGGCGACGCACTCGGCGTAGGCGTCGACGCTCACCTCGCAGCGCGGGGGCTCGGCGACGACCTCGATCTGGAAGTTGGCCTCGGCGCGCAGGCCGCTCATCTCGGAGCGCATCTTCGCGGACACGGCCTGACAGACCGCGCGCACGTCGCCGCTGAGCTCGCCGCTGCTCATGCCGAGCTCGGAGCCCATGCGGGCGCAGACGTCCTTCAGCGATCCGGAGAGCTGGTTCGCGCTCGCCGTGAAGTTGTGGGCCGACTGAAGGAAATAGTGGACCTTCATGGCCGCGGAGCCTTCGCCGTAGCTGGCGTCACGGCATTGGGCGCTGAGGCCCGCGCTGCCGCCGGCGGACCCACTGCCGCCGCCGCCACCGCCGCCGCCCAATCCGCCCATGCCGCCGCCGCCGCCCGGGCAGGCGATCAGCGTCAGAGCGCCAAGAAGCATCAGAGTGCGTGTCATCGTTCGTCCTCTCTCGTCACCCCACCTTGGGGCTACCCCCGAGTTCCCGACCCGGTGGCCGCATCGATGTCGACCGAGGGTCTCACGGGATTACACGGCGGAAGGTACCTCACTCCCGGCCTTTGACGTCACGGGGAAAAGGACCGATGATTCGACCCATGAGCCCTCGATTCCCCTGGAAGACGCTCGCGCTCGCGCTGGGCGTGATGACGTCCCTGGGGAGCCTGGTGGTGGCGCCTTCGTCCGTGAACGCGGACGCCAACTCGCCCGTGGTGGTCGTCGTGGAATCGGCCGATCGGCGCGTCGACGCCTCGGCGCTTCGCGTGGCCATCGCCCGCGAGGGCGTCCCGGCCTATGCCCTCTCGGACGACGCCGCGCCCACCGCCGAGGGCACGCTCACCGTGGTGATCCCCCGCGAGGGCGCCGTGCGCATGCGCTTCACCGACCCAGCGGGCCACACCCGGACCCGCGACCTCGAGGTCGACCACGGCGGCCAGGCCCCGATCCTCGCCCGGCTCGCCGTGCGCCTCGTGCGCGAGTCCCGGGTCGATCGGCCCGCGGGAAGCCGCGACGTCCTGGACCCCTGGCGGCACGCACCGGAGGCCGGTGAGCGGCAGGTCCTGGCCGAGGTCCTCGACCCCTGGGGCGACCACCCGCCGCGCGCGCGGCTCCGGCCCTACACCGAGGTCTTGGATCCGTGGGCCAGCACGCCGGCCGACTCGTCCGACGCGCCCGCCGTGACCGCCGTGGGGCCCGAGGTCATCGACCCCTGGGCCACCGAAGACGGTCAGCACCTGGACGCGCCCCGCCGCTGATGGCCTTCGGCGCTGGCCTCTCGCGCGCCTCGACCGACGAGTTGAAGGCGCTCTTCGCCGCGCTCCACCACGGGCGGCTGGCGTTCCCGCTGGAGCGGACGACGATCCTGCTCTTGGGGCTCAACGGGCTCGCCGACCACGCCGACGTGCTCGTCGGTCTCGACGAGCGCGGGGTCCGGGCGGTGCTGGTCGCGGTGCTCGCCGAGCGGCGAGCCCTGGAAACCGGCGCCCGCCGCGGCTAAGAAGCGCTCCATGAGCGACACCACGACGAAGGGCCCCGCAGCGCGCCCCGAGCTCCCCGAGATCGACGTGCGCGAGCACGCCTCCTTCCGCGGCCGCGACCAGGTCTCCGACCGCCGCCTCTTCATGCAGCTCCTGGTCTTCCGCGCGCCGGTGGGTGGCGACGCGGCGAAGCCCGCCGAGGCCCTCCACGGCGCCCTCGCCGGCGAGCAGATCCCCGGCGTCGTCTACGCGGACGCCAACGACCCGCGCGGCATCGCCCTGCTCACCTGGAGCGAGGACCCGGCCCTCTTCGTCGACCGCGTGCGCCCGCTCTTCGCGCGCCACGAGCTGAACACCCTCGAGCTCCGGCCCGAGTTCACGATGATCGGCCGCAGCTACGCGACCGGCTTCGAGCCCGATCTCGAGTACTGGCTCCTGCGCCGCTACCCGGAGAACGTCACCGCGGAGGGGTGGCCCTGGGCGGTCTGGTACCCGCTGCGTCGCTCCGGCGCCTTCGCGCAGCTCACCGCCGAGGAGCAGCGCGGCATCCTCGGCGAGCACGCGCTCATCGGCCGGGCCTACGGCGCGCAGGACCTCGCCCACGACGTCCGCCTCGCCTGCCACGGCCTCGACCCCAACGACAACGAGTTCGTCATCGGGCTCATCGGCAAGGACCTCCACCCGCTCTCCCACGTGGTGCAGAGCATGCGGAGCACCAAGCAGACCTCCGAGTACATCACGCAGATGGGCCCCTTCTTCGTCGGCAAGGTGCTCCACGTGAGCCGCGGCAAGGTCGAAGCGGAGTCCGCCGCGCATGGGGGGTAGCGTCTTCGGCACCGCCTTCCGCGTCAGCACGGCGGGCGAGAGTCACGGGCCGGGCAACGTCGTCATCGTCGACGGCTGTCCGGCCGGTCTCCCCCTCGGCCCGGAAGACCTCGAGGGCGACCTCGCGCGCCGGCGTCCGGGGCAGTCGAAGATCGTCACCCAGCGCAAGGAGCCCGACGCGCCGGAGATCCTCTCCGGCGTCTTCGAAGGGGTCACCACCGGCACGCCCATCGCGATCCTGGTGCGCAACCAGGACCAGAAGAGCCGGGACTACACCGACATCCAGGCCAAGTACCGGCCGGGCCACGCGGACTACAGCTTCGACGCCAAGTACGGCGTCCGCGACTACCGCGGCGGTGGTCGGTCGAGCGCCCGGGAGACCGTGGCGCGGGTCGCCGCCGGAGCCATCGCCAAGAAGCTCCTGGCCCACCTCTGCGGCGCCGAGGTCGTCGGCTACGTGGTGCAGGTCGGGGCGGTGAAGGCGACCCTCGAGGGGCCGGTGACCCTGGACCAGGTGGAGACCCTGCCGGATGGGTCACCCAACATCGTGCGCTGTCCCGACCCGGTGGCCGCGGCGGCGATGGTCGAGCTCATCTCCGCGATGCGGAAGCAGCAGGACTCCATCGGCGGCGTGGCCGAGGTGGTCGCCACCGGCGTCCCCGCCGGGCTCGGCGAGCCGGTCTTCGACAAGCTCAAGGCGGACCTCGCCAAGGCGCTCTTCAGCCTGCCCGCGGTCCTCGGTGTGGAGTACGGCAGCGGCTTCGCTTGCGCGACGCAGCGGGGCAGCGAGCACAACGACGTCTTCACCACCGACGGCGACCGCGTGGTCACCGAGAGCAACCGCCACGGCGGCATGCTCGGCGGGATCTCCACCGGCATGCCCATCGTGCTCCGGGCGGCGGTGAAGCCGACCTCCAGCCTCCCCCAGGAGCAGCGGACCATCACCAAGGACGGCGAGGCGACGACCATCCAGACCCGCGGTCGCCACGACCCGTGTCTCCTGCCGCGCTTCGTCCCCATGGCCGAGGCCATGGTCGCGATGGTGCTGGCGGACCACTTGCTCCGCAGCCGCACGCAGCGCCTCTGAGCACGGGGCCTCGGAGCACGGCGCTTCTGAGTACCGGGCCTCGGAGCGCTGGGCCTCCGAGAGCCGGAGTCCTCGTCGCCCCGGGGGGCGGCGGGGACGGGCGTCAGGTCCCGAAACGCCAGAAGAGGACGGCGGCGAGGGCCACGACCAGCAAGATGGTCCAGAGGTGGTCGCCGAGGCCGCGCTTCTTGGGCTTCTCCACGCCCACCGCGCGCCGGAACCCGCCGACCATGCCCTGCATCACGCCGCCGCCGGCGCTGCTCTCGATCGGCTCGCTCTCGGCCTCCGCCGAGCCCGGGCCGTGGTACCGGCGCTGGCGCTTCTTGCTGGTGCCGCTCTTCTTCTGTCGCTTCTTGCCCATCCGAATTCCCTCGTTCTCACCCTAGTCGAGCCTGCCGCTCCGCGCTCCCGCGCGGGCTCAGGACACCCGGATGCACACCTTCCCGAAGTGCGCGCCCCGCGCCAGGTACGCGAAGGCGTCCGGCACCTCGTCCATGGCGAACACCCGGTCGACCACGGGCTCCATCTCGTGGGCCGCGATGGCCCGGTTCATCTGGAGGAAGTCCTCCCGGCTGCCCACCATGATCCCGCGGAGCGAGACGCCGTTCATCAGCACCTTGGTGAGCGCGATGTCCGCCTTCACGCCGGCGAGGATCCCGATGATGGCGACCTGCCCGCCCACGCGCACGGCGCGCAGCGACTGGTTCACCGTGCCGGCGCCGCCGACCTCGATGACCCGGTCCGCGCCGCCCAGCCCGGCCACCGTCTTTCCCCACTCGGTGTCCTCGGTGTAGTCCAGGGTCTTCCAGGCGCCGAGCCCCTCGGCGCGCTCGCGCTTCGCCTGCTGGCTGGAGGTGACGATGACGCGCGCGCCCTTGAGCTGGGCGAGCTGGAGCGCGGCGATGGCCACGCCGCCGGTCCCCTGGACCAGCACCGTCTGGCCGGCGCGTACGCCCTCGAGGGCGTTCCACGCGGTGACCGCGGCGCAGGGGAGGGTGGCGGCCTGTTCGTCGCTCAGGTGGTCCGGCGTGGGGACCCAACCGTCGGCGTCGGCGACGACCAGCTCGGCCAGCATGCCGCCCGCGGTGGGCGTCCCCCGGGCGTAGCGGAGCCTCTCCTTGGTGGCCTCGCCGCCTTGCCAGCGCGGGGCGAAGCAGCCGAGCACCCGGTCGCCGACCTTCCACTCGTCGACGCCCTCGCCGACGGCGACGACCTCGCCCGCGCCGTCCGAGAGGGGCACGAAGGGGACCTTCATCCGCGGGTCGTACTCGCCGCGCACGATGAGCAGGTCCCGATAGTTCAGGCTGCACGCGCGAATGCGCACCGCGATCTGTCCGCGGCCGGGCCCGGCGGTCGGTTCGCCGGTGCGGAGCTCGAGGTTGTCCAGCCCGAAGGCCTCGCGGAGTTGCCACTGGCGGCTCATGCCGCTTCGTACCACGGCGGCTCAGCGGGTGCGCATCTCGATGGTGGGCACCGGCTGCCGGTCCCGATCGCAGCCGTCGATCTCCCGCTGGCAGACGCGGAGCAGGCGCGGTCCCTCGTCGACGTCCCGGTGCGAGAGGAACGCCGCGCGCGCTTCGGGCGTGCCGGCGCCCATGGCCTCGAGCGCCAAGTGCTGACTGCGCAGGAGCCAGGCGTCCCGCGGGTTCAGCTCGAGGCCGACCCGGGCCGCGTCCAGCGCTCCCCGATCGTCGCCTGCGCTTCCCCGCGCGCGCGCCAGGTCCCGCCAGCTCCCGGTGTCCAGGGGCGCGCGTTCGGCGACCACCGCGTACTCCCGGGCGGCCTCCTCCCAGCGCCACACCTGGGCGTAGGCCTCGCCGCGGACCCGGGCGATGGCGGCCCGCTCGTCGGGCGCGAGCTCCTCGGCGCGGTCGGCGAGGCGGACGGCCTCCTCCACGCGACCTTGCCGCGCGGCGACGCGCGCGCCCAGGAGTTCGATGGCCGCCCGCTCGTGGTCGGTGCGGGCCGCGGCGCGGGCGAGCTCCAGCACCGGCCGCGCTTCGTCCAGCCGCTCCTGCACGTTGTGGGTGAGCCCCAGCGCCAGGTCGTGGAGCCGGCGCCACCGGGGCGTCTCCCCCGAGCGCGCGATGGTCAGCACCGGCTCTGGCCGGCAGGGGTCCAGGGGCTCGTGGTCCAACGACCGCGCCGTCCGCTGGAAGCGTCGGCCGCGGTCGCTGCGGTGCGCGTCGCAGGCGAAGCGGGAGAAGTCTCGACCATGCCGGCGGTGCCGGAGCAGCGCCTCGATCCGCAGGGGCCCTTCGACCTCGCGCGGCAGGGTCGCCTCGTAGCGCGCCACCGTGGCGTCCCGGGGGGCCAGCGTGCGGTCGTAGACCGCGGCGCGGAAGCGGCGGACCCGGTGCAGGCGCTCCGGGTGCCCTTCGTGATCGAGCATGGTCGAACGGAGCACGAAGGCGCTGGGATCGTCGCCGTCTTCGTGCTCGGTCCCCGCCTCGGCCACCACGCGCCCGGTGGCGTCGAAGAGCCGCAGCTCCACCCAGGTGTCCTGCAGGTCCCGGGTCCCTCCCGGGAAGTGGTGCCCGGTGCCGGTGTTGCGGATGACCACGTCGAAGGCCACCCGTCCGCGGACCCGGGGCGACGCGGCCAGCGCGTCGGGTTCGAGCCACTCGCCGTCGATCTGGGCCCGCGCCACGTCGATGGTCGCCGCGCTCTCGAGCAGCTCCCGGGCGCGCGCGTCGTCGGCCATGGCGGTGTGCGCTCCGCGCACCGCGTGGCTGCGGACGAGTCCGTCGGTGGCCGCCAGGTCGCCGTGGGTCGCGGGCACCGCGGGCATGTGGCAGCCGGTGCAGCTCTGCTCCTCGACGGGCTCGTCGATGCGCTGCGCGTGGGACCCGGCGTAGGGGCCGTCGCGCCAGGATCCGATGTCGTCGATCCCGTTCACGTGGTGGGGCGTGCCCACCATCTCGCCGACGAAGGAGCGGTGACAGCTCCCGCAGAGTCGCGCCTCGGCCAGCGGGTCGGGCCGCATGCGGCTCCGGTGCGCCTCGACCTGGGTCGCGTTGGCCGGATCGGGGAAGAGGGTGTCGGTCACGTCCACCCGGAGGCTCCCGTTGCCGTCCGCCGCGGTGTCCACGGTGGAATGGCAGGCCAGGCAGCCGATGCCCGCGTGGGCCCGGGGGTCTTCGGGCTCCACCGGCCGGTCCAGGGCCTGGGTCGAGAGCAGGGCCGGGTCGTGGCAGCCGCCACAGAAGCGGCTCTCCGTCTCGCCGTGGTCGACCCGGAATGCGTCCACCGACGAGCGGTACCAGGGGTTGTCGAAGGACGAGCGCCCGTGGGCTCCGGAGAGCCAGGTCGCGGCGACGTCCCCATGACAGACGGCGCAGCGCGCCGAGTCGGCGAGGGCGGCGGTGTCTCCGCCGTAGCGGGCCAGCGAGGGACCCAACGACCCGGGGTCCAGGGGGAGCCGGGCGGTGAAGGCGTCCGGATCGTCCTGGGTGAGCTCCCCGTCCTCGGCGGCGATGCGCTTCGGCGGGAGCTCCGCCGGTCGCTGCTCACAAGCGAGCGTCAGCACGAGGAGGAGCCACGGGAGCCGGCGGGGGGACATCCCCGCTCCCGACGCGCGAGCCTCGAAAAGGTTCCCTCCCCCGCGTGTCACCGGCCCTCGGTCGTCTCCTCGAGCCGCGCCTCGACCGCGGCCAGTCGTTCGGCGGCCAGCGCGGCGAAGCGGTCGTCGTCGGTGGCCAGGGCGACGTAGCGCCGCCAGCTCTCGGCCGCTCGACGCAGGTGCCGGGGGACGTCGCCCGGATCGGCGAGGGTCGCCTGGCTCTCGTGGCCCAGGGCCTCGTACCAGTGGATCTCGGACGCCGGCTCGTAGAACACGCCCTCGGAGCGCAGCACGTCGATCGAGCCGCCGCCGGCGCTCACGGCGTCGCCCGCGCGCTCGACGGCGCCGCCGTGCTCGCCGAGGCGGTCGAGGGCCACCGCCAGACCGAAGAGGCTCAAGGCGAGCGAGCGGCCCTGGAGGGGACCGCCGCCCCGGGCGAGCTCCACCCCGCGCCGGTAGTCGGTCACGGCGCCCTGGAGGTCGCCGTTCATCATGCGGACTTCGGCCATGTTCGAGTAGCTGGTCGGGGTCTGGTCCTCGCTGAGGGCGAAGCGGATGGACCGCTCGTAGGCCGCGATGGCCGCGGGGTAGTCCCGGACCCGGGTGTAGAGGATCCCCAGCTCGAAGCCGACCTCCTCGGCCCGGTGGGTCGGGGCGACCTCCCGGAGCCGCTCGTAGAGCGCGATGGCCTCCTCGTCCCGGCGCTCGGTGCGGCGGGTGCCGGGGATCGGTCGCTCGTAGAGGGCCAGGGCCCGGGCGTGGAAGAAGAGCAGCTCGGGGTCGTCCGGGACCTGGACCCGGGCGAGCGTGAAGCGGGCGAGGGCGTTTCCGACCAGCGCCGCTCGCCGGAAGGGCCGTTGCTCCTGGCTGGCCGCCTGCAGCATCCGTAGCCCCTGACCCAGGAGCCGCTGCGCGCGCCGGTGTCCGGGTTGGCGGAGCTCGCGCCAGAAGTCGGCGGTCTGGTCCACCGGGCGGCCGGCCTCGCCCTCGCTGGCCGCGGCGGTCGTCCCCATGAGCAGGGCCAGGGCCAAGGCCAGCGTCAGCCGCGTCACCGCAGGGCCTCCGAGGAGCGGGTGGCGTGGTCGGTCCAGGCGCCCTCCCGGGCGAGGTCCCAAGCCGAGCGCGCACCGGAGCGATCGCCGATGGCGGTGAGCACCAGGGCGCGCCGGGCGGCCCGCTCGGCGTCGGGGAGCGGCAGGCTGGCCAGGAGGGACTCCACCCGGCCGCGGGCCGCGACGCGTTCGGCGAGCCGCCGCCACTCGTCCGTGTCGTCCCCGCGGCGATGGAGCACCAGGGCCAGCCCGATCGACGCCCGGGGCTCGTGCGGGACCGCGCGCAGGGCCTCGCGGTAGGCGCGCTCGGCGTCGTCCAGGTGCTCGGGGCCGCGGAGGCCGAGGACGTCGCCGTAGAGCACGTAGAGGTTCTGCCGCGCGGCTCCGGCGCGCATGCGGCCGAGGAGCCGGCCCATCAGGTCTGCGGCGAGCTCGTAGCGTCCGCCCCGGGCCAGCACGTCGGCGGCGTCCGCCCCGTCGCTCTCGTCGTCGAGGGCGCCGGGGTCCGTGCTCAAGGCGCGGGCGAGCTCCTCGGCGCCGGTCGCGGGATCCTCCGGTCCCAGGGCGAGGCCGAGGACGACCCGCGCTTCCGGCCGCTCGGGCAGGCGTTCGATGGCGCTCCGGGCGAGCTGCGCGGCGCGGGTTCGTTCGCGCGAGCGCAGCGCCCGCCGGGCCTGGCGGACCTCTTCGGCGTAGGCGCGGCTCCCCGGTTCGCGCACCTCGTCCCAGAAGTCCGAGGCCGCCGCGGGCGCGGCGAGGGTCCCGAAGGCCAACGCCGCCGCGAGGGCGGCGACTCGACCGCTGGCTGCGCGGTGCATGGGTCGCCCATGATAGCCGAACGGCCGGCGCGCTCCAGCGCGGCCGCTCAGCCTTCGTCGATGCGGCGCATGGCCTCGAGGAGGAGCGTCTCCGTCGGGGCCTCGATCAGCCGGGCGCCGGGGCTGAGGGTGGGGTCCAGCGCGAACTCGCCCTCGCGGATGCGCATCAACGCGTAGAAGGCCTCTTCGCCTCGATGGGAGCCGAAGGACGAGTCCCAGACGTGACCCTCGCGGAAGTGGATCTCGCCGGAGCCCGCCCGGCTGCGCACGGTGAGCTTTCCGGTCTTGCGGCCGTTGCCGAGGACCTGGACCACGTCGGGCAAGGCCATCTCGGAGAGGCTGCCCTGGATGCCGCGCCCGGCGCCCTTGCTGAGGAGCTGGCGCACCTTGGCGACGACGACCTCGGGGGACGCCGGCTTCATCAGGTAGTCCGCGGCGCCGAGGGCGAAGCCCTGGTTCACGCTCTCCCGATCGCCGCGGGTGGTCACGAAGAGCACCGGGCAGGACCGCCCGGTCCCCTGGATCTGGCGGAGCAGGTCGAAGCCGCTGCCGCCGTCGAGTTCGACCTCGGAGACGATGGCGTCGATGTCCGCCTCGCGGACCCGCTGGAGCGCGTCCCGGGCGTCCCGGGCGACCTGCACGTCGTAGCCGGCGGAGGAGAGACGGATGTCGAGCACCGTGGTCTCGTCCGGGTCGGGGTCGACCAGGAGCACCGTGCGCCGATCGGCGAGGAGCTTCTTCTGGAGGTCCCCCATGGCCAGCTCCTTGAGGAGGCGACAGAGCGAGGGGTCGAAGACGGTCTCGGCGAAGCCCTGGACGGCGTTCACCGCCTCGGCCGGCTGGAGCACTCGCCGGTAGGGGTTCTTGTCGTGCCCGGTGAGGTCCGCGAAGGTCTCGGCGATGGCCACGATGCGGGCCCCGAGGGGGATGTCCTTGCCGGCGAGCTTCCCGGGGAAGCCGGTGCCGTCCCACCGCTCGTAGAGGTGGTCCAGGGTCTCCAGGGTCACCTTGGGGATCTTGGTCCCACCGAAGAGCCGACCCGGGGTCCCATAGCTCCGCTGGGCCTGGGCGCGGTGCCCCTCGTAGCGGGACACGTTCAGCGCGGTGAGGTGGTAGTTCCCCGACTTGCCGATGTCGTGGATGTAGGCGGCGATGACGATCCCGTGGCGCGCCTCGCCGCGGATCCCCAAGCGATCACAGAGCTCACCGGTGAGTCGGGCCACCTCGACGCTGTGGTCTTTGAGCTCCTTCCGATCGCGCTCGATGAGCGTGACCATCACGTGGAGCATGTCCAGGTAGGCCTCGCGCTCCGAGGCCATCGCCTCCGGCGGATGGGAGGAAGGGGCCCGGGCTTCACCGGGGCTGGAGTCCGTTCCGCCGATGGCCAGGCCGGCCATGATGTCCGGCGCGCTGATGACCAGCGGGGTCGACTCCGGGGAGGGCGGCGGCGGTCCGGGAGGCGGAGCCGGGGCCGGCTTGGCCGCGGGCGCGGCGAAGTCCGGGCTCGCGCCGAACCCCGCGCCGGCGCCGAAGGCCGGCGTCGCGCCCCCCGCGAAGCCCTGCGCGCCGCCGCCGAAGCCCTGCGCGCCGCCGCCGAAGCCGAAGTCGTCGATGTCCTCGAAGCCGTCCAACGGAATCGAGTTGGCGTCGCCCAGCGCCCCGAAGGAGCCCGTCTCGGCCGCGCTCGCGCGCTTCTTCTTCCGCGCGCGCTCGCCTACCAGGGGCACGAAGGCGCGCGCGTCGCCGTCGTAGTGCTTGGCGATGGCGGCACGGACCGCGGCGGGTCGAGCGATGAGCACCTGGACGCGCTGCGCGCCGGAGCTCGCCCGCACCTGCTCCTCGAGGGCGGCGGTCGCGGCGGGGGCCACCACCGCCAGGGTCCCCGAGCTCTGCTTCCAGAGGATGGGACACACCCCGAGCCGCTGGGCGAGCTGGCGCGGCACCATGCGCAGGAGCTGGCGATCGACGTTGGCGCGCGAGAGCTTCTCGGTGCTCACGAACTGCGTGCGGTGATGCGCGGCCAACCACTTGAGCAGGTCGGCCTCCGGGAAGGCCCCGGAGACGATGAGCGCCTCCTCCGCGCGGACGTGGCTGCGCTGGGCCTCGGCCATGGTCAGCCGGAGCTGATCGTCCGTGAGCAGCCCCCGAGCGCGTAGGGCGTCGAGGATCTCTCCGCCCTCGAGCGGCTGGCTCATCGCGCGCCCTCGGGGGCCGGGCCGATCGGTGCGAGGAGATGCATGCGTTCGCTCGACGGGTCCCCATACGGTCTCCCCGTCGCCAAGGAGAGCAACCCTAGCAGAGCGGGCGGCCCTGTCATGCCCCGAAGGCTCAGAGAGCGACGAAGAGCTGGGTCAGGAGCGCGTCCGCGACCAGGATGGTGATCGAGACGACGACCACGGACTTGGTGGTCGAGCTGCCGACGCCCTCGGTGCCGCCGTGGGTTGTCATCCCGAAGTGGCACCCCAGGACGGCGACCAGGAACCCGAAGACGGGGGTCTTGCTCAGCCCGCTGAGGTAGTCCTGGAGCATGACCGCGTCGAGGGCGGCGCTGAGGAAGGTCTTGGCGCCCAGGCCGTAGGACGTGATGCCCACCACCATCGCCGCCATCATGCCGAGCACCAGGGCGATGCAGGCGATCAGCGGCATGATCACCACGCTGGCGGCCACGCGCGGGACCACGAGCTTGCGGATCGGGTCCGCTCCCAGGGCCCGGATGGCGTCGATCTGCTCCGTCACCGCCATCGACCCGATCTCGGCGGCCATGCCGGCCGCGATCCGGCTGCCGACCACCAGGGAGGTCAGCGCCGGAGCCAGCTCGCGGGCCTCGCTGATGCCGATGACCCGGCCGAGCGCTTCCTTGGCGCCGTACTTCTCCATGAACACGCCGAACTGGATGGTCATGACGATGCCCACGAACACCGCCGTCGCCGAGGCGATGGCCATGCTGCGGACCCCGAGCTGCTCGAGCTGGTAGACGAACTCGCGACCCTCGAAGCGCGTGCGGAAGAGGGTCTTCACCGAGCGCCCGGCCAGGACCGCCACCGCG
The DNA here is from genome assembly GCA_002320815.1 of Myxococcales bacterium UBA1660. GTDB lineage: Bacteria > Myxococcota_A > Polyangia > Polyangiales > Houyiibacteriaceae > UBA1660. The sequence continues at coordinate 19,767 of DCLA01000043.1, forward strand.
CCGACCCCTTCCAATGCGTTTCGCGCGCCGGAGAAGATGCTCATCGCGTCTCGAAGCGGGCGAGCATGCCGTCGAAGACGGGCTGGGTGCGCTCGAACGAGGAGCCCGGCGGCGCCACCGCGGCGAAGTCGTAGACGCACTCGTTCTTCTTGAGGACCACCAGGACCAGCTCCCGGGGGACCCCGTCGAGCTTGGCCTGGACGTGGGTGCGCAGCGCCTCCCGGCCGGCCATCGGCACCCGCTCCTGGGAGACCAGGTTCCGCTCGGTGAACCCGATCATCAGGTGGGCGGTGAGCGCTTCGAGCGGGATGTCGAGGCCGGGATCGCAGCTCGCGTTCACCTGGATCACGGCGCCGTCGTTCGCCCAGGCCAGATCATTGGATTCCTCGACGTCCACGCGCTCCCAGCCGTTGCCGGGCTGGGGCAGGGTGAACCCGGTCTCGGGGCCTCGGTAGACGGTGCCGTCGTAGGAACCGGCCGGGCCGCCGCAGGCCAGGGCCGAGGCGACGAAGAGGAGCAGCGAAGGGAGGAGGCGCGGAGCCACGGGGAGGGACCCTAGTGCAAATCGGTCCCGGAGTCCCTCCGGATCGCGAGGCTCGGAGGCGCGGGGGCGGCGGACGGCGGTCGCCTCGCGGCGCCGGGACGGAAGAGAAGGCACGCGTCGGTGTCGCGGCGAGGGCCCGCGGCGTTTCGTCGAGCTCAGCCGCCGCGCTGGAGGAGCGTGTGGACCACGACGCCGGAGGCCGCGACCAAGAGGAAGAGGAACACGCGCCACCGGCGCCGGCTGGCGGGCGGCGGGCGTTGCTTCCGCAGGCCGGGGCCCACGAACACGGCCAGCACGGTGAACCCCAGGGTGCCACCGGTCGCCGCCGCCAGCGTCCCCGCGGCCTCGGCCGACGATCCCCAGGCGGTGGTCAACTCGGCGTCGCCGCCCAGGAAGGGCGCGACCAGCGCGAGGGCCAGGGCGCCGAGGGCCGAGACCAGGAGCGCCAGGCGGCGTCGCCAGGCCCGGCCGCGGGCCGCGGGATCGACGTCTCCGGCCTCCATGTCCCGATGGCGGACGTCCGCTCGGACCGGCGGGCGCCCGAGGATCTGCGCGCTCACGGCCCCATGCGCCAGGAGCGCCATCGCCCCCAGGACCAGCGCGACGGGCGGGTAGGGGCTGGCGCTCGTCCTCCGGTCCAGCCAGAGCGCGCCGGCGAGGATGGCCGCCGGATAGAGGGCCAAGAGCAGGGCGGCCCCCAGCCGCGGCCGGTGGAGCTGGGTCGCCCCCACGACGAGGAGGGTCAGGGTCGCCGCGCTCGCGCCGGCGACCACGGGATCCCCGGCGAGGATCGCCGGCACGAGGAGCACCACCGCCCAGAGGTCGAGTCCCAGGACGAGTACCCGTGCCACCTCGGCCCGGTCCAGTGAGGCCCGAGTCGGGCGGTGTGCAACGTCGGCCTTCAACGATCCTTCGAGCATGATACGCTCCGGCCCGTGCGACTCTGCCATCAGTGCGGAGCTGTCGCTACCGAAGGCGACAAGTTCTGCCGCTCCTGCGGCGCTGCCATCGACAACTCGTCGAACGCCGCCGATCCCCTCGTGGGGCGAACCATCGGCGGGAGCTACCAGGTCCAGGAGCTGGTCGGCGTCGGCGGCATGGGCCGGGTGTATCGCGCCGAGCAGAGCACCCTCGGACGCACGGTGGCCATCAAGGTCATCCACCCGCACCTGCTGAGCGACGAGCAGACGGTGGCCCGCTTCTACGGCGAGGCCCGCGCGGCCAGCCGCCTGAACCACCCCAACAGCGTCTCGATCATCGACTTCGGGCGGACCGACGACGGGATCCTCTATCTCGCGATGGAGTTCCTGAAGGGCAAGGACCTCGCCCTCGTGATGCACGAGGAGGGGCCGCTCCCCTTCACCCGCATCTGCGAGCTCCTGGTCGGCGTCCTCGAGGCCCTCGACGAAGCGCACGCGCTGGACATCGTCCACCGGGACATGAAGCCGGAGAACATCATCCTCCGGCGGCTCCACTCCGGCGACGATTTGGTGAAGGTCGTCGACTTCGGCCTGGCGACGATCGTCGGCAACAACTCCACGTCGATCACCCGCCCGGGGCTGGTCTGCGGCACGCCGGACTACATGCCGCCCGAGCAGGCCCGGGGTGAACAGGTCGACGGCCGCGGGGATCTCTACGCCCTGGGCGTGGTGCTCTTCGAGCTCCTCACCGACCAGCTCCCCTTCGACGACGAGACCCCGACCAAGGTCGTCCTCCGGCACATCAACGACCCGGTGCCCGACCCGCGCGAGGTCGCGCCCCATCGCGGGATCCCCGACTCGCTGGCGGACATCGCCCTCAAGGCGCTGCAGAAGGATCGCAACGACCGCTTCCGCAACGCCACCGAGATGCGCGACGCGATCCGCGAGGCCCTCGAGGAGCTGCGCAGCGACGTCCCGGCCTCGGTCATCTGCGGCCAGTGCCAGACGCCCAACCCGGCGTCGATGCGCTTCTGCGGCAACTGCGGTCACCGGCTCGGCTCGGCGCCGGCCATGGGTCGCCGCCCCTTCTCCGCGAGCCGGCCCCCGCGGGCGTCGTTCCGGCCGATCCACACCATCCAGCGCCCCTTCGTCGGGCGCGAGGCCGAGCTGGAGAAGCTCGAGGAGTACCGGCGCTACGCGCTGGGTCGTCTGGTCCAGGTCCGCGTGGTCGGCGAGATGGGCGTGGGCAAGACCCGCCTGCTCGGCGAGACCGCGGAGCGCTTCGCCGAGGCGGGCGACCTCGTGGTCGGCGCGGGCCCCCATCCCACCGGGGCCCCGGTCCCCTACGGACCGCTCCGCCAGCTCGTCGCCATGTTGCTCGAGCGCGAGGTGAGCGAGCTCGAGCAGGTCGCGGCCGAGGGCACCCTCCTCGACCCGCTCTCCCGCGCGGGACTCCACGAGCTCGCCGATGCCAAGGGCCTCGAGGGCTACGACGAGCGGTCCCGCATCGGCGCCGTCGCCGACGCGGTCGCCAGCGCCATCCGCGCCGGCCTCGCCCGGACCGGGGCCGCCCGCGCGGTGCTGGTCATCGACGACTTCGATCGCTGCGACGGGCTCACCCAGAAGGTCCTGACCCAGCTCGCGGAGCCCCTCGGGGAGACCTCCTGCCTGGTGGTCCTCGGCCAGGGGCCGACCCACCGGAGCGAGGGCGACGAGATCGAGCTCGGCGGCCTGACCCTCGAGCAGGCGGGCCTCTTCCTCAAGGGGGAGTCCGCGGCCGCGTCCCCGAGCAGCTCGACCATCATGCCCGGGCGGCGGCTCCTGCCGCTCTACCTGGAGCAGATCCATGCCCTCGGGGCCGACGGCCTCGGCGACGACACCATGCCTCCGCGCCTGGCCGACGCCGTCGCGCAGCGGGTCGACCGCATCGGGATCGCCGCGCGGCGGGTGATGCAGGCCGTGGCCGCTTATGGCGGGCGCTGCGAGCTCGAGCTCCTGGGCGCGCTGGTCGAGCAGGGGGACATGGCCGGGCTCGAGGAGCTGACCGGGACCGGTCTCGCCTACGTCACGGCGACCATGGTCGAGCTCCCGCACCCCTTCATCGCCGAGCTGGTCGAGGCGTTCATCCCGGCCGAGGCCCGGAAGGAGCTCCACGGGAGAATCCTGGCGCTGGTGACCGAGCGCGGCGCGCCCCTCGAGGTCCGCGCCGAGCACGCCTACCGCTCGGGCGAGGCGATGCGATCCCTGATGACCCTCGAGCGGATGGGCGACGTGGCCCTTCGGCGCGGGGACACCAAGGCGGCCGTCCTCGCGTTCCGGCGGGCCCTCGAGCTCGCTCGGCGCGAGATGCTCGAGAGCGGCGACATGGTGATGGACACCGCGCTGGTGACCTTCAGCCGGAAGCTCGGCTGGGCGATGGCCCGGGCGGGCGATCTCGCCGGAGCCGACGGCGTGGTCCGGGAGGCCTTCGACCTCACCGGGCCCTTCTCCTCCAGCCGCGCGCGGATGCACGTGGTGCTCGGCCGGATCGCCGTCCTCCGGGACCGCCGCCGGGACGCCATGCGCCAGTTCGGCAAGGCGTTGGAGATCGTGGCCGGCGAGGACCCCAAGGTGGAGAGCGACGTCCAGCTCGCGCTCGGTGAGGCCCGCGCAGCCGACGGGGATCCCCAGGGGGCCGCCAACGCCTACCGGCGCGCGCTGGAGCTCATGGAGGAGTCCTCGGACAGCGCGACCCTCCGCGCCCGGGTGAGCATGGACCTCGCCGAGGTCCTCCTGGCCAGCGGCGACATGCCGCGCTGCGCGGCCCAGGCGGAGACCGGCATGCGGCTCGCGGAGGAAGCCGACGCGGGCGCGCTGGTGGCGCGCGCGGCGGGCCTGCTGGGGCGGATCGCGGAGATGAGCGGCGATCGCACGGGGGCCCGGCGCTACTACGAGCAGGCGGCCGAGCGTGCGGCCACGGCCGGTGACGCGCTCGCCACTCGCCAGTGGCGCGACGCGATGCTCCTCGCGAGCTGACGCCCTCACCCACGCACAACGTGGGTGGGTGTGCGTGAGTGCGCTCACGCTGTGCAGATCGTGATCACCCCGCGATCGTCGACGCGAACGCGATTTCCGAACATTACCGAATGTTTCGCGGGCGGTCCTCGCCTTGCGTCACACATTTTGGGGTTGCTAGCTTCCCGCCGCGGACCGTGACTCCCCACACGGTTCGGTTCGGCTTTCACGACGGAGCCCTTCGGGTGGCGCCGTCCCCTCCTCCCCGTTTTCCCAGATCGAGGCCTTCATGCGGCTGCGGATCTCCGCTCTTCTCTTTTCGATGCTCACCCTCGCGTTCGCCTGCGGCGACGTGTCGCCGCCCCCCAGCGGAAAAGCCGAGTGGGCCATCGTCGACGGCGAGCGGACGAACATGAACGAGGACTCGGTGGTCGCGGTGATCAACCGCGCCGGCGGCCTCTGCACCGGCTCGCTCATCGGGTCCCGGGTGGTCCTCACCGCCAAGCACTGCGTGCAGAACCCGGACGTCGAGAACCCCTCGCCGCCCTCCTCGTTCATCATCGGCATCGGCGACAGCATCCGCGGCCTCAGCGAGACCTACAGCGCCATCGACGTGTGGACGACCGAGGGCCCCTACCGGGAGTTCGCCCTCGCCGGTCTCATCGGTCAGGACGTGGCGGTCATCACGCTGCAGTCCGACGCGCCGGCGCCCCCCTTCGCGCTCTACCGCGGCGAGCCCGCGGATCTCATCGGCACCGAGATGAAGGCGGTCGGCTTCGGCGAGACCCCCGAGGGCGGCGCGGGCATCAAGTACCGCGTGGGCACCACCGTGTCCCGCTACGCGGAGTCGATGGGCGTGGTCTACACCCCGCCGACCATCTGCCAGGGGGACTCCGGAGGCCCGCTGCTGACCGCCGAAGGTCAGATCGTGGGCGTGGCGTCCTTCGGGAGCGCCTGCGGCGCGGGCGAGAACGGCTACAACCACGTGGCGGCCTTCCTCGACGAGATCGACGAGGTGCTCCGCGCCGCGGGGGCCTGCACCGACGACGGCGCCGAGGTCTGCGACGGCGGCGACAACGACTGCGACGGCATGGTCGACGAGGACTGCCTCGCCGTGGGCGAGGCCTGCACCGACGACGCCGAGTGCCTGACGCTCCGCTGCGAGGACACCGACGGCGGCCGCATCTGCACCCAGGCCTGCGACCCGGTGCGCCCCTTCACCGGCTGCGCGACCGGGCTCTACTGTGCCAAGACCGAGGGCTGCGACGGTCGCTGCGAGCCCGGCGTGGTGGGCATGCTGCCCAACGAGGCGCCGTGCATGGTCGACACCGACTGCGCCTCCCTCTTCTGCACCGACCCCGGCGACGGGGCGATGCGCTGCCTCGACCCCTGTCGGGCCGGCGCGGGCGGCTGCCTCTTCGGCGAGGCCTGCGCTGCGGCGGCGGACTCCTGCGGGGGCTGTGTCCCGGACGACATCCTCGAGGCCGCGCGCGGTCTCGGCGAGGCCTGCACCGAGGACGCCGACTGTGCCTCCGGCCAGTGCTTCGACGAGGGCTCGGACTCCTACTGCACCGAGGGCTGCGCCGACGACGCGAGCTGCGGTGACCGCTTCCACTGCCGCCTGATGGAGGACCCGAGCGCGAACCTCTGCATCCGGGGCCCGCGGGCCGGCGCCGGCGAGACCTGCCTCGACAACCTGGACTGCGCCTCGGGGCTCTTTTGCGCTGCCCGCGGCGACGAAGCGTGGTGCAGCCTCTTCTGCGCCGCCGACGAGGACTGCCCCACCGAGTTCAGCTGCATCTCGGTCGGCGACGTCTCCCTCTGCGCGCCGGACGCCGGCATCGTCGGCTCCACCTGCACCGACGACGCCGACTGCATCAGCGGCTTCTGTCAGCCGGTGGGCGCGGGCGGGGCCAACGTGTGCACGCGCCTCTGCGACGCCGCCAGCGCCTGCGGGACCGGCTTCACCTGCGTCCGCTCCACCGACGGCGTGAGCTCGGCCTGCGTCGGCGCGGCGGTCGCCGCCGAACCGCCGGCTTCCGATGACGGCGGCTGCTCCGCGGGCGGGTCCCCGGTCGGTCTCGCCTGGCTCCTCTTCGTGGGCGCCTTCCTCTTCACCACCCGCCGCCGACCCTCCGAGGTGTCCCGATGAATCGTAGTCTGCTCCTGTCCCTGCTCCTCTCGGTGGGATGCGTCGCGCCGGTCGGCTCCGACGCCGTCGGCGAGGGCAGCGCGCCCATCGTGGATGGCACGCGCGAGTCCGGGTACCCGGAGGTCGTCTTCCTCTACAACGTCCGCGGCGCGGCCTGCACGGCCACCATCGTGGCGCCGCGCCTGGTGCTCACCGCCAAGCACTGCGTGCAGAACATCAGCGGCGCCCAGAGCGCCGCCCCGGCGAGTGACTTCCGGCTCCTCGTCGGCAGCTCGGCCAACTCGGCGACGAGTCAGTACCGGGTCCAGGAGGTCCGGGTCGCTCCCGGCCGCTGGGACCTCCGGGACGCGAGCGACGTGGCGGTGCTGATCCTCAGCACCCCGGCGACCGAGACCCCGCGCGAGATGTCTTTCGACTCGCCGACGGCGCTCTTCAACCAGACCTTCACCGCGGTCGGCTACGGCCAGATCCCCAGCGGCAACAGCAGCGTGAAGTACAGCACCTCCAAGCGCGTCCAGGGCGCGCGGAGCGGCTTCGTGTACGTCGAGCCCGCGGTCTGCCAGGGCGACTCCGGCGGCCCGCTGATCGGGCCCGATGGCCGCATCTGGGGCGTGGCCAGCTTCATCTACAGCCCCGACGGTGGCGAGCCCACCTGCGGCACGGCGCCGGGCGCCTACAACTCGATCGCCGCCTGGCAGGAGTTCATCGAGACCGCCCTCGAGGACTCGGGCGCCTGCGTGGAGTCGGCCGAGGTCTGTGACGGCGTCGACAACGACTGCGACGGGGAGCTCGACGAGGGCTGCACCGAGACCGGCGCCGCCTGCGCCAGCGCCGACGAGTGCGTCGGCCAGCGCTGCGAGGCCCTCGAGGCCGGTGGCCCCACCGTCTGCACCCAGGAGTGCAACCCCAACCAGCCGGCCATCGGTTGCCCGGACGGCTTCTTCTGCGCCAGCCAGGGGCTCGGCGTCTGCGGCGGGCTCTGCGCGCCCGGCGTGCTCGGGACCACCGCGGTCGGCGAGAGCTGCACCGCCAACGTCGAGTGCATCACCGGCTACTGCCTGGATCCCGGCGACGGAGACCGCCGCTGCCTCGCGCCCTGCGAGGGCGACTCCGGCCAGTGCCTCGCGGGGGAGGTCTGCCTCGCCGGCGCGGGCTCCTGCGGCGCCTGCATCCCGGAGGAGATCTTCAGCGGGCCCCGCTCCCTCGGCGAGCCCTGCTCCGACGACGACGAGTGCGTCAGCGGCGACTGCTTCACCGACGAGGGCGTGACCTACTGCTCCCGCGTCTGCACCGGCGACGAGGAGTGCGGCGACATGTTCCACTGCCGCTCCGGTCAGTGCATCCGCGGACCGCGCCAGAGCGTGGGCGGCGGCTGTGTGGACAACGAGGACTGCGGCACCGGGTTCTGCGCGAGCACGAGCGACCAGAGCTGGTGCTCGGACTTCTGCACCGAGGACGCCAACTGCCCGACCGGCTTCACCTGCGAGACCGTCAGCGACGGGGTCGCCGTGTGCGCGCCGCAGACCGGGCTGGTGGGGGAGTCCTGCTCGGCCAACGAGGACTGCATCTCGGGCCTCTGCGCGATGGGCACCCACAACGGCAGCGTCTGCACCGAGATCTGCGGGCCAGACATCGCCTGTGACCCCGGCTTCGAGTGCTACCGCGTCGCGGGCGGGACGACCCCGCCCCTCTGCCTCGCGCCGGCCTCCTCCGAGGACGGCGGCGGCTGCGCGGCCGGCGGCTCCTCGGTGCCCGGCTTCGGCGCCTTCGTGGGCCTGCTGGCGGTGCTCCTGCGTCGCCGCCGGCGCGCCTGAGGTGGCCGCGGGCGATTCGCCCCCGTCCTGCTAGCATGGGCCCGATGCTTCGGGCCCTGCCCCTCTGCCTGTTGTCGGTATCGCTCCTCGGGGCCTGCTCCGACATCGAGTCCTATCGCGGCGACTACGTCGGCGAGGTGGCTGGCGCGGTGGCGTGCGAGCAGGAGCCCTGTTCCTTCATCCGGCGGGGCTTCACCGGGGGGACCACCCTGAGCCTCCGGGCCTTCGACCCATCGATCCAGACCGCGGATTCGTCCGCGGGGGTGGCCCCGGGCTTCCTCACCACCAGCGACGCCCAGTGCGGCGATGGGACCGAGACCCTCCTCGACGAGCCTCTGCGGCCCATCGCGCCCCTGGCCCACGACGCGCTCTCGATCCTGGAGCTCCCCGGGTCCACCCGCGTGCGCACCTACGTCTACGCGCTCGAGCCCGAGCGCGGGCCCCTGGCCGGCCGCACCGCGATGGTCTTCGTGACGCTCCTCGAAGAGCAGGAGATCGAGGTCCGGGTGGTCTCTGGCGATGGCGCCGAGGACTGCCCCGGGCTCCCCTTCCGGGATCCTCCGGAGGACGAATGCGCGGCGCGCGCCGCGGGCACCTGTGACTTCTATGGGCTCTTCGAGCTCGATCCCGCATGACCGACCACCAGACCATCTTGGGCCTCGAGACCTCCTGCGACGAGACCGCGGCTGCGGTCGTCCGCGCCGACGGCCGCGTCCTCGCCGACGTCGTCGCGAGTCAGATCGACCTCCACGCGCGCTACGGCGGCGTGGTGCCCGAGCTCGCCTCGCGGGCCCATCTTCGCGCCATCGTCCCGGTGGTCGAGGAGGCCGTGGAGCGCGTGGGCGGCTGGGACGCCATCGACGCGGTCGCCGTCACCCAGGGCCCCGGGCTCGTGGGCGCGCTCCTGGTCGGAGTCCAGTTCGCCAAGGCCCTCGCCTGGGCGCGGGACCGGCCGCTCATCGGGGTCGACCACCTGCAGGGGCACCTCCTGGCCTGCCACCTCCGCCACGACGACGAGGCGCCGGTGGGCCCCGGCTACCCCTACGTCGCGCTGCTGGTCTCGGGGGGCCACACCGCGCTCTATCGGGTCGACGAGCCCACCGGGAACACGTTGCTCGGCCAGACCCGCGACGACGCCGCCGGCGAGGCCTTCGACAAGGCCGCCAAGCTCCTGGGACTGGGCTACCCGGGCGGTCCGATCATCGACCGCCTGGCCAAGGAAGGCGACGCCGCCGCCTTCGACCTCCCGCGACCGATGCTCCACCGCAAGGACCACGACTTCAGCTTCAGCGGTCTGAAGACCGCCGTGGCCCGGATCGTCGCCGACGACGAGGGCGTGTCCCGCCCCGACCTGGCCGCGTCCCTCCAGGGCGCCATCGTCGAGGTACTCGCGCGCAAGGCGGTCCGCTGCTGCCTCGAGGAAGACGTCCCCCGCCTGGTCCTCGGCGGCGGCGTGGCGGCCAACCGCGGCCTCCGGCAACGCGCCGGGGAGCTCTGCGCCGAGGCGGGGCTCGAGCTCTTCGTTCCGCCCATCCGCTCCTGCACCGACAACGCGGCCATGATCGCCTACGCCGGCTTCCACGCCGACGGCGACGAGCCGGTCGCGGTCTACAGCCGCGCCCCGAACCGCGTCCGCGGCCGCTTCCGCGAAGACGGCACGCACATCCCGCGCCGCGCGGGTCGCTGAGCGCGAGTCGAGCGCGTCGCGGGCCTCGAAGCGCCCCGAGCCTCACCCCACCAGCGGGAGGTCCACGATGAACGTCGACCCCTCGCCTTCGCGGCTCTCCGCGTAGATCCGGCCGCCCATCCGGACCACGAGCTCCCGGCTCAGCGAGAGCCCGAGACCCGTACCGCCGTACTTCCGGGTGGTCGTCGCGTCCGCCTGGGTGAAGGGCCGGAAGAGCCGGTCGAGGTGCTCGGCGCTCATCCCGATGCCGGTGTCGCGGACTCGGAAGACCACCCGCGCGGCGTCGCCGGATCCCTGCCGCTCGGCTTCCAGGGTGACCGTCCCGTTCTCGGTGAACTTGGCCGCGTTGCCCAGGAGGTTGAGGAGCACCTGGCGGATCCGCTGGCCGTCGCCGCGGAGGGTGAAGGGCTGGGCCGGGCGCACGATCTCCAGCCGGTTGCCGCCCTTGGCCATCAGCGGGTGGACGGTGTCCGCGGCGCTCTGGAGCACGTCGCCCACGTCCAGGACCTCGCGGACGAGATCCATCTTGCCCGCCTCCAGCTTCGCGAGGTCGAGCACGTCGCCGATCATCTCCAGCAGATGGGCGCCGGCGGTGTGGATCCGGCGGAGGTCTTCGGCGGTGTCGGCCGGCGCGTCCTCGAGGAGCATCTCGGTGTAGCCGAGGATCGCGTTGAGGGGCGTGCGCAGCTCGTGGCTCATGTTCGCCAGGAAGCGGCTCTTCACGTGGGCCAGCTCCTCGGCGCGCTCGGCGGCCGCCTCGAGCTCGGCCTCGGTCAGCGACTGGGCTTCGATGCGCTTGGCGATCTCCCGCCGGGCTCCTTCGAGGGTCTCGGCGAGCTGCCGGACGTCGGCCGAGGCCCGCGGGTGCGACTCGATGGGCGTGACGAGGTCGCCGCTCCCGAAACGCCGGGCAGCCAGGCGCAGCTCGGTGAGGTTCCGGGTGAGCCTCGCGCTCACCCAGACCATCGCCGTGACCATGATGATCAGCACCAGGAAGGCGAAGAGGATCTGGCGCCCCACGTGGGTCCGGGCGTCCTCGAGGAGCGAGTCCAGGCTCGCCTCGACCTCCACCACCCCCACCACCTGGCCCGCCTCGGTCACGATGGGAGCCCACGCGCTGATCCAGGTGCCGTACTCGTCGCGATAGGCCCCACGGCTGGCGATCTCTCCTCGAAGGAGCGCCGGGGCCATCTCCGGTTCGTAGTCGGTCAGCAGGGAACGTTTGGGGACGGGCTCGCTGCTGGCGATGATGCGCAGCGCGTCGGTCACCGGTTGCTCGGGCGCGGTCCGGATCCGGTCGACCACGCTGGGCACCAGGGAGAGCGTGGAGATCCCGGTCGCGAGGCGATTCCGCTCGGCGGCGGCCGCGAGCCGGGTGTGTTCGCCGGAGACCGAAGGGGGCGCGGCTTCCCACGAGTCCCAGGGCGTCAGGCTCGCCGCCGCGGCGCGTCGATGCTGGGTGCCGTCCAGGGCCAGCGCCAGGGTCCCGGCGATGGCCGCGATCCGCGCCTGCTCCCCGGCTTCGATCTGCGCTCGGGTGCGGCTGCTCTCCTGCCAGAGGAGCGCGCCCACCGCGATGGCCAGCATCAACCCGGTCATCAAGGCGAGCCGGCCCAGGAGGGTCCGGGGCACGAGCCATCGGCGAACGTCGGCCATCGACGCCGCAGGGTCGCAGGGCGGGCCCGACCGACGCAACGTCCCAAGAGGATGGACGCCGCGCGACCATGCGATACCCTCCGGCGCGGAGGGACATGAGCGGAGGTCAGAGCGCGAACGGCAAGCTCCTCGTGGTCGACGACAACGAGGCCAACCGCGACATGCTCGCGCGGCGTCTGACCAAGCAAGGCTACGACGTCGACGTCGCCGTCGACGGCCCCGAGGCGCTCCGGAAGGTCGAGGAGCAGGTCCCGGACCTGATCGTCCTCGACGTGATGATGCCGGGGATGAGCGGCCTGGAGGTCCTCCGCTACCTGCGGAACCTCTACGACCGCGTCGAGCTGCCGGTGCTCATGGCCACCGCGAAGACCGACAGCGAGGACGTGGTCGCTGCGCTCGCCGTCGGCGCCAACGACTACGTCACCAAGCCCGTCGACTTCCCGGTGCTCCTCGCCCGGGTGGCCAGCCTGCTCCAGACCCGCGCGGTCTACGCCACGGGACCCAGCTCGTCGACGCACCTCTCCGCCGACGGCGAAGCGAGCCCCGGCACGGTCCTCGATGGCCGCTTCCGCGTGGAGCGCACCGTGGGGGAGGGCGGTTTCGCCATCGTCTTCCAGGCTACCCAGCTCAGCACCGGCCAGCCGGTCGCGGTCAAGGTCCTCCGCTCCCAGCGGGCCACCGGAGACACCCGCGATGACCACCGCCGCTTCGAGAACGAGATGCGGCTCATCGGCCGGCTCCGGCATCCGCACGTGGTCCGCCTGGTGGACTACGGGATGCTCGACGCTTCGCTCCCCACGGCCGACACCTGGAACGAGGTGAGCGAGCCCGGGATCCCGATGGAGGAGCTGCTCTCGCTGCCCGGCGAGCTCGACGAGCCCACCGGGCGTCGCCAGCGCAAGCGCTTGCCCTACATCGTGATGGAGTACCTCGAGGGAGCCTCCCTCGACTCCTACCTGAAGGAGAAGGGCGCGCTGCCGGTCCCCGTCGCCGTGGAGCTCTTGCTCCCGGTGGCCAGCGCCGTGGCCGAAGCACACCGGCTGGGCATCGTGCACCGGGACCTCAAGCCGCCCAACGTCATCGTGGGGCAGGGGCCCCGCGACAGCCTGCACCCCTGGGTGCTCGACTTCGGGATCGCCCGGCCCGACGACGAGAACGACGACGACTCGTTCCATCGCCGCGAGGACGCCCTCATCGGCACCCCGGAGTACATGGCCCCCGAACAGGCTCGGGGGCTCAAGACCGACGAGAAGAGCGACCAGTACGCCCTCGGCGTGCTGCTCTACGAGAGCCTCACCGGGCGCCGTCCCTTTCGCGAGCGGAGCATCGGCGAGCTGGTGCAGAAGGTGGCCCGCGGCCACTTCCCGCGGCCCCGGGAGCTCCGCCCGGACATCCCCGAGGCGCTGGAGGCCATCGTCATGCGGGCGATGGACCCCTTGCCGGACCGGCGCTTCAGCACGGTGGAGAGCTTCGCCAAGGAGCTCCTGGCCTTCGCCCCCGACGCGATCCGCGGGCGCTGGACCGGCGCCTTCGCGTCGGTGAAGACCGACCCGCCGCCGGCGGGTCAGCAGGCGACCGTCCGCCCGAACCCCAGCCCCCTCGCGCTCCCGCAGGTGCCCAAGGCGCCGCGGGTGCCCCGCGAGCCGCGGCCCCTCGGGGGCGCTCCCCAGTCTCCGTCGCTCGTGCCGCCGACCCGGGGCGACCAGATGCGCCGGGTCGCCTTCGGCCTGGCCCTCGTCGGCGTCGCCTTCGCGGCCCTCGCCGCCTACATCCTGCTCGGCTGAAGCGTCGCCTCGACGGCGCGGGAGGTTCTGAGTAGCTTGCCCCTCCGTGATCCTGCGAACGGAGATCGTCGAGCAGTCCATCGACTTCGCGCAGCGTGCCACCTTCGTGAAGCAGGTGGTCATGACGCCGGGCCAACCCATCGGCATGGTGCGCAAACGCCGCCGGGACCTGGCCGAGGCCGAGGGCATCAAGAGCCTGAAGGGCGACGCGCCCAAGACCCGGGGCGCGGTGTTGTTGGTCCATGGGTTCGCCCAGAACCGCTACACCTGGCACCTGCCCAGCCGGTCCTTCGCCTGTTACCTGGCGGACCGCGGTTGGGATGTGTTCAACGTCGACCTGCGCGGCGCCGGCCGCTCCCAGCGCTTCGACGCCAAGCGGCCGGAGGTCCTCGACGAGTACATCCTCGAGGACATCCCGGCCTGCGTCCACGAGGTCCAGCGCCTCTCCGGCCACGAAAAGGTGATCCTCATCGGCCACTCGATGGGCGGGCTGGTGAGCTACTGCTCCGCGGCCACCGCCCTCAAGGGCCACGTGCAGGCCATCGCGACCCTCGGTTCGCCCTACCGCTTCGGCGCCGGCCGCATGTTCCTCAAGGGCCTGGCTTGGGTCCTGGAGACCACCCGGCTCACCGGCGCCTTCGACCGCAACCTGGACCTGCCCACCCGCTTCCTGGGTCGACACCTGCACCGCCGCCGAGCGCTCTGGAACCTGCCCTTCTTCCCCTCGCCCATCCGCGGGTGGCGCACGGACAACGTGAACGACCAGGTGCTCGACGAGTACCTGGCCCGGGCCTTCGATCGCACCAACCTGCAGATCGCCTTCGACATCCTCGCCGGCGGCGACCGGGTCGCGCTCCACAGCCGCGACGGCACCATGGACTACGGCCGGGCCTTCGAGGCGCTGCGGGTCCCGCTCCTGGTCATCGCCGGGGATCGCGACGACCTCGCGCCGCCCGAGTCGGTGAAGCCCGCCTACGACATGAGCCGCAGCCCGGACAAGGTCTATCGGGTCTTCCCGGTGGGCCACATGGACCTGGTGGTGGGCGACGACGCCACCACCACCATCTGGCCCACGGTCGGGGACTTCCTCGACCGGAGCGCCGCGCGCGCGTGAGGGTCGTCGCCCTCGCGCTGGCGCTGGCTGGCCTCGGCGCATCGGTGGCCGCCGCGCAGGAGCTCGCCGAGGTCCCGCCGGTTCCCTCGCCGCGCGAGGCGTCGCTGGAGCTCGCGATGCGGCAGGCGGACCAGCAGTTCGACGCCGTCTCGTTCCTCGGCGCTCAGCGCTCGCTGCTCATGGGCGTCTTCGAGACCTACTGCGCCGCGGAGCTGCTCATCCCGCCCGAGACCGGGTTCAGCGGCCTGGAGTTCGGGCTGGGGCTCGGCTGCCTGGTCGGGGCGACGACCCTCTGGGTCATGGGGATCCGGCGGCTGCTCCACCCTAAGGAGGGCGAGCACGCCCACGAGCGCTTGGTCGGCTACTACCGGGACCGACGCGCGGGCTCCGTGGACCTCGACGCCCTCGAGGCCGACCTGCGCGCTTCGGCGCGCCGGGACCGGCGGCGGCGCTGGGTCCGTTTCTCGCTCGGGGTCCTCGAGCTCGCCGCCTCGGCGACCCTCGCGGGGTTGACCGCGAGGGATCGCATCGAGCGGTCGTCCGGCTCGGCGATCGCCATCGGCACCGCGGTGATCGCGGTGCTGGGGTTGGCGCACGCCTTTCTCCGCTCGCCGGCGGAGCGGGCGCTCGCCGCTCACGAAGAGCGGTCGAGCGCCTGGTAGGGCTCAGCGGGGCGAGAAGCTCAGCGTGGTCTCCGCGTGCGCGTCGACGTCGGCGCGCTCGAAGTAGACCGGGGGCTGCTCGTTGCGCCGCCACAGCTCCGCCTCGTCGGCGTGGTGGGGGCTGTCGATGTTCTCGCTCTGCCCGCCGGGCAGCGCGTTGAAGGGTCGGGGCCCGTCGGCGGTCATCTCCACCACGAGCCGCTGCGAAGCGCCGCTGCCGTGGGTGAAGCGCTCACCGTTGGTCATGGAGTAGTTGCCCACGTCCACGGCGCCGAAGTCGCCATGCCGCGGGAACCCGAGGGGGAACTCCTCGGACGGCTCGGGCGGGATCGAGACCCGGTTCTGCCCGGTGAGGGAGGGCGCGATCTGGTCGAAGCGGACGGCGTGGAGCCGGCCCCAGCGCCACTCGTCCCAGTCCTCGCCGAGCTCCTCCTCGAGCCAGGCGATGGCGGCCAGGACGGCGCGGGTGACCCGCTCGTCGCGGGTCTCCAGGACGCCCGAGGTGGTGAAGTCGTCCCACACCACGGTGTCGTTCCACTCCGTGTCGCCCAGGTAGGAGGTGCGGTAGGAGTAGAGGGTCGTCGCCTGGGTGGCGGAGTCGGCCAGGGACCACTCCAGCATCCGGGCGTTGTAGAAGCTGGCCATCCCGCGGCCGATGGCGCCGATCTCGTCGTCGAAGGCGAGGCCGGTCAGGCGCGTGATGGTCGCGTTGAAGATCGTGGTGGCCACGCTGTCGGCGATCTCGCCCTCGTCCGTGGCGCCCACGCCGTGCGGGGTCTCCAGGGTCCAGGCCATCAGCCGGTCGCGGACCGCCTCGAGGTCGGCGAGCCCGTCGGCGCCGGCGTCGGTGACCGCCGCCGCGAGGGCGTCGTCGTCGGCGGTGTCGCCCAGGGCATGGTTCAGCGAGGCCACGATCGGGTCGCGCACCGTCTCGCCCAGGGAGGACTTCGTCTCCGCCTGGAGCTCGATCATCATGTCGGTGGTGATCTCGCCGGCGGCGGTGAGGGTCTCCAGGTTCTCCACGATGCGGTGCATCCGGTAGCCGACGGCGAAGCCGCCGCCGATGTAGGCCGCGTCGTCGCAGACGTTGCCGTCGTCGGTCACGCCCACGTTGTCCTGGTTCGCGGTGGCGATGTAGCCGGAGGCCGGGTTCTTGGCCTGCGGGAGCATCGCGTCGTCGATGTCCTCACCCCACTCGAAGCCGCCGTTGCCGGGGAGCACGAAGAGGGGCGAGACACCGGAGACGGTGCCGTCGGCCTCCAGCGCGAAGCTGCAGGCGGGGGCCGAGCGCTGGGGGACCCAGGCGTGGGTGGACCAGGCGATGTCGCCGGTGCGCGAGGCGAAGCTGATGTTCTGCGCGCCGACCTGGAAGAACTCCCGGTGCGCGGCGACGGCGTCGTCCACGTTGGTGGCGGTCATCAGCGCGTTGAAGAAGCCCAGCTCGTTGCTGACCTCGTCGCCGGTGTAGCGGACCGAGAGGGCGCCGCCGACGGCCTCGTCCCCCGCGGTGGGCGACGCGATGTCCGGGGGCACCAGCGAGTCGGGGATGATCATGCCGTGGTGCGGCACGTTCCAGAAGCGCACGGTGACGTCGGCGCCGAAGTTCACGCCGATGACCTCGTCGACCGCGACCACGGGGACGTCGGTGCCCTCGAAGGCCACCGAGACCGGCTCCCACTCGACGCCGCCGGCGCCGACGTAACGGAAGGTGACGGTCTCCTGGTAGACGTCGGTGACGTCGTAGCCGGTGGTCGTCGCGCTCCAGGCCAGGTCCCGGTTGTAGCCGAGGACCACGCCGGGCAGGCCGGCGAAGGCCACGCCCTGAACGTCGATGTCGTCCTCGCCTTCCATCTGCGCGGTGTTCAGGTGGACGTACCACCAGACCCCCGGGCTGGTCAGCGAGAGGTGCGGGTCGTTGGAGAGGATCGGGTTGCCGCTCGCGGTGTGGTCGCCGGAGACGACCCACGAGTTGCTGCCCACGTGCTCGTCGTGGAAGAAGAGCGGGTTCCGGTCGAGCCGGTCGTAGAAGGAGCGCGCACCGCGGAGGGCGGCGGTGTCCAGCGCCGGAAGCCGCGGCGGCTGGATGATGGCGGAGAAGGTCTCGCCCTCGGGGAAGCCGTCGTCGGTGTAGACCCGGCGGGCCTGGACCTCGGAGAAGAAGTCACCCCAGAGCCCCACGCGGGCCTGGATCTCCTCGTCGGTGGCGTCGTCCGGGAAGGCCGCGCGGACGCCGGCCAGGGCCTGGCTCCGGTTGATGTCGGCGCTGGCGTCGTAGCTCAGGTTCCACGACTGGTAGCGGGCCAGGGCGAACACGTCGGCGCCGGTCCAATGCCCGAAGTTCTCGCTGAGGCGCACCAGGTTGAAGATCTCGAGGGCGGGCGGCGCCTGGTAGGTGTCGCTTCCGACGACCTCGTCGATGTAGTGGTTGATGCCCTCCACGAAGGCGTCGGCGGCCAGCTTCGAGGGGCTGTCCGACGGGAGCGCGGCGTAGATGGCCTCGCCCTGGCGCTCGAAGCCCAGGAAGCGGGAGTCGGCGTCGTCGTTCACCAAGCCGGGCGACTGGTCCCCGAGGACCTCCGCGAGCCGACCGACGACGCTGCGCCGGATGAACTCCATCTGGACCATGCGGTCCCGGGCCATCATGTAGCCCTCGACGACCATCAGGTCGTGGGTCGTCGTCGCGTAGATGTGGGGCATGCCGCGGTCGTCGATGACCACTTCGACGTCGCCGTCGAGCCCGGGGAGATCGGTGGGCAGCGTCTCGCCGCCCATGTCCGGGTCTCCCGCGTCGTCTTCCACGACCATGTCGGGGTCCGTGGAAGCGTCCATGCCCGGGTCATCGCCGGGGCCGTCGTCATCACCGCAGGCCGCGCACACCAGCGCGAGCCCCAGCAACCAATTGAAGGGGTATTTCGTCATAGCAACCATCCGGGGCCGGAGGTTAGTCGAGCCATCGCCGGATGGCACGAACGGCGCGGCAGGCGACACGCGGGTTGCGAGTTCGGGCACGCCCCCATGACGCGATGCGTTGAAAGCGTACGCCGCTTTTGCCAGAGTGCGCGGCCATGAAGCGCTTCGCCGAACGACTCTCCCGCATCCAGCCCTCCGCCACCGTCGCCATCTCCACCAAGGCGCGACAGCTGGCGGCCGAGGGCAAGGACATCCTCTCGTTCTCGATGGGAGAGCCCGATTTCGACACGCCGGAGCACATCAAGAAGGGCGCAGCCCAGGCCATCGTCGATGGCGCCACCCGCTACACCGCGGCCACCGGCACCCCCGAGCTCAAGAAGGCCATCTGCGACGCCGCCGAGCGCCGCCGCGGCGTGAAGTGGACCCCGGCCGAGTGCGCCGTCTCCGTCGGCGCCAAGCACGTCCTCTTCAACCTCGCGCTCTGTCTCTTCGAGAAGGGCGACGAGGTGGTGATCCCCGCGCCCTACTGGGTCAGCTACCCGGAGCAGGTCAGCCTGGCCGGCGCCGAGCCGGTGATCGTCGAGACCACGGAGGAGAGCGGCTTCAAGGTGCTCCCCGAGCAGCTGAAGGCGGCGCTCACCCCGGCGACCAAGGCCGTGGTGCTCTGCTCGCCCTCGAACCCGACCGGCAGCGCCTACACCGAGGCCGAGCTCCGCGCCCTGGCCGACGTGCTCGCCGAGCACGAGTGCTGGATCATCGTCGACGAGATCTACGGCGAGCTGGTCTACGAGGGCTTCGACCAGAAGTCCCTGGCCACCGTGGCGCCCGAGCTGCGCGACCGGCTGCTGGTCGTCGACGGCGTGAGCAAGACCTACGCGATGACCGGCTGGCGCATCGGCTGGCTCCTCGCGCCGGCCGAGGTCATCGCCGCCTGCAACAAGCTCCAGGGCCAGTCGACCACCAACCCGACCGCCGTGGCCCAGGAGGCCGCGCGCTACGCGGTGGCCGAGACCCAGGACTGCGTCGCCGAGATGCGCGGCGCCTTCGAGAAGCGGCGCGACCGCATCGTCGAGGGGCTCAACGCCATCGAGGGTGTGTCCTGCCGCAAGCCCGAGGGCGCCTTCTACGCCTTCGCCAACGTCCAGGGGCTCCTGGGCAAGGCCGACGGCGACCGGACCATCACCACCGACCTCGACCTCTGCGACTACCTCCTCGACACGGTCGGGGTCGCGCTGGTCCCCGGCAGCGCCTTCGGCGCCCCGGGCTACGTGCGGATCAGCTACGCCGCGTCGACCGAGCAGATCGACGAGGGCCTGCGCCGCCTCGGCCAGGCTGCCGCGAAGCTGGCCTGACGAGGCCGCGCCGACGAGACCGCGCTCGGAGCCCGAGCCCGAGTGTTCGGTCGCCGTGCGTTCGGTCGCCGTTCCTCGGCGGCCGATCAGCGCCGGCGGCGCCAGGCCACCAGGCCGACGAGCAGCCCGGCGAAGGCCAGCGGCGCTCCCGGACCGCGGCTCCCGGCCGTGCGGCATCCGCAGGATCCCCCGGCGAGGCCCCCCGGGGTCCCGGCGTCCTCGGCGACGAACATGTCCGGCGCCATCCCGGCGTCGGGCATGGGCGCCTCCTCGCCGTTGCCGCGGAGCTGGATGAGCACGGTCGGCGTGTCCGGATCATTGGTGGCGGCCAGGAGCATCCCGCCCACGGGGCCGGCCTCGGTGGGCTCGAAGTGGACCTCGACCCGCCGGCTGCTCATGGGCGGCACGGTGACCAGCTCGGTCGGCGCGCGGAAGGGGGAGGGCGCGGGGTCGAAGAGCACCTCGAGCTCCGCCTCGCCGGCGTTCTCGATGGTGAGCAGCTCGGTCGCCGTCTCGCCCACCAGGACGTCCCCGAACTCGACCATGCGCGGCCGGATGTCCACGTCGGGCAGGGGCACGTGGACGACCACGTCGTCGAAGACCACGTCCTCCATGAGATCCGCCAGCTGCACCGGCAGCGTCGCCACCGGGAAGGTGAAGGTGGAGGTGAGGATCTCCAGGTAGAGGGTCGGGACGAAGTTCAGGCTGAGCACGTAGTCGAGCACACCCTCCGGATGGACGGGCACGTCGCGGAAGGCGCCGTAGTTCGCCGTCGACCCGGTGGGCGGCAGGATGCTGAAGCCGTCGTTCATCGTGATGTCGGCCGAGTCGCCCTCGTCGAGCACGATGCGCAGGGTCTGGTAGCTGGTGTCGAGCTGCAGATCCGAGTCCACCCGGAGCCCGCCGCCCACGCCCGGGATGGGCACGATGGAGCCGAGCCCCACGTCCACCAGGGTGATGGGCTCGGTGCGGTCGCTGACCTGCGCCGGCTCCGCCGGCGGGAAGAGCCAGGGATCCCAGCCGGTCTCCCCGAAGGCGCGGAAGTCCATGGGGATGTAGGGGATGTCGATCTCGTCCTCGAAGCGGTAGCTCACGCCGGCCACGGTCACGCTGAACCGGAAGTAGAGGCGGAT
Organism: Myxococcales bacterium UBA1660; assembly: GCA_002320815.1. GTDB lineage: Bacteria > Myxococcota_A > Polyangia > Polyangiales > Houyiibacteriaceae > UBA1660. Next base: position 40,489 of record DCLA01000043.1, read on the forward strand.
CTCGAGACCGTAGTCCGAGCTGAGATAGCCGGTGCCCTCGCGCCCCGGAACCCGCTGCTCCAGCGGCGCCGGCCAGGAGGTCGTGGGCGTCCCGCCGACGTCGACCTCGGTGGCGCCCGCGAGGTGGAAGGTGAAGCGGAGCTGGATCGGCGAGCTGGAGGGGACCCAGCCGGTGTCGAAGTCGACCGTGTCGAAGAGCGACGCTGCGTAGGCCCAGTCGGCGTCCTCCGCGTGGCAACCGACGACCTCCGGCGGACAGGTCGCCTGGGCGCTGGCCCAGGCGGGCAGCGCCATCCACACGAACGAGACCCAGAGAGCGCGCATCCAACCCATCGGCCTCAGCCTCGCACCGACGCCGCCCTTCCTCAACACGGCCGCGCACTTTCGGCTACCTTGCCGCGCCATGGCCCGAGTGCCCCCGTTGCGGATGCCGCGATCCGAAGTCCGCGCCGAGCTCGACCGCATCCGCCACCCGTTCCGGGTCGCCGTGGACCGCGCGAAGAACCCCTTCAACATCGGCGCGATCATCCGCACCGCGCACAGCTTCCTGGTGCGCGAGGTGGTGCTCATCGGCACCGAGCCCTGGTACGAGCGCGCCGCCATGGGGATGCAGCGCTACGAGCACATCGTGGAGGTCCCCACACCCGAAGCCTTCGTCGAGCGCGCCCAGCGCGAGGGCTGGCCCATCGTCGCCTTCGAGAAGGACCACGCCGAGGTCGGGCTCTGGGACGCGACGATCCCCGAGGACGCCGTGCTCACCTTCGGGAACGAAGACGATGGCTGCGCCCCGGTGATCCTCGAGGCCGCCGAGCAGGTCGTCGGGATCCCCATGTACGGCATCAACCACAGCTACCCCATCGCCATCGCCGCGGGCATGGGGATGGCCGAGTGGGCCCGCCGCCGCTACGCCCAGGGCCGCCTGGTGGTCCCCGAGGCGACCGAATCCCCCGCCGTTCCCGAGGGATCCGAGGGCGCCTGAAGGAAAACCACGAAAACCGCGGTTCGGGCTTGCGAGATGGGGATCGCGAGCTATTATCCGCGCCTCTCCTGGTGGCTGTAGCTCAGTGGTAGAGCACTGGATTGTGGCTCCGGTGGTCGCGGGTTCAATCCCCGTCAGTCACCCCACGTCCGACGACGTCGGCAAAAACGTCGGCGGCTCCTTGACAGATAGAATGGATCGAGTAGGTAGGCGGCTCCGTTCACGGAGCTCCAACTTCGAGAACGTGATCTTTGCCTTTCCTTACTCGCCCGACGACGAGCACCCGTAGCTCAGCTGGATAGAGCGTCGGACTTCGAATCCGCAGGTCGTAGGTTCGAATCCTACCGGGTGTGCCACGTAGCGGTGCAAACCGCCGTGCATCCCCTTTCCTCTCAGCAGGGAGCTCCGTCGGACGTAACCGGGTCATTAGCTCAATCGGTAGAGCAGTGGATTCTTAATCCATTGGCTGAAGGTTCAAGTCCTTCATGACCCACCCGAGGCGCTCTGGTTTTTACCAGAGCGCCTTTTCTCATTCCGTCTTCGGCTCCTGCGCGCGCGGGGTCGCTCAGCCGGGCAACGTCCACACGTAGACCGGCGCGCCGCGATCGGGGTCGCGACCGCCGGCGGCGATCCGCGTCTCGTCGAGCCACGCGAGATCCAGGAGCGACTCCTGGCGGCCGTTGACCTCGAGGACCGTGCCGCCGGTGGCCATGCTCCAGACCCGGAGCAGGCCGTCGTCGAAGACCCCGGCGAGGTGCGTCCCCGAGGGCGAGAAGGCGAGGGCGTTGGCGGCGACCTCGATGGGCCAGCTACGCACCGAGGCCCAGCCCTCGGCTTTGGCGTGGACGTGGACGCCGGCGCGGTTGGCGACGGCGACGACGCCCGCGTCGGCGAAGGCGGCGGCCGTGGTCCCGCCGCAGGCGACCACGGCGTGTTCGCTTCCGCTCGTGGGATCGAGGAGGCTCACGCACTCGCCGTTGTGGCCGGCGGCGGCCAGGGAGCTCCCATCGGGCGCGAAGGCCAGGGGGCGCCCGCCGAGCTCGCGCTCCCAGAGCACCTTGCCATCGGGCGCGAGGGCCACGAGGTGCTCGTAGGCTTCGTCGGCGACCACCATCGCGCGGTCGGGCGCGGCGGCGAGCTGGGTCACCTTGGCCTCGCGCTCGAGCACGACGGCCGGCTCTTCGAGGGCGTCGAGCGCGCGCCGGCGGATGCCGCCGGTGGAGCCGTAGAGGACGGAGCCCTCTTCCAACAACACGGCCCAGTGCTCGTCTTCGTCCTTGAGGCAGAAGAGCTCCTCGAAGCCCTCGGGGGTCACGCGCCAACCGTAGAGTTCGCCGCTGGTCGCGGCGGCGACCAGGACCCCATCCCGGTAGTCGAGGGAGGCGACCTGATAGGTCTGGTGCTCCCCGAGGAGCTGCGGGTCCCCGACCGGCTCGCGGATCGCGAGCGCGGGTTCGAGCACGGCCAGGGCCGTGGGCGGGTTGAGTCGCTTCGCGTGGTCCAGCCGGAGCCGGTCGCTCTCGTCCGCGGAGAAGATGCTGACCACCAGCCCGTCGCGGTCGGTGCCCGCGCCGAAGAGCCCTTCGCGGTCCAGGGTTTCCAGCGCGGCGAAACAGGACTCCAGCCGGGTGCCCACCTCGGCGGCCATCTCGTCTTCGTCCAGCTCATAGGGATCGGGCCGGCTGGCCAGCAGCGTCTGGACCGGGTCGAAGGTGTCTTCCTCGAAGAGGTGCAGCGGCGAGCTGCTCAGGCGCCAGCGGTAGCTCTCGGGGTCGTCCCGCCCGCGCAGGCCCTCTTCGCTCGCGGCGGTCGGTCCGATGAAGAGGGCGTCCCGGGTGATGTAGAGGCCGAAGGCGTAGAGCCGATGGTCGGGGTGGGCGGCCCGCAGCGCCTGATAGTTGGCGCGCAGGGCGGAGGCCAGGGCGGTCACGAGGGATTCGTCGGGTGCGGCGCTCACGCGCCCATCATAGGGCGCTGCCCCCCGGCGAGTACCCACCCGATCGGTCTTTTCCGCGAGGACCCAGGCCCGGCGAGCGCGTGACACCACGGCCACGCCCGTGTTACGGTTGCGTGACAATGATGCTTCGAGTCATCCAAGGCGGCCGCAGCCGCCCCGACGCCTTCGAGTCGGATCGGGTCTCGGGCGAGCTCTTTCGCCGACCGGACCGACCGCCCCCGCCGTCGGAGCTGGGTTCCCAGCTCCCGGCGCTCACGGTCGCGGTCGCGACGCTGGCCGCGCTCGCGTTCGTCCTCTTCTGATCGTTCCGATGGCGCGCGCCGCGCCCGTCGACTCAGCGGTCGACGAGCGTGGAGAGCGACACCAGCACGGCGACGATCTCTTCCGCGTCCGCCGGCTTGGCGACGTGGGACTGGAAGCCCGCCTTCATGGCTCGGATCCGGTCCTGCCGCTGGCTGAACGCCGTGACGGCCACGGCGGGCGGCTGGCGAGGGAGATCCCGCTCGCGAATGGCGCTCATCAGCTCGTAGCCGTCCATCTCGGGCATGCCGATGTCGCTGACGACCAGATCGGGGACCAGGCCTCCGTCGAGGAGGGCCAGGGCCTCCCGGCCGTTCGAAGCCTGATGGACCTCGGCGCCGGAGAGCTCGAGGAGCTGGGCCATCAAGAAGAGGGCGTCGTCGACGTCCTCCACGATGAGGATCGACTTGCCCGCGAGGGGCCGGTGGCGCGGCCGCTCTTCCGAGGTCGGTGCCTGCCCGGGGGACGAGGGCCCGTCCGGGGTCCCCGCCCAGCTGGTGGGGGCGGACGCGATTGCGCTCGTGGTCATCAAATCCTCGGAATCTCCTGCGGTTTCGACCGCACGCTCACGTGGCTCGGACGCCGGAGCCTTCCGGCGCATTACTCCAAATCGACGAGTCCCGCCTCTTATCGACGGCTCACGCACCGAGAGCAAGGGCGCGGACGCGCCCGGGGCGGCCCGCAGTCGTTGTCCTCCCCGGCCTGCTCGGGCACTCTTGGCGCCGGCTCCGGGTCCGGAGTCGGCAGAGGAGGAGCGAGGGATGTCCGAAGGTGGCCGGAAGTGGTTGGGGGTCGTGGGTTTCATCGGCTTGATCGTCTTGGTCAACGTGCTGTCTCAGGTGTTCGACTGGGGCCTCATCTTCTACTGACCCGCTCGGTGCGGGACGCTCTCCGGTCGGTCGCTCCCTCCAAAGCGGTCGACCTCGTGTTCGCTGGCTCCGCCCTGGTCTGGGCGGGCCGACATCTGGTGCGCGGGTTCGGCGGCGAGGGGCAGCCGGCCATGGACCTGGCGGTGGCCCTCCTCGACCTCGCGGTCGCGGCGCTCTTCCTCCGGCGCCGACCGGTGTCGGATCCCGGGGCCAGCGGTGGCCTCGTGGTGGCCGGGCTGACCGTGCTCGCCGCCGGCGCGGCCCTCTCGCTGATCCCCGGTCCGCATCCGGTCTGGGCCCAGGCGCTCTTCGTTCTCGGCGCCCTGGGGACTGCCGCGTCCCTGCTCCGGCTCGGTCGGAGCTTCGCCGTGCTCCCGGCGCGGCGCCCGGTCGTCGCCTTCGGCCCCTACCGGATCGTGCGTCACCCGGCCTACGCCTGCGAGCTGCTGATGATGGCGGGTGCCCTCGCGCCCGGGGGTGTGCGCGCGTGGGTGGCCGGCGCCGTCGTCACGGGGCTCCAGGTGGCCCGGCTGCTCGTCGAGGAACGCGCGCTGGGCGACGACCCCGAGTACGCGGTCTACCGCGCTCGGGTGCGTCATCGTCTGGTGCCCTTCGTGTTCTGACATGGTTGCGGTCGTGGAGATGGGGAGGGGGGGCCGTCAGGCGTCCGGCCCCGCCTCCGAGGGGAGGCGAGGCCGGCAGGCGTAAGAGAAGGGGGTGATTCGGGTGGGGTGCCTCAGAGCTTGGCGGGGGTGCCGGACTCGAGGATGGTCTCCGGGGTGATGCGGCTGACTCGGACGTGGGGGGGACCCATGATGGTCAGCTCTTCCTGGTAGGGGTCGATGCGGATGACGGCCTGGAAGAAGTCGAGGTCCTGGGGGTCGCGGCTGTAGACGACGACCTCGTCGCCCATCCGGGCCCGGAGCACGCGGGCCTTGGCGAGGACGTCACCGAGGGCCACGAGGTCCGAGTACATGTTGCCCTCGTCCATGAGGGTCATGCGTACGGTGGAGGGCATCTCGGTGCCGAGGCTCTCCGGGTCGAGCAGATGGGTGGACCAGCGACCCTCGTGGGCCTCGCTGACCAGGAAGCGGGCGGCGGCGTCGGCGGAGGTGCAGGCGCGGCCCTCCTCGTCGTAGGCGGTCATGGTCTCGACGTCGTAGACGTGGAGGCCGTCCTCGTAGGACATCAGGGCGACCCGGAGCGGGATGCGCTCGCCCTCGGCCTCGACGAGCATCTCGATCTCGGTGGTCACGGCGAGGGGGGTCAGGGTGTCGACGTCCTCGAGCCCTTCGACGACCAGGGAGTCTTCGTCCCAGTCGCTGACGCCGAGGTCCTCGGGCGGCTCCTCGCCGGCGGCCAGGTGGCTGGGCAGCAGGGCGAGCTCGTCGATCTCGCCGCGCAGGGGCTCCAGCGAGCCGTTCTCGGCGTTGGTCTGGACCTGCTGGGTGCCGGCGCAGGCCATGGCGAAGGCGATGGGGAGGAAGAGGGCTTTGCGGATGGTCATGGGGGTCTCCTGAGGAATCACACCCGGACTCTCTTCAAGCTCCGTGCCGACTCTCGCTGAATCCCGGTGCTTCGGGGTTTCGCGCGTCGATCGGGGCGATTCGCATCGAACCGGCGGAATCCGGACGGCGGCGCCCGCCCCGTCGGGGTGCGATCCCGCCACACCCGTGGCGAGTGATCGCTCGCTGGCCCCGCCAGCGACGCGGCGTGCTACGAAAGGAGAGTGCAAATCTCGTTCACCTGCCCCAGCTGTCGGGCCGAGTTGGTCGCTACGCCCGATGGTTTCGAGTGCGCCGAGGACGGCGAGGCGTTTCCGCGCGTCGGCCCCTTCCTCGTGCTGACCCCGCAGGCCGACGAGGTGCTCTCCCGGTTCCGCGATCCTTTCCTCGCCGCCCTCGCGGAGTGTGGCGAGGTGACTCCCTCCGCGCTGGCACGCATCGAGGCCGCGCACCGGCATCACCGCGCCGAGCCGGAGACCCTCCGCGAGGACATCACCGGCGCCGAGGACGGGATCGCCGAGCGGCCGGGGCCGGCCGGCCCGGCCGCGAACGTCCTGGAGCGCTTGGTCGACCTCGCGCGGACCGAGGGACCGCTGGCCGCCCTCGAGCAACGTCTCCCCGCCGAGCTGGGTCGGGTGGTCGAGATCGGACCCGGGGCGGGTGGGGCGACGGGGTCGTTGGCCGGGCGGGCCGAACGACTGACGCTGGTGGACCGAGTCCCCCGGATCCTCCTCCGCGCTCGTCGGGTCGCGAGCCGCGGTGGCCATCCGGCGCCCGACCTGGTGGTGGCCTTCGCCGAAGCCCTCCCGTTCGCCTCGGAGTCGGTGGACACGGTGGTGGCGATGAACGTGGTGGACCTCCTCGAGGACCCGGCGTCGTTCCTCGAGGCCGCGCTCGATGCCCTCGCGACCGAGGGCACGCTCTTCCTGACCACGCCCGATCCGGGGCTGGGCAGCGGCGACGCCGAGACCCTCCCCGGGTTGATCGAAGCCCTCGGCGGCGAGGTCGTGGAGGTCGTCGACGGGCTGCCCTGGATCCGCCGGGTCGGCCCGCGGCACACCCAGCTCTATCTGACCCAGCTGGTCGTCGCCCGACGCGCCTGAACGTCCGAGCCGAGACTCTGCGCCTACTCGGTGCTCTCGTCGGGGCGCGACCACCAGCCGTCGGCGCGCGGGAGGAGGGCGCGGAAGTCCCCCTCCACGACCACCGCGTTGGTCGGGGTCTCTTCCAGGGTCAGCCGCCGGACCCGGAGGACCACCCCTTCGTCGTCGAGGATCGCCTGGCACTTCGCGGCCAGGCAGGCGGCCATCAGCTCGGTGGTCGGGTCGCCGGGCGTCACGACCAGGCGCCAATCCGGGAAGTGCTCGCGCGCGAGCGCGAGGAGGGGATCGCGTTCGCCGAGCTGGAACCCATGGTCCAGGCGCTCGTCGACGAAGCGGTGCCAGCGGCCCTTCGCGCGGGCGAACTCGACCACCATGTTCGCCTCGCCATCGAGGCGCCCGTGGTCCTGGGGCTCGAGCTCGACGACCACGTACTCGTCGTGGCCATGGGGTGTGGCGCACTTGAGGGAGCTGCCGCTCGCCAACCGATGGGCCATCGAGAAGCGCCGCCGGAAGCGCAGCGCGACGCTCACCGGCCGCCGCTCCGCTCCGCGACCGCCTGGTGGTTGTGGATGCTCTCCTCGTTGACCACGCGCACGCGGTAGGCACCCACCAGGGGGTGCGCCTCGAGGGCGGCCGCGACCCCTCGGGTCAGGTCCTCGACGAACACCGGGTTGTCGTAGGCCTGCATGGTCACGTGGCGCTCGTCGCCCCGCTTGATGATCGGATAGATCGGCGCCGAGGCCTCGGCCTCCACCAGCGCCGCGAGGGCGTCGGGCTCCAGGCCGGGCCCGGTGGGCGTGATCTGCACGGTGACCCGGCCGCGCTGGTTGTGGGCGCCGTAGTCGCTGACCGCCTTGGAGCAGGGGCAGAGGCTCTGCACCGGCACGGTGACCTCGAGCTGGACGGTGTTGCGGCCTCCGGCCCGGCGTCCGACGAAGGCCACGTCGAGATCGAGGAGCCCGGCGGTCCCACTGACCGGCGCCGTCCGCGTCACGAAGTGGGCGAAGCGGAGGGTCACCCGGACCTCCTCGGCCTCGAGCCGGTCGGCGGTGGCTTCGAGGAGCGCCTCGACGCCCGCGAAGTCGACGGTCTCGCGGTGCTGATGGAGGAGCTCCACCAGGCGGCTCATGTGGGTGCCGCGGCGGTCGGCGGCGAGGGAGACCTCGAGATCGGCGACCGCGACGGTGGGGCCACCGAAGGCCACGACGGGCAGCCGCACGCCGGCCACGCCGACCGCGTCGAGGGTCAGCCCACGCTCTTCGGGCTCGTTCTGGACGTCACGCATGGGGAAAAGGGGAGATCGGACGGTGTAGCACCCCCTTGGATCTTGGCGAGGCAACGCCGGAGTCACCCGTCCCCGTCTTTGGCTGTAGGGCAAAGCGACACGTTTTTCTCGGATCTCCGTCGCGCTGAGGTAGCATGGCGCCCATGGCCAGGAGAGCCGCGACGAAGGGTTGGGGGCGTTGGGTCGACGAGGAGGTCCGTCGCTGATGGATTTCTGGGTTCGATTCTGGGGAGTTCGAGGCTCGATCGCGTGCCCGTCGCCCCAGCACGTTCGCTATGGCGGCAACACGAGCTGTCTGGAGCTCAACGTCGGTGGGACCTCCATCGTGCTCGACGCGGGCACCGGGATCCGGAACCTCGGGCAGAGCTTCCTGGAGCGGGGGGTCAAGAAGGCCCACATCCTCCTGACCCACACCCACTGGGACCACATCAACGGGTTCCCCTTCTTCACGCCGGCCTACGTGCCGGACCATGACTTCGAGATCCGCGCCGGTCACCTCTACGACGCCGGCGGCGTGCAGCGGGTGCTCGCGGGTCAGATGGCGCGGCCGACGTTCCCGGTGCCGCTCACCGCGCTCCAGGCGGACATCAAGTTCCAGGACTTCCAGGCGGGTCAGCAGTTCGAGATCGAGGGCATCGTGGTGAAGACCGCGCCGCTCCAGCATCCCGACGGCGCGACAGCCTACCGCATCGAGGCCGATGGCCGGTCGTTCTGCTACGTGACCGACACCGAGCACGTCCCGGGCGAGCCCGACGAGAACGTCCTCGGTCTGATCCAAGGCGCGGACCTGGTCGTCTACGACAGCACCTACACCGACGCCGAGTTCCCGAAGCACGTCGGTTGGGGTCACTCGACCTGGCAGGAGGGCGTACGCCTCTGCCGCCGGGCCGACGTCCAGCGCATGGCGATCTTCCACCACGACCCCTACCACGACGACGACTTCATGGACGGGGTCGCCGACGAGGCCAAGGAAGCGTGGGAGGGCGCCTTCGTGGCCGTCGAAGGCATGCAGATCGACGTCTGACCGACGCGGGCGACTCACGCCCGCGTTCCTTCGCTCGGCCACAGTCGGCCGCGCCCTCGTGCTCCTCAGCGCTCGCCGAGGCGGGGGAGGAGCTCGGCGAAGTTGCAGGGACGGAAGCGCGCGTCGAGCTGGTGGACGAGGATCTCGTCCCATGCATCGCGGACCGCGCTCGTGGAGCCCGGGAGCGCGAAGAGGTAGGTCCCGCCGGCGACTCCGGCGGTGGCGCGTGATTGGATCGTCGAGGTGCCGATCTTCTGGAAGCTGAGCCACCGGAAGAGCTCGCCGAAGCCGGGGATGGCTTTCTCGTAGACCGCCTCGAAGGCCTCGGGGGTGATGTCGCGACCAGTGACGCCGGTGCCGCCGGTGCTGATGACCACCTCGACCTCGGGGTCGGCCACGAGGTCACGGAGCACCTGCTCGAGGCCCGCGCGGTCATCGGGGACGATACGCTTGGAGGCCACCACGTGGCCGGCCCCCTCCACGCGCTCGCGCAGGGTGTGGCCCGAGCGATCGTCGTCGTCGGTGCGCGTATCGCTCACGGTGAGGATGGCGATGCGCAGCGGGCGGAACTCGCGGGACTCGTCGATCATGCAGCCTCCATCGGGCGAAGATCCCGCGGGGTCCAGGGGAGGGCAACGAGAACGCCCACGGCGAGGAACGACCCACTCTGGGCGGGTATTGCAATCTCGGTCCCCGTGTGGCATCGATTCGCCCCCTTTATCTCCGACCATTGAGGGGGCTGGAGCGACGATGGCGACCAAGAAGACGACGACGAAGAAGACCGAAGGCGCGAGCGCAGTGAGCTCGAAGCCCACGATCGAGCCGCAGGCGCACCCCGACTCCGGGCTGAGCAAGAAGCAGGTGAAGGCCCTCTACGACAAGCTCGTCTCCGAACGGGATCGGGTCATCCAGGGCCACGGCGCCCACCTCTCCGACGCGATCTCCAACGTGGACCCGCTCTCGGACGAGATGGACGTCGCCCAGCGGCACACCGAGCAGGCGTACCTGATGCGCTTCGCCGACAAGGAGCGGAAGCTCCTGGTGCAGATCACCAACGCCCTCGAGAAGCTCGAGACCGGCGAGTACGGAGTCTGCGAAGGGACCGGCGAGCCCATCAGCCTGAAGCGCCTCGAGCTGCGCCCCTGGACCCGCTACAGCGTGGAGTACAAGGAGCAGGTGGAGCGCGAGCGCAAGCAGCACCAGCGCTGAGCGCGGCTGCCCACCCTGCGACGCCGTGATCCCGCGAGGGGTCGCGGCGTTCGTGCGTTCAGCGCTCGAAGACCGGGCTCGACCACGCCATCTCGCCGTCCTCCTGGACCACCCGCAGGTAGGCGTAGCCCGGAGCGGGGAAGACCACCCGCGCGGCGAGCTCGCCCTCGAGGCCCGCGACCTCGCCGGTGGCGAGGAGCCCCTCGGGGCCCACCAGCTCGATCCGGGCCAGCGGTGATACCCCGAGGGCCCGGCCAACGACCACGTGTTCGCCCGCGGGGATCTCGCTGCCCATGGGGAAGCCGTCGACCTCGAGGTCCAAGAGGATCTTCACTCCGCTGGTGCCGTAGCAGCGCCGCTCGCGGAGGGCGTTGAAGACGGCGTCGCGGGTGAGCTCTTCCGCCTGCACGGCGGTCAGCCCGGTCCGGTACGGGTCGCGCTTGCGGGCCTCGCCGTGGTGCCAGAGCAGCCCGTGGCTGTCCGACGACGCCGTGAACCCGAAGCGGTGCCCTCGGCGGAGCATCACGTCGGCGAGCTGATGGGTGTGCTCGCCGCGCATTCCCAGCGGATGGTCCGCGTGTTCGTAGCACCCGTGGCACGAACAGATCTCCCAGGTGGGCTGGCCGATCGGGTCGTGACCCTCCTCGTCGCAGCCGGTCCAGCCGATGTGATGGGGCGCCGCCCAACCGCCCACCTCCGCGATGCGCTGCACCAGGTCGCCACCGACGGGGACGTCGTCCCGGGAGACGATGGGCTGGTCGCGGGTGGGGAGGTAGACGCACTTGTGCCCCGGGCCCGGGTACATCTTGCCGGTCCACTCGTAGGCCAGGAGCGTGGCGAAGGTCCCGGGGGCGTCGAAGGCGTCGGCGACCTCTTGGAGGTAGCGCCACTCGCCGGGGCCGGTCCGCTTCCCGAGGAACGACTCGTGGTCGGTGAGGGCGACGAAGTCGTCGGCGTAGCGGTCCCGCGCCCGCAGGTACACCTCCTCTGCGCTGCCCACGCCGTCGCTGTGCGCGCTGTGCTGCTGGATGTCGCCGAAGAAGGTGCGCAGCCCCCGCCGCCGCGCCGGGTCCTCGCGCTCCGCCGCGACCGGGGAGGGCGCCTGCCGCTCCGTCAGGTCGACTGGCGCGGGCGCCAGCGCCGGCGCGCCGCCGGCGGGGACCTCTTGCGCCCGCAGCTCCAGCGCCCGGCGGTCGCGCCAAGTCGCCAGGAGCGAGCCGTCCACGATCGCCGCGCTCACCCGGCGTCCCCGGGAACCCCAGGTCCCGTCGGTCATCGACCGGCGGGGAGCGAACCCCGCCGCTCCGAGGTCCTGGCGCCACATGTCGTGGGACCCGCGCCCGAAGAGCGCCAGGGCCCCGTCCGGTCCGACCACCAGGCAGGGGAACTCGAAGGACTGCTCTTCGCCGGGGCGGTCCCGGTCGCGGTCCACCATCGGCGCCGCGGGCTCGTGCACCCCGCCCGCGTCGTCGACGAAGCGGAGCGCGATCCACTTGGCGACGTCGCGCTGGAGGTCGTCCTCTCGCACGTCGTGATGCCAGGCGACCCAGTGCCCACCGGGCGCCGCCGCCACCGCCGGCGCCGCGGCCATCCCCCGGGCGCGCCAGACCCGCACGGTCTCGCCGCCACGCTCCAGCACCACCTGCGCGACCCCGGCGTCGTTGACGAGGCTCACCCGCGCATCGGGGATCGACGCGACGCTCTCCGCCGCCGCCGCCGCCGGCTGGCCCCGCTCGTCGAGGGCCTCGATGGCGTCCTCCCACGCGCCGACCTCCGGATCCCCGACGACGCCGGCGCCGTCGACGGTCCACCGCTCGATCCGCTCCCGGCCCTCGGTCCAGGCGATGGCCGCCAAGGTCCACCCGGCGGACCCGCGCACGAAGCGTGGGGAGCGCAGGTAGCGCTCGGGGGTCTGGGCGAGGGACGGGGCCGGCCGGGTCTCCATCTCTCTTCCTTGCCCCCGATGCGCGGGGTCCCGCAAGGGCTCGCCGCGCAGCCACCCCGCGCGGGCGAATAGGACGGCGGGACCACGGGTTGACGAGGCGGACGGGGGGACCGACCGTGAAAGCCCCCGACGAAGACGATGATCCAGAAGGCCCTCCTCCCCGCACTCGCTCTCACCCTCGCCGCGCCGGCGTTCGCTCAGGACGCCGAGCCCCCGGCGCCGACCGCCCGGGAGCAGCGCGCCATCGAGTTCGCCCAGTCCCTGGGCGATGCGTTCTCCTCGGTGGCCCAGCGCCTCTCGGACAGCGTGGTCTCCATCCGCGTCGAGGTCCCCGGGCGACCGACCGCGTTCAGCAACCTGCGCGGCTACGGCTCCGACGAAGGTCCCATCGTCCGTGGCGGGGGCTCCGGCGTCGTCTTCCGCTCCGACGGGCACATCCTGACCAACAACCACGTGGTCGGGCAGGCGCGGCGCATCGAGGTCCGACTCCACGACGGGCGCACCTTCCCGGCGACGGTGGTGGGCACCGACCCGGCCACCGATTTGGCGGTCATCAAGATCGACGCCGACGGCCTCCCCGCGGCTCCCTTCGCTCGCCGCGAGCGCATCCGCGTGGGCGAGTGGGCGGTGGCCATCGGCTCGCCCTTCGGCCTCGACTACACCGTCACCGCCGGCGTGGTCAGCGCCGTCGGACGCGGCGGCGTGGGGATGAACGAGATCGAGGACTACATCCAGACCGACGCCAGCATCAACCCCGGCAACTCGGGGGGGCCCCTGGTCAACCTCCGCGGCGAGGTCATCGGCATCAACACCATGATCGTCGGGCGGGGCACGGGCATCGGCTTCGCCGTGGTCAGCGAGCTGGCGGACCAGGTCGCCACCCAGATCATCGACTCGGGCCGGGTCCAGCGGGCCTACCTGGGCGTGTCCTTCCAGGAGCTCTCGCCCGCGCTGGTCCAGCAGATGGGGCTCCGCGCCGGCACCCGCGGCGCGCTCATCGCCGGCGTCGAGCCGGACGGTCCCGCGGACGAGGCCGGGCTCCGGGCCGGCGACGTGGTCACCCACGTCGACGGACAGGCCCTCGGGGACAGTCAGGACCTCTTCCGCCGGGTGATCGCCACCCAGGTGGGCAGCCCGATGGCCCTGACCGCGGTCCGCGACGGTCGTCGCCGCACCTTCCGCGTACGCACCGGGGTCCGCCCGGTCGACCGCGCGCCCCAGGGCGCCAACGAGGTCTCGCGCCAGGGCGCGGCCCCGTCGGGCATGGCGCTCCAGGGGCTCTCCCGCCAGGACGCGCGACGCCGCGGCGTCCGCTGGGGAGTGCTGGTGCACCAGGTCCGCGAGGGGTCCCCGGCCGCCCGGGCCGGGATCACCCAGGGCGACGTGATCCTCGAGGCCGACCGGCATCGGGTGACGCGCCCCGAACAGGTCCAGGCTGCCCTCCGGGACGGCCGCGCGCTCCTGCGGGTGAAGCGCGGCCGCGGCCTGCTCTACGTCCCCCTCCGCGTTCGCTGAGTGCCACTCACCCTGGGCTCCGGGCCAAACTGCGCCACCGCCGGCAAACCGTGTTAGAAAGGCGGCCATGGCTACGGCCACCGCCGAGGCCCCGGAGCCCACCCCCGTGACTGGATCTGCCGCTGGCGACGAATCGGTCGACCCCGCCGACGAAGCGGAGAACGACGAAGTGAATGGAAGCGACGCGAGCGCGTCCAAGCCCTCGACCAGGACGAGCGCGCAGGATCGCGAACGGGACAAGGAGCTGGTCGCCCTCGCACAGAAGGGCGATCAGGACGCGTTCCGGGAGCTCTTCGACCGGTATCACCGGCGAGCTTTCGCGGTCGCCCTGGGTGTCGTGAAGAACAAGCAAGACGCCCTGGACATCATCCAGGACGCCTTCATCAAGGTCCACAAGCACATCCAGAGCTTCCAGGGGACGGCCAGCTTCTACACCTGGCTCTACCGGATCGTCATGAACCTCTCCATCGATCACGTTCGCAAGGCCAAGAAGGGCCGCGACCTCGACTACGACGACAAGGTCGGTCGGGACGACGAGAACGTGGCCGGCGACGGGGCCATCCTGCCGACCATCCTGGACGCGAACCCGCGGCGCACCGTGATGCGCCGCGAGCTCGCGGACGCCATCCAAGGCGCCCTCGACACGCTCTCCGAGGATCACCGCGCGGTGATCCTCCTGCGCGAGGTCGAAGGGCTCTCCTACGAGGAGATGGCGCGGGTGCTGGAGGTGCCCAAGGGGACCATCATGAGCCGCCTCTTCCACGCGCGGCGCAACATGCAGCAGGCCCTGGCGGAGTACGTGCAGGGCGACCTGGATATCCAATGAGCAGTCAGCAGCCCATCGACGACGACAAGCTCCAGCGCTTCTACGACGGCGACCTCACCGAGGGTGAGGCCAAGGTCGTCGGGCGCGACGTCGACGCCTCCGCCGAGGAGCAGGAGCGCGTCGCCCAGATGAGTCGCCTGGGCGACATCCTCCGCGCCAGCGCCGAGGTCGAGAGCGAGGGCATCGACGCCGACGCGCTCTTCCTGCGCATCGAGCGCGGCATCGAGAAGGAGCCGGTCCCGCGGCTCCAGGTCATCCAGGGCCAGAAAAAGAAGCAGCGCACCGGCGCCGTCATCGCGGCCGCGGTCGCCATCGCCGCCGCGGTCACCGTGGCCTTCCTCTTCCGGCAGCCCGTGGACCCGAACACCGCCCAGAGCGTCCACCCCGACGAGGGGCGGCTCCGCACCGCCCAGGCGGACATCGAGGACCCGATGCACGTCCAGATCCACCCGCCCGGCGGGTCCTCCGTCGAGCGAGTCGAATTCGGTGCGAATACCGGGACCGTGTTCGAAGTCCAAGGGGAGCAAGGCCAGCCCCTGGCCGTCGTCTGGATCGCCGAAGAGTGATCCTCTCAGAATCGAGCCCATCATGAACCCCATGTCCATCCTCCGCTTCGTCCCCGTCCTCGCGCTGGCGCTGTCCTTCGCGGCCCCCGTGGCGGCGCAGCAGCCGGTCCGAGCCGAGGTCATCGTCGTCCTCGCCAAGGAGGAGGCGGGCACCATCGATCCGGCGCTCGCCGACATCTCCGCGCTCCAGCGCGCTCCTTTCAACGCCTTCCAGTCGATGACCATCCTCGACCGGAAGCGCGAGCAGCTCCGTCCGGAGGTCGATCGCGACGTCCGCCTGCCCAACGGCCGCACCCTGCGGATCCGGCTGCAGCGGGTGATGCCCGACGGCCGCTACCGGGTGCAGGTCTCCATTAACCGGCCCGACGCCGACGCCTACCTGCCCCTCCTGCAGGTGGTGACGGCCCCCGGTGACCCCTTCTTCGTGGCCGGTCAGGCCCACGACGGCGGCACCCTGGTCATCGGGATCCGCGTCGGTCAGGCGAGCTGACCGTCGTCCCGGGCGGCCGCGAGGCCGCTCCGGTCGGCGCGCCGTGACAAGCGCCGGGCGAGGGGATAGCTTCGGGGACCGCAGTCCATGAGCCGCTTCGTCCGATGTCCCCACTGCAACCTCCCGCACGACGCGGAGGAGGACGCGACCTGCCCCATCACGGGCAAGGCCATCGCCCTCGAACGCAAGCGGGACATCGAGCGGCCCCCGGTCGAGCCCGTCTGGCGGATGTCCATCCCCCCCGCCGACGTGGTGGAGATGGAGGAGTCGCCGTCGGTGACCCGGCTCTTCGGGATCACCATCGACCGCAAGTACCGGGTCGACGACATGATCGGCCGCGGCGGCATGGGCGTCGTCTACCGCGCGGAGCACATCGGCCTCGGCAAGCGGGTCGCGGTGAAGGTGCTCCTCCGCGGCCACGGCGCCGGCTCCGACGCCAAGAAGCGCTTCGACCGCGAGGCCCGCGCCGCGGGCCGCCTCGGCCATCCGAACATCGTGCAGGTCTTCGACCTGGGGGAGCTCGCCGACGGCAGCCCCTACCTGGTCATGGAGCTCCTCGAGGGGCAGGCCCTGAGCACGCGGCTGGGGATCGAGGGCGCGTTGCCCATCGGCGACGTCTGCAGCATCGTCGCCGAGGTCCTCGGGGCCCTGGAGGCGGCGCACGCGGGCGGGATCGTCCACCGGGACCTGAAGCCCGACAACGTCTTCCTCACCGCCACCGGCGGGGTGAAGCTCCTGGACTTCGGGATCTCGAAGACCAGCGACGAGACCATGTCCCTCACCCGGACCGGCGCGGTCGTCGGCACGCCCTACTACCTCGCGCCCGAGCAGGCGCGGGGCGAGCGGAACATCGACCACCGGGTCGACCTCTGGGCGGCGGGGGTACTCCTCTTCGAGTGCCTCACCGGGATGCTCCCCTTCGCGGCGGACAACTACAACGCCCTCCTGGCCAAGATCCTCACCGGGCGGCCCACGCCGCCCTCGCAGATCCGGCCCAGCATCGCGCCCGAGCTCGAGCAGGTCGTCCTGACGGCGCTGGCCTTCGACGCCGCCGACCGCTATGGGTCCGCCGCCGAGATGCGTGCTGCTCTCCTCGAAGCGAAGAAGGCCCCGTCGCCGCTGGCTCCCGGCGTCGACGACGTGATCCGCCAGGGGGCCCGGATGCGCGAGGACCTCTCGATCAGCGGCGAGAGCCCGACCCTGGATCTCCACGCCGCCGGGTACGAAGAGCACCCCGAGGGGGACGAAGAAGACCCCACCGAGGTCAGCGACAGCTTCGTCTTCTCGGACGTGCCCCGACCGCCCGCGACCCTGCCCGACTACGAGGGCGAGCCGTCGATCGAGGTCGACTTCGAGCTCCCGCCCGACTTCGAAGCGTCCTGATGCGTCGCAACGATCCGCGCGTGGTGGAGCTCGACCTGGTCGAGCACGCACCCCTTCCGGCGACGTCGACCGAGATCATCGAGACCCTCGCGCCGCTGGTGACTCCCGAACGCATGGAGCGCTTCCGTGAGGTGGCCGCCGGTCGCCTCGCCAGCGTGGCGCCGGTGCTGGAGTCCATCGCCGATCCGCACAACGCCAGCGCGATCCTCCGGAGCGCCGACGCCTTCGGGGTCCAGCGGGTCCACATCATCCCCGCGCCGTCCGGATTCCACGTGTCGCGGCCCATCTCCAAGAACGCCCATCGCTGGCTGGAGCTGAAGCGCCACGACGCCGCGGAGGCCTGCGCCGATGCGCTCGAGGCGGACGGGTACCGGATCTACGTGGCCTCCATGGAGGGCACGGTGACCCCCCGGGAGCTGAGCCGGGAGTCCAAGGTCGCGGTGGTCTTCGGGAACGAACACAGCGGACCTTCCCCGGCCATGCGCGCTCGGGCGGCGGGGACCTACGCGATCCCGATGAGCGGCTTCGTGGAGAGCCTCAACGTCTCGGTGGCCGCCGCCATCACGCTCCAGGCGCTCACCCAGGACCGCCCCGGCGAACTCGACGATCCCGCCCAGGCCGAGTTGATCGCTCGCTGGCTCCTGAACACGGTGCGCGATGGCGAGCGCGTGGTCCGGGCCCAGCTCGGGCTCCCCATCCCCGACACCCGCTACGCGGCGCGGGAAGGCGCGGGCGCGGCCGAACGTTGACCTCCCGGGGAACCCGGGTAGAGGTGGTGGGACCAGCATGAGCCGATCGACGACCAAGCCGCTGCGGCCGCGGAAGCGGGCGAACGAGAGCGACCGGTCCAAGAAGGGGCGCTCCAAGCGGCCGGTGAAGAAGAAGTCGCGCTGGGTCGTGTGGCTGAAGCGGCTCTTCATCCTGGGCCTGACCCTGGGGATCCTCGGCGTCGTCGGGCTCGCGGGGGTCTTCTGGTACTACGGGCGGGACCTCCCGGACGTGGCCTCCCTGCGGAGCTATGCGCCGCCCCAGACCACCCGGGTCCTCACCCGGGACGGCGAGGTGCTCGGCGAGGTCTTCACCGAGCGACGCACGGTGATCCCCTTCGAGGAGATCCCCCGCACGATCATCGTCTCCACCCTCGCGGCGGAGGACGCCGACTTCTACCAGCACGAGGGCCTGGACTATCCGGGCATCCTGCGCGCGCTCTACCGCTCGGTGGTCAGCGGCCGCCGGGTCCAGGGCACCAGCACCATCACCCAGCAGGTGGTGAAGCTGCTCCTGCTCACCCCCGAGCGCAGCTTCGAGCGGAAGATCCGCGAGCTCATCCTGGCGCGCCGCCTGGAGCAGGAGCTCACCAAGGACGAGATCCTCCACCTCTACCTGAACCACATCAACTACGGCCACGGTCGCTACGGGGTGCAGGAGGCGGCGCAGTACTACTTCGGCAAGGACGCCGGCGAGCTCACCCTCGCCGAGGCGACCCTCATCGCCGGCGTGCCCCAGTCGCCGGCGCGGCTGAGCCCGCGCGGACACCGCGACGGCGCCGAGCGGCGCCAGGCGTTCATCTTGGGTCAGCTCGCGTCCAAGCGGGAGACCTACTGGCCGGACATCGAAGCCGAGGCCATCACCGCCGCCGGCGAAGCCGAGGTCCCCCTCCAGGACGCCGAGGACGAGAAGGGCATCGCGCCCGAGTTGATGCAGCGGGTCCGCCGGGAGCTGGTCGCGATCCTCGGCGAGGATCGCTACCGCCAAGGCGGGTACACGGTGCACACCACGCTGGACGCCGGGCTCCAGCACGCGACCCGCGAGGCGGTGCAGGAGGGGCTGCGGGCCTACGACGCGCGGCAACACCGGCAGTTCCCGCTGCGGCCGCCGCGCCGGCGTCGCCGGCGGGAGCCCGAGCCCATCGACGAGCTCCGGGAAGGCCGCACCTACGACGCCATCGTCACCGGCGCCGACGACGAGCGCGGGACCCTGGTGCTCGACGTGGGCGGTCACGAGGTCGTCGCCGACCTGGGCGACGCGGCGCGCTTCCTGCCCGAGGGGGACGAGGACGACGAGCCTCTCCTGGCCTCGGTGGCGGCGCCGCCGGGCGTCGAGGTGCGGGTGACCCTCGTCGACCTCGGCGGCGAAGACGAGCGCCCGACCGTGACCCTCGAGCTCGGCCCGCAGGCGGCGGCCGTGGTGCTCGACGTGCGCTCCCGGGACGTCCTGGCGTGGGTCGGTGGCTACGATTCCCGGCCGGGCTTCGACCGCGCCACCCAGGCGGTGCGCCAGCCGGGCAGCACCTTCAAGCCCTTGGTCTACGCGCTGGGGATCCGGCAGCGCCGCTTCACCCCGGCGACGGTGATGATCGACGCGCCGGCCGTCTACGACCAGTGGAACCCCCAGAACTACGAGACGTGGCGCCACGAGGGGGACGTCCGCATCCGCACCGCGCTGGCCAAGAGCATCAACCTGGTGGCCGTGCGCGCCATCGAGCAGGTGGGCCCGGAGGCCGTCGCCGACTTCGCGCATCAGCTCGGCATCGAGTCCGAGCTCGAGCCCTCGCTCACCCTGGCGCTGGGGTCCAGCGGGGTCCGACCCATCGAGATGGTCAACGCCTATGCCACCTTCGCCGCGGGCGGCCGCTGGACCGAGCCCCGCTTCATCGACCGCATCGTCGGGCCGGACGGCCGCGAGATCCCGCTGCCCGATCGGGAGCCCGCCCGGGACGTGCTGACCCCCGCGGAAGCCTACGTGGCCACCAGCATGATGCAGAGCGTGGTCGAAGAAGGGACCGGTCGCCGAGCCCAGAGCCTCGAGCGACCGGTGGCCGGCAAGACCGGCACCAGCAACGAGGCCCGGGACGCCTGGTTCATGGGGTACACCACCCGCATCGCCGCCGGCGTGTGGGTCGGCTTCGATGATCGGCGGAGTCTGGGGCGCCGCGAGGGTGGCGGCCGGACCGCGCTGCCGATCTGGGTCGACGTCGTCGAGGCCGCCGAGCGCGGACACGACGCCGAGCCCTTCCCGCGGCCGAGCGGGGTCGAGACCGCGGCCATCGATCCGGCCACCGGTCTGTTGGCCTACGAGGGCATGGCCGAGCCGCTGGAAGAGGTCTTCCTCGAAGGCACGGTGCCGACCGAGACGGCGCGACCCCCCGAGGTGGCGGCGCCCTCCGACTTCCTCATGGAGCAGTTCGGCGGCGGAGCCGAAGAATGAGCATCCGGGGGGGCGCGGTCGCGTGGCTCGCCCTGGTGCTCGCGCTGCCGCTGGCGTCGAGCCAGCCCCCGGAGCGACTGACGGCCACCGAGGGCTCGACCCTGGAGCTGGTGCGCGAGCGCTTGGTGGCGCGGACCCGGGAGGTCGCCGCCGACGGCGTGCGGCGCCGGGTGCGGGTCGAGACCGATTGGCCGCCGCGGAGTCCCCGCGCGGACGCGCTCGCCGCCGAGCTCGTGGATGCGGTCCAGACGGAGCTCCAGCGGAGCGGCGTCGCCTCGGACGACGGCGCCGACCTGGTGTTGGCTCTCGCCGCCGATGGCCGGGAGCTGCGCGTCGAGCTCTCGCCGGAGCCCGGAGAGACCCGCTGGTGGCGCGCGTTCTTCTTCGCGCCTCCGGGGACCCGGCGTTGGCGGGTCCCGCTGGACGCCGAGCTGCGGGTCTTCGTCGACCGCCGCCCGCGGGCCTCCCGGGCGACGGTTCGGGCGACGGCCATGGCGCTCCCGAGCCGCGACTACCTCGCGCTGAGCCCCGCGGCGACTCGGGCCGGGGAGCCGCCGCTGTTGGTCGCCGTGCGCGCGGACGAGGTCGAGCTCCTGCGCGTTCGCGACGAAGGCCGCCCGGCCGTGGGCCGCTTGGCGCGGCTGGTCCGGCCCCCGGGAGCGGCTCCGGGGGTGCTGACCCGTCGCCCCTTCGCCACGGTCGATACCGACGCGGGAGCCACCGTGGTGCACTGGCGGGACCGCCGGTCACGCTACGTGATCCGCTCGGCGCCGCTGCGCCTCGAGGCGATCGAGAGCGACGACTGCCCCGGGATCGCGCACGCCTGGCCCGACGCCTGCGCGGAACCGGTCGACGGCCGGGACTACTTCGCCTCGGCCCTGCTGACGCGCCGGGGCCAGCCGGCCCCCGCGGTCGCGCCCAGCTCGTTCTATGCGCGATGGCAGGGCGCCGTACGACGCAGCGACGGCAGCGTCGCGCAGGTCGAAGTGGTGACCAACCCGCGCGGTCGGCTCGTCGCGCGCACCGGAGGCCGCGAGAACGGGCTCCAGGGTCACGGGAGCGCCCTGGCGGTGGGGGACATCGACGCCGACGGGGAGGTCGAGCTGCTGGTGTCCGGCGCCGGCGAGGCGGTCACCACCGACGAGCTCACCCTGTTGCGGCTCCAGGCCGACGGCGGCCTGCGCACCCTGTGGTCGCAACGAGTCGAGGGCGCCGTGCGGGTGGCGGGCGCCGGCGACGTGGATGGGGACGGGGTCCCCGAGCTCTTCGCCATCGCCGAGGGCGCCGAGAACGCCGTGCTGTGGTGGGTGCGATGACACGGTCGGCCCTGACGTTCGCCATCCTCGCGCTGGCCCTGGCGGTGGCGCCCCTCGGTCGCGCCGCGCTTCCCCCGGGGTACGGGGGGACCATACGGGTCGCGTCCTCGGAGCCGCTCCGGCTGCCGGAGCCCGCCCAGGCCCGAAGCCTGGTCGAGGCCACCCTGGCCGACGCGGTCTTCGACCCGCTGGACTCGCTGGGAGTCGCCCCGCCGGAGGTGGTCGACGGAGACCTGCGCTTCACCCTGCGCGATGGCCTCCGGCGCCACGACCGCCGCCCGGTCCTGGCCCGCGACGTGGTCGCGCACCTCCGCCGGCTGCACCAAGGGCCCGGGGCCCATTGGCTCGCGCCGCTCCGCGAGGAACGTGGTCGACCCGTCGCCGTCGCCGAGGACGAGCGGCGCCTCTCCCTCGCTCCCGCCGACCCCGGCGCGGATCTCCGCCCCCTGCTCGCGCTCCGCCCGCTGGCCTTCCGGGCCGCGGTGGGCACCGGCACCGGGCCCTATCGACCGCGCATGGTCGGCAGCGAGCTCCGCCTCTTCCAGTTCCGCGCGGCCGCCCGGGGCGCGCCCTACATCCGCGACTGGCGCTTCCTCGCGCCTCGCCCCCGCGACGAGGACCTGCGCGCGTTGGTGCTCGGCGAGGTGGACGCGAGCTTCGCCGGCGGGTCGCTCCACGCGCGGCGGCCCCAGCGCCCGGTGCGGGGTCACGATTTCCCCGAGGTGGCGCCGGTCCTGTTGGTCCCCAACCCGCATCGGGTGCGCGGCGAGTGGGCCCGGGTGGTCGGGCTCGTCGATCGGGACCGGCTGGCCCGGGTCGGCCTGCGTCCGAGCGACCGCCTCGCCGTGGATCTCGAGCCGCCGACCCAGGCGGTGGGCGCGGCCCCGCCCTCGCGAGCCATCGTCTTCCTCACGCCTGCCGGCGACCGGCTGGGCGAAGAGCTCGGGCGGGCCCTCGCCGCCATCTTCGACGCCGCTGGGGCCCGGCTGGTGGTGGAGACCGCGCCCCTCGAGCGGTGGTCCGAGGTCGTGCACCGAGGGCGCTGGGACCTCCGCTGGGTCGAGGTCCCGCCGCCCCTCCCGGGGACCCACCCGCTGGCCAGCACGGCGTTGCTCGTGGCGGCGCAGGCGGCGGTGGGCGACGGCATCGGCGCGGCCAGCACCTGGCGGGGCGCGCTGGCCGGAACCCTCGACGCCGAGACCCGGCAGCGGACGGCCCGCTCGCTCCCGGCGTTGATGCTGGGCATGCGGCGCCTCTCGATCCACCTCGACGAGGAGCTCGGCGGGGTGGGCTTCGACGAGGCCGGCCGGCTCCGGCTCGGCGATCCCCATCTACCCCGCGCGAGGACCGGCTCGTGAGCGCTCAGGGAGGACTCCGATGAGGATCCGCGGTCGGCTCCTGCTCTCGTTCGTGCTCGCGGCGTTGGTTCCCCTCGGGGCCCTGGGCCTCCTCCTCCGCGCGAGCCTGATCGAGCGTATCGACGCGGAGCACTACCGGCAGCTCTCCACCCGGGTGGAGAGCGCTCGGCGGCGCGTGGACGAACAGCTCGCCGCCGATCGCCGCGCGGTGGACGCGCTCTGCGAGCACGACGCCGTGGTGGACGGTCTGCTGCTCGACCTGGCCACGGGCCGCTACGGGCCGGCCACCGAACAGGAGATGGTGCGGGTGCTGCCGCCGCTGATGCGCGGTCGTCGCTTCGACGCGCTCTTCCTCCTGGACGCGCGCTCCGGGTCGGGCCGGGGGCGCATCCTGGGGTCGGGCCACTATCCGGATCAGGTCGGCGGCCGAGCGGAGCTGGTCGACGCCATCGCGCGGGTCGGGGAGGGCGCCTTCGTGGACACGGTCCGGGTCCGTGACGGCGCCGGAACGCGGGACCAGCAAGAGCTCCTCACCGGGTGCGTGGTCGCCCGGGACGGCGCCGCCGTGGCCGTGGTCGCCGGTCGCGTGCTGGGGCCCGAGTACGCCGACGAGCTCCTCGGTGACGTGAGCCCGGTGCGACTGGCCATGGACTCGGAGATGCCCGCGGGCGCCGAACCGATCACCACCTTCGCGGACGCCACCGGCGAGAACGCGCTCGCCCTCTACGCGACCATCGACGACGCGCCCCTGGAGCGGGAGATCGCGCTGCTGCGCGAGCGGAGCGCCTACTTGGCCGGCGCCGCGCTCCTGCTGGCGGTCCTCCTGGCCCTCGGCTTCACCCTCACGCTCTCGCGCCCCCTCGCGGAGCTCGAGGAGGCGACCCGCCGCGTCGCCAGCGGTGATCTGGCCACCGAGATGCGCGTGCGTCGCAAGGACGAGGTGGGGTCGGCCATGGAGGCCTTCAACGCCATGACCAAGGAGCTGGCCGTCACCCGCCGCAAGCTCCTCCGCGCCGAGCGCATCGCCGCCTGGCGCGAGGTCGCCCGACGGATCGCCCACGAGATCAAGAACCCCCTGCAGCCGATCCAGATGGAGATCGAGACCATGCAGAAGCTCCACGCGCGGAAGCACCCGAGCTTCGACGAGGAGTTCCCGGCGGGCGCGAAGATGATCCTCGAGGAGGTCCGACGCCTCGACGACATGGTCACCGAGTTCAGCCGTTTCGCGCGCCTGCCGCGGCCCAAGGCCACCGAGGTGGATCTACGCGAGGTGGTCAGCCACGTGGAGGGCCTCGGGGGCGACGAGGTCGAGGTGGTGCAGCCCGCCGAAGCCGTCCGCGTACGGGCCGACCGCGAGCAGCTCACCCAGGTCCTGCTGAACCTGGTCCAGAACGGCGTGGACGCCGCCCGGGCGCGGCACGGGGAGAGCGGCGGGCGAGTGCGGCTCACCCTGGAGCCGGACCCCGAGGGCGCGCTGCTGGTGGTCGAGGACAACGGCCCGGGGATCCCGGAGGCCGACCGGCTCAAGGTCTTCGAACCCTATTTCACCACCAAGGCCAAGGGGACCGGGTTGGGGTTGGCCATCGTGCACCGGATCGTCGGGGACCACGGCGGGGCCATCGACGTGGACGAGGGCATCGACGGCGGGGCGGCCTTCGTCATCGTGCTGCCGGCGTCCGGGCCCCCGGCGGCGATCGAGGCGTCCCTCACCGACGACGCGGTGCCCCTGAACCGGCCCAGCGAGCCCGGGTGAGCGGCGCTCGGCTCGGCGAAACGAGCGGGCCGGTCGATCGTACTCAGTGCATGCGATTCGTCTGCGCCCTGGCGGCCGTCGGGCTCCTCGCCGGCTGCCCGGCCCGAGAGATCGATGGGAACCCGCCGCCCCACTTCGCCATCCTGGACGATCTGGACCGGACCCCGGATCCGGCCTGCGAGGGCCACTGGGTCGCGGGGATCCGCGGCCGGGTGATCGACGCCCGCGGCGCCGGCGTCGCCGGAGCCACGGTGCAGCACTGCCTGCGACTGACCGACGGGCGCTTCGTCTGCACCTCGCCCCCCACCGCGGCCGACGGGACCGTGCAGCTGGAGATGACCGACGACGCCGGCTGGTACGCCTACGTCTTCGACCCCGAGGTCCGCTGCGTGGACGAGCTCACCGTGCGGGTCCTGCGGCGCTCCATGCCCACCCGCTACGCGACGGCGTACTGCCCGGTGGAGCTGGATCCCGACGCTGCGGTTCAGCTCCTCCCGCACCCCGCGGTCCTGCATCCGGTCGACGAGCCCAGCGCCCTGCCTCCCCCGGGCGACGAGGCGGCTCCTCGCGACGTCGCGCTGCCGGACGGCGTGACCCTCACCGACGTGGTCCCGGGCGCGCTCTACGGGGACTACGAGGCGCTCCGCGGCGCGTCGCTCCCGACCGACCCGAACCACTGCTTCCTGCGCTCCTTCGAGAACCTCGAGACGCTCCTGGGGCTCTACGCGCTGGCGCCCGAGGTGGAGAGCGCCGAGCCCATCGGGCTCCGGCTCCCGAACGACGCGGACCTGGCCGAAGGGAGCACGGTGACCCTCTACGCGCTCGGTGGGCTGGCGACGCTGCGCCCGGACGGCGAGGCCATCCCCGAGGGCGCGTTCCAAGCGTTCGGCACCGCGACGGTCGTGGGCGACGTCCTGGTGAGCGATCCCGGCGTGGCGCTCCCGGCCACGTCGGTCATCGGCTGGGGGCGCTGAGGGCTCGCGCGAGCCGGCCTCGTCCCCGCGTCGCTCTTCAGAACCAGGCGATGAAGCCGAGGGACGGGGTGATCACCCGGCCGCTCTGCTGGTGGTTGGTGATGATCCGCCGCGTGCCCATCCGGAGGTCGACGTCGGCGTTGATGCGCAGGCGCGAGATGTTGAGCTCGAACGCGATCCAGAAGCGTCGCTTGCCGAGCGCGATGCCCATCTGACCGGTGAGGTAGGTGGCGCGGCCGCTGGTGCCCACCATCGCCTCCTGCCGGCAGACGTCGGCGTCGTCCAGGCAGATGGCCACGTCCGAGCTGAAGCGGGAGACCATGAGCTGCGGGCCCGCCCAGAGATGCACCACGCGGCCGCTGTACCCGAGGTGCAAGGGGAAGGCGAAGTCGTAGCGCCGGAAGCTCTCGATGCGGACCTCGTCGGCGAAGCGCTCGACCGGGAAGTCGTTGAACCCGATGAGCGCGCGGGCGCCGATCACGCCGTAGATGCCCGGCGAGCGGCGGAGCCACTGGAGCCGGAACCCGGCCCCCGCGTTGGTGGGTCCGATGCGAGCGCCGAGCTCGAGGCGCCGGTTGACGCCGTAGCTCAGCGCGACGTGGCCATCACCGGAGGGCGGCTGGACCAGCGCCGCGGTCGCCGCCTCGCCGACCGCCTCGAGCTCCTCGGCGCTCGGGTTCCCGGAGAGCTCGTCGTCGATGGCGCGCACCGCGTCCAGGCTCGCGCCGGGCATCGCGCGCGGGGGAGTCACGGAGATCGCGCCGTTGACCTGCCAATGCCCGGCGGGGGTGATCCGCGCCGGCTGCACGTTGGCCACGGAGGACGAGCACCCCGCGAGAAGCGCGAGGCAAGCGGCCAGGCCGAGTCGTTGGTGGATCCCCACTGGGGCTGGAGAGAAGCCAACATCGTGCCAGTGAGATTCGAGGGCCTTTCGGCCCATGGCGTGGCGTGTTCGTCCCGATTCGACACGACGCCCCGTTCGGGAAGCGAGCCACGCTGTGCCAGCGTTCAGCCGATCCGGTCGAGGCGTCGCCGCACCGTGCCCCGGTCGATGCCCAGGACCCGCGCGGCTGCCGCGGCGCTTCCGTCCTGCGCGGCGAGGACGCGCGCGAGGTACCAATCCTCCACCTCGCGCAGCGTGGCGGTGTTCTCCGCGATGGTCGTCGGCAGATCGGTGCCCTCGACGGTCGGAGCCACGGGATCGAGGGTCGGGTCGAGACCCAGGAGAACGGAGCGCAGCATGTTCTGCAGCTCGCGGACGTTGCCCGGCCACGAATGCGGAAGCCTGCGGGCTCGGTCCAACCAAGTGGTGACTCGATCCCACACCTCCGGTAGCTCGCCCTCCGCCAGGTACCGCCGGACGAAGTGGCGACCGAGCTCGGGGATGTCCTCGCGCCGCTCCCGGAGGGGCGCCACCCGCAACACGTGCCCCGCGAGCCGCTCGTAGAGGTCGCGGCGGAAGTCCCCGCGCTCCACCATGGCGCGGAGATCCAGGTGGGTGGCCGCGACGTAGCGACAGTGGGCCTCTTGCGGCTCGTCGGCGCCCAGCGGCTGGACCACGTCGGTCTCCATCACCCGGAGCAGCTTCACCTGGGTGGCCCGGGGGAGATCGCCGACCTCGTCGAGGAAGAGGCAGCCCCCGTGGGCCTGACGGATGGCCCCGGTGCGGTCGCGCTCGGCGCCGGTGAACGCCCCCTTGGTGTGCCCGAAGAGGGCGCTCTCCACCAGGGTCTCCGGGATCGCCGCCGCGTTGAGCGAGGCGCGGGGCGCGTCCCCGTCGGCGTCGGCGGGCATCCCGTCCTGGATCGCCTGGGCCAGGGCTTCCTTGCCGGTTCCGGTCTCGCCCAGGATCAGGACGTCGTGGTCCACGATGACCCGACCGAGGTAGAGCGCGTCGCGGAGCGATCCACCGAAGCACGCCGCCCAGGTGTCCCGCCGGAGCGCGCGCATCGCCTGGGACTCGCCGACCAGCCGGTCGAGGGCGCGGGTGCAGCGCGCGGCCGCCCGAACGACGCGGAGGTAGTCGGTGCGCTCCCGGGGAAGCCCGGCCCAGACCCGCTTGGCCAGCCCCGGCCACGCGCGGCGCTCGGCCAGGGCATCGGCGTGACCCACGGCGAGCAGCACGCGCTCGGCCTCGGCGACGGCGCCGGCTTCGAGCCGGCCCATCACCGCGCGGTGCACCGCCTTGGGGTCGGTGACCTGGTCCTCGAGGATCCCGGAGAGCTCGCGCCGTTCGTCCGGGTCCAGGGCGAAGGGGTTCGCTTCGAAGGTCCGCAGGAGATCCATGGTTCGTTCTACCGCGAACGACGCAATTCGCGCAGCAGACCGCGGCATCCCCACGTCGGGGGCGCCAGATTGCAGTCGAGTCGGAAATGTCCCTAAAAAGCGGCGGGGGCTGGACACGAACGTGCCCCTCGGCGCGTCCCGATGGCATGATGCGCCCGATGGCGAGATACCTTGGCTTCTTCCTGATGGTCGGCCTGGCCGTCCTGGCGAGGGTCGGCGTCGCCGCCGCCCAGGAGTCGCCCGAAGACGAGCGGGCGCGCCTGCATTTCCAGTCCGGCGCCTCTTACTACGAGGCGGGGGACTACGAAGACGCGCTCCGCGAGTTCACTCGATCCTTCGAGCTCAGCGAGAAGCCGGCGCTCTTCTACAACTTCTCGCTCTGCCACCAGCAGATGGGTCACTACGAGGTCGCCGCCGACTACCTGCAGCGCTACCTGGAGCAGGCGGAGCCCATCCCCAATCGGGCCAACCTCGAGCGACGCCTGGAGAACCTCCGGCAGCGCGCCGACGAGGAACTCCATCGGACCACCCGAGAGCCCGAGCCCGAGGCCCCGGCGCCCACCTTCTGGGAAGGGCTCTCGCCCTTGGTCTACGTCGGCGCCGGCGTCGCGGTGGCCGGGCTGATCTCTCTGGCGGTCGCCGGACCGTTGGCGCTGGTGGAGAAGCAGCGCCTCGACGACGACCCCTGCTCGACGAGCCGAATCTGCGACGCCGGGTCGCTGCGCGTGCGGGCGCTGGTCGCCGACGTGGGGCTCGGCCTCTTCGTGGTCGGGGCCGCGCTGGCCACGACCTTCTTCTTCCTCGGCGGCGATGACGACGAGGCCAGCGCGCGCCTCGAGCTCGTGCCCAGTGCCGGCCCCGAGGGCGCCGGCGCGTGGCTCCGGGGGACCTTCTGATGCGTCGCCTCGGATGGATTGCCCTCCTGCTCGGCGGGTGCTCGCTGATCACCTCACCGGGCGACTACGAAGACGGCCAGCCCGTCGACGGCGGTCGCCGCGACGCGCCTCCCGTCGGGTGTGCGGCGGACTCCGAGTGCACGCCGGGCGTGTGCGAGGACGCGGTCTGCGCCGACTGCCGCGACGCCGACCAATGCAGCGCCGGCGCCCCGGTGTGCAACGAGGGGTCGTGCGGGCCCTGCGAGGACACCACCGACTGCGCTCCCCACGGAGGCGTGTGCGCGTCCAGCGGCGCCTGCGTGGAGTGCGAGTCGAGCGGGGATTGCACCGACCCCGCCCGGCCCGTCTGCAACACGACCACCAACGACTGCGTCCCGTGCGAGACCGATGACGAGTGCATGGACGACGACCTCCCCTTCTGCGTGGAGGGCTCCTGCGTGGTCTGCACCGCCACCGACGACTCCGTGTGCGGCACCAAGAGCTGCGACCTGGAGACGCGGACCTGCACCGACACCGATCGCGACTCGGTGCGGCGGTGTGGCGAGTGCGTGGCGGACAGCGAATGCGCGGATCCCGATGATCGGTGCGTTCCGATGTTCTTCGCGGGGATGGCGCGGCCCGGCGGCTATTGCCTCCCGATGCTCGGAGACGGGTGCTCCACGGATCCCTATCGTTCGCCTACGACGGAGCGCGTGTCCCTGTCGGGAGCGGACCCGGCGCGGTATTGCAGCATCCGCGAGACGGTCACCACGTGCGAAGCCGTCCTCGACCTGCTCGACGACGTCGGGTCGTGTCTCGACGACTCCGACTGCGGTGCTCTCGGCCTCGACGACGGGCGCTGCGAGATCGTCAACACGTCCCCGATGAAGTGTACCTACACGTGCACGGGGAACGCCGAGTGCCCGGACACCGCCGAATGTGGCGGCGGGTACTGCGGTGGCACCCTCTGAGCGCTTTCAGGGCGAGAAACCCAGCCAGGCGAAGCGGAGCATCCGCTTCGCCAGCGCCTCGACCAGCGCATCGTCCAGGCGCACGTCACGGAGTCGTAGGTGGCGCACGCCGCCCTGCATGGGCCGGATGAGCACGTCGACGTGTCCCTGGTCCGGCCGGCAGTCGAAGAGTACCACCGCGTCCCGCCAGGTCTCGCCGACCTCGACCACCGGCCGGAGCTGGTCGGTCCCGTAGGTCATGAAGTCCGCGCCCTCGGTGTCGCCCACCGCGCGCCGGAAGGCGGTCTCGCCCATCGTGCTCAGGTGCGTGTAGTCCGCGCGGAACGCGCTGCGGATGGTCGCCGAGCACGCGCGGCCGGCGTCGCTCACCGGGTCCGGGGTCATGTTGACCAGCACCACCTCCAGCTCCCGGTCCCCGGCGCTCGCGGGGCTCGGCGGGATCCCCAGGGCGACCCCCAGCGCGAGGGTCAGCAGGATCGCTCTCGGTCCGGTCGTCATCGCTCGTCTCCTCGGGCGGCCGCGATCACGGCGCCGATCCAGGGCAGGGTGTGCTCGGCGTCGACCTGCATGCGCTCCGTCTCGCCGCCGA
Source organism: Myxococcales bacterium UBA1660 (assembly GCA_002320815.1). GTDB lineage: Bacteria > Myxococcota_A > Polyangia > Polyangiales > Houyiibacteriaceae > UBA1660. The sequence goes on from DCLA01000043.1 coordinate 70,774, forward strand.
CCTCCTGCAGCAGCGGCTCCCGTGCGGGCGGGCGGACCACGTAGGTGCCGCGCACCCCGCCGGTGACCCGGCGGCCGGAGCGGAGCTCGCGGGGCGCACCGACGTGGAAGACCACCACCGTCTCGGAGGTCGCCCAGGTCGTGGGGAGCTCCGGTTCCCCGCGGCGCACGGCGTCCACCCAGGCGCGTTCGTCGCTCGTGGCCGTCTCCCGAGTCAGCTCCCGGCCCTCGCCGAGGCCGGCCGCGATCGCGTCGAGACCGCGGGCTTCGGACCCCAGGAGCTCGGGGCCGTCGGTGACGACGACGAAGCGCAGAGTGCCCGGCGTGGGCCTCGTGGCCTCGTCCGCCGAGGCCGGCGCGGTCCCGGCGCTCTCGGGGGCCGGCTCGTCGGGCTCCGGTGCTTCCGGTGCTTCCGGTGCCTCGCCGACCTCGGTGGGCTCGACGGGCGCGGGCTCCGGCGGCTCGGAGGGGCCACACGCGGCGACCAGCAGGAGCGCCGTCCACAGTTCGTTCCTCATCCCAGCGAGCCTAACGCATGGGCCGCGTTCGAACGTTCCCCGGTCGCGTCGCGTGACCCCCGGGTACCCCTGCCGCTCGCGGTGTCCGCGGGCGCAGCGTCAGGGACCGACCGGATCCACTTCGACCTCGGCGTCCAGCGGCACCCGTGCGCGCACCTCGGCGTTTCCGGGGCCGCTCATCTCGTCCTGGGGGATCACCATCACCACCACGTGCTCGGCGCCGCGGCGCACCACCACGTGATCGCCGGCGCCGGCCCACCAGCACTCGACGCGCGCGAGCTCCCCGCGCTCCGGTGGGCGGGGCGTGCAGACGCCGGGGAAGGTCCCGACGCCGTGGCGCTCGGTGCGACCGGCGTCGTGGATGAGCACGAGCGTGGCCCGGCTCATCGGCATCTCGACGCCTCCGTTCAGCTCGTCCGGAGCCTCTTCGAGACGGAGGGCCACCGCGGTCCGGGGCGGGTCGGACGTCGCCGGTTCCTCGGGGGGCGGGGTGGTCGCGGCACAGGCCGCCAGAGCCCCCAGCGCGAGGAGCCGGAGGTCGGAGAGAGCGAGTCGGATCATGCGCCTTCGATGCCGTAGGAGCGGAGCTTGCGCTGCAGTGTCCGCCGGTCGATCCCGAGGGCCACCGCCGCGCGGGTGATGTTCCCGTCCAGGCTGGCCAAGACCTGCTCGATGTGCGCCCGCTCCACCTCGGCGAGGCTGCGGGGGGAGCCCGGATCGTCGACGGGCGGGGCCGGACCCCGGAGGGTGGCGCCCGGTCGCTCGGAGGTCGTCCCTCCGTGTCCGAAGACGCTCGCGGCGATCATCCGTCCGACCAGCGAGGCGTCGAGGAGGTCGCCGTCGGCGAAGAGGGCGGCGCGCCGCAGGACGTTCAACAGCTCGCGCACGTTCCCCGGCCAGTCGTAGGCCGTCAGCGCGCGCCGGGCCCCGTCGTCCAGGCGGAGGTGGGGGGCGCCCACCCGGCCGAGCAGATGGGTGGCCAGCGCGAGGATGTCGCCCCGGCGCTCGCGCAGGGGCGGCAGGCGGACCGGGAAGACCTGCAGACGGAAGTAGAGGTCCTCCCGGAAGCGACCCTCGCGCACCTGCTCCCAGAGGTCGCGGTTGGTCGCGGCCACGATG
>DCLA01000115.1 GCA_002320815.1 Myxococcales bacterium UBA1660
GGAGTGAATCCCTCCTCGCCTCCCAGGGGCGCGGGGAGGGGTCCCCACCCGAGGTGGCGTTCCCCTTGAATGTGGAGGCATACGGGCCGATGATCAGGGGCGTGACCGACGAGCGCGACGAGCCCTCCGCCCCCGAAGGGGCGAAGACGGCGGAGCACCCGGTGCTGGCGGATCAGGCGCCGGCGGACCTGCCCTACGACGCCATCCTGCTGGTGTCCTTCGGCGGGCCCGAGAATCGGGCCGACGTGATGCCCTTCCTGGAGAACGTCGTCCGCGGAAAGCGGGTCCCCAAGGAGCGGCTCCTCGCGGTGGCCGAGCACTACTACGCGCTCGACGGGGTCAGCCCCATCAACGCCCAGTGCCGGGCCCTCATCGAGGCGCTCGAGGAGGCCATGGCGGAGAAGGGTCCCGACCTGCCCATCTACTGGGGCAACCGGAACTGGAACCCGATGCTCGCCGACACCCTGCGCCAGATGCGGGACGACGGCATCAAGCGCGCGGTGGCCATCTTCACCAGCGCCTACTCCAGCTACTCCGGCTGCCGGCAGTACCTGGAGAACATCGAGGCGGCCCGGGCCGAGGTCGGCGAGGGGGCTCCCTACGTCGACAAGATCCGCACCTACTTCAACCACCCGGGCTTCATCGAGGCCACGGTGGCGCGCACCGAGGCGGCCCTGAACGAGCTGCCCGGCCAGCGTCGCGATGGCGCGCGGATCATCTTCACCGCGCACTCCATCCCGATGGTCATGGCCGAGCACTGCGACTACGAGAAGCAGCTGCACTCGGTGGCCCAGGAGGTCGCCGAGCGGGTCGACAAGTCCGAGTTCCAGCTCGTGTACCAGAGCCGCAGCGGACCCCCCGAGGTGCCCTGGCTGGGTCCCGACGTCCTGGAGCACATCGAGGCCCTGGGCTTCATCGGGACCAGCGACGTGGTGGTGGTGCCCATCGGCTTCATCTCCGACCACGTCGAGGTCATCTGGGACCTCGACCGCGAGGCCGCCGAGGCCTGCGAAGAGCAGGAGATCCACATGGTGCGCGCGGCGACGGTGGGCACCCACCCGGCCTTCGTGGAGGGCCTCCGGGAGCTCGTCGTGGAGCGCATCGAGGGCGTGCGGGGCAAGCCGCCCTGCGTGGGCTCGCTCGGGCCCGGGCACACCGACTGTCCGGTGGGGTGCTGTGCCTACCCGGTGCCCGTCCGGCGCAAGCGTCCGGCGACCGGCGAGTTCGCTGCCGCCCCGGAGGGCGAGGAGCCGGCCGGCGCCAAGGAAGCGGGCTAGCGCCCACCGAGATCGCGGCGGGACGCACCGTCCTCGCTTGCGTTCGGCGACGCGGGGATTAGCTTCCGGTGCTGTCCCGATGACGACCGAGAGCCCCATGTCCAAGACCGATCCCCGTCAGCTCATCTGCGAGCTCTGCCGCCAGTTCTACACCCAGGGCTGGGTGTCCGGGACCGGCGGCGGCATCTCCATCAAGGAAGGCGACCGGGTCTACATGGCGCCGAGCGGCGTCCAGAAGGAGCGCCTGCAGCCCGAGGACCTCTTCGTCCTCGACGGCTCGGGCAAGGTCCTCGAGGCGCCCGCCGGCAACCTGAGCGCGTGCGCGCCCCTCTTCTTCAACGCCTTCGACATCCGCGGCGCCGGCGCCGTGATGCACAGCCACTCCATCAACGCGCTCATGGCCACGCTGATCAGCGGGGACGAGTTCCGGGTGACGCACCTGGAGATGATGAAGGGCATCGCCGGCCACGGGTACCACGACGAGTTGGTGGTCCCCATCATCGAGAACACCGCCCACGAGCACGACCTGGCCGACTCGATGGGCGAGGCCATCCGGGCGTACCCCAAGGCCTTCGCGGTGTTGGTGCGGCGCCACGGCGTGTACGTCTGGGGCAAGGACTGGGCGGAGGCCAAGCGCCACGCCGAGTGCTACGACTACCTCTTCGAGGCCGCCGTGAAGATGCGGCAACTCGGAGTGGACGCGAGCGTCCCGCCCGTGGAGCGGGCAGAGGCCGCCCAGTAGGGCGGCGAGGAGCAGCGATGGAAGCGACCTGGCGAGACGATGGGACCCCGATCAGCGCGGCCCGATTGACCGAAGAGGGCGTGCTCAACGAGCAGCTCTCCCTGGAGCCGAGCGCCTACCAACCGAAGATGGACGAGCTCAAGGACGAGCGCGGCTACATCGAGCAGGACCAGGTGGAGCTCCGTCCCGAGACCCCGAACCTGGACGCCATCTGCCGGAAGTTCGACGACGAGCACCTCCACGACGAGGACGAGGTCCGCTTCGTCCTCGAGGGCGAGGGCATCTTCGACATCCGCAGCGGCGACGACCGCTGGATGCGGGTCAAGGTCGAGGCCGGGGACCTCATCGTGGTCCCCAAGGACCGCTACCACCGCTTCGAGCTCACCGAGCAGAAGACCATCCGCTGCGTGCGCCTCTTCCAGGACACCAGCGGCTGGGTCCCGAAGTACCGCGCCGCCAGCTGAGGGACCGGGCCTTCAGGCGCGGAAGGGAGCGAGCTCGAGCATGAGCATCGCCGCCGCGCCGAAGGTCTCGCGGACCAGCTCGGCGGTGGTGAGGTGCGAGCGGTCGCGCATCTGGCTGAGCTGGACCCGCACCGTGCCGTGGCTCCGGCCCAGGAGCTTGGCGAGCTCTCGGCGGTGGTCCTCTTCCAAGAGGGCCCGCAAGAGCTCCAGGTGGGCGCCGGTGAGGTTGTACCGGGTGGCCACCTCGGTGGCGGCGATGGTCTTGGCCAACGCGTAGAGCTCGCCGGAGCTGGCGATGGGGGCTCCCGAGTTGATGAAGGCCGCCCGGGCGGCGTCGCCGTCGGTGTCGTCCCAGGGGACGCCGGAGCGGACGGTGGCGCCCAGGCCGAGAAGCGCCGCGGCCAGCTCCATGGTGCAGCGCCGGGCGTCGACGTAGATGGGCTGGGTGCCGTCGAGGCCGGTGGCCATGAAGAGGCGGAAGATCTCCTCGCCGCTCATGTCCAGGTCGCGGATGCCGCAGCCGAAGAGCAGGAGGTCCGGCGCCTTGCGCGGGATGGCCAGGAGCGGCCGGGCCTCCTCGAGGGTGGCGACCCGCTCCACGAGGCTCGGGGCGAGGGCCTTGCGCCACGCCAGCGCGCGGACGTCGTCGGCCTCGATGAGCAGGACTCGCTCGGGCGCGACCCGCCGCGGACGGCGGTGGGTACCGGAGATCGGGTCGATCTCGGTCGCGTCACCGTGGAGGAGCTCGAGGGGCATTCGGCGGAACGATAGCCCCAAAAGGGCGGAAGGCACAATCCGGCCGGTGAGCCGGTCGCGCTTCCGTCCTCCGGGGACCGCGCGCTACTCCCAGGGCATGGGGTAGGCGAACTGGGTCATCGGGCGCATGGGCTTGGCCTGGAGCTCGAGCTCGTCGACCAGGAGCGCCGGCGAGATGGTGGTCACCGGGACGTAGCCGCTCTCGGCGCCGCACCAGGCGTTGTCGATCTCCTGACGCGCCCCCGCGGCGATGATCCCGCGGACGGCGTTGAGCGGGGTGCCCACGAGATCCAGGCCGCGGACGAGCTCCTGGCGACCGTCGGGGAACACCCGCGCCGCCAGGTCCACCTGGCCCAGGAACGCCTGGAAGTCGTAGGCGTCGGTGCTGGTCTCGCCGCTGGACGCCTCGAGGATGCGGATGCCGTAGGGCACCTTCTGGGCGCGGATCTCTTCGACGAAGGCCTTCATCAGCGCGTCGTCGTCGAGGCCCTCCCGGGCCTCCATCACGGTCACGCCCATCCGGCTGATGGCGCGCTCGTGGTGCGCGCTCCGCGCGTGGCCGTTGGAGTGGTGCCCCTTGGCCAGCGGAGCCCGGGTGGTCAGGAAGCCCTCGAGGACGCCGTCCTGGACCAGCTCCGCGCGCTCGGCGGCGACGCCCTCGTCGTCGAAGCGGTAGTGGCCCGTCAGAGACCGGCCCTGGTGATGGCTCATCGTGGGGTCGTCCCAGATGTCGATGCCGGGCAGGAGGATCTCCTGGCCCACCGCGTCCCGGAAGGTCTGCCCCTCGCCCTGGGAGAGCAGGCGGTTGCCCTCCAGGCGATGGCCGATGGCCTCGTGGACCAGCAGGCCGGCGGGGATGGGATCGAGGAGCACCGGCCCGGCGTAGCTGCGGAGCACCGGCGCCTTGGCCAGGTCCTCGAGCTGCCGGTGGATGCGCTTCATGAAGCGCTCGAGCTCGCGCTCGGTGGGCAGCTCGGCCTCGTCGGCGACGAAGAAGCTCTTCGAGTAGGGGAGCACGTGGCCGTCGTCGGCCAGGTACCAGAGGTAGAGCTCCACCGAACGTTGGGGGGTGCACTCGACGATCTGGGTCCCCTCGCTGCTCACGAAGAGGCGCACCAGGTTGGCGGCGCGGAAACGCACGTCGCCGTCGCGGACCCGGGGGAGCTTGCGCATCGCGCCGCTGACCTTGCGGACGTAGGCGGACCAGCGCTCCCGGTCGACCGCGGGCATCTCGCGCCACTCGAAGGAGGTCACCGGCTCCCGGCGCTCCATCGCGCGCAGGCTGCGCAGCGGGTCCAGGTAGTTCAGCTCCAGGGCCTTCTTGTGCAGGAGGTCGTCGCAGGCCTCGCGGAACTTGGTCTCGGTGAGGCGCCAGAGGGCGTGGCGGAACCCGTGCCCGGACCCGGCGAAGGGCAGGTGGACCCACTCGTAGCTCTCGACGTCCTTGGAGTTGTCGAGGAGGCCGCCGGCGCCGACCTGGTCGCGCTTCAGGCTGCCCACGCGCACGTCCACCAGGCCGGTTCGGCTGATGGCGTGGTTGTCTTTGGCCAGGGCGCCGAAGCGGGCCTCCACCTGCCACTCTTCCCGGTGCCGGACCAGGTGGCTCAGGAAGTGGGGCCGCGGGTGGCCCTTGATGCGCAGGCCCTCGAAGGCGCGAGCGTTCTCTTCGGCGAGGGCGCGCAGGACGCGCCGGGTGGTGGGTCGATCCATCGAGACCGGCGGATCTAGCATCGGGGGCGGGACCCGCCACTCGGCGCGCGAGCCGCGGCTCAGACGTCGTCGAAGCGGGGCTCGCGCTTCTGCATGTTGGCCTGCACCGCCTCCATCTGGTTCCGGCTGCCCAGGAGCGGGAGCTGGAGCTCGGTCTCCAGGGCCAGCGCGTCGCCGGCGCCGAGCCCCGCGGCGCGGTCGTAGAGGGCCTTGCCGGCGCGGATGGCGTGGGGGGACTTCGCGGCGATGGTCTCGGCCAAGGCGCGCGCCTCGGCGACCGGGTCCTCGGCGAGGCGGGTGACCAGGCCCAGCTCCCGGGCTTCGGGGGCCTTGACCCGGCGGCCGGTGAAGGTGAGCTCCTTGGCCACGTCCGGCCGCACCAAGGGCAGGAGGGTCTGGGTGATGCCCATGTCGGGCACCAGGCCCCAGCGGATCTCCATCACCGAGAGCTCGGCCTCCGGGTGGGCCAGCCGGATGTCCGCGCCCAGCGCGATCTGCAAGCCGCCCCCGAAGCAGGCGCCGTGGATGGCGGCCACGACCGGGACCGGCAGCTCGCGCCACACCCAGGCGACGGCCTGGGCCAGGTTGGCGACGCCCTCCCGGGCGAGGAGCTTCTTGGCCACCGAGGGGTCGCTCATGAAGGCCGCGAAGTCGAGGCCGGCGCAGAAGGCGGGCCCCTCGCCGGCGAGGACCACGGCGCGCACGCCGGAGGTCGTGGCGAGCGCTTCGCCGGCGGCGACGAGCTGCTCGAACATGGGCAGGTCGAGGCCGTTGCGCTTGTCGGTGCGGGTCATCCAGACGAAGGCCACCGGGCCCTCGCGATCCACTCGGACTCTCTCACTCATCGGTCTTCCTTTCGGCGTCGTCGGGCGCGGGGGGGAGGCGCTTCTCCGACTTGGTCACGCGGGTCTCGCGCCCGCTCGCGCTCTGGGTCACCTCGTCGCTGGGCACGGCCAGGCCGTCCTTGCCGCGGAGGCGCTTGCGCTTCCGGGTCTCCGGCTCGTCGCCGAAGGGAGCGGCCGGCGCTACCGGAGCGGCCGGCGCTACCGGAGCGGGCGGCTCGGGCGCCGGCGGCGGGCCGAGGGGAACCTCGGTCGCGGCGCTCCCGGGCTCGGGCTGGACCCGCTCGTCCCGGGGGAGCCGACGGACCAGCAGCGGGTAGCAGACCGCGAAGACCACGACGGTGCCGGAGATGGTGGCGAAGACCACCTGCGGGAGGTGCTCGCTCTCGGGGAGCCCGGCGGCCAGGGGCAGGATGGCCAGGGCGCCGGCGGCCATGCCCCGCGGGAAGAGCAGGGCGACGAGCTGCCGGGCCTCGAGGCTGAAGGGGCCGCCCCAGGTGGCCAGCGCGGCCGCCGGAGTGCGCGCCACGATGAGCACCAGGCCCAGGCAGAGCCCGAAGAGGACCCACTCCCAGGGCGGGCCCAGGAGCGCGCCGACCAGCGTGAAGAAGAAGGACTGGATCAGGAAACTGAGCACGTCCGGCCCTCGCGGGCTCTCGTCGGCTTCGGTGCGCGCGAGGCCCAGGGTGCGGGGGACCTTGGGCGCGTTGCCCAGGACCACCGCGGCGGTGACCACGCCCAGGGCACCGTCGCCGCCGAGCTCCTCGGCGGCCACGAAGAGTAGGAAGAGGCCGCCCAAAGTCGCCGGATAGAGCAGCTCGCTCTCGGGCGCGTTGCGCAGCGCGAGGACCCCGGCGACGCCGGCCACGCAGCCGGCGACGGTCCCCACCACGAACGAGCGACCCAGGGCGAAGGCCGCCGTGGCGCCGCCGCCGCCTTCGGAGCGCGCGACCATGACCGCCAGGATGGCGCCGCAGGTGACCACCGCGAGCACGTCGGTGATCGCGGTCTCCAGGTTGATGAGCTCCACCAGCCGCGGCGTGACCCGGCCTCGGCGAAGCGCGGGGAGGGTGACCACCGAGCTCGCGCCACCGAGCGCGGCGCCGACCAAGATGGCGTGCATCCACCCCCAGCTCGGCGGGACCACCCCGAGCCACTTGGCGATCATCACCGTGGGCGCGACGATGGCGAGGGTGGTGAAGAAGGACGCGCCGGCCAGGGCGGCGCTCCGGAACGAGGGGCGGCCCAGCTTGTCCAGGCGGAGCTCGCTCGCGCCGTCGAAGAGGACCACCACCAGGGCGACGGCGCCGAGGTGCGGCGCGGCCCGGAGGAGCAGCGCGCGGTCCAACACGCCGAAGACCGGCCCGAGCAGCACGCCCAGGAGGACCAGCGGGAGCACCTCGGGGATCCCGGTGCGCGCGAAGAGCGCGCGGCTGCCGACGCCGATCAGGAAGACCGCGGCGAGCACCAGGAGCGAGATGGAGACGGCGTCCACGGCTACTCGTCGGCGGCGAGGCCGTGGGCGGCCCGGAGCTCGGCGTAGGCGGAGTGGACGGCGTCGGCCACGGTCCAGACGTCGGGGACGAGGTTCTTGGCGACCATGAAGCCGAAATCCACGTGCCCGCAGTAGCTCATCACCGTGACGTTGAGGCCCGACCCCTCGAGCACCGGACCCATGGGGTACACGGCGTGGAGCTTCGCGCCCGCGAAGTAGATGGGGAAGGGCGGGCCGGGCACGTTGGAGACGATCACGTTGTGCACCGGGCGGTGGCGGTCGGCGAGCTTGAGCCGGGTGTAGAAGCGGGAGGCCAGCTCGAAGGTGGTCGGCGCGGCCAGCTCGGCCCAGTCCTGGAGCATCTCCGCGCCGAGGGCGTTGTGCTCCTCCTTGGCGCCGCGGGTGGCGCGCCGGATGGCGGCGAGGCGCGCGGCGGGGTCCGGGAGCTGGACCGGGAGGGGGACGAACATCGCCGAGACGTGGTTGGTGCCCCGGCGGCCGCCGACCGAGACCGGACAGGTGGCGATGAGCGCTTCGCCGGGGAGGCCTCCGTCGCGCCCCTCCAGGTAGCGGCGGAGCACCCCGGTGCACACCGCGAGGATCACGTCGTTGAGCTTCGTGTCCGGGGCGGCGTCCTTGACCGCCTTGAGGCCGGCGAGCGGGAGTCGCGCGAAGGCGGTGTCCCGCCGCGCTTCGAGGGCGCCGTTGAACGAGACCCGGGGCGCGCGCAGCGGCGTGCCGCCGATGGCCACGTCCGAGCCCTTGCGGCGGTCGGCCACCGCGCGCACCGCCCGCGCGGTCTTCTGGGCCAGCTCCACCAGCTTGCGCGGCTGGGCGAGGCGCGCGCGGGCGGCCTCCCGGAGCATGTCGATGTCCGAGGGGATGGTCATCGGGGGCGGCGTCTTCGGGGGCGCGACCGGCGGCGCCTGGGGCTTCAGGCTGAAGAGGTTCACCAGGAGCCCGGCGCCGGTGGTCCCGTCGACCGCGGCGTGGTGGACCTTGGCCACCATCGCCACGCGCCCGCCTTCGAGCCCCTCGATGACCCAAATCTCCCAGAGCGGTCGGCTGCGGGGCAGGGGAGCGCTGTTGATGCGCCCCACCAGCTCGCCCAGCTCCCGCTCGCCCCCGGGTGCGGGGAGGGTGACCCGGCGGACGTGGTGGATGAGGTCCAGATCGGGATCCTCGACCCAGAAGGGATGGTTGAGACCCAGTGGGTCCTCGCGGAGCCGCCGACGGAACGGGGGCACCAGGTGCACGCGCTCGCGGATGTACTCGACGATGGCCTCGAAGCTCAGCGGGCCGCCGACGGTCTCGGGGTCGAGGACCGCGCACATCGCCACGTGCAGGTGCATGCGGGGCGTCTCCAAGTAGAGGAAGGACGCATCGAGGCCGGAGAGCTGCTCCAAGGTGCCCGCATCATAGGCAAGCGCGCCCCGCCTGCCCACGGCCAAGAGTGCCCCTCCCCGAAGCCCTGGCCGCTCCCCGAAACACTGGGCGCGCGGGCCCGGGGGCTCTAGGCTCCACCCATGCGGGCAGTGGCTCTGGTGTTCTCGGTGATCCTCCTGGCAGCGTGTGGCGGCCGGGACCGGCTCGAATACGTGCCGGTGCGCAGCGCGGCGATGAACGGCGCCGACCTGCGCTACGCAGTCTACACGCCGCCGGACTTCCGGTCCGACGAGCGGCTGCCGTTGGTGGTCTTCCTGCACGGAGGCGGAGACCAGCCGCGGAACTTCGAGCGCTACGGCGTCGCCCAGCGGCTCGACGAGGCCATCACCGCGGGGCGCATCCCCCGGGTCGTCGTGGTCCTCCCCCAGGGCGACAACGGCTTCTGGGCGAACTGGTGGGATGGGACCCGGCGCTACGAGGACTGGATCCTGATGGAGCTCATCCCCCAGGTGCGCCGCGCCTACCACACCGAGGCGTGCCCCGAGGGCTGCCACATCATGGGCGTCTCCATGGGCGGCGCGGGCACCATGCGCTTCGCGCTGCGCTACCCGGAGACCTTCGCCTCGGCCACGGTGCTGAGTGGACCCATCTTCGACGCCAAGCGCATGGTGGAGTTCGTCGACGACCGGCTCTACGCGCTCTTCATCCCCACCCACCGGGTCTTCGGCCCGCCCCGGTCCCTCGAGGCGGTCGCCCACGAGGATCCCTTCCAGGTCTGGAGCGAGCCCCGGGACCTGCGGGTCCGGCTCTTCCTGGCCTGGGCCGAGGGGGACCGGGAGGGGATCCGCGAGTCGAACATCGCGCTGCACGAGCACCTGGAGGAGGCGGGGATCCCCCACCACGGCGAGGAGTTCGAGGGCGAACACAACTGGTACAGCTGGGCGCCGGTGATCGAGCGGGCCATCGCCATGCAGGTGGGCGCCGACACCCCGCCCGAGGCGGACGAGGACGATGACGAGGGCTCCTTCGACTGAGGCCCCGCGCTGGCCCCTTTCGAGCCGGGGGGTCCCCTGCTAATGAGGGCGCCATGAGCACCCGACCGCACGCTTTGGTCACCGGGGGGAGCCGGGGGATCGGCGCCGCCATCTGCGTCGCCCTGGCCGACGCCGGGCACCCGATCCTCCTGAACTACCGGTCCAACGGCGCCGCCGCCGAAGAGGTGAAGGCGGCCATCGAGGCCCGGGGCGGCGAGGTCCGCCTCTGCAAGTTCGACGTGGCCGACCCCGAGACCGCGCCGGCCGCGGTGCAGGCGCTCCTGGACGAAGGGCTGGAGATCGGCGTGCTGGTGAACAACGCCGGCATCGCCAAGGACGAGAGCTTCCCGCAGATGGGCTGGGACGCCTGGCAGTCGGTGACCCGGACCACCCTGGACGGCTTCTACAACGTGACCCGGCCGCTGGTGATGCCCATGTGCCGCAAGCGTTGGGGCCGCATCATCAACATCGCCTCGGTCAGCGGGGTGAACGGCAACAAGGGGCAGGTGAACTACTCCGCCGCCAAGGCCGGCCTCATCGGGGCCACCAAGGCGCTGGCCATCGAGCTGGCCAAGCGGAAGATCACCGTGAATGCCATCGCGCCCGGGCTCGTCGAGACCGACATGATCGAGACCGCGCCGGTGGAGATGATCGTGAAGATGATCCCCGCCCGCCGCATCGGGAAGCCCGAGGAGGTCGCCTCCCTGGCCGCGTGGCTCGCCAGCGACGGCGCGGCCTACGTGACCGGTCAGTGCATCGTGATGAGCGGAGGGCTCTGAGCGCTCCGCGCTCGTCCCCGTACGTCCGGTGAAGGTCCTCCTCGGCATCCTGAACGTGGTCCTGGCGGTGACCTACCCGGTGGCCATCTGGTGGGCGCTCACCCATCGCTCGCCGCGCACCGTGGGCTTGGTGGCCCTGGGGATCGCGGTGCCTTTCCTCGCGCTGCGGGTCGCCCGGGCCGACCGGTCCCACCTGGGCCCGGTGTTGCGCCTGCCGCTGAGCGTGTTGGCGCTCCTGCTCACCGGGACCCTGCTCGAAGACGCGCGCTTCTTCCTGGTGATGCCGGTGCTGATCAGCCTGGCGCTCCTGGTCCAGTTCGCGGCCTCCTTGCGCGGGATGCCCATCGTGGAGCGCTTCGCGCGGATGCAGGACCCCCACCTCGCCGCGGGCCCGGACGGACCGGCCAAACAGCGCCACTGCCGGCAGGTGACCCAGGCCTGGTGCGTCTTCTTCGTGCTCAACGGGCTGGTGGCCGGCGTGCTGGCGTTCGCCGCGCCCACCCGGGTCTGGGCCATCTACTCGGGCGGCGTGGCCTACGCGCTGATGGGCGCGATGTTCGCCGGCGAGTACGTTCTGCGGAAGGCGCGCTTCCGCGAGTACGGCCGGGGCCCGCAGGACTGGCTCTTGCGCCGGGTCTTCCCGCCCCGGGAGGGCTCGTCGTGAACCCCGCCGAGCTGGAGCTCCGGGGGCGCATGCGGGGGCGCGAGCTGGCCCGGGCCGAAGCCGCCGAGGTCGAGCGGGGGTGGCGCGACGTGGGCGAGCGCGGGACCGTGCTGGGCATCCAGGCGGTGGTGGTCGCGGCCACGATGTTCGGCCGCCGGCCGGTGCGGCTCTTGGTGGCGGCCATCGCCGCCTACTACACCCTGACCAGCGCGCTGGCCCGGCGCGCGACCACCGAGTTCCGGGCGCGGCTCGGCCTGGCCACGGGCTTCGCGGACGTCTACCGGCAGGTCCGTCGGTTCGCCCAGTGCGCGCTGGACGCGCTCTTCTTCATGCGCGGCAAGACGGAGTTCTTCCGGGTGACCCGCAACGGTCACGAGCACCTGGCGCACCTCCGCGACTCCGGCACCGGCGCCATCTTGCTGGGCGCGCACCTCGGATCCTTCTATGCGATGCGCGAGCAGAGCGGCCGGGAGGAGCTGCTCCTGCACCCGGTGGTGTTCACCAAGAACGCCCGCCGCTTCAACGACGTGCTGGAGGCCCTCGACCCGACGAGCACGGTGCGCCTCATCGAGATCGACGGCGAGGGCGGGTCGATGGGCTTCATGCTCACCATCCGCGAGAAGCTCGAGGAGGGCGGCCTGGTGGCCATCCTGGGCGACCGGGTCCAGCCGGGCGCCAAGACGGTGAAGGTGCGCTTCCTGGGCCGCGACGCCTGGCTCCCCGCGGGGCCCTACATCCTGGCCTCGACCCTCAAGGTCCCGGTGTATTTCGTCGCCGGGCTCTACCGGGGGGGCAACGAGTACGAGCTCTATTGCATCCCCTTCGCGGAGCAGGTGGTGCTTCCCCGCCGCCGGCGCCAGGAGGCCCTGCAGGAGTACGCTCAGCAGTACGCCGAACTCCTCGAGCGCTTCTGCCGTGACGCGCCGGAGAACTGGTTCAATTTCTACGACTTCTGGGCCAAGCCGCCCGGAGAGGACGACGCCCGTTGAACAAATCGCCCGCGCTCGGCGTCCACCGGGGGACCCACGAGCAGCTCGTGCCCTTCCACGACTGCGACCCGCTGGGGATCGTCTGGCATGGCCACTACTACAAGTACCTGGAGATCGCGCGCGAGGACCTCTTCCGGAAGTTCCGGTTGGACGTCGACGACTTCCGCGCGCTGGGGCTGCGCCTCCTGATGATCGAGACCCGCTGCCGCTACGCATTCCCCATGCGCTTCGGCGAGAAGCTGCGCGTGGAGGCCAAGCTCAAGGAGGCCGAGCAGCGGCTGCTCGTGACCTACGAAGTCCGCAACCTGACCCACGACAAGCGCGCCGCCCGGGCGTGGACCACCCTGGTGGTCACCTCGGGCGCGGGCGAGATGTTCATGGAGACCCCTCGTGAGATTCGCGACCGCATCACTGGCCCTGCTGATCCTCGCTAGCCTCGGCTCCCAGGCCCCGCACGCGCCCGGCGCGTCGGTCGCCGGGGCCCAGGCCAGCGCGCCGACTCTGGACGCGCTCCTGGACCGCTTCGGCGACATGCCGGGCATGAGCGCCCACTTCCGCGAGGAGAAGCGCATCGCGCTCCTCGCCGTCCCGGTGCGCACCGAGGGCGTCCTCTACTTCACGCCGCCCGGTCGCCTGATGCGCAAGGTGACCTCGCCGGCGCCCAGCGCCGCGCTCCTCGAGGGGGACCGGCTGACCTTCGTCTCCGACGGCGAGCGCCAGGTGGTCCAGCTCGGCGAGAGCCCGGTCCTGGCTGGCTTCGTGGAGTCCTTCCGCTACGTCCTCGCCGGTGACCGGGCGGGGCTGGAGCGGACGTACCGGGTCCAGTACACGACCGACGGCGCCCAGTGGAAGCTGACGCTCCGGCCCCGGAACGAGAACCTGCAGCGCTTCCTGCGGGAGATGACCCTCGAGGGCGAGGGCTTCTCGGTGGCCACCATGAAGATGGTGGAGGTCAGCGGAGACACCACCACCACCGAGCTCTTCGACGTGAACCCCCGACGCAGGTTCACCGACGCCGAGGTCCGCCGCTTCTTCTCGCTCTGAGCCGGCGCGCTCGCCCCCCGCGCGCGGGCGTCGCCCGGCCAGCCATTGAAGATCCTCGGCGGGCGGGGCGTCCGGTGGGGCATCATGCGAGGGTTGGGAGAACGATCATGAAGCGAATCACCGAGCGCGCCGTGCGGATGCTGGCCGTGGCCCTGGCCCTCGCGGCCGGGCCGGCCGCCGCCCAGGAGATGGGCCAAGGCGAGGCGAACATCACCGCGCAAGCCGACGTGCGCCTCTCCATGGAGAGCGGCCCGGGCACCAACGCCGACAAGCTGGCCCTCATCGGCGGCGTGGTGGGTTCCAAGCTAGGCGCGGTGCGCAACTGCTACCGCGAGGTCACCGCCGAGCGGCCCACCGTGCAGGGCGTGCTGAAGCTCTTCGTCGATCTCGCCGGGGGCGGGAGCGTCACCGTGCGCGACGACGGCATCGGCGACCGGGAGCTCAGCCGCTGCGTGATGCGCGAGCTGAACCAGGCCGACCTGGGCAGCCTGCGGCCGCCGGGGTCGGCCTATGTGGTCCTCACCTTCACCAACACCGCCGCCGAGGGCGTGGCGCGCACCCAGCAGCGTCGCGCGACGGAGAACGACGTCGCCGTGACCCGCAACGCCGACGACCGCTTCGAGGCCACCGGTCGCTCCGGCGACGGGAACATCGAGTTCACCGTCATCGGCGGGGCCCGCGCGACCGCCGAGCAGGTGGCGGCGCTCCAGCGCAGCGTGCGCGAGGCGATCCCCATCCTCCTCGACTGCCGCCGCAAGGCCTCGCGGAACGAGTCCCCGGAGGGCGAGATCCGGCTGCGGATCACGGTGAACGCGCGCGGTCGCGCGCGGGTTCGCGTGCTGCGCAGCACCGTCGCCGACGCCCGCGGGGGACGCTGCCTGACCCGCTTCCTGGGTCGGCGGCCCTTCGAAGCCGAGGCGCGCGGTACCCACGACGTGGTGGTCCGCTTCAGTCACGCCGAGCCCACGCACCCCCGGCGCTGAGCGAACCCGACGCCCGCGGCCGCCCCTTCGCCGCCCGGGCGGCTCGCCGGCGGGGCCCCTGCTAGCGCGGAGCTCAGGTCGGT
>DCLA01000044.1 GCA_002320815.1 Myxococcales bacterium UBA1660
TGTCGCGGGGCACCGAGCCATCGCCGCACCAAGCGGCCGTCGGGTTGGACCGGCAGGCTTGGACGCAGCTGTCTCGGGTCGGCTCAGCAAAACAGTCGACCTTTTGTGTCTTGCAGCCGGCTGCGAGACCAGCCGAGAGGAGGAGGAGGCAGAGCGAGGAGCGCATGGTCGAGTCCTAGAAGCGAGTGGTGAGGCGAAGGTTCGCGCCGCTGGGCCCGGCGCTGGCGTCGACGCGGGTCGCGCCGATGACGAGGAGGGTGCCACCGGCGACGGCGAGGACGCCACCGCCGATGAGGAGTATGAGACCGCTTCCAGCGGTCTGGTTCTCCTCGATCACTCCATCGGGGCCGATGGGGCCGTCGTCGGTGTAGTCGCCGTCTTTGGCGAAGAGCACGGCGCCGGTGATGGCGAGGGCGACGCCGGCGCCGAGGCCGGCGGCGCCGAGGCCGAGGAGGGCGCCGTGGCCGCTGCCGGAGGAGGCGGGGTTGCCGTCGCCGGTGTTGGCGGGGTGGCCGTCGAGGTCCAGGAGGACGAGGTCGTCGGGGTCTTCGCCGGGTTCGAGGGTGACGCGGTGGGTCCAGGTCTCGGTGGTCGCGGGGATGTCGAGCTCTTCCTGAAGGGTCCGGTGGCCATCGGCGGAGATGCGCAGGCGATGCTGGCCCGGGCGCACGCGGCCGATGAAGGGCAGCTCGCCGGTGAGGCCGCCGATCAAGACGCTGGCGCCTTCGGGCTCGCCGGTGATGGCGATCCGGACGTACTCGGGGGCGTAGCTGTCGAGGGCCTGGCGCATGGCGCGACCGGCGGCGCTGGACGGGTCGCCCACCCAGGCCTGGGTGCCGACGCCGCTCATCTGCCCGTCGAAGACCTGGAGGTCGATGCTGCCTTCGTCGCCGCCGTGGTAGACGCTGACGATCAGGACCGCTTCGGCGCGGCCGCCTTCGATGAGCGCGAGGCAGCCGTTGCTGGTCTCGGTGCACGAGGCGTCGGCCTCGACCTCGAAGCGCACGCCGCGCTCCCGGAGGACGTTGCCGACCTCGACGAGGGCCATCTGGCGCTGGCTCTCGTCGGCGGTGCTCGAGGGGTTCATGAGCACCACGACCTTGCCGGGGAGGTCGGGCTCGTCGGCGTGGGCGGAGGAGGCGCCCAGCGCCAGGAGGGCGAGGGCGAAGCAAGGGATCGTTCGCATCAGAAGCGGCCTCCGAGGACCAGGCTGGCGCCGTCGCGGCTCGGCACGAAGGCGACCTGGGTGTCGGAATCGGGGGATTGGATGAGCGCCGACAGGGAGACGGCGACGAAGGGGAGGGCGGAGAAGCCGACGAGGGCGGCGGTGCCGCGCTGTTGGCGGCCGTCGACGCAGGCCTGACGCTCGGCGACGGTGCCGGCCTCGTTCGCGCAGGACTCGGCGCCGGCGGCGAGGATGACGGCGGTGACGCCGAGGACCAGGCCGACGCCGCCGGTGACCCAGCCCCACCAGGGCATGCCCTCGCGGGCGGGAGCCAGGAGGCCGGCGCCGACGCCCATGAGGACGCCGCTGATGGCGGCGGTGGCCATGAACGGGGCGCGGGCGTCCTTCCAGTCGAGCTGGAGCCGGGCGAAGTCGGGGTCGGTGAAGTCCCCGTCGAAGGCGGCGTAGGCGTCGCCCCGGGTGCCCTGGTCGCCCAGGAGATAAGCGCTCGCGCCCAGGACGCCGGCGCCGATGGCCAGGACGCCGATGCCCAGACCGATGCGCCAGCCGGGGAGGCCGGGACCGCGGGGCGCGTCGTGGGTGGGGGCCCGCTCGTCGTCGAGGGTGGCCACGGCGAGGCGCGGTCGCTCGCCCGGGGCGCTCGGGGCGTCGATGGGCTCGGGGGCGTCGCCGGTGAGATCCATCGAGCGACGCTCCTGGAGCATGGTCGCGGCGACGGTGACGTCGCCGGAGGCGGGCATGACGAGCTGGCTGGCGCGGCCGTCGGGGTCGATGCGCAGGACGTGGGCGCTGCCGGGGGCGGCGACGACGACGACGGTGGTGCCGAGGGCGGCGGCGAGGAGGCGACCGTGTTCGAGGCGCTGCTCCGGGGCGGTGAGGCGCGGGAAGGGGCGCGAGGCCAGGGCGCGGTCGAAGCCGACGTCGACGTGGATGCGAGTGGTGCCCTCGTCGACGCGGACCAGGTGGACGCGGCCGTGCTCTTCCTCGGAGCACTCGACCTGCAGGCGGTAGTCGCCGCGGGCCAGCTGCTCCACGGCGAAGGGGGTCTCGCCCTGGGGCACGCCGTTGATGCGGACGGTGCACCCGCTGGGCGCCGAGGTGACCTGGAGGCCGCCATTGGTCTCCTCGGCGTCGATGCGCTCGAGGAGCGCGTGGACCTCGGGCGGGTGCCGATGGCGGCGGGGCTCGACCTCCGGGACCAGCACGCGGCAGGAGCGCACCTGACGCTCGGCCTCGGTGCGCTGGTGGGTCTCCAGGAAGACGCGCGCGGTGAAGAGGCAGGTGTCGAGCACCTCGCGGGCCCGCTCGGCCTCGCGGTTGAGCTCCTCGGCGGCGCGCTGCGCGACCTCCTGGGCGGCGACGAGGGCCTCCCGGGCGTTGTCGTAGTCGGCCCGCGCCAGCGCGCGGAGGGCGGCCTGGGAACTGGAGGCCCAGGCGTTGATGTCGCTCTCGCTGAGCTCCGAGACCGGGGCGCTCACGCGCTCTTCGACGATCTCGCCGGCCTCGGTGTCGTCCAGGACGGCGACCCCGCTCTCGCCGAGGGCCTCGCGCAGGCGGACGGCGAGCTGGGTCGCGCGGGGATCCTCGGCGTCGCCGGGCTCGACGGGGACCACCACCCAGGAGTCGGTGGTGGGGCCGCCCGACGACTGAGCGAGGGCAGGGACCGACCCCAAGAGGACGGTCAGGCAAACCAAGGCGCGCATGGGCGTGTGCGTACGAAAAGCGGTCATGATTGGCAAGCCTTCGGCCATCGACTTTTTCGGTTGCTGGGTGGAACTTTTCACCATTGATTTTCTGCGGTGTCCCCGGTCGAGGGGACGCGGGACGGAGCGTCGCCGGATCGCAGCGATGGCCGCGGGACCTCACGGTGGGGCTTCCTCCTCGGGCGATGGGGGCGCGACTCGGCGCAGCGGAGCCGCCACGCCCCGAGCCGGTCGGCGTCTCTCTCGGACGAATGGTCGGTCAGCGCATCTCGGCGCGGGCCTGCATCAGCGCGTCGAGATCGAACTCGACGGTCTGCCGGCGGCGCCCGGCGCGGACGCGCACGGTCTTGCTGAACTGGGGGCTGCCGGTGCCGGCGCGGATGGTGTGGCTGCCGGGGGGGAGCCGAAGCTGCACCGGCGCGCGGCCCATGTAGCGGTCGCCGACCCAGACCTCGCCCCAGGGGAGGCAGGCGACGGTGACGGCGACCAGCCGCGGGGCCTCGTCTTCGTCTTCGTCGGCGGCATTCGCCGCGGCCTCGCGCATCGCGGCGGCCTCCTGCATGGCGCCCTCTCGCATGGCGGCTTCCTGCATGGCGGCCTGCGCCACGGCGGCGGGCGCGGGGTCTTCGGGCCGGGGGTCGGCGTCGTCCTCGGAGCGATCGGCGTCCTGCCCCGCGGCGCCCGCTTCGGCGGCGACGTCGCCACTCGCGGCCTGGGTGGCCGTCGCTTCGGCCGGGGTGGGCGTCGGCGCCGCCCGCTCGGTCGCGGTGGGGCCCGTCGGGGTCGGGGGCGGAAGGGTGGCGCTCACGGCTTCCGGCGGGAGCACCGGGGCCGGGTCGCTCTGCAGGGCGAAGATCACGCCGCCGATGCCCAGCACCGCGAGGACGGCGACGGCTGCCAGCACCAGGCCGCGCTTCGACCCCGTCGGCGGCGGGTTGGGCACGTGGGGCGGCGCCTCGAGAGCGGGCACTTCGATCTCGGCGCTCTGCCGGTCGATGGGGTCCGGCGCGGGCGGGACCATCATGGCCGAGGACGAGGGAGGCGCAGGGGCGTTCGCGCTCTCGTTCACGGCGCTGCCCTGCACGGCGCCTTGAGCCGCCGCCGCCCGGGCTTGGGCGGCGAGGTCGAGGTGCGTGGACTTGTCCTCCGGCGGCGGCCGGTCGGACGCCGGCCCCATGCCGTAGAGGGTCGCGGCGCGGCCCGCGGGGGGCAGCTCCGAGGGCACCATGCGCGTCGCGCCGTCGCCCGCGGGCGGCGGCTGGGAGGGGGCCAGGGCCGTCGGTCCGCCGGCGTCGACCGGTGCTTCGCTGGGGACCGCGACCTGCAGCGCGCCGGGCACGTTGGCCGGGAGCTCGGCGATGTCCGCCATGCGCGTGTCCCGCTCCTCGGGGCCGCGCTCGGTGTCGCCGTAGCAATCGCGGACCATGTCCGCGAGGCGCCGCCGGTAGCTCGGCGGCGGGACGAAGGGGGCGATGGCGTCGAGGACCGCGTCGGCGTTCTCGAAGCGGTCCTCCGGCTCCGGGCCGAGGAGCTTCTCCACCACCGCGCAGAGCTCCGCCGGCACGTGGGGGGCGACCTCGATGAGCTTGGGTCGGGTGTTGGTGACGATCTTGGTCATCACCTCCACATCGTGGGCGCCGACGAAGGGCCGCCGGCCCGCGAGGGCCTCGTAGAGCACCACGCCCAGGCTGAAGAGGTCGGTGCGCCCGTCGATGGCGCCGCCCTTCATCTGCTCGGCGGGCATGTAGGGCATCTTCCCCTTCATCACGCCGGTGGCGGTGGCGACGGTGGAGGTGCCGATGGCCTTGGCCACGCCGAAGTCGGCGAGCTTCGCGTGCCCGTTGCGCGAGAGCAGCACGTTCGAGGGCGTCACGTCCCGGTGGACGATGCCGTCGACGCCGTCGTGGGGGCGGTGCGCGTAGTCGAGCGCGTAGATCATGTCGTGGGCGATCAGCCCCACGAACTCGATGGCCAGCTTCTGATCCGGCTGGGCCCGGAGGAAGTCGCGCAGGTCGACTCCGCGGACCAGCTCGAGGGCCATGTAGAGGGTCTCGCCGACGTAGCCGAAGTCGAGGACCTGCACGATGTTCTGGTGGCGCAGCTTCGCCGCCAGCCGCGCCTCGCGCTGGAACTGCTGGATGAACTCCGGATCCTTGTGGAAGGCCGGGAGCACGCGCTTGATGCAGACGTGCTGGACGATCCCCCCGGCGCCCTCGCGGCGGGCGACGAAGGTCTCCGCCATGCCCCCCACGCCGAGCCGCCTCTCGAGGAGGTACTTGCCGAATATGCGGGGGAGCTCGTCGGTCATGGGCCGGGCGTCGGACGACGTGGAGGTGCGACTATAGCCCGTTTGATTGGGGGGGCGAGCCGCCTCCACGAGTCCATTGTCGGGGAAGATCGCGGGGCCCGGGCGCCGCCGCCGCTGGGACCGGGTGACCTCGGCGGAATCGTCGGTGGGGCAGGGCGCGGGCGCGGGCATGGCCCACGCCTCGGCCGGCGGCGCGCTCGGTTGCGTCCGACGGGGTCTCGAACGCGATCCTCGTCGCTCAGAGCGGCGGGTTGCCGTGCTTCTTGGGCGGGTTGGCGTCCCGCTTGTCCCGGAGCATGTGCAGCGCCGAACAGAGGCGGGATCGGGTGGTCCGGGGGTGGATCACCTCGTCGATGAAACCGAGCTCCGCGGCCTTGAAGGGGTTCGCGAACTTGGCGCGGTACTCCTCGACGAACTCGGCCTTGGCGGCGACGGGATCGTCGGCTTCGGCGATCTCCTTGCGGTAGACGATGTTCACCGCGCCATCGGGACCCATCACCGCGATCTCGGCGGTGGGGAAGGCGAAGCTGATGTCGCCGCGGATGTGCTTGGAGCTCATCACGTCGTACGCGCCGCCGTAGGCCTTGCGGGTGATGACGGTGACCTTGGGCACCGTCGCTTCGCAGTAGGCGTAGAGGAGCTTCGCGCCGTGCTTGATGATGCCGCCGTGCTCCTGGCCGACGCCGGGCAGGAACCCGGGCACGTCCACGAAGGTCACGATGGGGATGTTGAAGCAGTCGCAGAACTGCACGAAGCGCGCGGCCTTCACGCTGGCGTCGATGTCCAGGCAGCCGGCCAGCTCGAGGGGCTGGTTGGCGACGATGCCCACCGGGTGCCCGTCGAAGCGCGCGAAGCCGATGACCATGTTCTTCGCGTAGCGCTCCTGGACCTCGAAGAAGTCGCCGTCGTCGACGACCGCCTCGATGACCCGCTTCATGTCGTAGCCCTTCATCGGGTCGCGCGGGACCATGTCCTCGAGCTCGTCGACCTCGCGATGGGCGGGGTCCGCCGGCTCCTTCCACGGGGCGGGCTCGTGGTTGTTCGAGGGCAGGAAGGAGAGGAGCTCGCGGACGGTGGCGATGCAGTCGGCGTCGTCTTCGCAAGTGAAGTGGCTGACGCCGCTCTTGGTCTCGTGGGCGGTGGCGCCGCCGAGCTCTTCCTTGGTCACCTCCTCGTGGGTGACCGTTTTGATCACGTCCGGGCCGGTGATGAACATGTAGCTCGACCCGTCGACCATGAGGTTGAAGTCGGTCATCGCCGGGCTGTAGACCGCGCCGCCGGCGCAGGGCCCCATGATGGCCGAGATCTGCGGCACGACGCCGCTGGCCAGGACGTTGCGGAGGAAGATGTCGGCGTAGCCGGCGAGGCTCTCGACGCCCTCCTGGATCCGGGCGCCGCCGGAGTCGTTGAGGCCGATGACCGGCGCGCCGGTCTTGAGCGCGAGGTCCATGACCTTGGTGATCTTGGAGGCGAAGGCCGCCGAGAGGCTGCCGCCGAAGACGGTGAAGTCCTGAGCGAAGACGAAGGCCTTGCGGCCGTCGACGAGGCCCCAGCCGGTCACCACGCCGTCGCCGGGGATCTTCTTGGACTCCATGCCGAAGTCGGTGCAGCGGTGCTGGACCAGCCGGTCGGTCTCCACGAAGGTCCCGGGATCGAAGAGCAGCTCGATGCGCTCGCGCGCGGTGAGCTTGCCCGCGTCGTGCTGCTTCTTGATGCGGGCGGCGCCGCCACCCTGGAGCGCGGCCGCGTCGAGGGCCTCGAGGCGGGCGATGGGATCGGAGATCTCGGAGGGCTTCTTGGTCTCGCTCATGCCGCGCAGGCAATACCGCGAAACGCGCGCGAATGCATGCGCTCGCTGCGCCGTGGGTCGGCTAGGGTTCGGCCATGGTGCGTCGTGACGTAGACGAGA
>DCLA01000006.1:0-124 GCA_002320815.1 Myxococcales bacterium UBA1660
CGGCGAATGCACCGACACCCCGCGCGGCTCCCTCGACGCCTGCGTCAGCTGCGTGTCCGACACCGAGTGCGCCGATGGGGGCTTCTGCGTGCCGCTCGAGCACGACGGCGTGGCCCGCGGCGGG
>DCLA01000006.1:456-1091 GCA_002320815.1 Myxococcales bacterium UBA1660
ATTGCTTGGCCGACTCCACCGCGGGATGTGAGCGGCCCTTCTCCATCGAGATCACCGGACGCACGACGCTCTCGGGAGCCACCGAGGGCAGCTATTGTGGGATCGCGGAGACGCTGACCACCTGCGAGGCGGTGCGAGCGCTCCTCTCCGACCAGATGTGCCCCGGCGGCGAGGACTCCGAGTGTCCCGAGAGCGGACTCTGCCGCCGGGTGGGGACGCTCAACAATCGCTGCACTTACCCGTGCGCCGGTGCGGTCCAATGCGACGGGACCCCCAACCCCGGTTCTACCTGTGGGGATGGCGGTGACTCGGGCGGTGCAGACTTCTGCGGGGGCTGAGCACCGCGGACGCGCTCTCGGTGGGTCGCACTCCACACTCCGGTGTCACGGGCCGCGCCGAATGTTCCACTGAACTCGACGGCTCGCACCGCGGAGCCACGTGTGCGAAGGTCGGCGCCAATTCGTTCACCGTCGAGCGGCGCGTGCGCGCGTCGTTCGCCTTGGAGTCCCTCATGTTCCGCTTTTCTTCCAAGCGTCTTCTCCTTTCCGCCCTGCTCGCCCTCGGCCTGGGCTGCGACAATGAAGTCACCTGCCCCACCGGGAGCGCTTTCTCGGAGGGCGCCTGCCGCTTCCCCG
>DCLA01000006.1:1400-17955 GCA_002320815.1 Myxococcales bacterium UBA1660
GCCTGCCGCTTCCCCGACGGCGCGGTCGCCGAGCCGGACGGCGGCACGTGCACTCCGACCGGCGGTGACGACCTGCCGGATGGCGACTTCGTCGACGCGAATTGCGACGGATACGACGGTGACCTCGAAGTCGCGGTGGCCGTGGTTCCCGCGACGGCGACCGCCCCGGAGGGCGTCGCTGCAGTAGAGGAGAACATCGCCGACGCTCTGCAGACGGCTAGCGAACAGGGCCTGACGCAGGTGTGGGTGCCGACGGGGACCCACGTAGAGACCGTCGAGCTCATCGCTGGCGTGTCGATCTACGGCGGCTTCGACGCCGCCGCGGGCTGGGCGCGCACCCGGACTCAGGCCACGACGGTGGTCGGAACGGGCCCGGTCCTGACAGCTACGGGCGTCTCCTCCGAAACCACGGTCGCGTTGATCTCCTTCGAGGCGGAGGACGCGGCTCCCGAAGCGGACTCCGTGGCCGCGAAATTGGTCGAGTCGACGGGCGTCATCCTCGAGGAGGTCGCGCTCCGCAGCGGCCAGGGCGGCGCCGGCATCGACGCGGTCATGCCGGAGGCGACCGAAGCGGGTGGGCCCGGCGGATCCGGCGGCCCGACGGGAGCCGCCGACTCGTGCGAAAGTGGACTGACGCCGGCCCCTCGCGCGTCGGGCGGTGCTGGGGGACTTCCAGTTTGCGGGAGTCCGGTAGGAGGGCTTGGCGGACGTACGACCGGGAGCGACTACGACCGTGGGACGCCGAATCCTGGGGGCAGCGGATGTACCGATGACCGAATCACTCTCTGTTACAACGCTAGTTCCAACGAGAACGGCGGAGACGCGCCCAGCGGCAACGGCAGGCCTGGCCTCCGTGGTGAACCAGGTGAACCGGGCGAAGGGGCCGGGATGGGGGTATTCGAGGCGAGTGGATACGTTCGCCCTGTCGCGACGATGGGCACCGATGGCGAGACGGGCCAGGGCGGGGGAGGAGGCGGGGCGGCGGCTGACGCCGAGAACAATCGAGGCCTTGATTTTTGTGTCTACTACGGGGCATCGGGAGGCGGCGGCGGCGGCGGCGGCTGTGGCGGGCTCGGCGGTGGCGCCGGCACCAGTGGGGGGGCGTCGGTTGCGCTCTGGCTCCAGGATAGCGTCGTGACGTTGGCGGACGTCTCCCTCGAGACGGCAGGAGGCGGTCCCGGGGGCGACGGCGCCCCAGGAGGAGAAGGGGGAGCCGGGGGGGAGGGAGGCGCAGGCGGCGCAGCCCGCCCGAACTCGGCTGCCTCGGACCCCATCTTGCCTGGTGGTGATGGAGGTCCCGGAGGCCAGGGCGGCGCCGGCGGGCCTGGAGGCGGAGGATCGGGCGGCCCGAGCATC
This sequence comes from Myxococcales bacterium UBA1660, assembly GCA_002320815.1. Taxonomy (GTDB): domain Bacteria; phylum Myxococcota_A; class Polyangia; order Polyangiales; family Houyiibacteriaceae; genus UBA1660. The sequence continues at coordinate 2,757 of DCLA01000006.1, forward strand.
GGCCTTCTCCTCATGGGCACGTCCACGGACTCCGATGGGTCCACGGCGAGCTTCGACGTCGGCCCGGGAGGAGCTGCCGGCGACGCGGGTGGGCCGGGCGCCACGGCCGGAGCCGTGGGCTTGTCTTCGGACCGCCTCGACCCCGACGGTTGACCCGGAGCCGGCCCTCAGGGGAGCGCCTCGACCCGGAGGCCTGAGAAAAAGAACACCGGGCGCGCAACTCGCCCGGCGAACGCTCGAAGACCCCCGCGACCATCAGGAGGTCTTCAATGCAAACGGTTCGATTTCTTTGGTGCGTGCTCGCGGTGAGCTCGCTCGGTGTTCTCCAAGGGTGCGGTGACGAGGGTCTGGACTGCGGTGCCGATCTCGTCGCCGTGGACGGGGCGTGCGTCCCGCCCGGCGGCGAGGACTGCACCACGGAGTGGTACGAGGACGTCGACGGCGACGGCTTCGGGGGTGGCGAGGCCACCCTGTCCTGTTTCCAGCCGGACGGCCTCGTCGCCGAGGGCGGGGACTGTGACGACAACGACTCCGCCGTGGCCCCGGGGGCGACCGAGGACTGCGACGGCGTCGACCAGGACTGCGACGGGATGGTCGACGAAGGGGCCGGGGAGATGGGCTACTTCGACTCCGACCGCGATGGGTTCGGTGACCCCGACACCCCGATGGTCTTCTGCGACGGGATGGTGGCCGGGTTCGTGACCAACGACCTCGACTGCGACGACGCCGACATGGCCGTCAACCCGGAGGGGACCGAAACCTGCGACGAGGTCGACGACGACTGCGACGGCATGGTCGACGAGGGGGTCGCGATGGAGCTCTTCGCCGACACCGACGGTGACGGCTACGGCGACGCATCGATGCCCGTCCTCGCGTGCACCGTCGGCGACGGCGCGGTCGCCGATGCGACCGACTGCGACGACATGGACATGGCGACCCACCCGATGGCCAGCGACATCTGCGACGGCAAGGACAACGACTGCGATGGTCCGCTCGGGGTGGACACGGCGCAGCTCTGCGCCGAGGGCGACTCGGTGAACTGCACGACGAGCTGCGGTTCGACCGGCACGGGAAGCTGCACGGCGAGCTGCGGGCTCCCCGAGGCGGTCGATTGCACGCCGCCAGCGGAGACCTGCAACTACGTGGACGACGACTGCGACGGCGCCGCGGACAACGGCCTCTGGTCGCTGAGCACCAACCGCACGCTCTCTGGGAGCGACCGCGACAACGTGCGCGTCGTCTCCCTCGGTAGCTCTGCGATCGTGTTCACCCAGGGCGGAGGCCGTATCTACGCTCAGAAGCTCGACGCCGACGGGCGCGGCACCGGCTCGGCGGTCGAGGTCGCGTCCGGCATCCTCGTGGATGCCACGCAGCTGTCTTCGACCTCTGCGGTCCTCACCTACATGCGCACCTATCCCACCGACCTGATGGCGATGCGGGTCTCGGCGAGCTCGTCCATCAGCACTGGCTCGCCCCTGGTGGTGAGCGAGGACGCCAACATCCTCGGGCCCTCGGCCGTGAGTGTGGAGGCCGGGAACGTCTTCTACGCCTACGCGGTGGGAAGCACGGCGACCGCGACCCTCGAAATCGCTCGCTCCAGCACCAGTCTCTCTGGGGCGGTGACTACGCGCACCGTCACCGGACAGAGCTTGAGCTTCGCGCGACATAGCGTCGAGCTGGAGAGCGCTGCCGGCGCCTCGACCCTGGCTTGGGTGGACGACGACGGTGTACTGCGGACCGCTGGCGTGAGCTACAGCGGTGGGTCCCTCGCCTTCGATGACGTCCGCACCGTCGACTCCGATGTCGACTTCGTCTTCCTGGGCGCGGACGATGCCGGGAATCGCCTCGTGGCGGCGGGCGTGGACGGGAACCTCGAGGGCCACCTGATGAACGCCGGGAGCTGGACCCCGGGTCCGGCGGAACCCATCGGTCCCATCGCCTCGCGCGGGAGCGCAGGCATCGGCTTCAGCGGGGGTCGCTGGGTGGTCGCCTTCACGCCGAGCGCCACCACGCTCCGAGTGGTCGAGCCGGATCTCACCGGTGCAGCGGCCCCGGCCCTCGACGAGCGGGCCATCACCGGGCTCTACGAGATCGCCATGGCCGTGACCGACGCCGGCGTCATCGTCGGCGCGACCCGAACGAGTTCGACCCTCGCAATGCACTTCGGCTGCAACTGAGCCCCGACCGATCCCTCGCGGCCCCCAGTCCTTCCGGGCTGGGGGCCGTACTCCGTCCGAAGGTTCTCTCCCGCGCGAGTGAACTCGCGTCGGGTCTTGGACGTCACCCAAGGGTATGGCTAGACTCGCGGTCCGAGGGACATGGGGACATCACGGATCCCCGCTGCCGGCTCCCGGCCCATCGGACCATGCGTTTTCGACCCCATTTTTCCGCCTCCTCGCGGGACTTCGGTCCCTCGGGAAGGGAGTCCGCCCCCTCGGGCGACGTAGAGTGACGAGCCGATGTCCCTGACCTGCGAGCGCTGCCAGCACGAGAACGCGGACGAAGCCCGCTTCTGTCTGCAGTGTGGGGCGATGCTGGAGGCCCCCGAGAGCGCCCCGGGCGAAGACCCGATGGTCGGTCGAATCCTCCTGGGCCGCTACCGCGTGGCCAAGATCCTCGGCGAAGGCGGGATGGGAAAGGTCTACCTCGCCGAGCAGAAGATGGGCACGGCGACCCGCAAGGTAGCCATCAAGACCCTGCACCCCGAGCTCAGCGGCGACCCCCAGCTCGTGGCCCGGTTCCACCGGGAGTGCGAGACGGTGATCGAGCTGCACCACCCGAACACGGTGCAGTTCTACGATTTCGGCGATCTGGACGACGGCACGCTCTTCATCGTGATGGAGTACATCGAGGGCGAGGACCTCTCGAAGCGGCTCCAGCGGGTCGGGCGCCTCGAGCCGGCGCTGGTCGACAAGCTCCTCATCCAGATCTGCGGCTCGCTCGCCGAGGCCCACGAGCGCGGGGTCGTCCACCGGGATCTCAAGCCGGAGAACGTGCTGCTCACCACCCGCGGCGGGCAGACGGACTTCGTGAAGCTCCTCGACTTCGGCATCGCCAAGCGCTCCGAAGCCGAGGACGAGAAGACCGCCAAGCTGACCAAGCAGGGCATGGTCCTGGGCACGCCGCCCTACATGAGCCCGGAGCAGTTCAGCGGGCAGTCCCTGGACCTGCGCAGCGACATCTACTCGCTGGCGGTGATGACCTACGAGATGGTCACCGGGCAGCTCCCCTTCGACGCGCGCACGCCGTGGGAGTGGGCGACCAAGCACCTCACGGCGCAACCGGCGCCGGTGCAGCAGTTCCCCGGGGGGCGCGACCTCCCGGACCCCAAGGCCCACGCGATCATGCGCGGTCTCGCCAAGGACCGCGACGCCCGGCAGCCGAACGCGCTGGCCTTCATGCACGAGCTCACCGGCATCGGGGACGCCCAGGCGGCCTGGACGATGGCCACCAGCGGCGTGGGGACACACTCGAGCGGAGGCGGCTACGTGCCCCAGACCTCGGCGACGCCGAGCTACGGCGGCCAGGGCTCCCACCCCTACGGCACGCCGACGCCGAGCCAGCACCCTTACGGGACCCCGAACCCGAGCGCGCCGCCCCGGCAGGCGACGCCGAGCGGTCCCTTCCAGCCCGGCTCCGGCCAGCAGCCGCAGCATCCCTACCCCACTCCGAATCCGCACTCGGCGCAGCACCCGATGCACACGCCCACGCCGGGCCCGACCGAGTTCACCTCGCAGTCGATGCAGGTCCCGGGGAGCGGCAGCGGCAAGCTGGTGGCCATCCTGGTCGCTGCAGTAGTGCTCTTGGGCGCCATCGGCGGTGGCGTCTTCTGGTTCCTCAGCCGGCAGGATCCCCCCGATACCGTCGCCACCAACGGCCAGCCGCCGACGGTGACGACGAATCAGGCCGGCCAGGCGCTGCCGGTCGATCCCGGCACCGGGACCTCCACGACGATGGAACCGGCGACGGTGGCGATGACCGAGGAGCCCACGATGGAGCCCGAGGTCACCACGGTGATGGAGCCGGAGACCATGGAGCCCGAGGTCGTCGAGACGATGGAGCCCGAGGAGACGATGGAGGCCACCATGGCGACTTCCATGGCCTCGAGGGGTCCCTTGGCGTCGGACCTCGCGCGTGGCCGCACCGCCGTCTCCCAGGGCGAAGCGGCCCTGGCGCGCAACGACGTCGACGGCGCGGTGCGGGCCCTGCAGACCGCCCAGAGCGCGGTGGGTCGCAACCACGCCTCCCTCCGCTCGCTTCGCAGCAGCCTCGGCAACCGCGCGAGCAACTCGGTCGGCATCCTGATGCAGCAGGGAAACTGTTCCGGTGCGCAGGCCCTCTTCCGCCGTCTCCGGGCGGTGCGCGCGGACGGCCCGTCGCGGCAGCACTTCTCGCCCGACTGGTGCCCGCGTCCCTGACGCGGACGCCCGCGAACACAGAGCTTTCGGCCTGCGAGGGCGCTCGCTGACACCGGCTCGAAGAGCCGTCAAGCGGACCACTGCGCCTCCTCATGGAGACCCCTTGAGCGAAGGGGCCCGGGTGAGAATGATCAGGACCTCAGGCGCCTGGTGCGCCACCAGGGAGCCGGGGCGTTCGCGCCCTCCCCCCGACGCGAGACAACGCTCGGCTCCACTTTCATCGTTCCGCTGGAACGACACGACGAGGAACTGCCGTGGGGATTCACCTACAGCCGATGACCAAGAACGCCTCCCGCGAACGCCTGCTCTCCTGGTTCCGCCGCCCCGACGGGGTGGCTGGGGACGAGGAGACGCCGACGCCCGGAGAAGCCCTCCCGCGCCTGCGCTGGGAGCAGATCTGCCGCCGCCCCGACTGCCGGGGTCGCTGGGTCGCCCTCCACGAGTGCACCTACGACCACCGCACGGGCAAGGCCACCGACGGGGAGCTTGTCGACGTCGACGACGACCTGGCCAGCCTCTGCAACCGCGTGCGCGACTCCCACTGGAAGGACTGCGCCATCCTCTACTGCGGCGAGACGCCCTCCTCCTGAGGTCGGCTCCGCCCACGAAAAAGCCCGCCGTGCATCGAGCACGGCGGGCTTTTCAGTGTCGGGGGTGGCCCCCCGGGGCGTCACTCCAGGGGGACGCCGATGTCGATCTTCGGCGGGACCAGGAAGAACACCTCGCGGTCGTCCACGCGGCTGCCGCTGGCGCGCACGGTGAGGAGCGCCTTGTAGACCAGGGGGCTCGAGGCCGGCTCCTGGAAGTCGTTCATGAGGGGCACGACGTCCCAACAAACGCCGGTGCCCGGGACGAGACGCGGGAAAGCGTCGTCATGACCGTCGACGCCCCAAGGAGCGAGGTCGGTGTCCTCGGTCGGCGACACCATGGTGCAGGCGCCGGTGCCGCTGGTGTTGGTCTCCAAGAAGTCGATGAAGCGGAGGGCGTCACCGTCGTCCCCCTCGACCTCGGAGGCCTCGATCGTAACCGGGAACTCCGACTGGGCCAGCGCACGAACGGCGTCGACGGCCGACATCGCGACCGCGCTGTCGGTCGAGGCGTAGACGAAGGGGTTGCCCGAGCCGTCCACGGACCCGGCCGCGACCGCGATGGCCTGCGCGATGCTCTGGGGGGAACCCGCGCCCCCCGAGTCTCCAGTCCCGTAGAGGCTGATGAACTGGATGTTTTGGCTCTGCAGCTCGGACCCCGCATAGGCGGCGGTGAACATGGAGCAGCGCGAACCAGAGCACTGGTCGTCGGCGTCGGTGATCTGGATGTAGATGCGGACCGCGTCCTCTCGGAAGCCGGGACAGCCCACCCCGCTCCCGGCGCAGTTGCGGCTGGAGTTGGTGCAGTTGGATCCCCGGGCAACACACGCGGGGACCTGCAGGGGCGCTTCGTCGCCGCCACCACCCGTACCCGGGATTGCCGCTGCGGTGACCGCAGGGTCGCCCTGAAGGCTCACCCGGTTCCGATAGGTGTCGAGCTCGTCGAACGTCCCGACCCCCGTGTAGAGGTCGGGGATGCAACCGGTGACGACGGGGTCCTCACCCGCAGCGCACCCCAGCAGCTCCACGATGCGCGGGACGCCGGTCGTGGGATTGGCCATGGTCTCGAGCTCCTCTCGCATGGAGCCGGTGGTGTCGAAGCCGAAGTACACGTCCACCTGCTGCAGCGCGGTGCTGAACTCCAGGGTGTCGCGGGTGGGCTCCGGCGGCTCCTCGTAGGGGATCACGAAGACGAAGTCGCCGTTGGCCCGGGGGTTGTCCATCGGGTCGAGCGGGTCGGTGCCGGCGCCGACCTCGATGAGGTCGCTGATGCCGTCCATGTCGGAGTCCTCGAGGATCCGGCTGGTGCCGGCCTCGCGCTCGTCGAAGTCGGAGATGCCGTCGTTGTCGCTGTCCGGGTCCTGGAAGTCGGGGATCCCGTCGTCATCGGTGTCCACCGCGTTGGTGAAGATGTCGGCGTCGCCCGCCTCTTCGGCGTCCGAGTAGCCGTCGTTGTCGCTGTCCAGGTCGTCCCAGTCGCGGATGCCGTCCTCGTCCGTGTCGTTGAGGTACTCCTCACCGTCCCGGATGGTGTCGTCGTCGCGGTCGGGGTCCTTGAAGTCGACCAGGCCGTCGCCGTCGCTGTCCAGGTTCGGGCCGCCCGCCTCGAGCTCGATGGAGTCGCGCGCGCCGTCGTTGTCGTCGTCGAGGTCGGCGAAGTCGGGGGTGCCGTCCCCGTCGGTGTCGGCCGTGGACTCCTCGCTGTCGGGGAGCCCGTTGTCGTCGGCGTCGGTGTCCTGGAAGTCCGGGTCGCCGGTCCCATCGGAGTTTCGGGGCGGCGTCCCGGGGTCCGCGTCGCCAGCCTCGACGGAGTCGGGGATGCCGTCGCCGTCCGAGTCGTTGTCTTCCCAGTCCTCGATGCCGTCCCCGTCGGTGTCCCGGCGCTCGGCTCGGCCTTCGTCGGCATCGGATATTCCGTCGCCGTCGGTGTCCGTCGTGTCGACGACGGCGCCGTCGACGCTGCCGTCCCGGACCGGGCCAGAGCCGTCGTCGTCACCGGGACTGCACCCGTAGACGAGACCGAGGAGAACTCCCAAGAACGCGATTCGCTTCATCACGCTCCCGAAGATAGCGGAGGTTCGCCCCCGCTGGGGCACTCGCTGCGAGATTCTTCCTTACCGTTTACGCGCCGGTCACGCGAAGCGGGAGGCCAGCCGGATCTCGATGGCCATCGCCATGGCCTCGAGGCCGTCTCGGCCGTCCAGGGGTCCCCCGCTGCGGGCGCGTTGCACCACCCGGCGGTAGGTCAGCCAGCGGGATCCGGCGATCCCGAGGAGGGGGAGCACCGTGACGGGTCGGGCGCCGCCCTCGGGCAGCTCGAAGGCCGCGCCCACGCGCACCAGGAGGTCGGTGACCAGCTGGTCGATGCGCGCGATGGCGTCCGCCAGGCTCCCTTCCGCCATGGCGGTCTCGATGGCGCGAACCCGGGTCGCGTCGTCGCGCTCGAAGAGCGCGGCCCAGCTCGGCGCGCCGGCGGACGGCGGCAAGGGCGCCTCCACCTGGGCGACCTGGGGGACGAGAGGGGCCGGCGGCTCGGGCTCCTCCTCGAACTCGCGGGCCATGTCCGCGTCGACGCTCTTGGCGACGCTCGCTCGCCATATGGCTTCGCTGGCGGCGCCGATCTGGGACTCGATGGTCCGGGTGTCGAGCTCGAACTCCGGCGTCGAGGTGCGCCCCTCCTCGCCGAAGGTGCCGCGCGCCTCGAGGTCTTCGAGGGTGATGCGCACCAGGGTGTCGAGCGCCTCGAGCACGCCGTCGCCGCTGGTGGCGGTGGTCTCCAGCACCGGGCGACCGAAGAGGTTCAGCGACCGCTCCATGGTCTCGGCGTCCATGGCGGTGGGCAGGTCCCGCTTGTTGAGCTGGATGACCCAGGGGATCTCGTCCAGGGAGCGCCCTTGCTCCTCGAGGTTCTCGACCAGGTTCTCCAAGCTCTCCAGGTTCGCGTCGTGCCGCTCGCGCTGGGAGTCGGCCACGAAGACGATCCCGTCGACGCCGGTCAGGACCAGCTTCCGGGTGGCGTTGAAGTAGACCTGGCCGGGGACCGTGAAGAGCTGGAGCCGGACGTGATAGTCGCGGACGATGTAACCCGCGGCCGCCGGGGCCCGCAGGGGGAGGAAGTCGAAGTAGAGCGTCCGGTCGACCGGCGTGGCCAGCGACACGAGCTGCCCGCGGGTCTCGGCGGGCGAGCTCTGGTGGACATGCTGGAGCGAGGTGGTCTTACCCCCGAGCCCAGGCCCGTAGTAGACGAGCTTGACCAGCAGCTCACGGGTGAGCGGGTTGACCTGAGCCATGGGGGAAGAGCTCGGGTCGCTCAGATCTCGTCGAGGCCTTCGAGGTCTTCGTCGTAGCTCCCCGAGTCGGACCCACCGCTGGACCCACCGGAGCTGGAGCTGGAGCCGCCGCCCGAGCCACCGTTGTCGAAGTCGTCGGGATCGTCGAAGCCGTCGTCGCCGTAGCCGTCGTCGTCGCCGCCGGTGTTGGCGCCGGAGCCCATGCAGCGGTCGGGGCTGCCGCGGCGCATCTTCACGCCGTTCCAGGGGCCGCCGCCGGTCTCGGCGTCGTCGTGGCCCCACTCGCCCTCGATGTACTGGTCGTTGTCCTGGCCGATCTTCAGCCGGAACCAACCGCGGCCGCGGTTCACCGAGGGGCGACCGACCACCATCTCCTTGCGCTCTTCCCACTGGAAGCGGAGGACGTCGCCCTGGATGGTCCCCTGCAGGGAGCCGGTGCGCTCGTCCTTCTGGTAGTCGCCGACGACGTGGCTGCCGGTGACGCAGAGGTGCATGTTCCCGTACTGCGGGGACTGCCACACGCCATGGTAGGTGCCGCCGGCGGGCATCTCGCCGACGCGGATGTTGGCGCCGCCGCCACCGCAGGCGACCAGCAGGAGCGGGAGGGCGAATCGCATCGCGTTCTTCAGCATCGCGCGGACGATACTCGCTGGGCCGCGCACGCTGCAACGACGAATGGCGGCGCTTTCAGCGGATTCGGGGCAATCCGAGCGCCAGGGGGAGGACCCGCTGGCCCTCGCGGACGAATCCGACCATCGCGGCCAAGTCCGGATCGAGGGACTCCAGGAGCGCCGCCTCGAGGCGCGCCACGGGCTGGGCCGGTTCGGCGGGCGGGACCTCGAGCCGCTTGGGTTCCAGGAGCTGGGCCGGCATCCCGGGCGCGCTCGCCCGCTGGCGGAGCTCTTCCAGAGCCTCCTCGAAGCCTCCGAGGCGGTCCACCAGGCCCCGCTCGTGGGCATCGCGCCCCGACCAGACGCGGCCCCGGGCCAGCGCGTGGACCGCTTCTTCGGTCATCCCGCGGCCCTCGGCGACGAGCCGGACGAAGCCGCGGTAGAAGCCCTCCACCTCACGCTCCAGGATCGCCCGCTCCGCGTCGTCCAAGCCCCGGGCCAGGGAGAACATGTCCGCGTGGGGGGCCTTCCGGACCACCTCGGTGCGGACACCGACCCCGTTCAGCAGCTCGTCGGCCACCGGCCGCGCCATGATGACGCCGATGGATCCGGTGATCGTCATGGGCTGAGCCACGATCGCGTCGGCGGCGACCCCGACGTAGTAGCCGCCGCTGGCCGCCACGTCGCCGAAGTAGGCCACGACCTTCTTCTTCTCCTTGAGGCGGATGACCTCCCGGTGGATCGAGTCGCTCACCGTGGCCGAGCCCCCGGGGGAGCTGATGTGCAGCAAGACCCCCCGAACCCGGGGATCCTTGCGGGCGGTGCGCAACGCCGCGATGACCGTCTTGGCGGCCTTGCCGCTGCCGATGGCCCCGGAGAGCTCGATCACCGCCAGGTGGGGCGCGCGACCGAAGCGCGCGAAGAAGCGAGCCTCGTGGAAGGCGAGGTAGCGGCCCGCTTCGAGCAGCGGCGCATCGCCGGCGCCCCCGCGGACCAGGCGCGGCAGCTCGTCTTCGTAGGCGACGGCGTCGACGAGGCCGAGCTCCACGGCGCCCTCCCCTCGGACCAGCCCCGCCGCGAAGAGCGCCTCCACCCCCGCCGCGTCCAGGCCCGGTCGCGCCGCCAGAGCCGAGCGGAGATCCGAGTCGAAGCTCGTGAGCAGCGCCTCGAGCTGCTCCCGCTGGGCGTCGCTCATCGACTCCCGGACCGCCGTCTCCAGGGCGGTCTTGTACTCCGCGCGGGCGAAGACCTCGAAGCGGATGCCGAGGCGCTCGAGGAGCGGGCGCACGTAGCGGCTCTCCGCCGCGAGGCCCAGGGTCATGAGCGACGCCTGGGGCGCCAGGAACACCCGGTCGGCGGCGGCGGCCACGAAGATCTCCTTGTTGCCCCCGCCGTCGGGGAGCAGCACCGCCACCTCTTTGCCCGCCGCGCGGAGCTGGGCGAAGACGTCGCGGAGGGCCTGGGCGCCGGCCCAGCCGGCCAGGAGCGGCGGGACCACGAAGGCCACGCCCTTCACGCGATCGTCGGCGCCGGCGATCCGGGCCAGGCGCCGGAGGGTGGCGAGCGAGGTGGGCACGTTGGGCCGCAACGCCGGGACGAAACGGAGCCAGGCCTGCCGCGGCGAGACCATCTCCGCCAGCCGCGGACGTACCCGAACCACCAGCCAATCGGCCTTGGGCCGCGCGGCGAGGCGCGCGATCCACCAGAGCGGCAGGAGCGGTAGCTTGAGGAGGGTCCCGACGAGGCGAGTGCCCGCCCGGAGGAGGCGGAAGATCATCCCCCGCAGCCTAGCAGCCCCGGTGGGGGGCCGGCCGGACTGGCGTGCGCGTTCGGCCTTTACCCCATCCGCTGGCTCTGGTACCACCGGAAGCCATGAATGGCCCCGACGCTGCGGGCTACGCGAGTCGCCCCCTTTCGCATGATGACGGATGGGGCCCCTTCGCGCGGAGGAGTGAATGACGAACCCGCAGATGGTGATGTACGAGGAGGAGTTCAACCAGATCCAGACGATCGTCGATCGTGTGGTTCGGGAGGCGAACGCCCAGGTCGTGTTCATCATCGACAAGAACGGTCAGCTCATTGCTGCCGCCGGTGAGACCGACCAGCTCGACACGACGTCGCTGGCCTCGCTCACCGCCGGCAACATCGCCGCCACGGGCGGCATCGCCAAACTGCTCCGGGAGAACGAGTTCTCCACGCAGTTCCACGAGGGCGAGCGAGCCAACATCCACATCCAGCTGGTCGGCAACCGGGTCATCCTCGTGGTGATCTTCGACAACAAGACCAGCCTCGGCCTCGTTCGCCTCCGGGTGAAGAAGGCCAGCGAGGAGCTGAACTCGATCTTCGAGGCGCTCCTCTCGAAGGTTCAGGATCCGCATCAGAACACGCCGTTCGCGGAGATCACGGACGACGACATCGACAACCTCTTCAACGACTGAAGGAAGACCGAGCAGCGATGTCGTTCATCAACTACCTGTCCCGCGAAATCAACTGCAAGATCGTCTATTACGGTCCTGGTCTCTGCGGCAAGACGACCAATCTGCAGTACATCTACAACAAGACGAATCCCGAGGCGAAGGGCAAGATGATCTCGCTCGCCACGGAGACCGAGCGGACCCTCTTCTTCGATTTCCTCCCGCTGGCGTTGGGTGAGATCCGGGGCTTCAAGACCCGCTTCCATCTCTACACGGTGCCGGGACAGGTGTTCTACGACGCGAGCCGCAAGCTCATCCTGAAGGGCGTGGACGGCGTCGTCTTCGTCGCCGACTCCCAGATCGCTCGTATGGAGGCGAACCTGGAGTCGATGGAGAACCTGCGGACCAACCTCGCCGAGCAGGGCTACAGCCTCGACAAGCTCCCGCACGTCATCCAGTACAACAAGCGGGACATGCCCTCGGTGGCGCCGGTGGACGAGCTGCGCTCGCTGCTGAACCCCCAGGGAGTGCCCGACTTCGAGGCCATCGCCACCTCCGGCGAAGGCGTCTTCGACACCCTCAAGGCGGTCGCCAAGCTGGTGCTCACCGAGCTCAAGCGTGGCGGCGGCGCCGGCTGACGGAGTCTTTGTGAAGCGAGCCCGCACGCGCCTGCTCGGGACGTGCGGGCTTCTTTGTGTCTTGGCCGCGGCCTGCGGCGGCGGAGACCCCCCGGTCGAGGAGCGCACCGTCGCCGGCTACGTCCGGGAGACCGACGGCACCGCCATCTCGGGCGCCGAGGTGACCTTCGTGGGCGAGACCCTCTACGAGGGCGACGCCCGCACCGATGGCGACGGGTACTACGAGCTCCGGGTGGAGACCGACTCTCCCTTCGGGCAAGTCCGAGCCGCGCACCCCGACTTTCAGCCCGCCGAGGCCACCGTCTTCTTCGACACCTCGGAGCGACGCATCGACCTCGTCCTCCGGCGCTGAGCCAGGAGGCCGAGGAGCAGGAGCGACGCCAGGCCGCCAGCGCTCGACGGGCCGCCGCCTGCTCCACTCGCGTTCCCCGCGACCCGGCATCCGCAGCCGCCGCCCGCCACCGAGCCGGCTGCGCCGCCCAGGTCGGGCGCCACGCCCATGTCCGGGTCCATGACTCCCAGGTCCGGCGCCGGGGGCGGAGGACACTCGGCCGCCGGGTCTCCGGAGGTCTCGAGGTCCGCGACGAGGGTGTACACGCTCTCGCCGCGGGACTGGAGGTCGGTCGCCACCAAGCCGATGTAGAGCGACTCACAGCGCGGGAGGGGCAGCTCGCTGGTCGCGTCGAAGGTCACCGTGGTCGCGCTGGAGGAGAAGTCCGCGGCCAGCGGCGGCCGCCCGCCGAAGCGGTAGCGAGGGGGCGCGCCCACCGCGAAGTGGAGGTCGTACGCGCCGGCGAGGCTCAGGCGCCCGAGCTCGACGGTGAGCGAGGTCGCGTCGGCGGGGACATCCACTCGATAGAGCAGCGGGGCCACGCTGCTGCCGAGAGACCCGGTGATCTGCGCGATCCCGCTGAAGCCGAGGTAGGACCGCTCGTCCTCCATGGCGACGATGCGCTCGCAGTCCCCGATGCCGCGCTCGTCCATGATGGCTCGGACGGCCGCGCGATCCGAGGCGTCGAGGCTCTCCAAGGTGTCCGCGGTGGTGATCAGGATCTCCGCGGCCATCGGAAAGTCGGTGTCCGCCGGAGAGGCGACCAGCGCGGCGAACACCAGCGCGTCGGCCTTCGGCTGGCCCAGGGCCTCGCGAACGGCCCAGAGGGCCTGGCCCCAGATGACGCCGTCCTGGTGAACCTCGCCGAAGAGGTCGTCCGGGCAGCGGGTGTCGCCCGCGAGGTCCCGGAGGGAGCCCTCCGCGCCGCCGACGCCAGCGGAGGCGAAGTAGTCGCCGAGCTTGGGGTCGTCGGCGAAGCTGGCCGCGAAGTAGTCGGCGGTGGCTTCGTTGAGCGCGCCGGCGTCGTAGTAGACGCCCCGCGACGAATCGATGAGGAAGATGGAGTAGCGGGCCGTGACGTCGACGATGCCGTGCCCGTACTCGTGGTAGATGACGTCGCCGTCGTAGCCGAAGTCCTGCTCCTCGCCCTGACCGAAGGCCAGGACCCCGCACTCGTCGCGGCTGCACGTCGGCGGCAGGAAGAAGGCGTTGTCGTAGCCCTCACCGCGGGTCTCGACGTAGTTGGCGACCACGTCGATGATCGAGCTGGACTCGCAACACGACCACTCGAGGTCATGGACTTCGCGGAAGTAGGCGGCGATGGCGTCGGTGTGGAAGTAGGCGTTCACCTCGGCGAACTCGTCGTCGAAGGCCGGCTCCACCGGGTCATAGAGGAAGTCGCCGGCCTCGTCGGCCATGGCGCGCTGCACCGGCTCGCACCCGGCGGCCTCGGGGTCGCAGCTCGCGGCGCGGACGTAGCGGCCGGTGAGGAAGGAGCGCGAGGTGAGATGCGCCAGCTCGACGTCGCTGGTCATGTTCATCGCCCGCGGCGGGTTGGGGTCGTACACCCGCCCCTGGGCGTCGTGGACCCGGCTCTGGCCGAAGACCACGCCGTGCGCGCCCACGTAGACCAGGGAGCGCTCGTGCATGGCGCGACCGACTTCGACCTCGCGCAGCCGGTGGAGGGCGCCGCCGAGGTCCAGCGCGACCTCCCGCTGACCGAGGACGTGGGCGCCCGCGCGGTCCCCGCCAAAGGCGAACTGGAGCGCCGCCTCGCCGGCGGGCGGCACCGGATCCGAGGGGCCGACGCGCCGCGCGCCCGAGCGGTCCACCACGAAACGGGCGCGCTCACCGGTCATCGCGACCACCACGCTGGCGTGGGGTACCGGGAGGGTCGCCCCGCCGACGCGGACCTCGCGACCGAAGCGCACCACGGTGAGCCCGTGGGCTCGCCGGACCCCCTCGACGACGAGCTCGGAGGGATCGAGATCCAGCTCGGCGAGCTGGGGCAGGACGCTCCTCGCGCGCTCGGTCGGGGTCGCGCCCCGGGTCGGTAAATCGAGGTCCGCGAAGAGCCACGGGCGGCCGTCCGAGTCGCGCTCGAGGCGCGGCGCCGGAGTCGTCACCGGAGCTCCTGGGCCCACCTGCGCGTGGGCGACGCCCGCGAGCGACGCCAGGGCGAGCAGGAACGAGAAGACGCGTGACGACATGCTGGACCTCTTTCCCCCTCCCCGAACCCGGGACCGCTATACCCCAAGAAAATAGGGCTGTCACCGGGGCAGCCGGTGAACCGGGCTCACCAGGTGGGCGCGGGATCGACGGCCCAGCGACGACCGAAGATGCTCTCGAGGGTGCCTTCCGCCAGCTTGGCGTGGGGGCTGAAACCCCAGATGCCCTCCTGGGAGACGTCGTCCAGGTCGGCGTAGTAGCGCCAGTTGAAGAAGCCGGCGAAGAAGGGTTCCTGGAGGAAGGGGGAGACCAGCGAGGCCATCGCGCGCGCCTGCTCCCGCTCGTCGATGACCACGTCCTCCATCCCATCGGGCCAGAGCCAGGGCTCCACCGCGGCGTCGGTGCGGGTGGTGTAGCCGACCTCGACGAAGACCAGCGGCATCTGGAGCGTGCGGGCCAGGTCCCGGAGACCGGGGACCAGGGCCGCGGCGGCGGCGAGGTACTCGGCGTCGGTCGCGGCGGCGTGATCGGCCAGCGGGTAGAAGGCGTTGATGCCCACGAAGTCGAGGAGGTCCCAGAAGAGCACGTCGTCGGCTTCGTCCCAGTTGGCGCTGTAGGTCAGCATCCCGTCGAAGACTTCGCGGACGTCGGCGATGAACTCGGTCCAGAAGGCGCCGAAGCGGCCCGACCAGCTCTTGCACTCCACGCCGATGCTCAGCGCGTCGGCGCCCGCGGCGGCCG
>DCLA01000006.1:18269-52232 GCA_002320815.1 Myxococcales bacterium UBA1660
CCCGCGGCGGCCGCGTCGCGGGCCCAAGCGAGCACGAAGTCGCGGTAGCTCCGCTGGTAGGCGCGCCAGCGCTCGGGGGTCCCGGGGTCGATCTCGCCGCGCCACCCTTCGGTCTCCACCCAGAGGTGCGGGATGAGGAGCACCTTCAGACCCCGGGCCTTGGCCTGCTGGATCATGGTGCGGACGGCGACCCGGTTCTCCTCGTAGGGCGCCTCGAAGTCCATCTCGATGCGCGTGTCCTGGAGGCTCCAGATGCGCCCGAAGGGTGTGATGGAGATCCAGTTGGTCCCCATGGCCACCAGATGATCGAGGAGCGCGGCGGAGTACGCCGTGCCGTAGCCGCGCCCGGGGCGCTGGGCGTTCTCGATGGGGCCCACGGTCACGCCGCGGATCCCTTCGAGCTCCGCGGCCGCCCAGCCGTTCGCGCCGAGCGGGAGCTCGTGGGCCATCGACGGCTGTGCGGCGGCCCCCCCGGAACAGGCGAGGGCCGCGGCGATGAGGACCACCCGCGTCACTTGATGATGAGGTTCAGGATCCGCTTGGGGACGTAGATGGTCTTGCGGAGGGTGCCCTCCCCGAGCGCCTCGGCGACCTTCGGGTCCTCCTTGGCGGCGGCCATCGCCTGCTCCTCGGTGGCGTCGGCGGCGAGGACGAGGACCGCCCGCTTCTTGCCGTTCACCTGCACGGGGATCTCCACCTCGTCGTCGACGAGGAGCGCGGCGTCCGCCACGGGCCAGCCGGCGTGCTGGACGGAGGGCGGGTGCCCGAGCAGCTCCCACATCTCCTCGCCGAGGTGCGGCGCGAAGGGATGGACCAGCTTGGCCAGGATCTCGACGCCCTCGCGCGGAGCGCCGGCCTTTTCGAGCTCCTTGCTGAGCACCATCATCGCGCTGATCGCGGTGTTGAACTTCAGCTCGTCGATGTCGGAGGTGACCTTGGCGATGGTTTTGTGGACCGACTTCTTCGTCGCCGAGTCGAGGGCCACGTCGGCGCCCTCATGGACCATGGTGGACAGCTTCCAGCAGCGGTCGAGGAAGCGCTTGGAGCCGCCGATGGCCTCCGAGTTCCAGGGCTTGGTGGCCTCGAGGGGCCCCATGAACATCTCGTAGACGCGCAGCGTATCCGCCCCGAAGCGCGCGATGACGTCGTCGGGGTTCACCACGTTCCCCCGCGACTTGCTCATCTTCTGGTTGTCTTCACCGAGGATCATGCCCTGGTGGATCAGCTTGCCGAAGGGCTCGGGGGTGGGGACGTGGCCCTGGTCGTAGAGGACCATGTGCCAGAAGCGGGCGTAGAGGAGGTGGAGCACCGCATGCTCCGCGCCGCCCACGTAGAGGTCGACCGGCAGCCAGGTCGCGAGGGCATCCTTGGAGGCCAGCGCGTCCGGGTTCTTCGGGTCGCAGAAGCGCAGGTAGTACCAACAGGAGCCCGCCCACTGGGGCATGGTGTTGGTCTCGCGGGCGAACCACTGGCCGTCCTTTTGGAAGAAGCGCCAGTCCTTGGCCCGGGCCAGCACGCCGGCCGGGTCGTCGCCGGGCTGGTAGTCCTCGAGTTCGGGAAGGCGGACCGGCAGCTCCGACTCATCGACGGCGATGGGCTGGTCGTAGTGGATGGTGTGCTCGGCGCCCTCCCGCGGGTCGCCGTCGGTGGTCACCGGGAAGTAGATGGGGAACGGCTCACCCCAGTAGCGCTGACGGCTGAAGATCCAATCGCGCAGCTTGTACTCGGTGCGGGCCTTGCCCTTGCCGTCCTTCTCCAGGTCGGCGGTGATGGCCGCCTTCGCGTCGGCGGTCGCCATTCCGTCGTACTTGCCGCTGTTGACCGCCACGCCCAGCTCGGTGAAGGCCTGGTCGAAGTCGCCCGCGGGCTCCCCGGTGGCGCTGACCACTTGGGCGATGTCGATGCCGTGAGCCTTGGCGAACTCGAAGTCGCGGGTGTCGTGGGCCGGCACGGCCATGATGGCGCCGGTGCCGTAGCCCATGAGCACGTAGTCGGCGACCCAGATGGGGACCTCGGCGCCGCTCACCGGGTTGATGGCGTGGCCGCCGGTGAAGACGCCGGTCTTCTCCTTGCTCGCCTGCCGGTCGCGGTCGCTCTTGTTCTTGGCGGTGGCCACGTAGGCGTTCACCGCCTCCCGCTGCGCGTCGGTGGTGATCTGCGCCACCAGCGGATGCTCGGGCGCGAGGACCATGAAGGTCGCGCCGAAGAGCGTGTCCGGGCGAGTGGTGAAGACCTCGATGTTCTGGTCGGCGCCCTGGACCTCGAAGGTCACCTCGGCGCCTTCGCTGCGGCCGATCCACTCGCCCTGCATGATGCGGGTCGAGTTGGGCCAGTCGACGCCCTCCAAGCCGGCGAGCAGCCGGTCGGCGTAGGCGGTGATCTTGAGCATCCACTGGCGCAGCGGCAGCCGCTCGACCGGGTGGCCGCCGCGCTCGCTCTTGCCGTCGATGACCTCTTCGTTGGCCAGCACGGTGCCGAGGGCGGCGCACCAGTTGACGCTCACCTCGTCCTGATAGGCCAGGCCGGCGTGGAAGAGCTGGAGGAAGATCCACTGGGTCCAGCGGACGTAGTCGGGGTCGGTGGTGTCGACTTCCCGGGTCCAGTCGTAGCTGAAGCCGAGGGCTTTCAGCTGCCGCCGGAACGTGGCGATGTTCTCGACCGTCTTGATGCGCGGATGGGTGCCGGTCTTGATGGCGTGCTGCTCGGCCGGAAGGCCGAAGGCGTCCCAGCCCATCGGGTGGAGCACCGAGGTTCCCCGGGCTCGCCGGCTGCGCGCGATGATGTCGGTCGCGGTGTAACCCTCGGGGTGACCCACGTGGAGGCCCGCGCCGCTGGGGTACGGGAACATGTCGAGCACGTAGAGCTTGTCGTCGCCCGGGTTCTCGGGGGTCAGGAAGGTCTGCGCCTCTTCCCAGTAACCCTGCCACTTGGGCTCGATGGCCGCGGGGTCGTAGCGCTCTTCTTCCGCCTTCGCCGGCGTCTCGGTGGACTGCATATCGGTCACGGCGCACCGATAGCACGCCGGGCGGCGAGCGGGGAGTCGGCGCTCCCCTTCCCGGGCTAGCCCTTGGCGCCGCGCAATAGCGCGCGGACACGCAGGGAGCGACCGATGGCTTCCATCAGCCCGCCGCCGCCGATGAGCTCGTCGGCGAAGCGCATCTCGTCGTCGGGATCCGCCAGCTCGGCGAGCCCCAGCTTGCCGAGGACCTCCTCGAAGACCTTCCCGCCCCGCTCGGCGCCGAAGACCTTCACCAGGCGGCCCTTCACTTCCGTCGAGGAGCTCACGCGAACCGTCCCGCGTGGTCGGCCACCTTGCGAGCGCCGTCGGGGGAGAGCTGCTGCAGGCAGTCCACCACGTTCTTGTTGGTCATGCCGTACCAGAGAAAGGTCCGCCGGTAGCTCTGGTGGATCGCGGTGCGCAGCGCCCCGTCGGCCTCCGGGGAACGCTCCACGGCGGCGCCCGCGTCGAGGCTGGCGACGTCCAGGTCGACCTGGTCCGCCAGCAGGCCGTCGAAGGCCTCCACGATGGCCAGGTATTCCGAGACCGCCTGGTCGCGGGCTTCTTGGTCCGCGTAGGAGGCGATCTTCCGCGTCTCCAGCATGTCGATGCGCGCGTGCTGGCTCTCCTCGAGCCAATGGTGGCGCAGGAGGCTCTTGAAGAAGGGGTCGATGCTCTCGTCCTTCCGCACGCTCTCCGTGTAGTGCTGCTGGGTCATCCACTCGATGTGCAAGGTGATCAGCATCACCGCGAGGGGGCTGTGGCTCATGATCACCTGGGCCACGGCGGCGGCGCTCTCGAGGACGCCGCAGCGGTGACCGAAGTCGCGATCGAACGAGCGGCGGAAGCGATGGAAGAGCTGCTGGTGCTTCAGCTCCTCGTCGACCATCCGGGTCAGGGCGCGGAGCGCGTCCACGTCGCCGAAGACCTCGGCCTGGGCGTGCTCCATCATCGTCGCCAGGATGTACTCCTCCACGAACTGGAAGAGGTTCAGGTAGGCGTTGCCGGCGATCTGATTGAGCCGGAGTCGGGTGGGTTCGTCGAGGCCGTCCAGGTCGGCGACGTGCCGCACGAGATCCCGGGGAAGGAAGGGCTTGGTGAAGTCGAGGGCCTGGCCCTCCTCCATCACGTCGTCGAGCGACCAGGAAACCCGCTCGGAGTGGGAGACGCAGTCCCCGTAGTCGAATTTCAAGTCGAACATAGGACCCCGATTCTGCGAGACGGACGCACCAGTCGCAAGGTCGCCGAACCACCAAATGCGGACCGACATGTAGGCCTCGATTGCGATTTCCCCTCGACGGGGTGAGAGTGTCTCCGTGTTGGATGCGCCGAGGGGTCGGCGTGGGTTCGGGTACGTGCGCGCGGCGATCGCCGCGGGACTGCTCGTGGCCTGCGGTGGAGTCGAAGACGGGGCCGCGAGGGCGGTCGATGCCGGGGTGCCCGCGGACTTCGCGGTCGCCGACGCGGCGGTGATCCCGGACGCGGCGGTGTTCCCCGACGCGAGGCTTCGGGATCGCGACGCAGGCGCGGACCCCGGTCCCGACGAGGTCGACGACGCGGGCGAGCCCCGGCTCGGCGCGCCCTACCCCATCGTGCTGGCCCACGGCTTCTTCGGCTTCGAAGAGCTCGGCGGAAGCTTCCTGACCTACTTCTACGGCGTGAAGGACGACCTCGCCGCGCACGGCGAGACGGTGTTCACGCCCGCGGTCGATCCCTTCAACGACTCCACCAGCCGCGGCGAAGAGCTCGCGGCCGCGGTGGACGCCATCCTCGCCGAGACCGGGCACGCCAAGGTGGTCCTGGTCGGCCACTCCCAGGGCGGGCTCGACGCGCGCTACGTGGCGAGCACCCGGCCCGACCAGGTCGCCGCCGTGGTCACCGTGAGCTCCCCGCACCGCGGGACCCCGATGATCGACCTGGTCCTGCGGGCCGCCGAGGACGAGCGGGTGCGCGAGTGGGTCGACGGATTGGTGCGCACCGTCGGCGCGCCCCTCTGGGACGCGGCCGGCGAAGAGACGAGCCTCTTCCACGCCATGGAGCAGCTCTCCGAGGAGGGAGCCGCCGCCTTCAACGCGGCCCATCCGAACCAGCCGGGGGTCGACTACTTCTCCATCGCCGGCCGCTCGGGGATGCACCTGGCGCCCGGCCCCTGTGCGAGCGACGAAGCGCCCGAGTGGATCACCCGCTACGCCTGGGAGCGGGACCCCATCGACCCGCTGCTCGCCGTGAGCGAAGCCTTCATCGATGGCGGCTTCGGGGACCCCTACCCGAACGACGGGCTGGTCCGCATCGAGAGCGCGCGCTGGGGGACCTTCCTCGGCTGCGTGCCCGCCGACCACTTCGACGAGATGGGGCAGCTCCTCGGGGACTCGCCGGGGCTCGGCAACCGCTGGTCCTACCTCGAGTTCTACCGCGACCTGGTGGGCTGGGTCCGCGCCGAGGGCTACTGAGGGGGCGCGAAGGACCTACCGCGGGTCCGCCGAGTCCCGGGCGCGAAAGGCCGCGGGGGTCTCGCCGGTCTCGCGTAGGAAGGCCTCGCTCAGGCGGGCCGGCGAACGGAAGCCGAGGCGGTAGGCGATGGTCTTGATGGGATCCGCGCTGGTGGTCAGGAGGCGGCGGGCCTCGCCGATGACCACGCGCCGCCGGAGGCCACGGAAGCCGCCCTCGACCTCGTCGAGGCGCCGCTGGAGGGTCCGCCGCGAGACCCCCAGGGTGCGGGCCGCGGTGTTCTGATCGAGCGCGGCGCCCTCGCGGAGGAGCAGGCGCCGGAGGTCCGCGACGAAGGGGTCGCCGCCGGGGAGCCACTCGTCGACCGGGAGCTCCCCCCAGCCCTCGGGGTCGCCGAGCCAGTGGAAGGCCTCGGCCTCGGTGGTGAACGCGCGGCCCTCGAAGGGGAAGGCCATGGAGCGGTGGAACCCCTCGGCGAAGGCGCCGACGTAGCCTTCGGGGCGAACCACGGCCTCGCGGCCCACGGTGTCCACGTAGGCGTCGGCTTCCTGGTGGTAGCCCACGAGGACTTCCATCGCGCCTTGGGCGTACGAGCGGACGCGCCGCATGTCGACGAGCTGCCGGCGGTCGGTGCCGAAGACGTCGGGGGCGCGGCTGAGCAGGGGGAAGATGTCGGCGGCGTCCTGGGCCTCGACGTCCCCGGCGATGACGATGCCCAAGGTGCCGGCGTCGGTGAGCGCGACGATGTAGCGACGACGCTGGAGCACGTGCTCGGTGGGGGCGGCGAGGAACTCGTCCACGGCGTCGGTGGCGCGGCGCACGGAGGGGGGTGTAGCGCAGAGCGGCGGGGGAGTTCCAGGGGGGTGGCGCGGGGGGGGGCGCGGGCCGGGTGGCGGTGCGGGCGGGCGGCGCGGGGCGATGCGCAAGTTGGCAAGTGCGTCCCCATGGCAAGTCGGGGACGGACTTGGGGGCAAGTTGGCAAGTGCGTCCCCATGGCAAGTCGGTTCCGGTGGGGGGTCAAAGGGTTCCGGAGATGGGCCAAACGATGGAATGGGGGGCGCGGGCTCGTAGGGTGCGGGCATGCGTCGAGTGGCTCTGTTGGCTCTGGTGTTGGCGGCTTGTGATTGCGGGGACGACCCGGAGCTGGGGCCCACGGATGGCCGCGTGCTGGTGGACACGGCGACCGAGCGGGATCCGGTGCTGGCCGAGGCCACGCTGCTGACCCACGAGGCGGCGGCGGACGCGGCGATCCAGTCGATCGCGTTGGCTCCGGATGGAAACCGCGTCGCGGCCACCGGCTGGGATGGGACGGTGGTGGTGCTCGCCCTCGACGGAACGAGCACCACGGCCATCCACTCCCTCTCCGCTGGGGATCTCTTCATGGAGGACGCCCTGGCCTGGGTGGGCGACACCATCGCGGTGGGCAGCTTCTCGGGGCTCACGCTCCTGAGTCCGGAGGGGACCGTGACCGGCACCCTGCCCGACCGGACCCGCGCGGTCGCGGGCTCCGGAGACGCGATCCTCCGCACCAGTCGAGACGCGCTGGAGCGGGTGGGGTCCGACGGGACGGTCCTCGGGTCCGCCCCGGTGTACGACCCCTTGGCGCTGGTGGCCACCGACGGCGCCCTCTACGTCCTGAGCACGATCGCCGACTCGGTGGACCGGGAGGTGATCGTGTTCGATCCCGCGAGCCTCGCGGTGCGGTCGCGGTGGCCCGTGAACGGCAACACCCTCCACGGCGCGGGCGACGTCGTCGGAACCACCAACTTGGACACGGTGCGGCTCTACGACGGAGCCGGCACCGAGCTCCGCACGCTGCAGACCGAAGGGGTGCCGAGCGATCTGGTCGCCCTGGACTTCGCGGGCGACTGGGTCGTGGGCTCGGGCTTCGACGAAGGCGTCGCCCTCTTCGACGTGGCCTCCGGGAGCCGGCTGGCCCAGGCGGGCGGCGCGACCGGTCGCGGGGTGATCCTCGACGGCGACCGCCGCGTCCTGGCCGGAGGCGCGGCCGGGGTCCTGGTCTACGCCATCGAGCGCTGACCCCGGGTGCGGGCCGTCGGGATCTGCGTTAGGGTCCCCGGGTCGCGCGGGGCGCCCCATGGACTGGGGCTGAGATGGACCCGTGGAACCTGATCCGGCTCGCACCGGCGGAGGGAACGCGACGCTCTCTCCGCCCGTGCGTGCTCTCGAAGAAAGAGACCCTCGCATGAACCAGCTCGAGCTCCCGCTCCACGGCGCGGCGAACCCCTCCTCCGAGTCCGCGGGCACCACCCCCGGCTCCTTTGCCAACGCGGCGGCCATCGGCGCCCCGCTGACCTTCTCCTCGCCCGACACGCCGGGCATGCCCGCGCCCAGCGGCAAGACCGCCTGGGACTTCCTCCCCGAGGGCTGGCGCCGCGAGGGGGCCTTCGCCGAGGCGCCGGAGGGCTTCGAGCCCATCACCCAGCTCGAGCACGCCCGGCTGGGCCTCGTGACTCCGGAGATGGAGCGGGTCGCCGCGCGCGAGAAGCACCTGAGCGCCGAGCAGGTCCGGGACGAGGTCGCCGCGGGACGGATGATCATCCCCGCCAACCGGGTCCACCTGAAGCACCAGCTCGACCCGATGGCCATCGGCCGGGCCAGCCTGACCAAGATCAACGCCAACATGGGCGCCAGCCCCATCAGCTCCGGGACCTCCGACGAGGTGGAGAAGCTGCGCTGGGCCGAGCGCTGGGGCGCGGACACGGTGATGGATCTGTCCACCGGCGGCGACCTGGACGCGACCCGGGAGGCCATCATCGGCGCCTCCAAGGTGCCCATCGGGACCGTGCCCATCTATTCGATGATCCTGGGCAAGAAGATCGAGGATCTCAGCCTCGAAGACATCCTGGCGACCCTGGAGCACCAGGCGAAGCAGGGCGTGGACTACTTCACCGTCCACGCGGGCGTGCTCCGGGAGCACCTGCCCTTCGTGAAGGACCGGCTCATCGGCATCGTCAGCCGCGGCGGGTCCCTGCTCGCCAAGTGGATGATCCACCACGGCAAGCAGAACCCGATGTACGAGCACTTCGAGGCGCTCTGCGACGTCATGCGCGAGTACGACGTGAGCTTTTCCCTCGGTGACGGGCTCCGGCCCGGGGGCTTGGCCGACGCGACCGACCAGGCCCAGCTCGCCGAGCTGGCCACCCTGGGCGAGCTCACCGAGCGCGCCTGGCGCAAGGGCGTCCAGGTGATGGTCGAGGGTCCGGGGCACGTCCCCTTCGACCAGATCGAGTTCAACATGAAGGCCCAGCGGACCCTGTGTCACGGCGCGCCCTTCTATGTGCTCGGGCCCCTGGTGACCGACGTCTTCCCCGGGTACGACCACATCACCTCGTGCATCGGCGCGACCGCCGCCGCGTACCACGGCGCCAGCATGCTCTGCTACGTGACCCCCAAGGAGCACCTCGGCCTCCCCAAGAAGGACGACGTGAAGCAGGGCTGCATCGCCTACAAGATCGCCGCCCACGCCGCCGACGTGGCTTTGGGGATCCCCGGGAGCCGGGACTGGGACGATGACCTGACCCGCGCCCGCGCCGCGCTGAACTGGGAGAAGCACTTCGAGCTCAGCTTCGACACCGACACCGCCCGGGCGCTGCACGACGAGGACCTCGACGTGGACACCGACTTCTGCGCGATGTGCGGCCACGACTGGTGCTCGGTGCGCATCTCCAAGGAGATCGTCGAGTTCGCCAGCGGCAAGGCCGAGGGCTTCGAGCGCGAGAAGGTCCTGAAGAGCGCGGCCCTGACCGCGGAGCAGCGGACCATCCTCGAGCAGCGCGGGGTGCTGAGCCCGGCGGAGATCCACCGGCTCGCCTCCAAGACCAAGAAGGCCCTGGGCGGCGAGGAGGACAAGGCCTCTTGCCACAGCGATCTGGTGCCCTCCGAGGATGCCAAGCGCATCCAGGACGAGAAGCTGGTACAAATCCGGCGGCCGTCCGCCTCCTGAGGCGGCCTCCCCCCAGATCTGATCCTCTAGGAGAATGCCCCAGATGAAGCGCATCGGAACGACCGCTGCCGGTCTCCTCACCCTCTTCGCCGTCGCCTGCGGTGGCGACGCCAACGTGGAGACCGCCGAGAGCGAGCACACCGGGGGCGGCGAAGCCGCCGCCGCCGAGTACGAAGGCCCGATCACCGGCGACCCCGCCGCCGGCGAAGCCGTCTTCGCGAACAACTGCGCCGGCTGCCATCCCGGCGTCGGGCCCGACCTGCAGGCGCACCACGCGTCCGCCGCCGAGACCCGGATGATCATCCGCCACGGCGAGGATCGCATGCCCGCCTTCGGCGCGGACCGCATCAGCGACGCGGACCTCGAGAACGTCCTGGCCTACCTCCAGGGCAACTACGGCATGTTCGCCGAGTGAGACCGGCTGGGATCTGGCGGGCGCGTGCCCGTCAGATCCCGACCCACTCGTGCGGATCGAGGCTGCGCGTCCCGCGGCGCACCTCGAAGTAGAGCGGCGCGGTCCCCACGGCGCCCAGCGTCTGCCCCAGCACGACCGGCTCCCCCGCGGTGACGTCGAGGCGCGCGAGCCCCGCGTAGACGGTGAAGAAGCCCTCGCCGTGGTCGACCACGACCATGTTCCCGTAGACCCCGTAGGGGCGCGCGAAGGCCACCTGGCCCTCGCTCACGACCTCCACCCGGGAGCCGGGCGGCGGCATGAACTCCAGGCCGGAGCCGTCTTCGCGAGCGGCGTCCCGGAGGGTCCCCCCCGCCGCCACCGGGAGCCGCAGCCGGCCCCGCTGCGCGTCGAAGCGCACCCGGGGCTCGGGGTCCCGCAGGGTCAGCCCGTATCCGCCGCCGCCCATGGGGAGGCGGGCGTCGGGGTCGACCAGGTCGGCGAAGAGGTCGCTGGTGCGGGCGCTGGCCACGGTGAGCCGCTGCCGCTCCTCGAGCTGCGCCAGCTCCCGGCGACCGGTCTCGAGCTCGCGCTCCTTGTCGGCCAGGTCGCCCGCGAGGGCGGTCGCGCGTCGGTCGAGGAAGGCGACCGAGCGGACGTCGCCGGAGACCATCCGCTCCAGCCGCTCCATGCGGCCGAGGTGACTCAGCATGGCTTCGAAGCCACCGGCGACCGGGAGCATCCCGGCGCGGCGCATGCGGTAGAGCGCGCGCACGCGCTGATGGAGGCTGTCTTCCACCCGCTCGCGGCGCTCCCGGAGTTGCTCGACCTCGGTGTGCACCGCGGCCTCGTCGGCTTCCAGGGCCGCCAGGCGCTCCCGGAGCGCGGCGAGGTCGGCGTCCTCGGACGTCGGCGCGACGGCGTCGGCCGGCAGGAAGGGGACCGAGGGCTGCGCGAGGGCCGGGAGCCCGGCCAGCACCAGGAGCAGCGGCACCAGACGCCAACCACGGCGACGACGGACGCTGCGGCGGCGGCGGGTGTGCGCGGAGGGGCGGGGCGGCAGTTCCATCGCTCAGACCGTCAGGTAGCGGCGGAGGGAGATGGCGCTTCCGGCGGCGCCGATCAGGCCGCCGCCGAGGACCAGGGCGAAGAGGACCCAGGCGTCCAGGAAGACCGCCCGGGAGCCGAGGAACTCGGCCAGGCTGCGGTCGATGGCGCCCCGCATGGACGCGAACACGAGGCCCAGCGCGATGACCGCCAGGAGCGCGCTCATCGCGCCTTGGAAGGTCCCCTCCAGGACGAAGGGGCCGCGGACGAAGCCGTCGGTCGCGCCGCAGAGCTTCATGACCTCGATCTCCGCGCGCCGCCGCGCGACGGCCAGGCGGATGGTGTTCCCGATGACCGCGAAGACGCAGAGCCCGACGAGCAGACCCAGCACCGTGGCCAGGTTCGTCCCGGCGCTCACCAGCGACCCCAGGCGGTCGAAGAAGGAGCGGTAGGTCTCCACGTCGCTGACCGCGCGGAAGCGCCCCACCCGCTCGGCGATGGCGTCGACCCGCTGGATGGGCGTGCCCTCGGCCATGGCGACCTCGATGCTCGCCGGGAAGACCTCGGCGGGGAGACCGGCGAGGTCGCTGTTCACGTCGGACTGCTCGAGGAAGAGCGCGCGCGCCTCCTGGGAGGTCAGCGCGGAGACCGTGGTGGTCTCGGGCAGGCCCTCGAGGACCATGCGCAGCTGGGTCACGTCCTCGGCCCGCGCGCCGTCGCGCAGGTAGATGCTCATGCGGCCGCTCTCGCCCCAGCGCTCGGCCACCTTGGAGAGGTTGGTCGTCGCCAGGAGCGCGCCGCCCACGCAGAGGAAGGCCACGCTCAAGCTGGTGACGGCCACCAGGTAGAGGCGCATCTCTTCGCGCAGCCCGCGGCGCGCCCGCGCCACCATCGCCTTGAAGTCCACTCTCGTCTCCCTCTCGTCTCGCCCTGAAAGAAGTCGTCAGCCCACGGCGTGGAGACCGCTCTTGGCGGTCCCCCACGAGCGCAGGCCGGTCCGTGCCTCCACGACGCGGCCCTCGTCGATGGAGATGATTCGGTGGTCGCGGCTGGCGATCAGGCTGTGATCGTGGGTCGCGAAGAGGACCGTGGTCCCGGTCTCGTTGATCTCCTCGAAGAGCGTGAGGATGTCGATGGCCAGGTGGGGGTCCAGGTTGCCGGTCGGTTCGTCGGCCAGGATGAGCGCCGGCTCGGACACGATGGCGCGCGCCACGGCGACCCGCTGCTGCTCGCCGCCGCTGAGCGTGCAGGTCTTCTCCTGCCCGCGGCCGGCGAGGCCGACGCGCTCGAGGGCTTCGGCGACCCGGGAGCGCACCAGGCGGCGCGGCATGGCCAGGATCTCGAGCGCGATGGCCACGTTCTCGTAGACCGTCCAGTGCTCGACGACCTTGAAGTCTTGGAAGACCACGCCGAGGTTGCGGCGCAGGAAGGGGATGCTCTTCGGCGTCAGCCGGGCGATGTCCCGGCCGCAGAAGAGGATCCGCCCCTGGTCGACCGTGTGCTTGCGGTAGACCAGCTGCAGCAGCGTGCTCTTGCCGGCGCCGCTCGGGCCGGTGATGAACGCGAACTCGCCCCGCTCGACCTCCAGGTCCACGTCCTTGAGGGTGGGCTGGTCTTCGCGGAAGTACTTGTAGACCCCGTCGAAGGTGAGGATGGGCTTGTTCGCCGCCCGGGCGTCGGCCCGCGCCCCCGCCCGGAAGAAGGCGAAGGGGCGCACCACCTTGTCGTCGTCGTCGGATCGGGAGCTGGCCATACTCCTCGGATACCGGCCCCGATCCTCCCGGGGCAAGAAAGCGACGAACGCGGGGGCTCAGGGGTCGCTGACGACGACCTCGAAGAGATAGTCCCCGGCGCGGGTTGCGCCCCACCCGTCCACGATGAAGTAGTGGGTCCCGGGGGCCAAGACGCGGTCGAGGCGGCTGGCGCTGAGCTCCCCGCCGTCGTCGTCGCAGGCCTCCTCTTCGCCGGTGGCGCACATCCCGGTGTGCAGGTGCAGCACCGTGTCGAAGGAGGACCCGTCCGTGGTCGCGAGCACGCGCTTGTTGGTCGTGAGGTCCAGGCGGAAGGCGACGTCCTTGGACGCCGCGGTCGTGGTACAGATGGTCCCGCTGGTCTCGTAGTCGGGCAGCGAGGTCTCGGTGTTCCCCTGGAAGAGCCCGCCGGTCTCGGGGATCACGTAGGCGCTGTCGCAGTCGTCGTTGCCGCTGACCGCGACGGGCACCGTGGGCTCGCGGGTCTCCACCTGGAGCGAGAACTCCCCGCCGGCGGACGACTCCACCACGATGAAGTAGGTGCCCGGCGCCAGGTCCCGCAGGCGACTCCGCGACGGATTGCCGGACGCACAGCGGAGCTGGGTGGCGGCGGGGCCGCAGCCATCGAGGAAGCCCACCGAGAGGAAGGTGTCCTCCCCCACGACCTCCACATCGGAGCGCTCGGTGAGCGTCAGCTCGTAGACCATGTCCCGGTAGGAGAACCCGCAGGTCAGGTCGATGTCGTCCTGCTTGTCGTTGAGGTTTCCGGTGACCATCGCCGGCGCGGTCAGCGCGATGGCGTTGTCGCAGGTGTCGCCCGCCGGAGGCGGCGTGGGCTCTTCGAAGGCAACGTCGAGGGTGAAGTCGAACTCACGGGAGGTGGAGCCCTCGACGACGAGGAAGTAGGTGCCCGCCGGGAGCTGATGGACCCGGGTGCCGACCGTGGCGCCGTTCACGCACCGGAGCGAGGTCGCGGTGTCGCTGCAGGACTGCTGCAGGCCGATGTAGACCCGGTCCCCGGTGTCCGAGACCGCGCCGACCACCAGGTCCCGGACCTCGGTGGTGGTGAAGGTGTAGACCAGGTCGCTCGCGCCCGAGGGCCCACAGGAGGTATCCGCGTCATCGGTGACGTCGATCAGGGTCCCCGGGAAGCTCCCACCGGCGCTCACGTCGAGGGCCGTCGCGCAGGTCTCGTTCGTGGGAGCCTCGGTGGGATCGCGGAAGAGGACCTCGACCGCGAGGTCCCCGCCGATGTCGCCGATGAGCACGTAGTAGCGGCCCGCCTCCAGGGCGCGGCGTTGGATGGTCCCCTCGAAGCTCCCCACGCACTCCAGCTCGGTGTCCCCGTCGTCGCAGGTGGTCCGCAGCGCCAGGTAGGTGGTGCTCCGGCCCTCGGCGCGGATGTAGACGTCCTGGGCCTCGGTGAGCTCGAAGGTGATCACCTGCTCGCGCCGCCCGGCCGGCGCGCAGCCGAGCTGGTAATCCGGTCGGGCCCCCAGGCTGGTGAACTCGAAGATCCCGCCGGCGGACACGTCGAGGGCGTCGTCGCAGGTGTCGTAGGCGACCGCGCCGCAGTCGCTCTCGTCGATCACCTCGTCGCAATCGTTGTCCACGCCGTCGCCGCAGACCTCGGCCACGGTGCTGCCGCGGGTCGCGTCGCCGTCGTCGCAGTCGGTGCCGCCCTCGCAGAACCAGTCGGCCTCGCCGTCCTCGTCGAAGTCCCGGTCGCCGCGCCGGCAGATCTTCGCCTCCTCGTCGCAGCGGTCGATGGTGCAGACGTCGTCGTCGTTGCAGGTCTCCGGCGTGCCCGGGACGCATCCGAGCGTGGGGTCGCAGAGCTCCGAGCCGTTGCAGAAGATGCCGTCGTCGCAGACGCCGGGGTCGAGGCGATAGGTGCATACGCCGCGGCCATCACACACGTCCCGGGTGCACTCGATGTCGTCGTCGCAGTCCTCGTCGGTCTCGCAGAGGACGCTGCCGTCCGGGATCGTCGGCGCCATGTCCCGCGCGGCGTCCGTGGTGGTTCCCGCATCGGTGACCACGGAGGTGTCGTCGTCTCCGCACGCGACCGCCGCGAGGGCGACGAGGGCGAGCACGACTGGGCGGAGCTGGGGCGCGTTCATCCGTTTCCTCTCGCCGGACGGACCGGCACAAAGACTCATAGCGGTCCGGTAGAGCCGACGCACGCGCGCCGTGACCGTGATCCTACTCACGAACGACCCGGCCCGGGGGCCGCAGGCTGCGGCGCCATGAGCCGAGCCGTCCGATACGAGCGCCAGGGACCCGTGGGGGAGATCGTCCTCGACCGCCCCGAGGGTCGCAACAGCATGACCCCCGAGCTGCTGGAGGCCTTCGGCGAGGCCGCCTGCGCCGCCGCGGGGGACGCCGACCTCCGCTGCCTCATCGTGCGGGGCGAGGGCCGGTGCTTCAGCGCCGGCGCGGACCTCAAGGCGAACCTCCAGACCGGCTCCGGGCTCCCCCACGAGCGGAGCTACGCCATGTACGCACCCTTCCTCTCGCTGGTCGACCTCGAGGTCCCCATCGTCGGCGCCCTCAACGGCCACGCGGTGGGCGGCGGCTTCGGTCTCGCCCTCACCTGCGACATCCGCATCGGCGCCCGCGACGCGAAGTACGGCGCCAACTTCGCGCGCCTGGGCTTCGGCTCGGGGATGGCGATCAGCTACGTGCTGCCGCGCCTGGTCGGCGTGTCCCGGGCCGCCGAGATGCTCTTCACCGGCAAGCTGGTGAGCGGGGACGAGGCGGAAGCCATGGGCCTCCTGAGCCGCGCGCTCCCCGCCGAAGAGGTCCTCCCGGCCGCCCGGGAGCTCGCCGGCGAGATCGCCGCGAGCGCGCCCCTGGCGGTCCGCGCCATCAAGCGGGCCCTCCGCCACAACCTGGACTGGGACCCGAAGAGCGCCGCGCGCTACGAGGCCGCGCTCCAGGCCGACACCCTCACCACCGCCGACGCCCGCGAGGGCATGGCCGCCCTCCTCGAAAAGCGCCCCCCCATCTTCACCGGCAACTAACAGGGACGATCGTCGTCATTGTCGTCATTTCGACGACCCGCACGAAGCAACAGGGACGATCGTCGTCATTGTCGTCATTTCGACGACCCGCACGACGACCGCCGCCGAACCGTCAGCGACAGCGGGTATCGATCGCGTCGCCGTGACAGGTGACGCAAGCCCGCGGATTCCGCCGGTAGTCGTCCCGGCAGCGCCCCGCGTACCCCGCGGGGTGCGGGCTGAGCCCGGCGCCGATCCCGCGCGCCCCGTGGCACACGACGCAATCGCGCTCGGCGTGGCAGCTGGTGCAGGTGGTCATCGAGCGGCGCGCCTCCACGCCATGGGCATCGACGAAGGCCGGCGGATGGAACGCTACGCCGCTACGCGCCGCCGGCGCCGCCATCGGCGAGAGACCCAACCGGCTGTGACACTCGGTACAGAAGCGTTGAGTGGTGTGGCAGCTCGTGCAGCGGTTCTCGTCGCGCCGCGCCATGGGCCCGTGGTTGGTGAGGAAGTCCGCCGGGTGGATCGACGACGGCCGCACCCGACCGTCGTGGCAGGCGAGGCACTCGCTCTCCGTGTGGCACTCGGCGCAGAGTTCCCCCTGGTCCGCCGCCACCCACCGGTGCCGCACCAGGAAATCGCGGTCGTGGTCCATCCCGTGGAGCCATCGCGGCGGGAGCATCTCCGCTTCGCCGAAGCGCGTTCGGATGCGCCCGTCGGGCTCGCCGAGGTGACAGACCGAGCACTCGCCGGACGCCTCGTCGCCCCCGAGGCCCGCGGTCCCGTGGCAGCGCCAGCAGGACTCCATCGTGGGCAGGTCCATTGCCGTGGCGACCTGCCGGTTGGGGATGGCGCGGTGGCAGTCCAGGCACCGGACGCCCTCGCGCGCGTGCTGCTGGTGCGAGAAGTGGAGCCGCGCCGGCGGGAAGGACGACGGCCGCACATCGGTTCCGTCGCTGCCCACGTGACAGGTGCCGCAGGTCTCGGCGCTCCGCTGCTCCCGGTCGAGCTGAGCGTCGTGGCAGGGCGCGCAGCTCGCCTCCCGGGGGATGAGTGATTCGTTGGCGCGGGTGCTGTCGGTCGCGCCTTCGTGGCAGCGTTCGCAGCGGAGCCGCGCGTGCGCGGGCAGCGCGTGGTCCATGCGCAGCGCGATGCGCTGGGGCGGATAGACGACCGGTGAGGGAAGCGCGGCCCGATCCCGCTGGGACCCCGCCGTGAACGCCAGAGCGCCGACCAGCAGGAGGGTCGCGCCGAAGAGCAGGCGGGTCATTTCCAAGCCCTCACGAGGAAGGAGAAGAGCACGCGGAGACGATGGCGGACCAGCGCGCTGTGCGCCCACTCCGCGTCGAGGGCGAAGCGGGTCGCGCGGGTGAGCTGGAAGGCGCCGCCGAGCGCCACCGAGACCGAGTTGGTGTCCCGCTCCGCGCGCCATGGATCGTCGAAGCGCCAGACCGAGGCGCGCGCCCACACCGCGCCGCGCGCGAAGACGCGCCGCGATTCGCCCAGCACCGCGGCCACCGGCGAGAGCGACCCGGCCCAGAGGAACCCGCGGAGCTCGGCGCGCCAGGCGCCCCGCTGGAGCCGCCCCCAGAGCTCGCCGCCCGCGTCGCGCTCCACCGTGTTCTCGTCGCCGGGAGCCGACCGCCGAGCCCGGCCGATCACCCCGAGCCGCACGTCGCCCATCGCCGGAGCGTCGAAGGCGACCTCCAGCTGGCTCACCGGCACCGGGTCGAAGAAGCCCCAGATGCTCCCGTGGTCGAAGCGGGGGACGTGATGCCGGACGCGCACCCGGGTCGTGGTGTCGGCCAGGTGAACCGACGCCTCGCCGTAGGCCTCGACGAGCTCCCGGTCGCCCAGCTCCCACACCAGGTCGCCGCGCAGCAGCAGGGCCCGGTGCGGACGGCTCGTGGCGCCCACGCCGGCGTAGGAGAGGACCAGTCCGTCGTCGTCGCGCAGCTCCCGCGCGAAACCACGCAGGCGGACCACGCGCTCCACTCCCAGCTCGGCGGCGCCGCCGTAGACGAAGGTGCGCGGCGGCTCCGCGACGTAGGCGTAGTCGCTCGGCGCGAGGGACTCCGGCAGCACCAGATGGATGGAGCCCTGGACCCCGAGCCCGGGGCTCCCGGCGAACGAGCCCGGCCGCACCTGGCGCCCGCCCTGGGCGGAGACGGCGAGCCACTCGAAGGGAGCCACCGCCGCCCGCGCCCCGTCGAAGCGGAACATGCCCGCGGCGTCCATGGCGACCTGGCGGCCCGCCCGCACCCGCAGCCCGCGCGGGCCCTGGAGCTCCACGTGGAAGGTGGGCACGTCCAGGCGCGTCCGCCGCGCGAGGGGCTGGTAGACCAGGTCGTCCGAGGGGACCACCGGGTCGTAGCAGACGTCCCGGTTCCGGAGGCAGTCCTGGCCGAAGTCCTGGTCGACCCGGAGCGCCACCGAGGTCTCGATGCGGTAGCGCGCCTCCCGCGGGTCGTCGCCCAGGAGCAAGACGTGGCGGAGACCGAGGGTCTCCACGAAGCGCCGCCGCTCGAAGACCACCGGCGAGAGGGTGGACGCGATGGCGTAGGCGGTGAACGACGCATCCGAGTCGAGCTGCCAGAAGCTGCGCTCGGCCGGCTCGTCCCGCGCGGTGGGCGCGTCGCTGGTCCACGTCTGGGCCTGGGCCTCGCTCACGCCGAAGGCCGCCCCGAGAGCGAGGAGCAGCACGCCCCTCGGCAGGGGGCGGTCGCGGAGGGCGAGGCGCACGGCGGCATGAGGCCCGCGGGGGCCGAAGGGTGTCAACTCTCCCGGCGTGCGCCCGTCCCGGCGGGCGCTCGAGGGACCACGCCGAATTAGCAGAGGGCGCTCCGGAGAACCGGAGCGCCCCTGGTCGGAGGGCTCATAAGCCGAGTTCTGTTCCGCGGTCCGTCGCCGGAGTCGCGGTGAGGATCATTCGTCTAGGGCCCCCGTCGCCAGAGGCCTCGAGCGATACAACCCGGAAGCTCGGGCGGGCCGCCCTCGAACGCTTCCCTATTCGATCTTGCTCCGGGTGGGGTTTACCATGCGACCCCCGTTGCCGGGGGCCCGGTGCGCTCTTACCGCACCCTTTCACCCTTGCTCCGCGGCCCGAAGGCGGCGAAGTGGTCTACTCTCTGTGGCACTTTCCTCGGGGTCGCCCCCACCAGGCGTTACCTGGCACCCTGCCCTGCGGAGCTCGGACTTTCCTCCCGTGATCGATGAACACCGAGCGCGAACGCTCGGGCCACCGTTCACCGGCGACCCTCCGAACCGCTCCGACGGCGCGCACCATGCTCTCGGGCATGGCCCCGGGCAAGCTCGACTTCGCGACCGGCGACGGATACCCGGCTCCGCCCGCTTCGGGCCCACCGCTTTCTTGACCCCGATCGCCGCCCGCATAGCGTCGAGCCCATGCGTCGTGCGTCCACCTTCCTGCTCCTGCTCGCCCTCGGCTGCGGCGACGAGGCTCCGGCCTCCGTCCCCGACGCGGGCCCGGCCTCGGCCCCGGCCCCCGAGGCCCCGATCGCGACCCCGGCGCCCGCCCCGCGTGAGCCCATCGACGAAGCCCCGGAGGCCCCCCCGCTGGACGACGGCAGCCCGGTGGTCACCATCCCCGCCGGCACCGTACTCGTGGGCAGCCGCTCCGGCTCGGTGGGTCGCAACGCGACCGCCGAGGCCGACCTGGTGGCCGTCGAGCTCCCCGCGTTCAGCATCGACCGACGGCCCTACCCCAACGATCCCGACCGCCCGCCCATGACCAACGTGGACCGGCGCCAGGCCACTCAGCTCTGTGAGGCCGAGGGCAAGCGGCTCTGCACCGAGCTCGAGTGGGAGCGCGCCTGCAAGGGCGACGAGGACCGCGCGTTCCCCGCCGGGTCCACCTTCGACCCCGAAGACCCGGACGCCATGTCGCCCTTCGGCGTGCGGGCGATGGGCGCGAGCCACGGCGAGTGGACCGCGAGCCCCGACGTTCGCGGACTCGCTTCGGGCACCGCGAACGCCGCCGTCTTCCGGGGCGCGTCGCCCGACCAGGAGGCTCCCTTCCATCGCTGCGCGGCCCGCCGCGCCACGGCGTCCAGCACCCAGAGTCGTCACCTGACCTTCCGCTGCTGCCAGGGTCCGGTGCCCGACGTGGGCTACCCGGAGGAGCGCTTCACCCCGCGGGTCCAGCGCTTGGACGACGTCGGGGTCGACGCCGTCCGCGAGCAGCTCCGGGGCGTCCCCGAGACCGCCGCGATGGCCGACGCGTTCGTCCCCGCCAGCGACGACTCCATGATGCGCGCCGTGGGCGACCCGGCGGTCCTCAACGGCTGGGAGCTGGCGGGCCCGGTGCTCCGCTGGACGCCGGTCGATGGCGAAGAGATCCTCGTCTACAGCGGCAAGGTCGAGGAGCGCGCCGCCGTGATCGCGCTCTTCCGGCAGGCGGACGGCCGCCTCCTGCACGGCGCCACCCTGCTCTTCGGCGCGGACGAGGGCCCGGTGGCGGTGACCTTCACTCCGCCCGAGCGCCGCTTCCTCCAGGTCTCGGTCGACTACGGTCGTACCGCCGCGGGCGCCATCCTCTTCTACGACGAGGACGGCACCCTCTCCTTCGAGCCGCGCTGAGCCGCTACTGGTCGCCGGGCGCATCGGGCTCGGGCGCGGGCTCGGGCGCATCGACCTCCGCCGACGGTTCCTCCGGAACGTCCTCGGCGTCGTCCGCCGCCGGAGGCGCGGCACCGGGCTCCGCGTCCGCCGCGCCCCGGGCCTCGGCGGCCTCCGCGGCGAGGAAGCGGGCCTGCAGGGGCGGCGGGACCTGGCTCATGCGGCTCGCGTAGAACTCGGCGAGCCAGAGGTTCCCGTTGTCGAGCTGCACCACGGTCGCCTGCCCCAGGCGCAAGTCACCGATGGGCGCCAGGTCCAGCGCTCGCCCGAGCGGGAAGAGCGCGGCCCGTCGGTATCCGGCCTGGACCATCGTACCCGCCAGGCGCCGGAGCCCCACCGAGTCCGACTCCACGGCCAGGAGGTTCGCCGCGTAGGCGTCGGCTCGCGAGGGCGTCAGTCGGAGCTCCGCCTCGTCGGCGAGGACCAGCGTGTGGAAGAGCCCCCCGAGGCCCACGGCCAGCTCGGGCCGTTGCTCGATGGCCCGCTCGTAGGCGCGCAGCGCGCCCTCGAAGTCGCCCGCGTCCCGGCGGACCTCCCCCAGCTTCAACCAGGCGTAGAAGCTCTCCGGCTGCACCCGGGTCGCCCGGACCCAGAGCCGCTCGTCGCTCCGCCAGTGCTGGAGCTGCGCCACGGTCACGCCGCCGTAGAGCACGACGGCGAGCGCCAAGAGCATCTGCCGCCGCGGCCGGACCCCGTCGATCCAGGCGCCGGCGACCAGCGCCAGCCCGAGCAACGGAAAAGAGACGTAGCGGTCGTGGGCCTCGAAGTAGAGGGGGACCACGTTGCTCACCGGCGCGAGCCAGAGGACGAAGACGACCAGGCCCAGCCGCACCCGGGGCCAGCGCTTCGTCGCGCCGATCGCGGCCGCGAGCGCCACGGGGACGAGCCACCAGGCCAACGACGGCGCGCTCCGGTGGAGCGGGTACATCGGCGAGAGGTCCCAGGGCACCAGCGCCTTGCCCAGGTGATGCCCGTAGGACGCCGCGACCAGGGTCGCCCGCCCCATCCCCGCCAGCGGCTCCCGCACGAGCTCGGCGTCGCGCCACAACCCGAAGACGACCCACGCCAGCACCCCCGCCACGACGAACGCCGGCCCCTGGCGCAGGAGGGCGGCCCGGGGCGCGCGGCGCTCGAGCACCAGGTCCATGGCGAGCCAGATCAGCGGGAGCGGCAGCACGATCGACTTGGTGAGCACCGCCGCCAGGAAGCCGACCAGCGCGCCCACGGCGAAGCGGTCGTTCCACCGCTCGCTGCGCAGGTGGCTCAGGGTCGCCGCCGCAGCGAAGAGCGAGGCCACCACGTCCTTGCGCCCGGTGGCCCACTGGACGACCTCCACCTGCACCGGATGAACGGCGTAGAGCAGCGCCGCGAGCAGTGCGGCCCGAGGGCCGAGCCCCAGCCGGCGGAAGACCCGCCGCCAGAGCATGGCCGCGCCGATCCAGAGGACCAGACTCACCGTGTGGATCGCCGGCCCCGAGGGCCCGAAGAGCGGTACGTCGATCCAGTACGAGAGGAGATGGAGCGGCTGGTAGGCCTCGAAGTGGGGCCCGCTCACGAGGGTGACGAAGTGGTCCCACGAGATGGACCGCACCGGCTCGAAGTCCACGAGGAAGCGCTGGTCGTCCCAGCTCTCGACGAGCCCATGGAAGAGCCCGCGGCCGAACACCAGCGCCGTCACGGCGGCGATCACCAGGTCGTCGCGATACCGGCGCCACCACGCCTCCTGTTCCTTCGTCTCCTCGGCCACGGGCCTCTCTACAACGCGCGCGCGCCGCGATCGACTATCGTCTCCCCATGAGCGAGCGACATGGCCGGGCGATGCACGACGGACGGCCCCACTGGGTCCGCGCCGTCGCCGAGGACTGGGCGATCTGCACGGGCGCTCCGTGGGAGGGCGGGGAGCCCACCGAGGTCCACGTCCCGAGCGCGGCGCTCGTGGCGCCGGTCGCGCCCAGCAAGGTGCTCTGCATCGGTCGGAACTACGCCGCCCACGCGGCGGAGCTGGGCAACGAGGTCCCCACCACTCCGCTGATCTTCCTCAAGCCCCCGAGCGCGATCATCGGGCCCGGGCAGCCCATCGAGCTGCCCCCCGCGAGCGAACGGGTGGAGCACGAGGCCGAGCTGGGCGTCGTGCTCGGCGCCGCCGTCCCCCGGGACGCCACCCCCGACGAAGCGGCCGCGGCCATCTTCGGCTTCACCTGCGTCAACGACGTCACCGCGCGGGACATCCAGCGCGCGGAGAACAAGTTCACCCGCGCGAAGGGCTTCGACACCTTCTGCCCGGTGGGCCCCTGGATCACCACGGGCCTCGATCCGCGGGACCTCGAGGTCCGCTGCGTGGTGAGCGGGCAGGAGCGCCAGCGGGGCCGCACTCGCCAGATGATCTTCGACGTGCCCACCATCGTCGCCTTCCTCAGCACGGTGATGATGCTCCTGCCCGGCGACCTCGTCGCCACGGGGACTCCGGAAGGCGTCGGCCCCCTGACCGACGGCGACTCGGTCACCGTGACGGTCGAGGGCGTGGGCGCGCTGACCTCCCCGGTGGTCCGTCGCGCCGCCCGCTGATCGCGCTCAGCGCTTGCGACCGATGAGGAGCCCGTCGGGGGTCGGCGCGCAGACGGTGTCGAGCGCTGCGGCCGCCTCTTCGTGGAAGGCGCGCATCGCCCGGCCGCGCTCGTCGTCGGCGAGGAGCTTCCCGAAGGCGTAGGCGTTGTCTCCCAAGAGCAGCCCGCCGGGCCGCAGGTGCTCGAGCGCCCAGCGGCCGTACTGGTCGTAGCGCTCCTTGTCCGCGTCGACGAAGACGGCGCAGAAGGGCGCATGGTCCGCGATCGAACGGAGCGACTCCATCCCGTCCCCGACGACGACCTCCACCCGGTCGGCCACCCCCGCGGCGGCCAGGTTGGCGCACGCCACCTCGGCGTGCTTCGGGTCCCGCTCCAGGGTCCACAGGCGGCCATCCGCCGGCAGCGCCCGGGCCATCCAGATCGCCGAGTAGCCCGCCAGGGTGCCGACCTCGACGACCCGCTTTGCGCCGTTCAGCTGCAGCAGGAGCCCGAGCAGCTTGCCCTCGGCGGCGCCCACGTGGATCGCGGGGATCCCGTGGTGCTCGTTGGCCTCGTAGGCCGCCTGGAGCGCGACGTCGTGGGGCGTGTGGAGCGCGTCGAGCCAATCGAGGAGCTCGGGCTGCGCGTAGCGCTCGCCCTTGCGGGAGCTGGGGTCGGCCATGGCCCGCGGTGTACCACGAGCCCCACCGATCGCGCGCCGCCGCACGCGAACCGCGACAGCGGAAGCCGACGCCCCTATGCTCGCGGCGTGGACGGAGGGAAGCTGGGTGAGTTCGGCCCCTACACGTTGCTGGGGCGCATCGCCGTCGGCGGCATGGCCGAGGTCTATCGGGCCCTGGCCCCGCCCTCCGCGGGCAGCGCACGGACGGTCGTGCTCAAGCGGATGCTCCCCCACATCGCCGCCGAAGCCGGCGGGATGGAGATGTTCGCCGCCGAAGCCCGCATCGGCGGCGAGGTCCGGCACCCGAACGTCGTGGAGCTCCTCGGGTCCGGCGAGGTCGGCGAGACCCCCTACCTGATCCTCGAGTACATCCCCGGCTGCGACCTCTGGCGTCTGATGCGCTGGCTTCGCCGGGAGGGGCGCGCGCTCGGAGTGGAGCCGGCGATCCTGATCATGCGGGACCTGCTCCAGGGTCTGGAGGCCGTGCACCAGACCGTCGACCGCGGGGGGGCTCCCTTGGCGATCGTGCACCGCGACGTCTCGCCCTCGAACGTCCTGCTCTCCATCCACGGCGACGTGAAGCTGAGCGACTTCGGGATCGCCCGCGCGCTGCTCGCCGAGGAGCGCGCCCAACACTCCAACCGCGCCAAGGGCAAGCTGGGTTACCTCTCGCCCGAGCAGGTCCGCGGGCGCCCGGTGGACCAGCGCGCCGACCTCTTCGCCGCAGGCGTGGTCGCGGCCGAGCTCCTCATCGGCCGCGAGCTCTTCGCCGGGGGCTCGGAGCTGGCCATCCTGCTCGCGATCCGCGACGCCAACATCGCGCCCTTCGATCGGCTGGCCATCGACCCGGATCTGAAGGCCGCCGTCCGCGCGGCGCTGGCCCGGGACCCCGACGAGCGGGTCCCCAGCGCGGCCGCCTTCGCCGCCTCGCTGGAGCCGCACCTCCGCAGCCCGGAGAGCGCCATCCGCCGCGAGATCGCCGAGCTGGTCCGTCTCGCGTCCGGAGCCCAGGACGACGACGAGGGCATGCAGCGGACCCCGGAGATCTCCCACTGGGCCGACGACGCGCCGCCCACGCCGTCCACCGATGTCTTCATCTCCATCGACGTGGATCTCGGCGCGCGGCCCTCGGCCGCCCCCACCGCCGAGCTCTCCGATCAGACCTACGCCGTCGAGACGGCCGACGGCCGCGTCCGGGCGGTCTATCGCTTCGCGGAGCTCGCCCAGGCCCTCACCACCGGCCACATCGGACCCGACGACCTGGTGTCCATCGACGGCGGCGAGCCCGCGCCGGTCCGCAGTCACCCGCAGCTCCAGCGCCACCTCCCCATGTCCTCGATGACCCCGGTCACCATGGACGCCCGGCTGGCCAAGGAGCCCGACGTCCGGCGGAACTTCGCGGGCGCCGGGTTCGTGCGGGGCCTCGCCGAATCGGCCGTGGCCCGGGAGACCGGCCTGTGGCTCTGCGAGCAAGGGGGGTCGCGCAAGGAGGTCTATGTCGACCGCGGCGCCCCCGCCTTCGTGGGGTCGAACATCGCCGGCGAGATGCTCGGCGAGTTCCTCGTCGCCCGCGCCGTCATCAGTCGCGGTCAGCTCGACACCGCGCTAGCGGTCATGCCCCGCTTCGAGGGGCGCCTCGGGGACACCTTGGTGGGCCTCGGCTACGTCGAGCCGGTCGAGCTCTTCCAGCACATCGCAGCGCAGGTCCGGGAGAAGATCCTCGACCTCTTCGCCTGGACCAGCGGCGAGGCGACCTTCTATCGCGGGGTCCCGCCGCCCCCCAGCCGCTTCCCGCTGGGTATCGACGTCTGGGAGCTCCTCGACGCCGGTCTCGGCCGGCGTCTCGCCGAGGGTCTCGAGGAGGAGCGCTTCCGGACCCACATGCTCGACGCCCTCGAGCTCCCGCCGCAGATCCCCCGCTTCGCTCGCGAGGGCGAGCTCCCGCTCCAGCTCGAGGAGCTCCTGGCGGCGGTCGCCGAGCCGCGCCCGCTCCTGGAGCTGGTCGAGCGGCTCGGGACCCCGACGGACATGCACCGCGGGTACCGCGCCGTGCTCCTCGGGTTGCACCTCCGGCTCGTCCGCTGGCGGGCGGAGCAGCCTTGACGCACCGCGTCCAAACGACATACACGCGAACGCGGAAGCGAAGGGAGCGCCCACGATGACGTACAAGGTCCTGGTCTCGGACAAGCTCGCAGACAGCGGTCTGGAAGTC
Organism: Myxococcales bacterium UBA1660; assembly: GCA_002320815.1. GTDB lineage: Bacteria > Myxococcota_A > Polyangia > Polyangiales > Houyiibacteriaceae > UBA1660. Next base: position 43,955 of record DCLA01000006.1, read on the forward strand.
CTCCACAAGGCGGAAGGCGTGGAGGTGACGGTGAAGACCGGCCTCTCCGAAGACGAGCTCTGCGCCATCATCGGCGAGTTCCACGGCCTGGTGATCCGCAGCGGCACCAAGGTCACGGCGAAGGTCCTCGACGCCGCCGAGGAGCTGAAGGCCATCGGCCGCGCGGGCATCGGCGTGGACAACGTCGACCTCGCCGCGGCCAGCAAGAAGGGCGTGGTGGTGATGAACACGCCCTTCGGGAACGCGGTCACCACCGCCGAGCACGCGCTCTCGCTCCTCGACGCCCTCTGCCGGCAGATCCCCGACGCCACCGCCTCGATGAAGGCGGGCAAGTGGGAGAAGAAGAAGTTCATGGGCCGCGAGAAGTGGGGCAAGACCCTGGGTCTCGTGGGGCTCGGCAACATCGGCAAGATCGTCGCCGACCGCGCCCGCGGCCTGCACATGAGGGTCATCGCCACCGATCCGGTCCTCTCCAAGGACGAGGCGGAGAACCTCGACGTCGAGCTGGTCACCTTCGACGAGCTCCTCGGCCGCGCGGACTTCGTGTCCATCCACGCGCCGTTGGTGTCGGGGACCAAGCACCTCTTCGACGCGGCCGCCTTCGGCAAGATGAAGCCCACCGCGCTCCTGGTGAACGCGGCCCGCGGCGGCATCGTCGACGAGCAGGCCCTCGCCGCCGCCCTGAAGGACGGCAAGCTCGCGGGCGCCGCCCTCGACGTCTTCGAGACCGAGCCGCCGGCCGCGGACCATCCGCTCTTCGCCCTCGACAACGTGGTCCTCACGCCGCACCTCGGCGCGTCGACCCACGAGGCGCAGGAGCGCGTGGGCGTCGAGATCTGCGAGCAGATGGTCGAGTACCTGAAGCACGGCAAGGTCACCAACGGGGTGAACGTGCCCGCCCTGGGCGACGACGCCGCCGAGCGCGTCGGCCCGGTGATCGAGGTCGCGCAGCGTCTCGGGGCCCTCCTCGGGCAGCTCGCGGACAAGCCCCGGGAGGTGCGCGTCACCGCCAGCGGCGCCATCGCCGACCTGGTCTCCCCGCTGGCTCGGGAAGTCCTGGCGGCCTTCCTCGAGAAGCAGACCGGCGAGTCGGTGAACCCGCTCAGCGCGCTCTACGAGGCCAAGGACCGCTCCATCGAGCTGGTCGAGGTCCGCGCGCCCGACGACGAGCGCCCGAACCTGCGCATCACCGTGAACGACGCCGAGGGCATCCATACCGCCACCGGGCGCCGCTCCCGGAGCGGTGAGCTGCGGCTCGTGGGCCTCGAGGGGTATCCGATGGACGCCGTCCTCAAGGGCCACGCCCTGGTCATCCACAACGACGACAAGCCGGGCGTCATCGGCGCCGTGGGCTCGGTGCTGGGCAAGGCCGGCGTGAACGTCTCGCGGCTCCAGGTGGGCCTCGACGAGGAGACCGGCCGCGCGCTCATGCTCTGGAACGTCGCCGACGCGGTCCCGCCCACGGTGCTCGACGAGGTGACCAAGCTGGACCACGTCCAGTCCGTCCGCCTCGTGACCGTCTGACGCCATCGTGACCACCCTCCCCGCTGGTCCTCCGCTCGCGCCGCCGCGCGGGATGCGCGACGTCTTGCCCGAGGCCACCGAGGCCCTGGGAGCCCTCACCGGAGGGCTCCTGGCGACCTTCGGCGGTCACGGCTACCGGCAGGTGACCACGCCGGCCTTCGAGTACGCCGAGGTGCTCGAGCGCGGCATGAGCAGCATCGACCGCGCCGAGCAGCTGCGCTTCTTCGAGCCCGGCACCGGGGAGCTGGCGCTCCTGCGCCCGGACATGACGCCGCAGATCGCGCGCATCGTGGCCACCCGGCTGGCGCACCTCCCGGCGCCCTGGCGTCTGGCCTATGCGGGCACCGTGCTCCGGCAGCGGAAGGGCCGCGCCAGGCTCGGCCGGCAAGCCACCCAGGCGGGGATCGAGCTCATCGGCGTCGCCGGGGTCGCCGCCGACCGCGAGGTCATCACCCTCGCCGCCGCCGCAGTCCAGGCGGCGGGCCTCGAGGAGTTCGTGCTCGAGCTGAGCCAGGTGAAGCTCGGTCAGGGTGCCCTCGAGCAGGTGCCCGCGCCCCTCCGCGGCCGGGCCAGCGAGGCGCTCGCGCGCAAGGACACCGCGCTGCTCGAGGCCGTGCTGAGCGAGGGCCGCGTCCCCCAGGCCGTTCGCCGGCGACTCCTGCGCCTGACCGAGCTCTACGGCGGTCTGAACACCCTGAAGCTCGCCAAGCGGCAGCTCCGCGACGAGAGCTCCCGGGCGGCGCTGGCCGATCTGGAGCGGGTCGTCGACGCGCTCGGCGACGCGGGCCTCGGCGACCATCTGGCGGTCGACCTCGGCGAGCTCCGTGGCCACGGCTATTACACCGGCGTGAGCTTCAACATCCTCGCCGACGGCCCCGGCGAGCCCCTCGGCGGCGGCGGCCGCTATGACGACCTCCTCGGGCGCTACGGGCACCCGGCCCCGGCGACCGGGTTCGCGCTGGACGTGGGGCACCTCCAGTGGGCCCGCTCCCGCGCCGGCCACGCCGCCGCGGTCTCTCGACCGCCCCGCTGGGTGGTCTCGTCGGATGCCTCCACGGCGACCGCGCTCCGGGCCCAGGGCGTGCAAGTCGCCGAGGTCGATGGACCCCTCACGGCCGCGCTCGACTTCGCTCGGGCCTGGGGCTACGACGGGGCCGTGGCGAAGGGTCGCTGGACGCGGCTCGACGGAAGCGCCCACACGGGCGCGGTGAACGAGGACGCCTTGGCGTTCGTACGAGGAGAACGAGCATGACCGCGTTGGTGGTTGTCGGTGCGCAGTGGGGTGACGAGGGCAAGGGCAAGATCGTCGATCTCCTCTCGCCCCACGCCGAGCTCGTCGTGCGCTACGCGGGCGGCGCGAACGCCGGCCACACGCTGGTGGTGAAGGGCGAGAAGATCGTCCTGCACCTGATCCCCAGCGGCATCCTCCACGACGGCAAGCGCTGCCTCATCGGTCAGGGCACCGTCATCGACGCCGCGACGGTGATCGCGGAGATCGACGAGCTCGAGGCCCGCGGCGTGAGCACCGCCGGTCGCCTGGGCATCGCCGAGCGCGCGCACCTCGTGTTGCCGCACCACAAGCTCCTGGACGGCCTCCGCGAGGCGGCCGCCGGCGACGGGAAGATCGGCACCACCAAGCGGGGCATCGGCCCGGCCTACGAGGACAAAATCGGCCGCCGGGGCATCCGCGTGGGCGACCTCTGGCGCCCCGGGCTCCGCGAGAAGCTCGAGGCCAACCTGGCCACCTGGGAGCCCACCGCGCGCGCCCTCGGTGGCGAGCTCCCCGCGGTCGACGCGATCCTGGAAGAGGCCGCGAGCTGGGCGAAGCGCCTCGAGCCCATCGCCTGCGACGCCGCCCGGGAGACCGCCCAGGCCTTGGCCGACGGTCGCAAGGTCCTCCTCGAGGGCGCCCAGGGGACGATGCTCGACATCGACCATGGCACCTACCCCTTCGTGACCAGCTCCAGCGCCATCGCCGGCGGCGCCTGCACCGGCGCGGGCGTCGGCCCCACGCGCATCGACTCGGTGGTGGGCATCACCAAGGCCTACACCACCCGCGTCGGTGGCGGCCCCTTCCCCACCGAGCTCGAGGGCGAGATGGGCGAGAAGCTCCGCCAGGCCGGCGCCGAGTTCGGCGCGACCACCGGTCGCCCGCGCCGCTGTGGTTGGCTGGACCTGCCCGCGCTGCGCATGGCCGCCCGGGTCAACGGCCTGACCTCCATCGCGCTCACCAAGCTCGACGTGCTCACCGGCATGGGCGAGCTGAAGCTCTGCACGGGCTACCGCCTGGGCGACGAGACCTTCGACGAGCCGCCCTTCGACGGCTGGGAGTCGGTGGAGCCGGTCTACGAGACCCTGCCCGGCTGGCACGACGACATCTCCGGGTGCCGCCGCCGGGACGCGCTCCCGCAGGCCGCCCAGGCCTACCTCGACCGCATCGAGGAGCTCGCCGGCTGCCCCATCGGCATCGTCAGCGTGGGCCCGGACCGGGAAGAGACCTTCGGCGCCATCGGCTTCTGAAGCCGCCGCCGGAGGCCCTACCCCGCTCGCCGGATCACTCGCAGTCGCAGCCCGTCAGGACCAGGCCGAGCTCGTTGCCGCAGGTGTCGGGCACCTCCTCGGACATCCAGCGGCCCTCCCGATCGGACCCCGCCACGACTTCCTGGGCCTCGACGCAGCCGCGCTCGACCTGGAGCGTGCGGGTGAGCTCCACGCACCCTTCGGGCACGCTCACGTCGGCCGGCTCGTAGGTCACCGTCACGTCCACCGGGTCGTCGCAGGCGAGACCGGTCGTGTCGCCGACCGCGTCCACGTGCAGGGTCCCGTTCTCGAAGACGTGGGTGGTGCACCCGAACATCTCTGCGGTGGGCACGACGTCGCACTCGTCCCAGCCGTCGGCGTCGACCACCCGGACCGGGAGCTCCCCGGTGCGATACGCGTAGTCCACGCCGCGGACCTCGGCCTGGACGATCATCCGGACCCCGTCCGGGGATCCCCAGCCCATCTGGTCATAGAGCGCGGGCGACGAAAACACGTCGGTCCCCGGCCGGAGGACCTCGGTGAAGACGTTCTCCTCGAAGAAATCGAGCTCGCCGGCGTCGTCGGGGTACGCGGGGTCGGGCCGGTGCCGCACGGTGATCACCGCGCAGCGCTCGTCGCCCACCGCCTCGGCGGGGACCTGCACGATGGGGCGCACCATCACGCCGCCCTGGAAGCCGAACTCGTAGGTCGCGTCGCCGCCCGGGGTCCATGGGGTGAAGCCGTCGTCGTACTCACCGATGACCAGCCCCTCCTCCGCCTCCCCGTCGTAGTAGTCCAGGGTGCGGCAGCGCGGCGCGAAGCAGTCCCCGAGGTCGCACACGGTGGCGTAGGGGTCCATGTCGAACCGGCCGCCGTCCACGGTCGACCCGTCCGGCCGCTCCGTGCTCGCGTCCTCGTCCTCGGCGCCGCTCGCCTCGGTGCACCCGAGGGCGCCGAGGAGCAGACCCCCGAGGAGAGGGAGGACGCTCAGCTTCCGATGTACGCGATGCATTCGATCTCCACCTGGACGTTCTTGGGGAGGGTGCGCACGGCGACGCAGGCGCGCGCCGGAGGCTCCATGCCCTCGAAGCGCTGGGCATAGACCTCGTTGACCGCTTGGAAGTCGGCCATGTCGGCCAGGAAGATGGTGCACTTCACCACGTCGGCGAAGGTCGCGCCGGCCGCGGTGAGCACCGCCTCGAGGTTCGACATCACCCGCTCGGCTTCGGGGACCGCCCCGCCTTCGACCAGCACGCCGGTCGCGGGATCGAGCCCGATCTGTCCCGAGCAAAAGACCCACCCCCCGGCCACGGCGGCCTGGGAGTAGCTGGCGACGGCGGCCGGGGCCCCGTCGGTGGACACCACGTTCTTCGGCATGGCGCGCACTCTACCGACCCTTTGGGGTGGTGTCAGAGCCCTTGTTCGGACGACGCCCGAACCGCGAAGAGGGCCGCCCTCGGGACTCTGTCCTCCGATGGTGGTAGGCTCGGGCCATGGGGCGGATCACTCTCGTCGCCGTGCTGACCGTGGTCGGCGTGGCCTGCGCGGACCAGCACGAAGCCGACGAGGTAACGGCCCCGTCGATCGTCTTGCCCCTCGAGCCCGAGAGCGCCCGCGACTGGACCCTCTACGTGACTGCGGTCGAGGACGACGCCGGTCGCCCGCGGGTCCGCTCCGAGCGGGACGTCACGTTCGCGACCGGCGACCGCTACCCCGAGAGCGTCGTGGTCGATCTCATCCAGATCGTGCGCGGTCGCTGCGGCGCCTCCGATGAAAGCGTCACCCTCACCGTCGACGAGGTCACGGGGCCTGGTGCCACGGCGCTGGGAGGCGGACGGGTCCGGCTCACGGCGCCCGCCGCGCCGAGCGACGTGGTCGTCCGCGGTCGCATCGAAGGCGACGTCGGGGAGATCACGCGAGCGTCGTGCGGCGTCCTCGAGAGCGCCGCCGACTTCGTCCTCACCGTGCACCAGCGCGCCACTCCGGTGACCGGGCTCCAGCTGCGCACCCACGGACCCTGCGGGCCCGAGCCCCTCTACCTCGCGGGGGCCCCGCTGAGCCCGGCGACCTTCGCGCCCCTGGACGACGCCGGCGAGCCCTTTGCGCCGATCAACGCCGCCCCCGACGCGATGGTGGATCTGACCGTCACCTCGTCGACCGGCGCCGACGTCGTCCTCGCCGGCGACCCCCGGCCCGAGAACCTCCGTCTGCCGGCGGGCGGAGTCTCGGTCGCCGGGCCCGCCGGCGAAGCGCTCACGCTCCGAGTCGTCGACCTCGCCGACGTCGACGCCCTGGAGCTCTCGTTCCACTCCCTCGAGGGTCCGATGGAGCCCGGCGCGCGCCTGGACGGCGAGGCGGTCGTGGGCGTGGACCGGATCCGCGTGACGCACCGCCCCCTCACCGCGCTCGGCGAGGCGCTCTGCTCCGATCTCCCCGCCGGCGCCGTCCAGCTCGAGGCGGTCACTCCGGGCACCTGCGCCGTCCGCGCGACGCCCGACGAGGGTGACCTCGCCACCGTACAGACCCTCGACGACGGCGCCTGCGGCGTCGAGTGGTCGGCTCCGGCCCTCGCCGGTGGAGCGGGCCTCGGCGGCGCCTTCACCGTCGAGTTGGTGAACACCGAAGCGCTCTTGCCCGCGGGCGACTGAGACCGCGGCTCGCGCCCCCGGGCGGTCGTGGTAGACCCTCGCCGTGGACTTGGTCACCTGGAACATCAACTCGGTGCGCGCCCGCGAGGACCGGCTCGTGCACTGGCTCGACCACTTCCAGCCCGACGTGCTCTGCCTGCAGGAGACGAAGGTGGTGGACGAGGCCTTCCCGCGCGCACGCTGCGAGGCCCTCGGCTACCACGTGAGCCACTACGGGCAGAAGGCCTACAACGGCGTGGCCATCCTCTCCCGGAGCGAGCCCGAAGACGTCGTCTGCGGCTTCGACGACGGGCAGCCCGAAGACGAGCAGTCCCGGCTCATCGGCGCGCGCATCGACGGCGTGCGCATCGTCTCCGCGTACTTCCCCAACGGGGGCCGCATGGGCTCCGACAAGTACGCCTACAAGCTGGGCTGGATGAAGCGCCTCCGCGCCATGCTCGACGCGCGCTTCGATCCCGCCGCGCCCCTGGCCCTCTGCGGTGACTACAACGTCGCGCCCTTCCCCGACGACGTGGCCAACCCCGACGTCTACGAGGGCAGCGTGCTGGCCAACGACGACGTCCGCGGCGCCCTGGCGGACATCGCCGACTTCGGCCTCGTCGACGTCTTCCGCCCCTTCCATCCCCGGGGCCACGTGTGGAGCTGGTGGGACTACCGCGCCGGATCGTTCCAGCGTGACGAGGGCCTGCGCATCGACCACGTCTTCTGCACCGCGCCGCTCGCGGAGCGGGTGATCGGTGCCAGCGTCGACCGCCCGGAGCGCGAAGGCACCGGCGCCAGCGACCACGCTCCGGTCCGCGTGCGCTTCGCCCAGCGCGCGCCGACCAGCCCGCTCTGGCCGCCCCAGGCGCCGTGAGCGAGCTGGGGCTCGTCACCCTCTGGGGCCCGCCGGCGTTGGTGGTGGGCGTGGTCCTCGCCGCCGGCGTCGGCGCGCGGATCGCGTTGAGCCGGCTGAGTCGCGACCGGCGTCACGCGGCCCTGGCCGCCAGCGTCGGGCTGGCCCTCTTCGCCTTCATCGCCGCCCACGACGCCCTGCCGCCGACCCTCTTCGGCGCGGCGCCTCGTTGGGTCTTCGCCGTCGTGCTGGCCCTCGTGGCGCTGGTCCTCCCCTGGCGACGGCGCGCCGGACACCCGCCCGAGCGCCTTCGCCCGGCGCCGGTGGTGCTCGGTCTGGGCCTGGGTCTCCTGCCACTCTTCGCGTGGTTGGGCATCGAGGGGGCCCTGGCGTTCGCGGAGCCCGAGGAGGCCGGTGAGCTCCAGGCCACGTGGCGGCACCGGATGGCTCCGGGGGACCCCCGCGCGTGGCTCGCCCTGGCCCACCAGACCCTCCGCGCGGGCGACGCCGAGCGCGCTCAGGCTTTGACCGCGGTGGCGGCCGAGATGGCGCCGGGAGGCAAGCTGGAGGCGGCGACCCTCGAGCTCCGGGCCGAGGTGCTGGCCGCAGCCAGCGAGTGCGAGGAAGCCCGCGAGCTCTTCGAGCAGGCCCTCGAGCTGCGCGCCCGGGAGGCCATGGAGACGCTGGAGCTGAACCTCGAGGACAGCTACCGGATGCCGCGCTCCTTCGCCGCGAACTGCGGCTGGGCGCC
>DCLA01000006.1:52548-123657 GCA_002320815.1 Myxococcales bacterium UBA1660
GCCAGCCGCCTCAACGGAGGATGGCGACGCTGACGCAGAGGGCGGCCAGGAGTAGCGCCGCCCCCAAGGCCCACCCGCGCCAGCCGGGGCGGGTCGCGGGCTCGCCGCGCCGGAAGATCTCCAGCCCGAGGGCGAAGGCCAGCCAGACCCAGGGCGCGCCGTGGAGGAGCAGGTCGAACCAGTCCATCGGGGCCATCCCCACGGCTCCCCCGGCGACCCACCGGAGCTTGCCGACCACGTGGGGCTCCGGCGCGAAGGGAGCGAGGCCCAGGGTGAGGGCAGCCAGGAGCGGCGGGAGCAGGCGGGTCCGCATCCCCGATCCCTACACCAGTCGACTCGCAGCGGCAGCCCTCGCACGCTGTTCGATGCCGCTCTCGTAGGAATTGCCCGGGTTCGGGGGATCCCCGCCGCGCGGCTGCGTGACCTCACGACGGGCGACGCATGTGGGTGCTACTCGCACCCGGATGCGCCTGCTCCGTCTCCTGCCTGCCTGCTTCCTCCTGCTCGGTGCGTGCGACGACGCCGCCGTCGACCCCTGCGCCGGCGACCCGTGCGCGGTCGTCACCGGGAGCACCTGCGGCGCCACCGACGGGCTCTGCCACTGCGGCGGCGAGACGGGCCCGGTCTGCGGCGAGGGCAACGTCTGCGGAGGCGACGCCTGCGTGACCCCGCTGCCGGACCCGGTCTGCGACCCCGCCGCGACCCCCTGGACCGCCGGGACCCCGGTCTTCCGCGAGGTCACCGCCGAGTGGGGCCTGAGCGGGATCGAGGGCACCCGGCTCAATGTCACCGACATCGACGGTGACGGGTGGGCGGACCTCTTCGTCCGGCGGAACTCGGCCAACGTCGACGCCCTGGAGACCGGCGAGGGCGCGCGGCGGGCGTGGCTGCTCCGGAACCAGGCCGGGGACGGCTTCACCGACGTGACCATCGCCTCGGGCATCCTGGTGCCGCGCACCGACCTCGGCGCCGGGCTGGGCCGGCCGGTGAGCGGCGCCGCCTTCGGCGACGTGGACAACGACGGGGACCTCGACGCCTTCCTGGCCCTGGACACCAGCGACCGCACCATCACCCTCGACGAGAAGAGCGAGCTCTACCTGAACGACGGAGCCGGCGTGTTCACCCTCGCGCCGCCGAGCGCGGTGCGCAGCCCCGACTTCATCAGCGTACCCGCCGGGCAGAGCTTCGTGGACTACGACCTCGACGGGAACCTGGACCTCTGGGCGACGGAGAACAGCTTCATCACCTCCCGCCTGGTGGTGCTCCAGGACCGGCTCTACCGGGGCGACGGCGCGGCGGGCTTCGTGGACGCGACCGACGCGGCGGGTCTGACCACCGAGGACTGGGAGAGCCTGGCCGACCTCGACGCCGGGCGCGCACACTCGCGCGCCTGGGGCGCCCTCGCCCGGGACCTGAACGGCGACGGCCTCCCCGAGCTCCTCGCGCCCAGCTACGGGCGCGCGCCGAACCACCTCTGGCAGGGCGTCCGGGCCGCCGACGGCACGGTCACCTTCGAGAACCGCTCCGTCGAGAGCGGCTACGCCTTCGACGGCGACGAGACCTGGCAGGACAACCAGTTCGCCCAGTGCTTCTGCCAGGGCAACCCCGACGCCGAGGGCTGCGCCGATGTCCCCGCGCCGGCCATCGTCTGCAGCGTGGACAACTGGAGCCACGACCAGGACCGGCACCCCTTCCGGCTGGGCGGCAACAGCGGCCAGACCAGCGCCGGCGACGTGGACGGCGACGGTGACCTGGACCTCTTCACCGGCGAGATCCGGCACTGGTGGGCGGGCTCGGGCGCCGACGGCTCGGAGCTCTTGGTGAACGACGGCACCGCGACCTTCACCCGCCCCGGCGACGCCGCCCTCGGGCTCGAAGCGGACCACCTCGGCGAGGCCGCCTGGGACGAGGGCCACATGACCAACACGCTCTTCGACTTCGACAACGACGGCCGCCTGGACGTCTACGTCGGCGCCTCGGACTACCCCGGCAACCGCGGGCTCCTCTACCACCAAGACGCCAGCGGCGAGCTCGCCTTCACCGAGGTGGCCACCGGTGACTTCTTCGAGCACAACCGCTCCCATGGCGTGGTCGTCGCCGACTTCGACCGGGACGGCGACCTCGACATCATCGTCGGGCACAGCCGCTCCCGCTGCGACGCCGGCGCGCCCAACGACTGCTACGAGACCGCGCAGATCCGTGCCTTCGAGAACGTGAGCCCCCCGCGCAACTGGCTGCAGGTGCGGCTCGAGGGTGGCGCCGGCACCAACCGGGCCGCCATCGGCGCGCAGGTGACCGTGACCACCCCGGACGGCCGCACCCAGGTCGCCGAGGTCGACGGCGGCCACGGCCACTACGGCAGCCAGTCGGATCTGACGCTCCACTTCGGGCTGGGCACCGCCTGCGAAGCCGAGGTCCGCGTGCGCTGGCCCAACGCCGAGCTCACCACCGAGACGGCGACGCTCCCGGCGGGCACCCGGGTCCAGTGGACCCAGGGCGCCACGCCGGAGCCCGCCGACTGATCCGAAACGACGGCGCCACCGGAATGGCGGCGCGGGAGCGCGGGCTCAGTCGAACTTCGCCGGGCGCTTCTCGAGGAAGGCTTGCATGCCCTCCTTCTGCTGGGGCGACTCGAAGCAGCGGCCGAAGGCGATGGCCTCGAGCCGGTTGGCGTCGCTCAGACCCTTGTCCCGCCCCTTGAGGATCACCTTCTTGGCGAGCTCGATGGACCAGGGGCCGTTGGCGCAGATCATCTCCGCCGAGGCGCGGGCAGCGCCCATCAGCGCGTCGGGCTCGTGGACCGAGTTCACGAGCCCGATGCGCAGGGCCTCGGCCGCGTCGATCATCTTGCCGGTGTAGACCAGCTCCCGGGCCATCGCGACGCCGACCCGGCGGAGGAGCCGCTGGGTACCGCCGAAGCCCGGGATCACCCCGAGCTTGGTCTCGGGCTGACCGAGCTTGGCCTTGGTCGAGGCGAAGGCGAAGTCGCAGGCCATGGCCAGCTCGCAGCCACCGCCGAGGGCGAAGCCATTGATGGCGGCGATGATCGGGTACGGCTGCGCCTCCATGGCGTGCCCGACCCGGTGTCCGAGCTCCGCGAAGCCCCGGGCCTCGTCGGGGCTCATGGACTGCATCGCAGCGATGTCCGCGCCGGCCACGAAGGCCTTGCCCGCGCCGGTGAGGATCATGCAGCGCGCGCCCGCGTCGCGGACCTCGCCGAGGGCCTGCTCCATGCCCTCGAGGACGGCGCGGTTCAGCGCGTTCAGCTTGTCCGGCCGGTTGACCGTCACCGTGCTGATCACGGCGCCGGCGTCGGTCTTCGCGTGCTCGACCAGGATCACGTCGCTCACTGGGCCCCCCCCGCGCGGATGGGCTTGCCGCGCTCGTCGTAGTGGTAGAAGCCGCGGCCGGTCTTCCGACCCAGCCAGCCGGCGGCGACGTAGTTCCGCAAGGTGGCGGGCGGCCGGTACTTGTCGTCGCCGAACTCGCGGTGGAGGACCTCACCGATGTAGAGCACGGTGTCGAGGCCGATGAGATCGGCGAGCTCGAAGGGCCCCATCGGGTGGTTCAAGCCGAGCTTGGTGGCCAGGTCGATGTCTTCGACGGTCCCGAGGCCCTCCTGGAGCGCGAAGCAGCCCTCGTTCAGGAAGGGGATCAGCATCCGGTTCACGATGAAGCCGGGCATGTCCTTGGTGCTCACCAGCACCTTGCCCATGGCCTGCCCCACCTTCTCGGTGGTGGCGAAGGTCTCGTCGCTGGTCTGGAGCGCGCGGACGAGCTCCACCAGCTTCATGACCGGCACCGGGTTCATGAAGTGCATCCCGATGACCTGCTCGGGGCGCTTGGTGGCCGCGGCGAGCTTGGTGAGCGAGATGCTCGACGTGTTGCTCGCCAGGATGCCGCTGGCCTTGGTCATGGCGGCGTCGGCGTTGCGGAAGATCTCCTCCTTCACGGAGAGATCTTCGGTGGCCGCCTCGACCACCATGTCGGCGTCGGCGAAGTCGCCGTAGTCCGAGGTCGGCGTGATGCGCGCCAGGAGCGCGTCGGCGTCGGCCTGGGTCAGCCGCTCCTTCTGGATCAGCCGGTCGAGACCCTTGGCGATCCGATCCTTGCCGGCCTTCGCCCACTCGTCCTTGGCGTCGAGGAGCATCACCTGCATGCCCGTCTGGGCCGCGACCTGGGCGATGCCCCGGCCCATCTGTCCAGCGCCGACGACGCCGAAGACCTTCACTTCACTCATTTCGATTCACCTCTAGGGGGCTCCTACCATCCTCGACCGCGGTCCGTCGACCCGGCGGGAGGGCGACGGCGGCCCCGACCTCGGGTACCCTGCGGCATCGCGATGTCACTCCGCTCGATGCCCCTCCTCGTCCTCGTCGCGGCCCTCGCGGCCTGCGTCGATCCGCCCAGCGGCGGCGTCGTCTGGGCGGACCTCGGCCCGCCGGGGGCGCGACCGGACGCGGGCTCTCGTGACGGCGCGGTGCAGCCCGCGGACGATGGCGGGTCCGGCGACGTCGACGGGGGGATCGACCCCACGGGCGACGGCGGCACGGGAACCTCCGACGGCGGCACGGGAACCTCCGACGGCGGCACGGGAACCTCTGACGGCGGCACGGGAACCTCCAGCGACGGCGGCACCGGCGGCTCCGACGACGGCGGGACCGGCGGCGGCTCGGACGGGGGCGGCGTCACCGGCGGGACCGACGCCGAAGGCAACATCCTCTGCGGGAGCGCGGTCTGCGACGCGGCGACCCAGCAATGCTGCATCCCCGGCTTCGGCGGGACCGGGGGCGCCTGCATCGCCCGAACCAGCGCCTGCATGGGCGCCAGCGCGCTCTGCGATGGCCCCGAGGACTGCGTCACCAACGAGTTCTACTCCGAGGCCTGCTGCGCGCGCCTGAGCACCAGCGGGACCGCCACGGCCAGCTGCCGCCGGCACTCGTGCGGCGGCACCACCGAGTGGGAGCTCTGCCACCAACCCAGCGACTGCCGGCGAGAGGGCGCGCTCTGTTGCCCCTTCACGCTCTTCGACGCCACCACCGGCGTCTGCGCCGTCGGCGAGTGCCCCTGAGGCGCGAGCCTCAGCGGAGGTTGCGCGGCGCGTCGAAGGACGCCCAGCGCGCGTCGTCTTCGCGGCGCACGCGGACCCGGGCCGCGTAGGCGCCCGGTTCACCCCGGAGCGCGTCCTCGAGCTCCCCGAGGCCCAGGTAGAGGGCGTCGTCGGGCTCGTCGAGGATGGCTTCGTCGACCAGCCGCCGGCCGACCTCCACCGCCGCCGAGCGTAAGAGCACCAGGCTGCGACCCAGCCCTTCGCTCAGGCGGCCCTTGGCCTCCGCGATCCGGTCGAGGAGGACCAGGAGCGGCCGCACGAGGACCTCCCGGGCGCGCCGGATGCCGCGGGCGCTCGCCACCTCGAGCACCTCGCGCTTGGCCTGCTTGCGGCGCGTCTCCACCACCGCGGGCCCGTCGCGACCCACCCGGCGGAGGGCGTGCCGCAGCGCGCGGTCGGAGCCCCCGATCGGCTCCGGGAGGACGTCGATGCCCAGGGGCCGCACGTCGGCCAGCTCCTCGGCGATCGCGCGCCACTCGACCTTGAGCGGCTGGGGGAGCGACTGGGTACTGCCCAGCTCCACGCCGGCGCGGTGCACGGCGTCGGCGAACTTGGCCAAGCGCTGCTGCGCCTTGCGGCGCGCGCGGGTGGGTCGCGGCGCGGCGAGAGCCGAGTAGGCCTCGGTGGGCAGCGCTCCGAGGGTCGCCTCCAGCGCGTGCAGCGCCTGCCGGGTGGCCTCCCGGCTCCGGTCGAGCTGGAGCAAGGCCTCGGCGACGAACTGCTGCCGCTGCCGGAGCACCTCGAGGAGCGCCTCGGGCTCCAGGCGGGCGAGGTCGTCCTTCACCAGCGACTGGAACCGCCCCTCGCTGCTGCGGTCGAAGCGCAGCGCGCCGGTCAGCAGCGGCGCCACCGTCCGTGTCGCTCGCCCGCAGGCCCGGGCGGCGTCCACCAGCCGCATCGGCGTCGCGCGCCCGAGGATGCTGGGGCGCTTCCGGCGACGGTAGGGCCGCCCGTAGATCCGGCGCACCGTCTGGCCCACGACCGGGCCGTCTTGGTCCTGGTCGACCACGCGGAGCGCGCGATCGAGCGCGTCGATGGTCAGCGGCGCCACCACCCCCTCGTCGGCGGCGGTGAGCGCCACCCGGCGCCAGGCGCCGTCGGCATACTGCCGCTGCAGCTCGAGGGGCTGGATGGACCGGAGCACCAGGCCCTCGGCCGTCTCGACCCACTCCACCTCGACCGGGAACCCGAGCACCAGCTGCGCGCGATCGACCAGGTCGGCCACGCGCTCCACCAGCACCACGTCCAGTCCGTCCCCGGGCTCGCTCACCCGGGTGCTGCGGCGGTCGATGCGCCAGGGCGCACCCCGACCGAAGACCTGGACCTCGTCGGGGTCGGCTCCGCTCGGATCGGCGCTGACCGCCCGCCCCTCCTCTTCGCCGACCGCGGTGGGGTCGTACGGGACCCCCGCGAGGACGAGCCGCGACACGTGGCGCGGGCTCGACTCGGGGGGCTGGGAAGGCGCGGGAGCGTCCGCCGGGGCAGTGGCGCCGTCGGGCTCCATCGCGGTCGTCAGACGCTCTCGACGACGACGGCGAGGGCCTCACCGCCGCCGATGCAGAGGGTGGCCAGGCCGCGCTTCGCGCCCTGGTCGGCCATCTGGGAGAGGAGGGTCACCACGATGCGCGCGCCGGAGGCGCCGATGGGGTGGCCGAGGGCGATCGCGCCGCCCCAGACGTTCATCTTGTCGTGGGGCACGTCGGCCTTGCTCACGCACGCCATGCTGACGACGGCGAAGGCCTCGTTGACCTCGAAGAGGTCGATGTCCGAGACGGCGAGGCCGGTCTTCTTCAGCACGTTCTCCACCGCGCCGACCGGCGCCGTGGTGAACCACTCGGGGGCCTGGGCGTGGCTGGCGTAACCCACCAGCTTGGCCAGGGGCTTCAGCCCGTGCTTCTCGACCGCCTCGCCGCTGGCGAGGATGAGGGCCGCGGCGCCGTCGTTGAGCTTGCTGGCGTTGGCCGCGGTGATGGTGCCCTCCTTGTCGAAGGCGGGCCGGAGCTGCGGCATCTTCGCAAAGTTGGCGCGACCGGGCTCTTCGTCGGCGTCGACGACCACGTCGCCCTTGCGGCCCTTGATGGTCACCGCGGCGATCTCGGAGGCGAACTTGCCGTCCTTCTGGGCGGCCTGGGCGCGCTCGTAGGAGGTCTTGGCGAACTCGTCCTGGGCCTCCCGGGAGAAGCCCATCTCGCGCGCGCAGAGCTCGCCGGCGTTGCCCATGTGGAAGTCGTTGTAGGGGTCCCAGAGCCCGTCGTGGACCATCGAGTCGACCACCGACTTGTTCCCCAGGCGGTAGCCATCCCGGGCGCCGGGGAGCAGGTAGGGCGCGTTGCTCATCGACTCCATGCCGCCGGCGATCACCACGTCGGCGTCGCCGAGGAGGATCGACTTGGCCGCGAAGACCATCGACTGCATCCCCGATCCGCAGACCTTGCCCACCGTCACGGCGGGGGTCTTGTCGGGCACGCCGGCCAGCTTGGCCGCCCGGCGGGCGGGCGCCTGGCCCACGCCGGCGGTCAGCACGTTCCCCATGTAGGTCTCGTCGACCCACTCCGGCTTCACGCCCGCGCGCTCGAGGGCGGCACCGATCGCCGCCGCGCCGAGGGTGGGCGCATCGACGGCCGCGAGGGCCCCCTGGAAAGCACCGATGGGGGTCCGAGCCGAACCGACGATGAAGACTTCACGCGCTGCCATTTTTCGTAAACCTCCTGGGCCGCGACCCGCGGCCGAGTGGGGGGTTAAGTGGCACTCGCCCTCGCCGGGGTCAAATGCGCGCACGTCGTCCTTGACCCCTCGGCCTCCCGTTGCTATCTCAGCCGTCCTTCGTCGCCGCTGGGCTTCGGAGGCGGTCCCTGACAACCGAACGGGCGATTAACTCAGTGGTAGAGTGCCTTCTTCACACGGAGGAAGTCCGCAGTTCAAATCTGCGATCGCCCACCAGCACGAGCACCCCGTGATCGCGGCCCCCGAGGCCGACCCGATTGCGGGGTGTCTTCGTTTTGGCGATCGGGTCGGCGTTCGCGGGACTCGCGCCGCTTCTGACACCAGACCCCCGGGGGACGAGTCAGAGCATTCCCCGTGCGACCGTACGACAGAGATCGTACAGTACCGACGGAGGGTCCATGCGGAGGGAGGGCGAGTGAAGGGAACGATCCCCAAGTGTCTCGAGGAGATGGTGCGGGCGCGCCACGGGCAGGAGACGTGGGACCGCGTGAAGGCCGCCGCCGGTCTCGCGCGCTGGCACACGTTCCTGACCACCGAGGACGTCTCGGACCAGATGGTCACCGACCTCTTCGGGACGGCCGCCAAGACCCTCGGCATGCCGCTGCAGCAGGTGATGGACGACTTCGGCATGCACTGGAGCACGGTCTACGCGCCGGACATCTACGGCGTGTACTTCCGCCGCGCGTCCAACGCGCGCGAGATGCTCCTCTCCATGTCGGAGGTGCACCGGGTCACCACGGGCAAGGTGCCGAACTCGGCGCCCCCGCGCTTCGATTACGAATGGCTCGACGAGGACACCCTGCGCATGACCTACCGCAGCGAGCGGGGGCTGGCCGCGCTGATGCCGGGGCTCATCCGCGGGGTCGGCGCCCACTTCCGCGAGCGCCTCGAAGTGGAGCGCCGGGGCGACGACATGATCGTCCGCTTCCTCGGCGAGGCCTGATCCCGGGTTGCACGCCGGCTCTTCTACCGGCACCGTGTTCGGTGACGCCCACCCCGGCGTCGACCATGCGCGCCTGACGAGACCCCACCGGCTCCCGACCTCACCGCTTCCCGGCGGGAGCCTCCCGTTCCCCTTCGGTCTCTCGGTGCCCCATGTCTCCTCGCCTCTTGGCGCGCGGGCTCGCCTTCGCTTTCGACGGCGGCCCTGCCCTCTTCTCCCGGATCGATCTCGATCTCCGACCCGGCGTCCACGCCCTCGTCGGCCCCAACGGGGCCGGCAAGAGCACCCTGGCGCGCGTGCTCACCGGCGTGCTCCCGCCCACAGCGGGGACCGTCGAGAGGCCCGAGCGCGCGGTCACCGTCGCTCAGGCCCTCGACGCGCCGGGGCCGGCGGTGGAGCGCTTCGCCGAGACCTGGAGCGGCGACGCCGTCCGCCTCCGCTCCCGGCTCGAGCTCGACGACGGGGCCTTCCATCGCTGGCCGACGATGTCCCCCGGGGAACGCCAGCGCTGGCAGCTCGCCGCGGCCTTCCACGAACGGGCGGAGCTCCTCGTGCTCGACGAGCCCACCAACCACCTGGACTCCGGGGCCCGGGGGCTGCTCGTCGAGCTGCTCCAGGAGGCTCCGGGGATCGTGCTCGCGATCGCGCACGACCGCTCCCTCTTGGACGCGATCGGCGAGCGAACCCTGTGGCTGGAGAGCGGCATGCTCGAGGTCCATCCGGGCGGCTACACCGCTGCCCGCGACGCCCGGGAGCAGCGCCACGCGGAGGCGACCAGCGCGCGCCGGGCGCTGAAGAGTCGCTTGGAGGGCCTCGAGCGCGAACGCGACCGCCGTCGCCGCGAGACCGCCGCGGCCACCCGGAGCATCTCCGCGCGCACACGCATGAAGAGCATCCGCGATCACGACGCGCGGGGGGCCGTCGCCAAGGGCCGCGCCGAGAAGGGGGCCGCGGCCTGGGGTCGCTCGACGGCCAGCCTCGATGGCCGCGTGCGCCGCGCGCGCGAGGTGCTCGACGCGCAGACCGTCGCCAAGCGGTTGGGCGGGCCGATCCACATCGGCGCCAGCCCCGCTCGGGGCCCCTTCGCCTTCCGTGGGACCCTCGGCCCGGTGGTCCACCAGGGCCGGGCGATCCTCGCGCGCACCGACCTGCACCTCGAGCGGGACGAGCGGCTCCGGATCGCCGGGCCCAACGGCGCGGGCAAGAGCACGCTGCTCGATGCCCTCGCGGGGTCGCTGGCGCACGACGACGCGGTGCTCCATCTCCCCCAGGAGCTCGACGAGGCCGCGCGCCGGGCGGCCCTCGACCGGGTCCGGGCCCTGCCGCCTCGCGAGCGCGGCGAGGTCTTCGCCAACGTGGCTTCGCTGGGGGTGGCCGTAGAGCGGCTCCGCCGCAGCCAGCTCCCCTCCCCCGGCGAAGCCCGCAAGCTGCTCCTCGCCGACGCCCTCCGGCGTGGCGCGCGGCTGCTCATCCTGGACGAACCGGAGAACCACCTGGACGCCCCGGCCCGCGACCGCTTGGAGACCGCCCTGGCCGCCTACCCGGGCGCCCTCGTGCTGGTGACCCACGACGAACGGCTCGCCGCGGCCCTCACCGACGGCGAGCTCGCGCTCTGAGCTCAGAAGGTCTCCGGCGCCCTTCCCGCAGCCGCCCCCGCGGGCAGCGGGGCCGGGGCCGGGGGCCGCGCGGGACTCGGGGTGGGCGCGAGGGTCTCCCACGAGGTCCGCGCGCTGAGCTGCATCATCACGTAGAGGGTCCCGATCGCGCCGATGGTGATGGTCAGCCCGGTCATGCCCTCCAGGAAGAACGACGCGCTGAAGAGCAGCAGGTAGAGCACCTGCGCCGGGATCACGACCCCCCGCGCGAAGCGCGTCCCGGTCACGAGGCGCACATAGCTCCCCACCAGGAAGAGGCTCACCACCGCCGCCGCGCCGAAGCTCGCCCAGAGCGGGAGCTGGTCCACCAGGTAGGCGAAGAGCAGGTGGAACGCGAAGAAGCCGGTGCCCAGGAAGAAGTAGTGCATCGGGTGCAGCGAGATCTCGCGGACGCGGGCCATCATCGCCACCACGAAGAAGAAGAAGAGCAGGCCCACGGGGCCGAAGAAGGTGATCTTCGCCGCGAGCGGTCCGGGGTTCAGGAGGCGCGGGAGCTCGACGGCGATGTCGTCGCCACTGAGCAGGTGCCGAAAGCGCCACTCGCCGCGCCACCCCTCGCCGGTGCGCTCGTGCTCCGTGGGCGAGAGGCCGCCTTCGGGGAAGTCGACCTCGTCGAAGTCGGTGGTGAGGGCGAGCTGGAAGTCCTCGACGGCCGCGGTCCCGGGGGTGAGATCGTAGGCCCAGCGCTCCACGCCCCGGGTGGTGAAGGCGACCCGATGGGTCACCTCCTGGCCCGGGACCAGGGGGGCCTCGAAGACGACCGCGCCGTTCTCGGTGCGGAAGGGGACCTCATGGCCGTCGCGGGTCACGGTGAACCCGTCGAATCCCTTGCCGGCGCGCGCGAGGTCGACCGAGAACCTCGCCGTCCCCGGCTCGCTACCCGAGTGGCGGTGGGTGAAGCGGCCGTCGAAGCGGACCTCGTAGGTGGGGAACCAGTTGAGCCCGCGGCGGCGCTGCTCGTGGTCCAGGTGGACCTGGACGTCCGAGCCGATCAGCGGAAGCTCCGCCGCCGAGAGCCGCGCGTTCGCCGAGGACACGGGCATGTCCCCCATCGGTCCGACCACCTGCGGCGGCCCGTGGACCGCCGCTGGCCCCCACAGGTGCTCCACCGACGCGAGCGCGCTTCCCCAGGTCCGCTCGGAACGAACCTCGAGGGTGCCCCCCAGGATCATCCACGCCACCGCGCACCCCACCCAGACCAGGCCGACCTGAAACAATCGTGTCATGGGGGTAGCCTCCCCGGCACGCGGGGCAGCCCCGCGGAGGGCGCGAGGAAGAAGGAAGGACGTTCGATGGCGAAACGATGGCAGCGGGTCCTGGCCGGGGACATCGGGGGCACCAAGACCTGGCTGGTCCTGGACGCGGTCCATGCCGACGGATCCCTGGAGCGCGTCGCCGAAGCCAAGATCCCCAGCGCGGAGCACGGCTCCCTGGAGTCGGCCATCGAGGCCTTCCTGGACGAGAGCGGCGAAGAGCTGGGGGACCTCCGGGCGGCGGCCTTCGGGATCGCGGGCCCGGTGCGCGACGGCAAGGTGAAAACCACCAACCTGCCCTGGGTCGTCGACGGGTCCGCCCTCGCCCGCTCCCTCGACGTGCCCACGGTGGGCTTGCTCAACGACTTCGACGCCATCGCGGTGGGCATCGGCGAGCTCGGCGACGGGCAGCTCGTCGAGCTCAAGGCTGGCGAGGTGGACCCCAACGGGCCGCGGCTCATCGTGGGCGCCGGGACCGGCCTCGGCGTCGCCGGGACCCTGCCGGACGGCCGCATCCTGGAGAGCGAGGGGGGGCACCTGGCCTTCGCCCCCCGGGACGAGCTGGAAGAGGTCCTCCTGAGCTGGCTCCGCGCCCAGGTCGGCGGCCGGGTCTCGGTGGAGCGCGTGGTCTCCGGCCCCGGGCTGGTCGACCTCTACCGCTTCCTCGTCGAAGCCGGTCGCGCCGAGACCGCGCCGGCCGTGCGCTCCGCGGTGGCCGCCGAAGGCGCGGCGGCCATCTCCGCCCACGCCGACAGCGACCCGGCGGCGAAGCTGGCCCTGGAGCGCTTCATCGAGGCCTATGGCGCGGCGGCGGGGGAGCTGGCTTTGGCGCTGATCCCCACCGGCGGTCTCTACGTCGCCGGCGGGATCGCGCCCCGGCTGCATCACGACCTGGGCCCGCGCTTCGCGGAGATCTTCATCCGCGGGCTCTTGCCCAAGGGGCGCATGGCGCCCCTCCTGGAGGCCACCCGGGTGGTGCTCGTGGACGAGCCGCGGGTGGGTCTCTTGGGGGCGCGGCGCCGCGCCCTCGACCTGCTCGCTACTGCTGAGGCGTGAAGACGAAAGGGAAGGCGTAGCGCACCGAGCCGCCCTCGGGTCCCTCGGGGAAGCGCAGCGAGGAGGCCGCGGCGGTGATGCACTCGCCGAGGCGCCGCGAGCCGGTGCCGTTCTGGGTGACGCGGCTGGTCGTGGTGCCCGCGGGGTGCACCTCCAGCTCGACGTCGATGCGACCGGCGAGGGTCGGGTCCCGGGTGACCTCGCGCTCGTAGCAGCGCTGCACCCGCTGTCGCACGCCGCGCAGGCGGCGCGCGACCAGCGCGTCGTCGAAGACCCGGGGCTCCTCGGGGCGCACCGGGCCCAGTCCGGTCGCCGGCCCCTGCACCGCTTGCTCGCGGACGGCGTCGGGCCCGCGCACCGGGCCCCCCTCGCCGCCGCGCCGGAGCGCGCCGAGAGCCTGAGCGGTCCCCGAGCCGCGCGTATCCCGCGCCCGCAGTGTGTCGCTCGCCTGGGTGCCCACGGCGTCGGTGGTCGCCAGCAGCGCGTCGAGGTCGCCCGTGGGCATGCCGTCCGCGAGGAGGTCGTCCATGGCGCTCGGCTCCTGACCTATCGCGCCGATCAGCGCGAGCGCCGTCCCAGTGGCCTCGGCGGCGATGGCGTCGAGCGAGGGGCGCTCGCTCGAGCCCCGGGTCGCTCGCTCGCCGCGCGCCGACTCCGACCGGGGCGCGGCGTCGGTCCGCTCGGGCGCGCTCTCGTCGACGACCGGCGGCTCGGCCTCGGCGACCTGCACCGGCGCGGGCGGCGGCTCGGGCTCCGGGAACACCAGATCGGTGCTGTAGATCGAGGGCAGGGTCAGGCGCGCGGCCAGCGGCCAGTCGGCGCGCTCGAGCCCGATGAGGAGCCCGAGCAGCAGGGTCGCGACCACGACCAGGCTGGTGGTGAAGGGCCAGTCGATGGCCAGACCGCCCTTCACCGAGTGCGGGAGCTGCGGCTTGGGCATCACCGGTCGGGGCGCGACGAGCTGGAAGAGAAGCGTGGTTCCGCCGATCACCAAGCGGCCCCGGGCCAGCGGGTCCAAGGCCAGCTCGATGCCGTGGGTCCCGCGCAGGTCCTCCACGGCCTCGCCGTCTCCGCCGTTGGCGACCTTCCCCTCCAGGTCCTCGAGCGCCAGCCACCAGCGGCCGCCGCGTCGCTCGAAGAGGGTCCGGGCCCGGTCCTGCACCACCACGTCGGCCTTCTCGGTGGGGCCGATCCGGAGGCGCTCGGCATGCCGGCTCTCCGCCCCCAGGCGCCCCTCACGGAGCACGGCCACCCGCAGCTCGCGAACGTCTCCGCTGGGCACCGCCCGCATCGCCTGGGTCATCGCCCCCGGCGTTCGTGCTCCGACCTCGGGGCGCACCCCACCCTGGCCCCCGACGGAGCCCTTCGTTTCCCTGACCATGGAAGCGCTGACAGCGGGGCGCGCCGAAGGTTCCCGCGCCGGTGAGATTCGTCCGCTCGAATCTGCGCGGCGGCTCTCCCATGCTCTCCGGGTGGAGGCGACGACTCCCGAGATCTCGGTGCTGCTGCCCTACCGCGACGCGGGGTCCACGGTGGCCGAGGCGATACGCAGCGTCCTCGCGCAGCCGTTGCCGCTCGAGGTGCTCGCGATCGACGACGGATCCCGAGACTCGGGTCCCGCGCAGGTGGTCCAGCTCGCCAAGCGCGACCCGCGCGTGGTCCCGCTGCGCGCGGGCGGCGGGTTGGTGGCGGCGCTCGAGCGCGGACGCCGCGCCGCCCGCGCCGGCATCCTCGCGCGCATGGACGCCGACGACCGCTGCCTCCCCGGTCGCCTCGCAGCCCAGATCCACTCGCTGCGGCAGCGACCCGGGGTCGTCGGTTGCCGCGTGGAGCTCTTCGGGGACGTCGCCGGCGGGATGCGCCGCTACGTCGCCTGGCAGAACGCGCTGCTGACCCCGGAGGCCCACGCGCGCGACCTCTTCGTCGAGGCGCCCCTCTGCCACCCCAGCGTCGCGCTCCCGGCCGCGCTCCTCGACGCCGTCGGTGGCTATCGCGACGGCGACTTCCCCGAGGACTACGATCTCTGGCTGCGCCTCCACGCCGCCGGCGCCGAGCTGCGCAAGGTCGATCACCTGGGCCTCGCGTGGCGCCAGCACGCCGAGAGCTTCTCGCGCACCGACGGGCGCTATCGCGACGCGGCGTTCCGTGATCTCAAAGCCCGCCACCTCGCGCCGCGGCTGCCGGCCGAGCGGCCCTTGGTGGTCTGGGGCGCCGGACCCACCGGCAAGCGCTTCGTACGCAGCCTCGAGCCCCACGGACCCCGGGCCGCGCGCTTCGTGGACATCGACCCCCGCAAGGTCGGCCGCGTCGCCCGGGGCGCGCCCATCGTCGCGCCCGAGGCGCTGCGGCCCGATGACTTCGTGGTGGTCGCGGTGGGATCCCGCGGCGCCCGAGGGCTGGTCCGCGAAGCGCTGGTCTCCGCGGGTCGGGTCGAACGCGTCGACTTCGTCTGCGTCGCTTGACCGGGGTCAACCCGGGGCGGTCTCCTCGGCCCATGAGCGAGCGCGAAGCGAGTCACTGGGGTTGGGGCCACGCCGACCAGTTCCCGAAGCGCGAGGCCCGCAAGGCCCTCGGTGACCAGGTGGGCAATCTATTGGGGCTTCCCGTTTCCGGCCCCCACGATCCGGTGCCCCTCGCCGAGGTCCGGGTGGGCGAGCCGCGGGTCGACGCTCCCGCCGCGCTCCCCTTCGTGAACGCGGAGCGCGAGGACCGGGTGCGGCATACCTACGGACGCGCCTACCCCGACGTGGTCCGGGGGTTCGGCGGCGACTTCACCGCGGCACCGGACCTGGTGGCGCACCCCAGCACGGAAACCGAGGTCGACCAGGTCCTCGACTGGGCTCAGGGCGCCCAAGTCGCGGTGGTCCCCTACGGCGGCGGGACCAGCGTGGTCCGCGGGGTCGAGTGTCCCCTGCCCGACGGCTTCCGGGGCACGCTCTCGCTGGACCTGCGCGGCCTCGACCGAGTGCTCGAGGTGGAGCCCAGCTCGCTCACCGCGCGGATCCAGGCCGGCGCGACGGGACCTCGCCTCGAGGCCCAGCTCGCCGAGCACGGGCTCACCCTGCGCTGCTTCCCCCAGTCCTTCGAGTTCTCCACCCTCGGGGGCTGGCTCGCCACTCGCGCCGGTGGCCACTTCGCCACCGGCTACACCCACGTCGACGACCTGACGGCGTCCATCCGCGCGCTCACGCCCCGGGGCCCGTGGGAGTCGCGCCGGCTGCCCGGCTCGGGCGCGGGGCCCAGCCCGGACCGCCTGATGCTCGGCTCCGAGGGCGCCCTGGGCGTCATCACCGAGGCGTGGATGCGCGTGCGCCCAAGACCCCGCTACCGCGCCTCGGCCTCCCTGCGCTTCGCCGAGTTCCGCGACGCGGTGGCCGCCTGCCGGGCCCTCGCCCAGTCGGGGCTCTTTCCCAGCAACTGCCGCGTCCTCGACCCACGCGAGGCCAAGCTGAACATGGTCGCGGTCGACGGCTCCTCGGTGCTCCTCCTGGGCTTCGAGTCGGCGGACCACCCACTCCACGCCTGGATGGATCGCGCCCTGGAGCTGGCGCGCGACCATGGCGGCACGGTGGCGGGCGCGGTGAAGCACGCCGAAGCCGGCGAGAAGACCGGCGAGTCGGGCCAGGCGGGCACCTGGAAGAACGCCTTCGTACAGATGCCCTACCTGCTCAACGTGCTGGTGTCCCTGGGCGTCATCGCGGACACCTTCGAGACCGCCTGTCCCTGGGACCGCTTCGACGATCTCCACGCCGCGCTGGTGAAGAACGTGCGCGGCGCCATGAAAGCCGTGGCCGGTTCCCCCTGCCACCTGAGCTGCCGCTTCACCCACGTCTATCCGGATGGGCCGGCGCCCTACTACACCTTCATCGCCAAGGCGCGGCCGGGCGCGGAGGTGGAGCAGTGGGCCGCCATCAAGCAGGCGGCCAGCGAGACCCTCATGGCCCACGGAGCGACCATCACCCACCACCACGCGGTCGGCCGGACGCACCGCCCGTGGTACCGCGAGCAGCGACCGGCGCCGATGGGCGACGCGCTCCGGGCGCTCAAGGGGGCCCTCGACCCCGCGGGGATCCTCAACCCGGGGGTGCTTCTGTGAGCATGGCGAGCAGCGCCCGGCGCTGCCCGCGCTGGAGCCCGATGAGGCGCACGCGGAGGTCGAAGCGGCCGTCGGCGCGCTTCTTCGTGCCGTGACTCTTGGCGTTCAGGCTCAGCTCGCCGACCTCGAGCTTCACCGGCGTCCCCGGGGCGCAGGGGCGCTCGGCGACGACGTGCAAGAGGTCCTTGGAGAACTCGATGGGCTCGACCTTCATCGGCTCAGCCCTTGTAGCGGCCCATGGCGTCGCGGGCCTCGCGGAGCTCCGCCTCGCGCTTGATCGTCTCGCGCTCGTCGCCGAGGCGCTTGCCCTTGCCGAGCCCGAGCTGGACCTTGGCCACGCCGTTCTTGAAGTACACCTGCAGCGGGACGAGGGTGTAGCCCTTGGCCGTGAGGCGACCGCGGATCTTCTCGATCTCGCGCTTGTGCGCGAGGAGCTTCCGGGAGCGCTTGGGCTCGTGGTTGTAGTGGGGCCCGCCCTGCTCGTAGGGCGAGATGTGCATCTTGTGCAGGAAGAGCTCCTCCGAGTCGACGGAGGCATATGAGCCCTCGAGGCTCGCCCGGCGCTGCCGGAGCGCCTTCACCTCGGAGCCCTGGAGCACCATGCCGGCCTCGAGGCGCTCTTCGATCTCGTAGCGCTTGGCGGCCATGGGATTGCGGCAGACGAGGAGCTCCATCCCGTCCACACCCTTTTCGACGCGCCGCTTGGCCATGGCGCCGCCATAGCACGCCCGGCTCCGGTCAGCGAGGCTCGGGCTCCGCGACGTCGCCGGCGTCGTCCACCTCGGACCCGTCGTCCGGGACGGGCTCCGGGAGGACCCAGCCCTCGGCGATGCGGGCGCGCGCCGCGAGCCCGGCGGCGTCGGGGTCCGGCAACACGGCGTCGAAGGCCGCGAGCTGTGCGCCCCGGTCCTCGCCGGCGAGGTGGGCCAGCGCCGCCAGCTCCACCGCCGCGCGATGGCGGCCCAGCCTCCTCTCGCGAAGCGCGCGGCTCCGGGCCGCCCGCTCGCGCTCCAGCTCCCCCGGCTCCAACCGCGGGACCCACCGGGCGGGCACCTCGGCCTCGGCCGGTCGCTCGGGGACGAAGGGGACGGCGACCGCGGGCACCGAGGTCCGCGCGAGCTCGGGGAAGCGCAGCACCACCATCGCCTCCAGCCCCCGAGCCCCCTCGGTGAACCCTTCGACGCAGCCCTCGCCGCCCAGGTCGCGGTAGGTCGGCGTCGCCTCGTGGGTGAACCCCTGATCGTCGACCCGCACCAGGGCGAAGCAGGTCCGGTCCGCGGCGTCGTCGGTCGCGCCGATGACGACCTCTTCGAAGCCATCCCCGTCGAGGTCGGCGGCGGGGACCGGGGGCGCGAGGACCACGTCGCGGCGCCAGTGCTCGGGAGCCGGCGCGTCGACGGAGAGCGCGAGCCCCCGCGCGGTCCAGATGCGGACCAGGGACCGACCCTCCGTGCGCGCCGCGAGGGCCGCGAAGGAGCGGCCCCGTTGCCGCGCGCCCACGGTCCAGCCGCGCTCCGTGAGCTGGGCGGCGAAGGTCTCGGCTTCGGTCTCGAAGTCGGCGCCGATCCGGACGTAGGACCATGGGTCCACCGGCGCCGGCTCGGGCGCGCAGGCGCCGAGCGCGGGGAGCATCGCGAACGCGAGCGCGCCGAACCGCATCGGCCGGAGGCTGGCAGCCTTCGCCGTGTCGTGCCAGAGCGAGGAGGTGCGCGAACCCGGACTCTATCGAACCACCGTGGCCCACCCCATCGCCGGCGATCAGATCCCGGCGGGTCGCCTGGTCTACGTCGGCAACGGTCAAGGCGGCCCCTTCGTGGTGGTCCCCCACTACAACGAGAAGAACCGCTGGTTCTGGCGCGAGCCGACGGTCCCGCTGACCGACGCCGCGTGGGCCGGGTCCCTGACCCAGCTCCGGCCCGAGGGCTTCTACACCCTCCCCGAGACCCTGGACTTCGATGGCGGCGGCCGTTGGCTGCAGAACGCCATCGTGCAGCTCGGCTACGATCAGAGCGGCCAGGGGATCCTCTTCGTCGCCGAGCGCCGGGACACCTACGAGGACAACGCCCTCTACTTCAGCGACCGCGGCAAGCGGATCGAGGACACGCTCCTCGCGCGGCTGGTGTGGGCGCCCATCCTCCCGGTGAGCGAGCCCTCCGAAGGCCCCACCCGGCACTGACGCAACTCGCGGACCTCGGCCGCGAGGAGGACGCATGGCGTTCCTCGCGGCCCTCCGCGGTCTCATCGATCTCGTCGCTCCCCGGGCCTGCCCCGGCTGCGATCACGACCTCGACTGGGGCGAGCTCGGCTTCTGCCCGGCGTGCGCGCCCCTGCTGGAGCGGATGCCCCACGGACCCGCGGCCTACGCCTACGGCGGGCCCCTGGGCGAAGGCATCCGGCGGCTGAAGTACGACGGCCGCACCGACCTCCTGGAGGCGCTCCACGCGCTGGTGAAGCCGCTGACGGTCGCCCACCTCGGCCGGGTCGACGTGGTGGTCCCGGTCCCGCTCCATCCGAGCCGGCTGGCGGAGCGGGGCTACAACCAGGCCGCCCTCCTCGCCGAGCCCCTCGCGGCGGCGCTCGGCGTCCCGCTGGACGAAGAGCGGCTCCGGCGCGTGCGACCGGCGGTGCCCCAGGCCTCCCTCGAGGGCGCTGCGCGGGAGGCCAACGTCCATCGCGCCTTCGAGGCCCGGCGCGACGACGCGCAGCGCCGGGTCCTCCTCTTCGACGACGTGCGGACCACCGGGGCCACCCTGCGCTCGGCGTCGGGCGCGCTCTACCGGAGCGGCGCCGGGACGGTGCGCGTGCAGGCCCTGGCGGGGGTCCAATGAAGGTCAGTGATCGTAGGGCTCACCACGCAGGATGGTGAACCCGCGGTAGATCTGCTCGGCCAGGAAGAGCCGGGCCAGCCGATGCGGCAGGGTCATGGCCGACAGGCTGAGCTGCACGTCGGCGCGCGCGGAGAGCTCGGGCGGCAGGCCGTCCGCCCCCCCGATGAGGAAGCAGAGGG
Source organism: Myxococcales bacterium UBA1660 (assembly GCA_002320815.1). Classification (GTDB taxonomy): domain Bacteria; phylum Myxococcota_A; class Polyangia; order Polyangiales; family Houyiibacteriaceae; genus UBA1660. The sequence goes on from DCLA01000006.1 coordinate 72,393, forward strand.
TCTGCACGCCCTGGTTCTGCACGTCGCCGAGGTAGCGCGAGAGCCGCTTGCTGCTCCAGCTCTTCCCGCCCACCTCGAGGGCCACCACCTTGGCTCGGTCGTCGGGGATGGCCTTCTGGAAACGGGCCTCCACCTCGGCGATGGGCCCGTCCTTGAGCTCCACCTCGCGCACCTTGGCGTAGCGCCCGATGCGCCCGAGGTAGTCGTCGACGGCGTCGCGCAGGCCGCGCTCTTTGACCTTGCCGACGGCGATCAGCCGAATGCGCACGGATCAGGCGTCGTGGTCGGCGCCGTCCTCGATGTCGCTGGTGTCGACGCGAGCGGCGTCCATCCAGAGCGACTCGAGGTCGTAGTAGCCGCGCGTGTCCTGGTGGAAGATGTGCACGACGACGTCGCCGTAGTCCATCAGCACCCAGTGACCCTGGGGCAGACCCTCCATGCCGTAGCAGCGCTGGTCGTACTCGTGCTTCAGCGTGACGTCGATGCCCTTGGCGATCGCGTTGACCTGTCGGTCGCTGCGGCCACTCATGAGCACGACGAAGTCGGCGTAGTCGACCTTGCCGCGCACGTCGATGATCTCGACCTGCAGCGCCTTCTTGTCGAGACCGGCCGCGGCGATGCGCAGCGCGATCTCGCGGGCCTCGGCTGCCGCCTCGTCACGGGTGGGTCGGGGGGTCGCCGCGGGGCGAACCGATTCGATCTTGGCTTTCTTCGCAGTCAAAGTGTTCCTCACACCAGCGGGCATCACTCGCGGATCTGCCCATCCCCATGGGCGATCCACTTCCGCGCGCAGAGCTCCTCGAGGCCCATGGGCCCGTAAGCGTGCATCTTGGTCGTGGAGATACCCATCTCGGCCCCGAGCCCCAGCTCGAAGCCATCGTTGAAGCGGGTGGAAGCGTTCACGAGCACCAAGCTCGCGTCGACCTCCCGCAACCAGCGCGCGGCCTTGGCCTCGTCGCGGGTCAAAATACTCTCGGTGTGCGAGCTGCCGTGCTCGCGAACGTGGGCGATGGCCCCGTCGATGCCGTCGACGATGCGCACGGAGAGGACGAGCGCAAGGTATTCGGTGTCCCAGTCCTCGGCCGTCGCGGCCACCGACCCCGGCAAGAGCGGGCGCGACTCCTCGTCGGCCCGGAGCTCGACGCCGGCGGCGCCCATGGCCTCCGCCAAGCGGGGCAGGAACTCGGCCGCGCAGGCGCGATCGACCAAGAGGGTCTCCATCGCGTTGCAGACGCCGGGGCGCTGGGCCTTGGCGTTCACCGCGATGGCCACGGCGCGCTCGAGGTCGGCGTCGCCGTCCACGTAGACGTGGCAGACGCCCTTGTAGTGCTGGATCACCGGGACCCGGGAGTGCTCGGTGACGAAGCGGATGAGCCCCTCGCCGCCCCGCGGGATCACCAGGTCCACGTAGGCGTCCTGGGCGATCAGGGCGGTGGTGGCCGCCCGGTCGGTGGTGGGCACCAGGGTCACGCCGGCCTCGGGGAGGTCGGCGTCGGCGAGGGCGCGGGTGAACGCCACGGCGATGGCCCGGTTGGAGTGGAAGGCCTCGCTGCCGCCCCGGAGGATCACCGCGTTGCCGCTCATGATGCAGAGGGCGGCGGCGTCGGCGGTCACGTTGGGCCGGGACTCGTAGATGATGGCGATGACGCCCAGGGGGATCCGCATCCGGCCCACCCGGAGGCCGTTGGGCAGGGTGCGCAGGTCGTCGGTGGTCCCGATGGGGTCCGGGAGCGCGGCCACCTGCCGGACCCCGGCGGCGACCTTGGCGAGGCGATCCCGGTCGAGGCGCAGCCGGTCGATCATGGCCTCGCTCAGGCCGTTCTCCGCCGCGGCGGCGAGATCGCGGGCGTTGGCATCGACGATACCCTCGGCGAGCTCGCCCTCCAGGAGCTCCGCCGCCCGGGTGAGGACCGCCCGCTTGGTCTCCGTGTTCGCCACGGCCAACGCGCGCGACGCGTTGCGCGCCTGACGCGCGAGGTCGCGCACCATCGCGTCGACGGGCGGGGTGGCTTCGGGCTGGGAAATCGCTGCCATTGGAGCCGGCGAGTATGAGAGGCGCACCTGGCCCACGCCAGCCGAGCCCGTGGGCTCGATCCCGGCACCGGCGGGGGCCCGGGTCAGAGCACCTCGCGGCCCGACCACGCGCGGCGCACGCGGAGGGCGGAAGGCAGGAGGCAACGGCTCATCACCCTCATGGTCTCAGTCGAATTCCCGGGGTGGCAAGGGCTGGGACCGATTCGGGCCCCACACCGCCGCACATCGCCTACACCAAGACCATGTCGTCGCGGTGCATCACCACGCCGCCGCCGCGCCGCCCCAGTCGGGCGTCGACCTCGTCGCTGTGGGCGCCGGCGATCCGGGCGACCTCGGCGGTGGAGTAGCGGACCAGCCCGCGGCCGACCTCTTCGCCCTGGGGCGCGTGGAGCGCGACGCAGTCGCCGGGCTCGAAGTCGCCGCGGACCCCGAGGACGCCGGCGGCCAGAAGGCTCGCTTCGCCGCGGAGCGCGCGCGCCGCGCCCTCGTCGAGCAGGATCGAGCCCTTGGGCTGGAGGGCGTAGGCGATCCAGTGCTTGCGGCTCGGCAAGCGGACTCCGTCCGGGAGGAAGAGGCTGCCCACGGCCTCGCCGCGGACGACGCGGGCGACGATCGCATCATCCGAGGCGTTGCCGATGATCACCGGCACCCCCCGCTGGGTGGCGCGCCGCGCGGAGCGCACCTTGGAGGCGATGCCCCCGCGGCCCACGTCGTCGGTGGCGTCGCGGAAGAGGTGCTCCAGGCCGTCGCCATCGCGGATGGTACCCAGGACTCGGCCCTGCTCGTCGAGGACGCCGTCCACGTCGGTGAGCAGGAAGAGGAGGTCCGCGCCGACCAGGGTGGAGACCATGGCCGCCAGCTCGTCGTTGTCGCCGAAGCGGATCTCCTCGACGGCCACGGTGTCGTTCTCGTTCACGATGGGCACCGCGCCGAGCTCGAGGAGGGCGTCGAGGGCCTGGCGCGCGTTGGACCAGCGCTCCCGCTCGCTGAGATCGCCGTGGGTGATCAGCACCTGGGCCGCGATCAGCCCGTGGGGCTCGAAGGCGTCTTCGTAGCGCCGCATCAAGCGCGCCTGTCCGGCCGCGGCGGCGGCCTGGAGCTCCGGGAGCGCCCGCGGCCGCCCGCTCATGCCCAGGCGCCGGATGCCCTGGGCGATCGCGCCGGAGCTCACCAACACCACCTCCCGGCCCTCGGCCCGTTGGGCCGCGATCGCCGCCGCGAGCGCGTCGAAGCGACCCTCGCCCGCCAAGAGCGAGCGCGAGCCCACCTTGATCACGACCCGTTTCACCTGCCGCAGGGCGGCGCGCACGTCGCCGGACTTCGCCTCGTCGGTCACGGGCGGAGTCTCCACCGGAAGCATTCGCGTGGCCAGACCGTTTCCGTCCCCGCGCGTCCGCCGGGACTTTTCTCGGCATCGGCGCGCGCGCCGCCTACCATGGGCGACCCGCGGATGATCGTCGCCGACCTACCTCCGATCTTCTATCGCGTCCTCGCGCTCGTCTTCGGGGCGCTCTGGGGGAGCTTCTTCAACGTCGCCATCTACCGGTGGCCCCGGGACATGAGCGTCGTCTCGCCGCCGAGCCACTGCCCGGCCTGCGGCGCCGCCGTCCCCTGGTACCGGAACCTGCCCATCTTGGCCTTCGCGCTGCAGCGGGGACGCGCAGCGTGCTGTGGCGCGAAGATGACCCCGCGGTACCTCCTGGTGGAGATCCTGGGCGCGGTGATCGCGCTGGCGGTCATGGAGCGGACCCTGCGCCTGGCCGGAGTCGACGCGCCCATCACCCCGACCCTGTTGGAGGCGTTGACGCTCTTCGTCTTCGGGGGCGCGCTCTTGGTCGCGGCCTTCATCGACCTCGAGCACATGATCATCCCCGACGAGGTCACCCTCCCCGGCGCGGCGCTGGGGCTGGCGACGGTGGCCCTCCGGCCGGACCTGGACGCGGCCGACGCCGCCCTGGGGGCCGGCGTGGGGTACCTGACCGTCCAGGTCCTCTTCGTGTGGTCCTACGAGGCCGTCACCGGCCGGCGCGGCATGGGCGAAGGAGACTCCAAGCTCCTGCTGCTCATCGGCGCGTTCGTGGGCTGGCAGGGCTCGCTCTTCGCGCTGGTCGGCGGCGCGATGCAAGGGCTGGTGGTGGCGATCCTGGCCATCGCGCTCCGGCGGCGGATGGCCCCGGCCGACGAGGTCAGCGACGACCAGGGCCCCTTCAACCAGCCGGGCCCGGTCGAGGCGCGCTGCGAGGATCGGGAGGGTGCGATCGCCCCGCTCCTCGAGGAGCCCGCCGAGGTCGAGGCGGCCGAGGAGTCGGAGGAGGACGAGGAGCCGCTGGTGGCCCCGCGCAAGCTCCCCTTCGGGCCCTTCCTGGCGCTGGCGGCGCTGGAGTGGCTCTTCTTCGGCCCGACCATCCTCGACTGGTACGTCGGCCTCTTCATGACCCCCTAGGCCGCGCCGCGGTCCGGGTCGGGCGGAGCTCAGGGCGGCGAGCCGACCTGGGTCACTTCGGCGTCGGGGTCCGCCGCGGGGGCCAGGGTCTCGGTGTTGCCGTTGGGGTAGATGGCCACCGCCCAGCGCTCGGGCTCGTAGATCCCCCCCGGCACGCCGGCGTTCCAGTCCAGGTTGAGCCAGACCCCGCAGGTCTCGTCCACCGGGGCCACTCCGGTCCCCGCAGCGAGCCCCGGCCGGTAGTGAATCGAGCTGACCCGCTGGTCCCCGATGTTCGAGTCCGGGTGCCGGCGGTAGTGGGTCGAGAGCCGGTCGCGCACCGTGTCCGAGTCCTCGGGGAGGCAGACCTCGGCGTAGGCGTGGCCGCCCTGCGGCCCGTCCATCATGACCAGCCGGGCATTGCCGCCGACCGCGGTGATCATCGAGACCAACACGATGGCGAAGTCGTCGCAATCGCCGATGTACTCGTTCTCGATGGTCTCGCTGGCCTTGGCGAAGTACTCGTCCCCGTGGGGGTCGTTCACGTAGCGCCACTCGCCCCGCACGTGGCTCCAGATGCGCGCCACCTGCTCGACCCGGAAGGTGCCCTCGTCCTGCGCGGCGATCCGCGCGGCGGTGTTGCGGGTCACGGACGCGGTGGCGTCGAAGGCGGCGATGACCTTGGGCAGGGTGTGCACCCGGATGGACGCCTCCTGCGGGCTGCCGGAGCGGCTGGCCTCGGGGCTCGGCAAGAGTCGCTCGGCGGCGCTCTGCAGGCTCCCGTCGTCGATCTTCTTCCAGAGGAGGAAGCCGCCCACGCCGAGGGCGGCCAGCGAGAGGCTCATGCCCAGGACCCGGCCCCACCCCGCCTTGGGCTTGGACACCGTGAGCCGCTGGCTGCAGGCGCCGCAGCGCAGGACGCCGCCGGTGAAGCCCGCGGGCATCAGCCCTCGGGTCCCGCAGGACCCACAGATGAACCGCCGCCCGGGGATGGACACGCCGAGGACGGTGTCCGTGCCGCCGGCCCGCAGGAAGTCCCGCACCGTCTTGGCGCTCCAGGGGAAGGGCTGGCGACCGAAGCGGAGATCGGCGCCGGGTCGGATCTCCTTGGTCTCGATGGCCTCACCGTCGACGAAGGTGCCGTTCGCGCTGCCCAGGTCCTGGACGACGATGTTCTTGCCGCGCCACTCCATCCGCGCGTGCCGACCGGAGACGGTGGGATCGTCGAGGATCAGGTCGCAGTCGCGGGAGCGCCCCACGACGATGTACGGTTTAGGCGCCACAGCCCTGCTGCATGATACCGCGACTGACGCTCCGCGCTCATGTTTCCTCGCGGGCCACCCATGCTCTACAGTCCCCCCGCGGTGGAGTGGCTAGCGGGCATCGGTCGGGGCACCATGGGCGCAGGGGAGTACCTGTCCCGACTCGGGGGTCTCGCCTGGCAGACCTGGCGCGCGCTCTTCGATCGCCGGGGGGCCGTGGTGGTCCGGCGCCAGGCCATGCTCCAGCTGGTCTACACCGGGGTGCAGGCGCTGGTGCCCCTCACGGTGGCCTCGGTCGCGGTGGGTCTCCTGGTCTTCTCCTTCAGCCTCGCGCACCTGCCGGTGGACCTGGTGCAGTCGGTCGCCTCGACGGTGATCGTCCGCGAGGTGGTCCCGCTGCTCCTCATCTTCCTGGTCATCGGGCGCTCCGGGACCGCGATCACCATCGACGTCGCCTCGATGAAGCTGAACGACGAGCTCCGGGCGCTCCGGGTGATGAGCATCGACCCCGCCCGCTACATCGCCCTCCCCCGGGTCATCGGGGTCACCCTCGCCTTCCTGGTGCTCCAGATCTACGGGATGCTCGCCGCCATCTTCGGCGGCTACTGGGGCGCGCTCCTCATCGACCTGGAGCTCCCGGCCTACCCCATCGAGGACCTCCTCGCCGGGATCGCCCACGCCGACGTGGGGCTCAGCACCTTCAAGATGTTGCTCTTCGGTCCGGTGGTGGCGCTGACGGCCATCCTGCACGGCGTCTCCGTCGAACGTTCGCGGCGGGAGATCCCCATCGTGACCTCCCGGGCGGTGGTCCGCTCGCTCCTCTTCTGCTTCCTCTTGAACACCTTCGTCTCGCTGCTCGCCGATGAGTGACTCGCGCACCGGCGAGCCCACCCTGCGCCTCGACCACGTGAGCTTCGTGGACGGCGATCGGGAGGTCCTCCAGGGGGTGAGCTTCGAGGTCCACCCCGGCGAGCGCGTGGGCCTCGAGTTCGCCCAGGCCCACGGAGGCAAGACCATCCTCCTCGAGATCGCCGCCGGCCTCCGGGAGCCCAGCGGTGGTTCGGTGTGGTTCGGGGGCCAGCCCCTGCGGACCGGCGACCAGCGCGAGGGGGCGCCGCGCATGGCCTTCGTGTTCCGGCACGACGGCGGCCTCTTCCCGAACCAGACCCTGCTGGACAACGTCTCGCTGCCCCTCCGCTACCACGACGTGCCCGAGGAGGAGGCGGACCGGCGGGCGCTCGAGGCGCTACGCGAGGTCGAACTCGAGGACGCCGCCGAGCGGTTCCCCTGGGAGCTCACCCGGGAGGCGATGCGTCTGGCGGCCTTGGCGCGGGCGCTGGTCTATGACCCCGAGCTCGTCCTCGTCGACGACTTCTTCCCCGGACCGGACGAGGGATCCTTCGTGGTCGCCGCGCGGGTCATCGAGCGCGCCCGGGCCCAGGGCACCGCGTTCCTCCTGGTGGTGGAGCCCGGCCAGCGCGGCGTGGACCGGGTAGTGCGCATCGACCGCGGGGCGGTCGTCAGGGCGAGCACATCAGGATGAGCTCGGCGCAGCCTTCCTCGTCGCTGCCGTCGGGGCATTGGGCCCAACCGTCGCAGCGGGGTTGGTAGTTGATCTCCGTCCCGTCCGGGCAGCGGTAGGCAGGGCACGTGGAGTTCCAGCTCTGGTCGCAGTCCACCGGACAGGCGCGCTCGTCGCTGCCGTCGGGACAGTTCCAGCGGCCATCGCAGCGAGCCCCGCCGACCTCCGAGCCGTCGTCGCAGATCATGGTCGGGCATCCAGCCTCGTCCTCGCCATCGACGCACTCCGCGACCCCGTTGCACTCGGCCTCGACGGGCAGGAGCGAGTCGTCGTCGCACCGATAGGCGCAGCGGGCGTCGCAGCGCTGGAGCAGCTCGATGGAGCTCCGGCAGAGGGCCGCCTCCAGCTCCTCGCACGAGCCCTCGGCGAGGCACTCGCGGTAGCAGCTCGTGGGGGCGTAGAAGGCGTCCCAGCGGACCTCGCCTTCGGTGAGCAGGCCGCAGGCGCGCAGCGCGTCGTGCGGATCCGGGGTGTCGCCACAGGCGGCCAGCGCGACGGCCAAGGCGGAGACGAGGAGGAGGAAGCGAAGCATCGCGACCGCTGGAGCAAGGCACGTGCCGCACCTTTTGGCGCGATTCCCGGGGCCGGCGTCGTGCCCACCTGTGCCACCCGCGCCGCCAAGGCCCGAATCCACGGGGCTTTTCGCGGTGGATCGATTCCTGCTCTGACGTTCGAGCATGAACCTCCAAGTCCCCTTCGTCCTGGCGCTCGGGTCCGCTCTGGCAGCGACCGCCGCGCTCACCCCGACCCCCGCCAGCGCATGCGGCGGCTTCTTCTGTGACAGCGCCCAGCCGGTGAACCAGCAGGCCGAGCGCATCCTCTTCGCCCAAGAGGCGGACGGAAGCGTCACCGCGGTGATCCAGATCCAGTATCAGGGTCCCTCCGAACGCTTCGCCTGGATGCTCCCCGTCGCTGGAAGCCCCGAGGTCGGCGTCTCGTCGAACGACCTCTTCACGCGCCTCCAGGCGGCGTCCAACCCCCAGTACCGACTGAACACCACCGTCGAGGGCCGCTGCGCCGACGCCGGCCGCGGGGGCGTCCTGGCCGGCAGCCCGAGCAGCGATGGCGCCGGTAGCGCCGACGCGGGCGCCGAGGCGCCGGTCACCGTGGTCGACGAGGGCTCCGTGGGCCCCTACGACTACGTGATCATCGACGTCGACGACGCCGCCGAGGACCTGGTGGCCGAGGCCATCACCTGGCTCCAGGACAGCGGCTACGACGTGCCCGACATGGGCGCCGACGTGCTGCGCCCGTACCTCGAGGGCGGGATGAACCTCCTGGCCTTCCGCCTGACCAAGGGCAACGACGCCGGCGCGATCCGCCCGGTGAAGCTCAGCTTCGGCCCCGGTCTGCCCTCCATCCCGCTGCGCCCGACCGCCCTGGCCACCCAGCCCGACATGGGGATCCTGGTGTGGGTCCTCGGACCGAGCCGGGCCATCCCGGCCAACTACCGGCACCTGGTCCTCAACGAGGCGCTCATCAACTGGCTCAACCCTGGGAGCACCTACGACGACGTGGTCACCCGCGCGGCCAACGAGGCCGGCGGCCAGGGCTTCGTCACCGAGATGGCCGGCGACGCCGCCCCCCTTGCCGCGGGGCTCTGGCAGGAGTGGGAAGAGCAGCAGTGGAACGAGGCCGCCACCGCCGACTGGACCGGCCGCGAGGGCGAGCTGCTCCAGCGCATCAACGGCTGGCTCTTCCTCGACGGGATGGCCGACATCCTCGAGGAGCACGTCCCGGTGCCGGAGGGCGTGAGCGCGGACGAGTTCTACCGCTGCATCGCTTGCTACATCGACTACGACGAGGCGGACGTCGAGGGCTTCGAGCCGGCGGCGTTCCTCGCGGCGATGGATGACGAGGTCATCGCGCCGCTCCGCGAGGGCCAGGAGCTCGTGGCGTCCCTTCCCTACGTGACCCGCTTCTACACCACGATGTCGGCACACGAGATGACCGCGGACCCGATGTTCGACTTCAACGCCGACCTCGGCGACGTGAGCAACGTCCACCAGGCCGACCGGGTCATCGAGTGCTCGCCGAGCATCAGCCAGGGCGACGCGCCCTGGCGCATCGAGCTCGCCAACGGCGAGGTCGTCCGCGGCAACGGCGCCACCTGGCCCTTCGCCACCGACAGCGAGACCATGCCCGCCAACGCGCGCGTCGAGCGCGTGGGCACCGAGGGCGCGGGCGAGGTCGTCACCGACAACGCCGGCGCCATCTCCCAGGCGCTCAACACCCACAACGCCACCGTCGCCGGCCCGCCCGTCCGCACCGACGACGGCATCTGTTCGGTGAGCGGCCAGACCGGCAAGGGCGCCGCTGGCTTCCTGGGCGCCCTCCTCCTGGGCCTCGTCGCCATCCGGCGGCGTCGCTGAGCCCGATGCGCTCGCTCCTCCTGCCCGTCCTCGTCGCCGCGCTCCTCGGAGCCTGCGGCGGCGAGCCCGCGGTCCCCGAAGGGGACCCGGTGGTCGAGCTGGGCACCGGCTCCTGGCGCTTCGAGGCGCTGGAGGACGGTCAGGAGGTCGAGCTCGTACGGGGCGCCCAGGGCGGCTGGCACGTGTGGATCAGTTTGCGCACCCAGCACATCGACCTGGACCGGCCGCCGATGCGGCTCTTCGTCGGCCCCGCCGACGGGAGCCGCCCGGCGGACGAGATGGCCATCGCCCTCCAGTTCGACCCGGCGGGCGAGAGCGAGTGGCGCAAGCTCATCGGCTACACCGGGATCGTGAACGACCCGGAGTGTCTGGTCGGGGAGCTGGTGCGCTTCCGCGTCGAGCTCGACTTCCAGGGCGAGACCCTGATCAGCGAGCGCGACGTCCGGGTCCTGGGCGGCACCTACCCGCCCGGCCCCTGCCCCGCGGCCGAATGAATCAGGGGATCGACCAGTACACCCCGACCTGGAGCCCGAGGGTGAACACCCGCAGGTCGCGGGTTGGCTGGACGTCGTGGCCGATGACCTCCGAATCGTCGTCGGTCGGATAGGGGAGGTTCCCACTCCACAGGGGCCACCCGTAGGTCGACTGGGACCGGGTGACCACCAGGGGCGCGCGGAAGAGCAGCTCCACGAAGAAGTCCAGCGATGAGCGGCGGACGATGTCGACGCCGACTCGGGCACCGGCTTCGAGTGCCGCCTCGCGGCCCTGCGAGACGTACGCGCGGTACATCAAGTCCACGCCGCCCCGAAGCCACGCCGGAGCGCGAAAAGTCGCCCGGAGCGCCACGCGGCCCATGAACGAGGGGGACGTGTCGCCATAGAACTGGGTCTCGTCGTAGGGGACTTGAGCGCTCCCCACGTGCAATCCCAGACACGCGCCGAGGTCCAGATAGGGACGGACGATGAACGCCGGGCAGACGTCCACGCCGCCGGTCCACCGCCGTAGCGCGATCGTCGCCTCGCCGCTGCCACCGAACCCGGTGGCAACGAACGATCCGATATGGCGCTCGCCACCGATCATCATCTCCAACCGGAAGCGGCGCTGCAGCTCCGGGAGCGGCTCGTTGGCGAGCTCGTCCTCCCCGTCGTCGCTGGCCTCTTGCGCCGCCGCGAGCGCGGGGGTCAGACCCGCCAGGGCCACAAAGAGCACGAGGGTTCTCTTCATCGGTGAGCGCACCCGAGGGTCATGCGGGGCCCGAGCCGACCGAGCAACGTGAGCTCACCCGCGCGGGTGGTGGCGCTCGAGGAGGTCGTGGAGCCGTTCGCCGGTCACGTGGGTGTAGATCTGGGTCGTCGCGATGTCCGCGTGACCGAGCAGGGTCTGCACCACGCGCAGATCGGCGCCGCCGAGGAGCAGGTGGGTCGCGAAGCTGTGGCGGAGCTCGTGGGGGTAGACGTCCTTGGTGATCCCCGCCTCGAGCGCGTACTTCTTCACGTTCTTCCAGAACGCCTGCCGCGTGAGCGGCTTGCCCCGGCTGGACAGGAAGACGGCGCGCGCGCCGGGGCGAGACCACTTGGGCCGCACCTCGGCCAGGTAGACCGCGATGCGCTTCCGGGCGACCTCGCCGACGGGCACGATCCGCCGCTTGCGCCCCTTGCCGAAGGCGGAGAGGAAGCCCGCCTCGAGGTCCAGGTCGTTCAGGTCGAGGTTCACCAGCTCGCTGACGCGCAAGCCCGCCGCGTACATGGTGTGGAGCATGGCGCGGTCGCGAACCCGATTGGGCTTCGTCCCGGTGGGCGCTTCGAGGAGGCGCCGCACGTCGTCGACCCCGAGCACGCCGGGCAGCCGGCGCGAGAGCTTGGGGCGGTCGATGAGCTCGGTCGGGTCCACCGAGGCCATCCGCTCCCGGACCAGCCACTGGTGGAGCCCGCGCAGCGCGCTGAGCGCGCGGGCCTGGGAGCGGGCGCTGAGCCCCTCTTGGCTGAGCCGCACCAGATGCCCGGCCACGTGGACCACCTCGGCGTCGGTCAGCCCGACCCCTTCGTCGTCCAGGTGGGCCCGCCAACGGCCGAGATCCCGCGCGTACCCGTCCAGGGTGTGCGGGCTGGCGCCCTTCTCGACGCGCAGGTGCGCCAGGAAGGCGTCCACGGCGACGTCGGCGGAGGCATCCACCCCCTCACCATGCCGGCGCGCCCGAAGGGCGCCAACTTTCAGCCCTCGGTCGAGGCGTCGATCCAGCGGAGGTACGCGGCGGATCCGGCGGACACCGGGAGCGCGAGGACCTCGGGGGTGTCGTAGGGGTGGTGCTCCTCGAGCCAGGCGGAGACCTCGCCGACGAGGGCCGCCCGCGTCTTCACCACCAGCTGCACCTCGGCGTCGTCGTGGATGGCGCCCTCCCAGTGGTAGAAGGAGCGCACGCCCGGGATCAGGTTCACGCACGCCGCGAGGCGCGCCTCGACCAACCCCCGAGCCAGCTGGCCGCCGACCTCGGTGTTCGGCACGGTGCAGAGCACCACCCTCGCGTTCGTCTCGCTCATCACAGCCCCACGATCCGCGGCGAGGCGCCGCCGCGCACGATGATCTTCCCGGTGCTCCGCCAGCCGGGCAACATCATCCGGAGCGCCCGCTGGCCGTCGTTGGTCAAGGGGATGGTGAGCACCACGTCGTCGGCGTCGAGGCCATGGGGCAGCCGCTGGTTCGGCTCGCTCTCCGCCCCCAGGGTGGTCGCCCGGACGAGATCCACCGCGACCAGCGACTCCAGGGTCGCCGTGCTCTGGACGCCGCGGCGTCGCGCCGGAGCCAGCACGCTCTGGAGCACCTCGGTGCGGCTCCGCGTGGCCGCGGTGAGACGCGGCTGCGTCAGCGCGACCCGCTCGGCGAGCAGGCGGTCCATCTCGTCGCGCTGACCGGCGATGACCGCCTCGAGGAAGCGCAGGCCCAGGGCCCGGGCCTCGTCGAAGCCACCGCTCATCGCCAGCCCGGTCGGTCCGCGGCCGACCATCACCCGCTCGGCGGGGGGCGGGGTGTGCGGCAGCGGATCGGCGTCGGTCACCGGCGGGAGGGCCGGTGCGGGCGCGGTGCCGGCGCAGCCCGCCAGCAGCGCCCCGAGAAAGACGAGGCGCACGCGCTAGAGGGACCGCTTCTCGACGGTCAGGTTGCGGTCGAGGATCACCACGTCGCCGTCGGCGAGCTCCACGTAGTCGGCGGGGAGCTCCACCCCTTCGAGGTCCGAGACCCACATCGCGTAGCGAAGGGCGCCCGCGTTCCCGCGCTCGGGCGGCAGGTCGTCGGGCGGATCGAAGAGACCCCGGCGCTCGACGTAGGCGGCGCGCGCGCCGCGGCAGACCCCGAAGAGCATGCGGCCGTTGGTGAGCACCATGTTCATCGTCGCCGGCGGCGCCTTCACCTCCGCGGTGAGGCGGTCGACCAGCGCGATGGCGGAGCGGAGCGAGGCGAGCACGTCGTCGGCGGCGACGTCCAGCTTGTCCAGGTTCCCGCCGTCGTGGAGGAACGAGAGGATCACGTGGAAGAGGACCTCGCTGTCGGTCTTGCCCCGGATGTTGCGGTTCACGAAGTCCGGCAGGGACGCCCGCAAGCGCTCCTCGATGGCCTCGAAGCGCTGGATGGTCCCGGTGTGCGCGAAGATCCAGCTGCGCATCCGGAAGGGGTGCGTGTTGTGGCTGCGGAAGTCACCCACGGTCGGCTGTCGCAGATGCAACACGGCGCAGTCGGTCCGGACGTCCCGGGTCACCGACTCCCAGTCGAAGCCGTTGGAGTCGAACTGGGGCCGCTTCTTGTGGAGCACTTCGCCCCCCTGGTAGAAGCCGAGCCCCCAGCCGGTGGGTCCGACCGCGGGCGGCGGGGCGACCACGCCGCGCTCCTGGTGAAGCGCCGCGCCCAACCGGTCGTGCCGGTTCGCCATGTATCCCACGAGCCTGCCCATCGTCTGCCTTCTTTCGCGGAACGCTCGGCGTCCCTCGTTCTTCCCTGGAGTATCCTTGGATGGAACGGAGCCCCGGAGGATTCACTCCACCGTGGGCTCGGTGCCTGACGACCGATCGGTCGTCACGTCGAGGGTCCTTTTCAAGAGCGCGTCGGTGCGCTGCGTCGCCCGGCGACGCGCCACACCGATCACGAGTCGGAGCACCACGAGCACCGTGACCAAGACGCCGACGACGACGAGGATCTCCGTGAAGGATCGCTCGATGAAGGCGCTGGGCATGGTTCACCTCGGGGCACGACCCAAGGGTAGCAAGTCGGCCGCGCCGGGGCACGTTCCCCGAGGCCGACGGCGTGCTATCGAGGCCCGATGAGCACTCTCCGCCGATGGACGTGGATCGTGCCCTTGGTCCTCGGGGGGATCGGCGCGGCCCTGCCCGTGGCCGCGCAGGAACCGCTCGGCTACCGGGTCGACGCGCGGATCGACGCGGTGGACCGGCTCTTGGTCGTGACCCAGGTCCGAGTCCGGCCGGAGGGCGCGCGCCGGGTTCGGCTGTGGCTCCACTCGGACCGGCTGGCCGACCCGCCGGCGGCGATGGACGATCTCAGCGCGGGCTGGATCTTCCCCCGGGAGATCGATCGCGCCCCGGTCACCGTCGACGCGGTGCGGGTGAACGGCGCGGTGGCCCGGTGGGACCGGCGGCTCCCGGAAGGCAGCGAGGGCCGGGACCACAGCGGCAGCGACATCGTGGTGGAGCTGCCCGATCCCACCGCGGCCGAGGTGGTGATCACCCTGCACACGCGCCAGCGGCTCCCCGAGCGCTTCGGGCGCGTGGGCCGCACCGCCGGCCGGATCGCGCTGCTCGCGCCCTGGTATCCGCTCGTCGTCCGCGACGACACCTGGGCCTTCGAGGTGCCGCACCGGCTCCGCATCGAGGTGCCGGACGACCACGTCGTCGCCGGCTTCCCGGTCCGCCAGAGGGACGGCGCCTGGGAGGGGAGCGCCCGGGCGCCCTACCTCCCGCTGGTCGCCATGGAGGAGGAGCACCGCGAGCACGTCGTGCTCCGCAGCGACGGCCGACCCTTCACGGTGGAGGTCATCGCGCCCTACGCGCTCTACCGGGCGCCGCCGGCCGACGCGGACCCGCTGCACGGCCTGCGCGACATGGCGCGGGTCGACGTGGTGGCCCACGTGCGCGAGGTCGTCGACGGTGCGCTGCGGACCCTGGCGATGACCGGACGCGAGCCCGCCCGCCGGACGCTCCGGGTGGTCCTGGCCCCCTCCCGGACGGAGCTGGTGGCCACCGCTCCGGGGCTCGTGTTGATCAGCGACCGCATCGACGAACTCGCGCCCCTCGACGACCTCCTCGCGCTCCACGACCGGGCCCTGGTCCGGGCCGTCCTCCGCGCGCTGACCGACGGGGCGAGCGAGCCCACCGGGGACCGCGACTGGGCCCGGGACCTGCGCGCCGTGCTGCTCGCGGACCTGGACACGCTCCGGCGGGAGGGGAAGCTCACCACCGCGCGGGACTTGATCGACTGGGCCGGCTTCCACCCCTCCATCGACCAGCTCCTCTACGCCCCGCAGATCGCCTTCGTCGACACCTACTTCGGCACCGTCGCC
The DNA here is from genome assembly GCA_002320815.1 of Myxococcales bacterium UBA1660. GTDB lineage: Bacteria > Myxococcota_A > Polyangia > Polyangiales > Houyiibacteriaceae > UBA1660. The sequence goes on from DCLA01000006.1 coordinate 87,628, forward strand.
GAACCCGAGCGTTTCGGCGAGGACCCCACCCGAGCCCGCCGGCCGCGAGCGCGCGGACGGCGTCTCCTCGAGCACGCTCGGGATCGGCTGGAACCCGGCGCGTTCGACGCGCTCGCCGCCGGCCTCGTCCGGACCGCCACCCCCGCCCGGCAGCAGCTCGCGACCGCGGGCGTCGACGGGGCGACCCTGGACCGCTGGTTGGCCTCCCCGGGCCTCCCGGTGAACTATCGCCTCGGGACGCTCCGGAGCGAGCAGGCCGGGGACCACTGGGTCCACCACGTGGAGGTGATCCGCGAAGGCGCCGAGCGGCCGGAGCCGGTCGAGGTCCGGGTGACCGACCGGAGCGGCCACGTGGCCGACGCGGTGTGGGCCGGCGAGGACGATCACGGCACCGTGACCCTGGAGACGCCCCACGAGCGCGCCCAGGTGCAGATCGACCCGCGACGGCGTCTCCCCCAGTCCGCGGAGGTCGCCGATGGCCATCCCCTGGCCGACGACGCCGAGGTCCTTCCCTTCCGGCCCCCGATCATCCAGCAGCTCAACCTCGCGGCCAGCGCGACCGAGGGCAACATCATCGGCGTCCTCGACGTGGTCGTCCGACGTCAGTACGACCTGGAGCACACCTGGGGCCTCAGCTTGCGCACCGGGCCCCGGAACACCGGGGGCGTCATCCGCTACATCCAGCTCCTGGGGCGCAAGCGGGACGGCAACAACCGTATCGGCGCGCTCAGCGGCGGCCTGACCTTCGACCGGCTCCACGAGGGTTTCTCGGCGAGCGGTGAAGGGGGCTGGCGGAGCGGGATCCTCCTGAGCGCCGGGTACAGCACCGTCCGCTACTTCCTCGATCCCCATCGGGGCTCCCGGGTCTTCGGCAATCTGCAGTACGGGCTCGTCCGCCGCGACGGGGGCCGCATCACCCACACCATCGCGCCCTCGCTCCGCGCCGCGGTGGTGATCCCGCTGGGCCTGCGGAACGTGCTGACCCTGGTCGGCGACGTGGCCTGGGTCTTCGGCGATCCGCTGCCCGGGGAACGCCCGGGGCTCGGCGGCCGCTTCCTGCTCCGGGGGTACCAGTCCGACGAGCTGGTCGGCCAGGGCCGCGTCTTCGTGGTCGCCGAGCACCGCTTCACCCCCACCGTCTGGGGCGACCTGGACCTCGACCTCTTCCATCTGGTCTGGGTCCGGCGGATCCAGCTGGCCGTCTTCGCCGGCGCCGGCCTGGTCTACGACGCCGATGACGGGCGCCGCGTGGCCCCCGGCGCGGAGATCGGCGGCGGTCTTCGCTTCCACTTCGAGTACGGCGGAGTGCAGCCCGGGGTCCTCTCGGTGGACCTCGCCCGTCCCTTGCTACGGACGGCGCAGGCCCGCGCGTCCCGCGCCCCGGTGACGTTCGTGTTCGGCTTCGAACAGTATTTTTGAGGTTTTCTGCCCAAAATCGGTGACATCCGGTGTCGGCTACTTGACGATCGTGGGGCAAACCAGCCTATAAGAACTGCGTTCAGTGGGGGATGGAGATCGGTACCACACGATGAGTCGACCCAGATTGGCGTTCGTCGCCTCCGGAGGAGCCACCAAGGGCATCGCGCATTTGGGTGCGCTCAAGGCGATCGAGGAGCTGGGTCTGCGGCCCGACATCTTCGTCGGCGCGTCCACCGGCGCCATCGTCGCGGCCTTCTGCGCCCAGGGCGTGAAGGCGGACGAGATGGTCGACTGGCTCCGCCCCTGGCCCACCCGCCGACGCGGCAAGGCCCTGCTCACCTGGCGGCACTTCTTCGGCGCCCCGAACCTCGAGCAGATGGGCAGCCCCGGCTGGCTCACCAGCGGGATGTTCAGCATCGACCGCTTCCAGCGGCACCTGGCCAAGGCGCTGCCCAAGGACGACTTCCGGCAGCTCGACCGCGAGCTCTACGTCACCGCCACCGAGATCGACGGCCGAGGCCGCGCGGTCTTCGGGCGCGGCAAGCGCCAGGACGTGCCCATCAGCGAGGCCGTCGCCGCCTCCTGCTGCGTGCCGCTGATGTTCCGTCCCAAGCGGATCGGCGATCGCTACTACGTCGATGGCGAGCTGACCCGGACCCTGAGCCTCGATCTGGCGGTCGCCGCGGGCGCCGACGTCGTGGTCATCAGCAACGTCTACCGGCCCCACGTGACCCCGGAGCCGACCAGCATCGCCCACCGCGGGCCCTTCGCCGTGGCGCGGCAGTCGCTGAACATCGTGCTCAGCGAGAAGGAGCGGCGGGGCATCGACCTGCTGCATCAGACCCACCCGAACGTCACCGTCCTCGACGTGGCGCCGGACCTCGGCGAGTTCTCGTTCACCAGCCGGCGCGAGGCCCGGAAGCTCCTGCAGCGTGGGTATCGCGAAGCCCTGCGGGTGCTGGCCTCGGCCAAGCGGCGCGGCACCTTCGACTTCGCCAGCAACGTCGGCTTCGTCGGCCGCGCCTGAGGCGACGGGTCCCGGCGCGCCCCCGGGTCCCTACCCCGCCTCGCTGACCCGACCGAACCCGAGCGCCCGGCGGCGGGCGCTCAGTCCTCTTCGGTCTGCCGACCGCGGATGGCCCGGCGGGTCAGCTCCCGGAGCTTCGGCCGCGCCTCGCGGGCCAGGGCGCTTCGGGGCCAGCGGCTGATCAGCCGGCGCAGGGCGGCCCGGGCGGTGTCGATGTCGTCGAGCTCTTCCGCGCAGAGGGCCAGGAGCCAGGTGGCGTCGTCCTGAAGGTCCCGGTCGATGTTCTGCTCCACCACCTGCCGGGCGTAGACCATGGCCTCGCTCTGCCGGTCCAGGCGCCGCAGGGCCCGGGCCAGGTGGTACTTGACCGAGGGGATGTGCGCCGCCTCGTCCCGGAGCCGAATGGCCTCCTGGAAGCGCTCGGCGGCCTCGGCGTAGCGGCCGTTCCGCATCATCTCCAGGCCGTTCTGGTAGGCGGCGACGCTGAGATCGAGCCGGAACCGGTCGTAGGTGTCGCGGAAGAAGGCCGCCTCGGCCTGGGAGAGCTTCTCGCTGCGGACGTCCTCGTACTGGTCGACGACCTCCTGGCGGCGCTGCTGCCGGATGAGGTCGTAGAAGGTCCCGGCCTTGGCCTCGGCGCGGGCCCGCTCCTCGGCGCGCCGGGTCTCCTCGGCGAGCTCCTCCTCGAGATCCTCCACTTGCCGCGAGAGGTGGGTCATCTCGGACTCGATCTCGCGGATCCGCGCGTCCGACGCGAGCTTCAGCCCCGCGAACGAGATGACGGCCATGACCACCAGGAAGACGCCGCCGTTCCAGTTGAAGCGGCGCTCGTAGCCCGCCTGGCGCTTGGCGATGGACTTCACGTCGGCGCCGAGCGAGTTGACCAGGTTGTTCGTCTTGATGGTCAGCCCGCGGGACTCGATGATCTCGCGCTTGATCTCACGGATCTCCTCGTCGGCTTCGCGCATGGGATCGCTGCCGTAGCCCCCGAAGGGCACGCGATCAAGCCATCGCGTCACCGCGCCCGGCCCAGCGCCGTGGCTGGTTGACGGCCCCTCGGCCCTCTTCTACAAGCGTCGGCGGGTCGGCCTGGCCGGCCCGCGGAATCGCTCGTGAATCCTCGCCCGTCCACCAGGCTCCTCTTCGCTGCGCTCGGCTTCGTGATGGCGTGCGCGGGACCGCTGCGCGCGCCGGTGACCGGCGCCGAGGGCGTCTCGGGGCTGGTCACCGTGGAGCCCATCGAGGGCGGCGAGCAGCTCGTGACCCTCTCCCTGGAGGCCCTGCCCTTCCCCAGCCACCGGGCCCCGGCGCTCCGGACCTACGTGGTCTGGTTCGCCGAGGAGACCCCGCGGCGGGTCGGCGAGCTGGTCTACGCGCCCGAGGCCCGGGAGGGCCGGATGCACGCCGAGCACGAGGGCGGGAGATTCCGCATCCTGATCACCGCGGAGCGGAGCGCCGAGGTGGCCACGCCGAGCGAGTACGTCGTCGTCGACCAGTGGGTCGGCGAGGGCTGAGAGCACCCAGAAGGAACCAACGGAGCCGACCCATGGCAGACACCACCGACATCAAGAAGGGCTACAAGATGCTCATCGACCGGACGCCCTACGTCGTGGTCGATTACCAGTTCGTGAAGCCCGGCAAGGGCCAGGCCTTCTACCGCACCAAGCTCAAGAACATGGTCACCGGCGCCGTCCTGGACCGGACCTTCAAGAGCGGTGAGAAGGTCGAGAAGGCCGACACCGAAGAGCGCGCGATGCAGTACCTCTACCAGGAGGGCGAGCAGTACGTGTTCATGGACAACGAGACCTACGACCAGATGCGCCTCACCGGTGACCTCCTGGGCGAGGCGGTCTACTTCCTCTTGGACAACATGAACATCGACGTGATGCTCTTCGAAGGGCGTCCCATCGGCATCACCCCGCCCACCTTCGTCGAGCTCGACGTCGTCGAGACCGAACCCGGCTTCAAGGGCGACACCAGCTCCAACACCACCAAGCCGGCCACCCTGCAGACCGGCCTGACGGTCAACGTCCCCCTCTTCGTCGAGGTGGGCGACAAGCTGAAGGTCGACACGCGCACCGGCGACTACGTCGAGCGCGTCAAGGTCTGACGCCCTGTCCGAGAGCCCGCGCTATCCCATCGAGATCGTCCGCAGACTGCGGCCGCCGGCGCCCGTGCGCTTCGGCGGCCGCGTCCTGCTGACCGCCGAGGGCCGAGCGCGGGTCCAGGACGTCACCGGGACCCTCGACGTCAGCTGCCCGGCGCCCCCGATGGGCGCCTGGGTCCTGGTCGACGGCGAGTGGAACGGCGTGGAAGTGGTGGGCACCTGCGAGGTGCTCACCGCGCCCCACGGCCCCTTCCCCCGGCCCGGCGGGGATTGGCCCAGCTTCCAGGACCACGGCGGCCGGCGCCTCGAGCTCCTGCGTCAGCGGGCTCTGGGTCGGCGCGCGGTCCGCGATTTCTTCGATCAGCGCGCCTTCCTCGAGGTGGAGACCCCCGCGGCGGTCCCCTCGCCCGGGCTGGACCTGCACCTCGACGCCTTCCCGGTCGCGGGGGCGAACCCGCCACGCTGGCTGATCACCAGCCCCGAATACCAGATGAAGCGCATCCTGGCCGGGGGCGCCCAGCGCATCTATCAGCTCTGCAAGTGCTGGCGCCGCGAAGAGCTCGGAGCACACCACGAGCCCGAGTTCACCATGCTCGAGTGGTACCGCACCTACGCGGGCTCCGAGGAGGTGATGCGGGACACGGAGCAGCTCGTGGCCCATGTGGCGCGCGCCCTCCGCGATGGCTCGACGATCATCCCCGGCAAGGACGCCCCCATCGACGTGGCGCCGCCCTGGCAGCGGCTCACCGTCGCCGAGGCCTTTCGGGTCTTCGCCGACGTCGAGGTGAAGGACGTGCTCCCGGACGAGGAGCGCTTCTTCCGCATCCTGGTCGACGCGGTGGAACCCCAGCTCGGCCGCGTGCGGCCGGTCTTCTTGACCCATTGGCCGGCCACCATGGCGTCGCTCGCGCGACTCCATCCCGACGACCCCAGCGTCTGCGACCGCTTCGAGGGCTACCTGGGCGGCATCGAGCTCTGCAACGGCTTCGGCGAGCTGGTCGACCCGGTCGAACAGCGTCGTCGGCTGGAGCGGGACCAGCGCGACCGGGAGGCGGCGGGGAAGATCGCCTACCCCATCGACGAGCGCTTCATCGGCGCCCTCGAGGAGGGCATCCCGCCCTCGGGCGGGAACGCGCTGGGCTTCGACCGCCTCATGATGTTGGTCACCGGCGCGGAGACCATCGCCGACGGGATGGCCATCCCGTCCGCGCGGCTCTGAGGCTCACTCGGTCCAGCCGACCCGGACGACGAAGTCCCGGTCGCCTCGGGAGGGCGCCTTCAGGACCTCGATGTCGCGGACCCGCGCGCCGGAGAGCTCCACCACGGCCCGCGCCCAGCCTTGGAGGAGCAGCTCGTGGACCAGGGGGACGAATTCGTACCCGTGGATCTGCACCTCGACCTCCTGCGACCCGATGGCCTCGACCTCGACCTCACCGAAGTCGAAGTAGCGGGTCCACGAGGTCTTCGCGCTGCGGAACGAGCGGTGGACGTCGCCGGGGTAGATGAAGCGCGAGTGGACGCCGGTGAGCAAGGCGTCGGCCGCGAGGCGGCCCATCTTGATGGCCGCCCGCTCGGTGCCTCCCATGACCCGCTCGTGCAGCATCTCGGTCAGCCAGACGAAGCGCTCGTAGGGATACCAGCCGGACACCAGCACTCGCTGGTCCAACCACGACCGCTCCTCCGGGGTGAGGTCCAGCTCGAGCCCGGAGCGCATGGCGAGCTTCAGGGTCTTGAGGGTCTCCAGGAAGGCCGCGCCCCGCGCCCGGCGACCGGTGCGCGCGGACTCCATCGGGGTGACCACGCGCGGCGTCTGCGGTCGGGGCCGCACCGCCGAGTCGTCCGGCGATCCGACCTGCCCCACGGGCGGCAGCGTGGCGCGCACCAGCGGCCGGAGCCGCTCGAGGAGCCGGCTCGCGGTCGCCGGCCGGGCGAGCGGATCGAAGGCCAGGCACTCGTGGACCAGATCCACGAGCGCCTGGTCGAGCCCGCTGACCCGCTCGTCCAAGGGCTGGTAGCGACCGGCGGCGAGGTTCCCCAGGGTCCGCAGCGGCGTGTCGCCTTTGAAGGGCCGCTCCCCGGTGCAGAGCTCGTAGAGGATCACCCCCATCGAGAACACGTCGGCGGTGGGCAACACGGCGCGCGCGCTGTGGGCCTGCTCCGGGCTGATGTAGTCGATGCTCCCCACGATGACGCCGGTCTGGGTGAGCACGCCGGAGCTCATGTCGCGGACGATGCCGAAGTCGAGGAGCTTCACCTGCCGCTCCCCGCTCGGGCCCGTGGCGACGTAGATGTTGTCCGGCTTCAGGTCGCGATGGACGTACCCGGCGGCGTGGACCGCCGCGGCCCCTCGAGCGCGCCGACGACCACCGCCAGCCGGTGCTGCAGGGAGGTCCCGGCCCCCATGAGGTCCCGGAGGCTCTCGCCGTGGAGGAGCTCCATGACGAGCACCATGCGGCCGTCGTCGTCGATGAAGGCGTCGTAGACCTGCGCGATCCCGGGGTGGTCGATCTGCTGGGGAGCGCGGGCTTCGCGCTCGAAGCGTTCCCGCGCGTCCGGATCGAAGAGCGCGTCCTCGCGGATGACCTTGATGGCGCAGACGCGGTCGTCCAGCACGTCGCGGCCGGCGAAGACGGTCCCCATACCGCCTCGACCGATCTCTTCTTGGAGCTCGTAGCGGCCCCGGACGCGCGTGGACATTCCACCATCATGCACCGCAACGCGCGTCCACCCAAGGGTCGCCGCGAAGGATCGGCGGGGGCCGACGGGCGCCCCCGGACCCCGACGCCACCCCCGCGATGGGACCCGCCCGCGTGCGGCGCTATGCTGCCCGGGTGCGCTGGGTCGCCACCGTCGTCGTTCTCTCCGCCGCGCTCGTCGGGTGCGCGCGGGGTCCCGTGGTCCACGCCAGCTACGCCGTCCCCGCCACCGTGCCCCTGCGCTCCTTCCCGCGCGTCCTGGTGACCAGCGGTCACGACCCGCTGGAGATCGCGCTCGGGCAAGAGCTGGTGGCCGCTCTCCAGTCCAGCGTGGACGTCTGGCGCGTGGACCGGGATCAGCTCGAGCAGCGCCGACGCGCCGGCGAGATCCGCGGCGCGACCCTGGTCGCGCTGGTCGAGGTGCGCCTGCAGGAGGGCATCGACACCGAGACGACGAGTCGCCCGGAGACCGTCTGCGGACCGAACGGCTGCTACCGCCGGACCCGCTACGACACCTTCGACGTCCCCACGCTCCGCGCGACGGCGGTCTTGACCGTCTACGAGGGGCCCACGGCGCGCATGCTGCAGCGGGTCCATCGCACCGTGCGGGAGCGCGGTCGGAGCTTCGAGCAGATGCGCGAGCGCGTGCTGGTCCAGCTCCGCGAAGGCCTGCGCGAGTTGGTGGATGGCCGCGAGGAGCGGGTGCAGGTGCGGCTCCTCCAGGTCGACCTGCCGGGGGTGGAGCCGGCCCTCGAGACCCTGGCGGCGGGTCGCTGGCGCGCGGGCCGCTTGGAGCTCGAGCGCGCCGCCCGGAGCCCCGCGGCCGAGGCCCTGGAGCCGGCCGAGCGAGCTCGGCTCTTCTACGACCTCGGGGTCGCGCGACGTTTCGACCCCGCGCCGCCGGAGGCCCCGACGGAGAACTTCACTGCCGCCGAGGCCGCCTTCGAGGCCGCGGTCCGGCTGCACCCGCACCCCCGCTACGCCGAGGCGCTGGCGGCGCTGCGAGATCATCGGCGCGCGACGGAAGAGGCGGCCCGGCAACGCGAAGCGACCGAGCGGAACTTCGCCCTCGAGCGGCAGGCGGACCCCCACGCCGAGGCCCCACCGCCCCCGCCCGGGTACGAGGACCGCGCACCTCTCTAGGTCGCCTGCTTCGCGCGCTCCCAGAGCGCGTCGCGGGCGGCGTCGTCCAGGTCGGCGAGCATCTGCCCTTCGTCCGCGGCGGCGAGTTCGGCGTGCCGGAAGCGACGAGTGAAACGATCCAGGCTGCCCCGGAGGGCCGACTCGGCGTCCACCCCCCGGTGCCGGCCGAGGCTCACCAGCGCGAAGAGGACGTCGCCCAGCTCGGCCTCGATGGCGGCGTCGTCGCCAGCGGCCAGCGCGGCGTCGAGCTCGGCCAGCTCTTCGTCGACCTTGCCGCGAACCGCGGCCGCGTCGGGCCAGTCGTAGCCGGCCGCGCCCGCCTTCTCGCCCACCCGGAGCGCCCGGAGCAGCGCCGGCAGAGCCGCCGGGACGCCGCCGAGGGCGCCGCGCTCCCGCACCTTGGCGCCCTTCTCCCGGGCCTTCTGCGCCTCCCAGCGCGCGAGGGCCGCCTGGCCGCCCTCGGTCTCCAGCTCCTCGTCGCCGAAGACCCAAGGGTGCCGGCGCACCATCTTGGCGGCGATGCCCCGGGCGACGTCGTCCACGTCGAAGGTGCCCGCCCGCTCGGCGATGGCCGACTGGAAGACGATCTGGAAGAGGAGGTCGCCCAGCTCTTCCCGGTGGAGCTCGGGGTTCCCCCCGTCGATGGCCTCGACGACCTCGAAGGCCTCCTCGAGCACGTAGGGCCGGAGGGTCTCCAGGGTCTGCTCCTTGTCCCAGGGGCAGCCCCCGGGGCCGAGCAGGGTCTCCATCACTTCGACCAGCTCGGTCAGCGCCGACCCTTTCGCCTCTCGCTCCTCGTTCGCGTCGCTCATGCGGGCTCGGATAGCACGCGCGGCGCCCGGGACGAGGGCACCAGCTCGCCCAGCGCGTCGACCGGCCGGGCCGCTCGGCCGCGCCAGTTGGGCCGATCGCTCGACGAGGTGCCCGGCACGTTCTGCGGGCGCGTCTCCAGCCAGAGGTCCTCGAGGGAGACCATCACCGCCCCTGCCGGGCTCGCCGCCAACCACTCGAGGGCGGCGTCCAGGACCTCCGCCGGACCGGCCAGCTCCGGGAGGCCCAGCCGCTCGACCAAGCGCTCCCGCTCGGCGGCGCGGCCCTCGAGCGCTTCGGCCTCGGCGGCCGCGTCCAACAGGCCGATCGAGCGGAAGAGCGCCACGTCCTCCCCCGCCCACCAGGCGGCGAAGAGCGGGAGGTCGTGGGTGTTGGGGGAGGCCAGGCATCCCGGCGGCACCGGGGCCGGCTCCGCCATCCCCAGCTCGAGCTCCAGGACCCAGCTCCGGGCGAGCCCGGCGGCGGTCATCGCCTCCCGGACCTCGGGGGGCACGGTGCCCAGGTCCTCGCCCACCACGGCGCAATCATGGCGCTCGCTGAGGAGCGTCAGGATGCCGTAGAGGCTCTCGGTAACCCAGGCCGGCTGAGCCAGGTAGACCCCGTCCGTCGGCTCGTGGCCCGCCGGGATGCAGTAGAGCCGATGGAGCCAGGCCACGTGGTCCACCCGCAGCACGGTGGCCACCGCCATGTGCAGCTCGAGGCAGCGGCGGAGGTGGGCGAAGCCATCCTCGCCGGCGCGCGGCAGATCCATCGGCGGGAACCCCCAGCCCTGGCCCCCGGCGAAGAGGGCGTCCGGCGGGGCCCCGACCGAGAGCCCCTCCAGGAAGCGCTCCGGGTGCCGGGTCACGTCGAAGCCGAGCCCGTGGGTGCCGAGGGGGAGGTCGAGGAGCAGCGGGTGCTGGGCGCCCAGCGCTTCCATCCGCGCGTGGGCCTGCATCTGGGCCCATCCGTAGGTGAGCCGGCGGACCTCGTCGCCCTCGCCGCGGAAGGCGGCGTAGGCCGCGCGCTCGGGGTCGGCCGCCAGCCAGGCCTCGGTCTCCGCGCGGTGGGGCTGGGCCGCGTCCACCAGCTTCGGCCAGGCCGCCCGCCAGACCTCGCCCGGTTCGACGTAGGGACCGGTCGGCGCGGCGTCGACGAAGCCAGCCGCGACCAGCATCTCGTCCCAGAAGACGCGGCTCACCGGCGCGTAGGGGCTGGGCTCGTAGGCCACGGCGCGACCCGCGACCCGGGCCGGCTCCAGGAAGCGCGGCAGGAGCGGGAGCGTGGCGGTGAAGACCCCACCGGCGGCTTCCACTCGCGTCGCCAGCCGGCCCAGGGTCGCCACGTCGCCGTGGGCCGGCGAGAGGTCGTCCCAGAGCGCGTGGAGGGGCGCGAAGAGCCCCCAGCCCACCGGGAGCGGGAGGGCTCGCTCGGGCGCGAGCACGAAGGTGCCCTCGGCCCGGTGACCCTGCAGGGTCAGCTGGAGTCCGTAGACGCCCGGCTCCCTCGATCCCTCGAGCACCAGGGTCCCGCCGGGCCCGGTGGTGGCTCGGCCCTCGAACGGGGTCCCCGGCTCACCCGGGAGCGGCGCGCCGCGGTACTCGACCGTGATCCCCTCGGTCGCGTTCACGATCACCTGGGTGTCGCTGCCGATCGCTCGGGCCCGTTGGCAGGGCGGCAGGTAGCGGGGCTCGGGCGCGGGCCCCAGGACGTCGAGGGCCGCCGCCAATGTCGCGTCGGGCACCGTGTGCGGGCGCCCCCAGGCGTCGACGTGAGAGACCAAGAGGCCGCGGGCGGCGGCGCGTTCGCGTAGGCTGGCGGAAGGATCGGACACGACGCGGACGTATCACTCGGGGAGCCCCCGGGGTAGCGGCGAAGGAGCACGAAGGCGCGATGGCGAGAGGCGAATCGGAGGCCGAGGAGTCGAAGGGCGGAGCGGTGGCCATCTGGGCGGTCTGCGCCGTCGCGTGCCTGGCGGGCGCGTGGGTGGTCGCCCAGGTCACCGCCGACCCGCAGATCCCCGACGAGACCGTGACGCGCGAGCCCCATCCGGGGATCGAGGGCCCGCTCCACGCGCTCTGGACCCGCGGCTGCCGACTCGCGCCGGGCCCGCATCTCGGCGCGACGTCCACCCCCAGCGGCGCCGACGTGGATCGTCAGCTCACCGCCCGAGGCTACGTCCGCACCCGCGAGCCCAGCGCTCCCCAGTCGCTGCCCTGGAGGACCGCGCCCACCGAGCTCGCCGGCACCTGTGGCGTGGTGGCCGCGTGGGTGGAGCCCGGGGGCCAACTCGACGCCGGTCGGTCGCCCAGCGACCGGGTGCTCCCCTGCGAGTGGGGCGTGGTGGTGGTCCCCACTTGCGGATCGGAGCCCGTGACGCTGGAAGGCCACGGCGACGCGCGGGTCGCCGTGTACGGGATGCCCGGCGCCCTGCCCCTCCCCGGTGTCGCGCCGGATCTCGTGCTCGCGCACGCGGAGGCCGAGACGCTCCTGGCGCGGTCCGGGTGGGCGCCGCTACCGGAGGGCATGGCGGCGACCCAGACCGGCGCGGTGCTGGACCCGCTCCCGGAGCATCCTCGGGGCGGCTGTGTGCCCTGGGTGGTCGCCGGCGTCGGCCTCGGCCGCACGTTCACCCAGTGGCTCGGCCGCCGGGTGACCGAGGACCACGCCCCCGACCGCTTCCTCGCCGGCGTCGTGGTCTGTGGTGGGAGCCGAGCGACATATCTCGCGGGATCCGTCCCCGTGGGGAACACCCCTCAGCTGTTGGCTCGGCCTTATCGGATGGGATCGGGGCCTTCCGCCTCGGCGCCCACCGGGAGCACGCCCCTCCGACTCCTCGCACCCGGGGACCCGGTCGTCTTTCCGGACCCGGTCCCCGACCAGACCGCCCCCTGATCGGGGCCCTTGCCGAGGGATCGAAGCGCCCCAGAGTCCCCGGTCCGCGGCGGCGAGAGGGGGTGTTCGTCGTCGTCTCACGCCTGATCGCCCATTCAGGAAAACGGGGCGCCGCGGCGCAGCGCCCGGTCGGTGTGGCGCCGTGCCCCACGATGCGGCCGCAAACGTGGATGATCTCGTGGCACGTCCATTGCTATATACGAGCCCGTGGTCCCAAGCGTCACCACCGCCCTCCCCTCCCACCGCTCCTCGGCCCCCCGAGGCGTGCGATGACCCAGTCGGTCGCCCACGCCGCCACCCTGCCGGCCAGCGGTTCTTTCCGTAGCCCCGACGACGGCGGCCATCCGTGGCCGCGCGGCACCACCCTTCCCGGGGACTACGTGGTCGAACGGGTCCTCGGCCAAGGCGGCTTCGCCGTGGTCTACGAGGCCCGACACCCGGAGCACGGCCTGGTGGCCGTCAAGGTCCTCGACCGGTCCCAGAAGAACAACGAGGCCACCGAGGATCGCTTCTTCCGCGAGGCCGAGATCGCCGCGGCGGTCGATCACCCGAACGTCCTCAAAGTCCATCAGCTCGGCCGGGCCCACGACGGCTCGCCCTTCCTGGTCATGGAGCTGCTCCACGGCGAGGACCTCTCGGACCTCATCGACCGGCAGAGCCTCGACGTTGCCGCGGCCATCGAGATCGGCATCCAGCTCACCGCCGCGCTCCGCGCCCTCTCGGACGCGGGCGTGATCCATCGGGACCTCAAGCCGCACAACGTCTTGGTGCACGACGACGGCGGGAACATCCGCGCCAAGCTCATCGACTTCGGCATCGCCACCAGCACCGAAGACAGCGCGGTGAGCTCGGTGGAGAAGCTGACGCGGACCGGCGTCATCCTCGGCACCCCCCACTACCTCTCCCCGGAGCAGGCGCGCGGTGAGGACCTCGACGTCCGGGCCGACCTCTACGCGCTGGGCGTGGTCCTCTACGAGTCCATCGCCGGCCGCGCGCCCTTCGAAGAGGGGAACCTCAACGCGCTCATCGCCTCGGTGCTCCGGGACGATCGCCCGCGGATCACCGAGTTCGTCCCCGACTGCCCGGAGGACCTGGCCGACATCCTCGCCAAGACCCTCGAGCGGGACAAGGAAGCCCGGTACCAGACCCCCGAGGAGTTCCTCGCGGCGCTGGAGACCTTCGCCGACGAGGCGGAGCTCCCCCGGGGCCAGGAGGCCCTCGCATCCCTCCGGGTCTCGAAGTCCATGACTCTCCCCTGGGAGCTCCGGAACCTCGCGCCCTGCAAGCGCGACGACCGGTCCATCCCGGTACCCATTCGCATGACCCAGCGGGGGACCCCCCGAGAGGTCACCCGCGGCTCGTGGGATCCGAACGCCACCGTGGAGTGGACCGACCGCGACAGCGACATGACCCCGCGGCCCATCGCCGTGGGGACGCCGCCCGCCGAGCCGTCTCGGCGTCGCTTCCTGGCGCCCCTCGCGGCCGCCGCGGGCGTCGTCATCGGGATCGCCGTGGCCGGCTTTGCCGGAGCGGGTGACGCGTCGCCTTCCGAGGCGCACGCCGCCGCGCCGGTGGTCGAGCACGATGAAGCGGTGGCCGAGAGCCGGGAGGCGAGCGAGACCGCGGCCGAAGGCACCGCAGCCGGAAACAACGGTTCCAACGGTGCCCAGGCCGACGACACCCAGGCGGAGGCGGCCGAGGTCGCCGAGGCCGAGGCGCCCGCCGCGGAAGACGAAGCGGAGACCTCCGAGCCCGCCGCCCGACGCGCTCCGCACCCGGCCCCCGAGCGCCCGACCCTCAGCGCGGCCACCCTCGAGTCCCAGGCGCGCCAGGCGTACACCCGCGGTCGGCTGAGCCGCGCGCGGAGCCTCTACCTGCGGGCCACCCACGTCGACGCCTCGGCCGCCGGGGCGTGGCGCGGCTACGGGCTGGTCGCCGCCCAGATGGGTCGCGACGCCGAGGCCCGGCGCGCCCTCACCCGCTACCTGCAGCTCGCCCCGCGAGCGCGCGACGCGAGTGCCATCCGGCGTCGCCTCGCCTCGCTCTGAGTCCGCGGACCTTCGACGCGGCCTCCACCCCCGACAGGGGATTCCGTTGACATGCGCCTCGCCAGCACGGCACTGTGACGCCGTCGCCGAGCGACCCGCTGCCATGGGCTACAAGAAGTCCGAGATCTCCCAAGCCCAGATCATCGACGCGGCGATCCGCGTCCTCGCCCGGCAGGGCTACGCCCGCACCTCGCTGCTCGACATCGCCCGCGAAGCGGGGATGAGCAAGGGCGCGGTCCACTACCACTACCCCACCAAGGAAGCGCTCCTGCAGGTGGTCCTCCAGAGCGCGACCGACAAGGTCCAGGAGCAGACCATCGCCGCCTGGCAGACCGAGGCCACGCCCTTCGGCTCGCTGCGCAAGTCCCTGGAGACGCTCTGGCAGGTCCGCGCCGCCCGGACGCCCGAGGCCCTGGTGGTGGCCGATCTGCTGGCCCTGAGCCTCACCGACGAGTCGCTCCGGCCCCAGCTCGCCGAGTTCTACGAGGTCGCCGCGGCGCAGATCCGCGAGTACCTGGAGTCCAACCTGGTCGCCCTCGGGCTCCGGCCGAAGATCCCCATGGACGTGTTGCCGCGGCTGGTCATCGGGCTGTTGGACGGCCTGGTCATGCAGGCTTTCGTCGAGCCGGACGCCCTGAAGCCGGAGCAGGTGGTCCAGGCCATCGAGACGATGGCGATGGGTCTGTTCGCGCCCGAGCCCAAGCAGTAGTACCCCTTCGGCGTGGACGCCTTCGACGCCATCCGTGGCCAGAGCCACGCCGTGGACGCCCTCCGCCGCGTGGTGGACCGGGGTCGCATCGCCAGCGCCTACCTCTTCGAGGGCCCGAGCGGGGTCGGCAAGGAGAAGGCCGCGCTCGCGCTCGCTCGCGCCGTCATCGGCGAGAAGGCCTGGCCGCGGATCCAGTCGGGATCCCATCCGGACGTGCGCATCTACCGCCCCCGCGACGAGGGCCACCGGAACATCCGGGTGGAGTTCCTGCGGGAGGAGATCCTCCGCCACGCAGAGTACGCGCCCTTCGAAGCGAAGAACTCGTTCCTGATCTTCCCCGAAGCCGACGTGAGCTTCCCGGAGATCCACCCCGAGTCGGGCAACGCGCTGCTCAAGACCCTCGAGGAGCCCAAGCCCGGAGTGACCTTCGTGCTCTTGGCCGAACGGCCCCAGCGGCTCCTGCCGACCATCCGCTCGCGCTCCCAGCCGCTCCGCTTCCAGCGCCTCGATGCCGAGGTCGTCGAGGCCGTGCTGGCGGAGCAGGGGGTGGACGCGGAGACCGCGGTCATCGCGGCCGCCCTCGCCGGCGGCCGCGCCGACAAGGCGCTCTGGCTCGCGGAGGAGGACCGCGCCGCGCAGCTCCTGGAGCTCGCCGAGCGGGTGGACGAGGTCACCGAGGGTCATCGCCCCGACCAGCTCGTCGACGTGGCCGACGAGCTGAGCAAGCAGGACGACCTCCGCGGCGCGCTCGAGAGCCTCGCGGCCTTCTACGCCGACCTCGCCCGGGCCGCGCTGGGGGTCCCCGACGAGCGCCTCGCCTTCCGGCATCGCGCGGACCTCATCCGGCGACGGGGGGCGCGGCTGGGCGCCCGCCGGGCTTCGGCGCGGGTCGAGCTGCTCACCACCATCTTCGAGGACCTGGACGCCAACGCGAACAAGAGCGCGGCCATGGACTCGCTGGTCTTCCGGCTGCGCTCCGCCCGCTGAGATCTCCGGGGCTGCGCGCGTGGAATTCTTGGCGTAGGCTCGCCGGCCCATGGCCGCCGACACGACCAAGCCCTTCTACGTCACGACGCCGATCTACTACGTCAACGACAAGCCCCACATCGGACACGCCTACTCCACCGTGGCCGCCGACGTGTTGGCTCGCTACGCGCGCCTGCGCGGGCGCCCCACCCGCTTCCTGACGGGGACCGACGAGCACGGGCAGAAGATCGAGGAGCGGGCCAAGGAGCTCGGCGAGGATCCCGCCGAGTTCGTCGACCGGATGTCGCCGCCCTTCAAGGAGGCCTTCGAGCAGCTGAACTGTTCGTTCGACGACTACATCCGCACCACCGAGGCGCGCCACGAGTCGGAGGTCCAGGAGCTCTGGCAGATGCTGGAGGCCTCGGGCGACATCTACCTCGGCGAGTACGAGGGCTGGTATTCGGTGGCCGACGAGGCCTTCATCACCGAGACCGAGTACGAGGAGCTCGACGAGGTCACCAAGAAGAAGGTGAAGCGCGTCGCCGAGCCCAGCTACTTCTTCAAGCTCTCCGCCTACGGCGAGAAGCTCCTCGAGTTCTACGAGGCGCACCCGGACTTCGTGCAGCCCGCCGGCCGCTTCAACGAGGTGAAGGCCTTCGTGAAGGGGGGCCTGCGCGACCTGAGCATCTCGCGGACCAGCTTCACCTGGGGCGTCCCGGTCCCCGGCGACGAGAAGCACGTGATGTACGTGTGGCTCGACGCGCTGACCAACTACATCAGCGCCCTCGGCGGCCCGGCGGATCCCGGCGCGTCGCCCCTCTACGACAAGTTCTGGGGCGAAGGCGCCGAGCAGGTCCACATCGTGGGCAAGGACATCCTGCGCTTCCACGCGGTCTACTGGCCCGCCTTCCTGCTCAGCGCCGGCATCACGCCGCCCACCCGGGTCTGGGCCCACGGCTGGCTGACGATCAACGGCGAGAAGATGAGCAAGCGGCTCGGGAACTTCATCCCGCCGAAGCCCTTGGTCGACGCCTTCGGGGTCGACGTGGTCCGCTACTACCTGATGCGCGAGGTCGGCTTCGGGCAGGACGGCGACTTCGCCCACAAGCACGTGCTCGCTCGCTACAATGGCGAGCTGGCCAACGGCCTGGGCAACCTGCTCAACCGCATGGTCACGAGCATCGTGCGCAAGCAGCTCGATGGAAAGGTCCCCGAGCCGGGCGAGCCCACCGAAGACGAGAAGCAGCTCCTGCTCACCGCCCAGCGCGCGGCCACCGAAGCGGCGAAGCACATGGACGACGTCCAGCCGCACCGCGCCCTGGAGAAGATCTGGGAGCTGGTGGGGGCCACCAACCGCTACGTCGACCAGACCGCACCGTGGGCGCTCGCCAAGAACGGCGAGACCGAGAAGCTGGGCCGCGTGGCCTACACCGTCCTCGAGGCCCTGCGCTGGGTCTCGGTGATGATCGCGCCCTTCATGCCCGACAAGGCCAAGGGGCTCCGCGAGCAGCTCGGTCTCGACGACCTGGCCGTCACCGAGGGCACCGACCACTGGCCGGAGGCCTGGGGCGAGCTCCCCGTGGGCACCCAGACCCAACCGGGGGATCCGCTCTTCCCGCGCCTGCACCCCAAGGAGCAGGCCAAGCTCTTCGCCGGCTTCGGGCTCGGTCCCGACGGCGAGAAGCTCCCCGCCGAGGGCGACGCGCCCGCCGAGGCGAAGACGAAGACCAAGAAGGCGAAGAAGTCCAAGAAGGCCGAGCCCCTCCCCGAGGGCTGCATCGCCTTCGATCAGTTCCTCGCGGTGGAGCTGCGGGTCGGCCTGGTCCGGAGCGCCGAGCCGGTGGAGGGCAGCGACAAGCTGCTCAAGCTCGCCATCGACCTCGGCGAAGAGAAGCCCCGCCAGGTCGTCGCCGGCATCCGTAAGCACTACGCGCCCGACGATCTGGTCGACAAGCGGGTGGTCGTGGTCGCGAACCTGGCGCCGCGGAAGATCTTCGGCCTCGAGTCCCAGGGCATGGTCCTCGCGGCCTCGACGGACGACGCGTTCTCGGTCCTCACCGTCGAGGCCGAGATCCCCCCCGGCACCCGCGCGAGCTGACCCGCACGGCCGTCGGCACCGGGCCCCGGGCGGCACTCCGCCGGCCGGGGTGCTATGCCGTCTCGGTGCTGATTCCCATGCTGCCGCCCAGCTTCGATGCAGCGCTTCGCGACGTCGAGGCGCGCGCCCCGAAGTTCCGTCTCGCCGCCGCGCACGGGCTGGCCTCGCCGCCCGAGGGGCGGGAAGACGAGGCCGTCCAGGGCCTCATCCGCCTGGCCAACGACGAGCTGGGCCCCATTCGGGCCCAAGCCCTCGCCGGGCTCGAGGCCCTCGCCCACGGGGGTCTCGCCGTCGCGCGCAGGCGCATGGACGACGAGCACGACGCCGTGCGCCAGGCCGCCCTCCGCGCCGCCGCCGCGCTGGACGACGACGCCCTGAGCTGGCTCCCCGACCTGATGGGGGACGAGCGTGCCGAGATGCGCGGCCAGGCGCTCCTGGCCGTCGCCGAGCTCGCCGGGGGCGAGCGGGCCCTGCCGGTGATCGAGCGCGGCCTCGCCGACGAGGACCCCGGGGTCCGCGGCGCCGCCGCCGTCGCGGCCGGTGAGCTCGGTCTGGAGTCGATGATGGACCCCCTCGCCGCCCTCCTCGAGGACCGCGGCGACGTGGCCTTCGCCGCGGCCTGCGCGCTGGCGGGGCTCGGCGATGCCCGGGGCGAGGCGGTGCTCGTGGCCGCGCTCCGGGACCGCGAGGCCGGCCTCGACGCCGCGGAGGCCCTGGGGGAGATCGCGGGCGACGCCGGGCTGAACGCGCTGGCCGAGACCGCGCAGCGCCCCTTCGGGAACCTCCTGCTGCGCGCCGCCGCCGGAGCCGCCCTCGCCCGTCGCGGCGACGCCCGCGGCGAGCCCGCCCTGGGCCGGGTCCTCGAAGCCTGGCGCGCCGATGGCCGGGACTACGCCGTCCATGCGGTGGGCGAGCTGGAACTCGAAGGGCTCCTCCCCACCCTCATCCGGCTCACCAAGCGCCTCCGGGGCGCCGATCCGGCCGTCCTGGCCCAGGCCCTGGAGCGCTTCGCCGATCGCCGGGAAGACGCCCTGCGCGCGCTGGGCCTCCTCCGCGAACGACACACCCCCGCCTGACTGGCGCCCGCCCGCCTTCGTGTGCACTCACCGCCCCATGAGACTCTTCGACACCCACTGCCACCTCGACGACCGCCGCCTCGAAGGCCGCCTCGACGAGGTCCTCCAGAACGCCGCCGACGCCGGCGTCGAGCGCATGACCACCATCGGCTGCGTCCGCGACGTGGAGGGTCTGGATCGCGCCCCCGCCCTGGCTCGACGGCACGCCCACCTGAGCGCCACCGTCGGCGTGCACCCCCACGACGCGGCCGCCCTGGACGACGCGCTCTTCGCCGCCCTGGAGACCAAGGCCGCCGCGCCCGAGGTGGTCGCCATCGGCGAGATGGGGCTCGACTACTTCTACGACAACAGCCCCCGGGAGACCCAGCAGGAGGTCTTCCGCCGCCAGATCGACCTGGCGAAGCGCGTGGGCAAGCCCATCGTCGTGCACACCCGCGACGCCGCCGCCGAGACCCTGGCGATCCTCCGCGCCGAGGATGCCCGAGACGTGGGCGGGATCATCCACTGCTTCAGCGAGGACGCCGCGTTCGCCAAGGCGGCCCTGGAGATGGGCTTCGTCGCGGCTTTCAGCGGCATCGTGACCTTCAAGCGATCGGCGGCGATCCAGGAAGCCGCGAAGCAGCAGCCCGGGGACATGCTCCTCGTGGAGACCGACGCCCCCTACCTGGCCCCGGTTCCCAAGCGCGGAAAGACCAATGAACCCGCGTACGTAGCCCACACCGCCCGCTTCATCGCGGAGCTCCGCGGGGAAGACCCGGAGGAGCTCGCGGAGCGGGCCTTCCAGAACTCCTTGCGGGTGTTCGGGATCGACGACGCAACTTCCGCTTGACGCGGAAGGGCCCCCAGCTACCCTTCGCACCCTTTCGGCCACCCCCCGGAATTCCACCGGTGAGCACGGCGGCCTCTCAACCTTCAGCACCTCGCGCGGAGCGCACCCCGTGAACACGAATCTCGGCCTCATCGGCAAGAAGCTCGGCAACACCCAGATTTTCACCGAAGACGGCGAAGTCCGTCGCGTGACGGTGGTCGCCGCCGGCCCCTGCGTGGTCCTCGCCAAGCGGACCCAGGACAAGCATGGCTACTCGGCCATCCAGCTCGGCTTCGGCGAGCGTAAGGCCAAGGGCGTGAACAAGCCCGACGCCGGCTACTTCAAGAAGGTCGGCGTCGAGGGCGCCCCCGCCCTGGTTAAGGAGATCCGTCTCCCCCAGGACGTCGTGGACGGTTACGAGGTCGGTCAGACCCTCTCCGCCAGCGACATCTTCGAAGAGGGCGCGTTCGTGGACATCAGCGGCAAGAGCAAGGGCCGCGGCTTCACCGGTGTCATGAAGCGCCACAACTTCTCCGGCTACAAGGCCACCCACGGCGCCCACGAGTACCAGCGTCACGGCGGCTCGATCGGTATGAACATGACCCCCGGTCGCGTCTTCAAGGGCAAGAAGATGGCCGGCCAGCACGGCAACTCGAAGGTCACCATCCAGAACCTCAAGGTCGTCAAGGTGATGGCCGACGAGGGTCTCGTCCTCGTCGAGGGCAGCGTGCCCGGCCCGCGTGGCGGCCTCGTGACCCTGCGTCGCGCCGCGAAGAAGAAGGCCAAGGCCTCCTGAACCCCGCGATGCGGGAACGGCTCACGACGCCGGAGAGCTGACGTTGGCGAGACGCCGACGGGTCAAGCGTCAACAAGACGCCTACGGCAAACGAGCGCGCCGGGAAGGATTCCCGGCGCGTTCCGTTTACAAGCTGGAAGAGATCGACCGCCGCCTGCGGCTCCTGCGCCGCGGCATGCGGGTGCTCGATCTGGGCGCCGCGCCCGGGAGCTGGACGCTCTACGCCGCGCGGAAGGTGCAGCGCGAGGGCAAGGTCGTCTCCATCGACCTGAAGCCCCACGAAGGCGCCATGCCCCCCCAGGTCGACTTCCGGGTGGCCGACATCCGCGACGTCGACGTGGAGAGCCTGGGCGGCGAGTTCGACCTGGTGATCAGCGACATGGCCCCGAAGACCTCGGGCATGCGCGACGCCGACCAGTACCGGAGCTACGAGCTCTTCTGCACGGCCGTCGACGTCGCCGAGCGCGTGCTGGTCCCCGGCGGCGCCTTCGTCGGCAAGATCTTCCAGGGAACCGAGTTCGAGATGGCCCGCGACCACTTACGTAGGGTCTTCGCGAAGGAGCGGATCATCCGCCCCAAGGCCACCCGCGACGAGAGCTACGAGCTCTTCCTCTGCGGCCTCGACCGGCGGCCGCGGGCCGAGACCCCCGAGCCGACCGACGATGCAGCGGGCGCGGCCGAGGACGAACGGGCCGCGGACGCCGTGGAGCCCGCCGAGTCCAGCGACGCCGGCTGAGCGGCCCCGCGCCCCTCCCGGCGCGGCGACGCCGCCGCTCAGCGTCGCTGCCGAGCGGCGGCCAGGTTCTCGCGCACCCGCGCCGCGTGCGGCCCCTGGGGCTCCAGGGCCAGATACCGCTCGAAGTGCCGGATGGCGTCGCCGTAGGCCCCCCGCGCGGCCTGCATGCTGCCCAAGAGGTAGTGGGCCGTGGCGTAGGTCTCGTCGACCTCCAGGGCCCGCGCGAGGGTGGCCTCGGCGGCCTCGCGATCCCCGCCGGCGCGCTGGGCGAGCGCCAGCTCCGAGAGCACCGCGGGCGTGGGCGCCTCCATGGTCTCCACCAGCATCTCCATGGCGCGCGCCGCGCCGTCGGGTTGGCCGGCCCGCCGGAGCCCGCTGCCGATGGCCTGGAGCGCCGCGGGGTTCCCCCGGGCGTGCTGGAGCCCGCGACGGAGCTCGAGGGCCGCGCCGCTGGTGTCCCCACCGCGCAGGAGCAGGAGGCCGAGGTTGGCCCGCACCATCGGGTCCTCGGGCTTCAGCCGGACGGTCCGGCGGTAGGCCTCCTCGGCGCCGCGATCGTCGCCGGACTCCTCGAGGGCCAGCGCGAGGTTCAACCAGGCATCGGCCATCGCCGGCTCGACCTCCACCGCGTGGCGCAAGAGCGGCACCGCCTCGCTGGGCCGCTCCCGGTCCCGGAGCAAGAGGCCCAGGTTGCTCAGCGCCTCGGCGAAGTCCGGGTCGATGCGCACCGCCTCCCGATAGGCCGCCTCGGCGGGCTCGTACTGGCCGCCGAGCTCGAGGACCAGCCCCAGATCGAGCTGAGCGCGCGGGTCCTCGGGATCTGCCCGGGCGGCCTCCTCGAAGGCCGACCGGGCGGTGTCGATGTCGCCCTGGGCCAGCGCGGCCTCGCCCCGAGCCACGATCTCGCTGGCCTCGTGGCGCGGCGCCCGCTGGGCCGCCGCCTCGTCGGGGAACATGATGTCCTCGTCGCCCGTGGTCTCCTCCGGCGGGTCCTCGGACGCGGGACAGCCGAGCAGAGCGAGCAGGACCCAGAAGCGAGCGAAGCGCATGGGCGGGACTCTACAGGACCGGCCGCGCGGGTCCACGCGCCCGTTGCCGGCCGTGCCCTCAGCCGTGGTCGGAGAGGCGCTCGCTGAGCTCGCGAGCCAGACCGCGCAGCCGGTCCTCGTCGCGGACCTTCTCGCCGGTGGCGGCGTCGCGGACGTAGAACACGTCGGTCACCCGCTCGCCCTCGGTGGTGATCTTGGAGAGCGCGATGATCAGGCCCTGCTCGTAGAGCGTGCGGGCGATGACGTGGAGCACGCCGGGCCGGTCGCGGGTGAGCACGTCGACCACGGTGAAGACCCGGGAGGCCTCGTTGTCGATGCGCACGTCGGTCTGGACCCCGGGGCCCCGTCGGCGGGCCCAGGAGGGCGCCTTGGGGGTGGCCGACATCAACGCCGCCGCGTCCACCTCGCCGGCCAGCAGCGCCCGGAGGTCGTGCTCGATGCGACCCCGGAGCGGGCGGTCGAGGCGCCCGCCGGATTCGCGCTTCACGCTGAAGGCCTGCATGGCCCGCTCGTGGGGCACGGAGTCGGCGTCCCCGGGCAGCGTGTAGACCTGGGCGTCGACGATGGTCACCCGGTGCTTGGTGAGCACCGCGGTCACGTCGGCCAGGAGGCCCGAGCGGTCCTCGGCGATGACCAGGAGCTCCGAGACCTCTTCGCTCGGCCCCGGGCCCAGCGCGACCGTCGTGGCGGCGCCGGCGTCGCGCACCACGCGCGCGTGGCGGCGGATCACGTCCACCGGGTTGGCCAGGACGTAGCGCTCGGGCATGGCGTCGACGAAGCGCACCAGGTCCTTCTCGGCGCGGTCGCCCACGAAGCCGACCTTCACCTCCCGGCGCAGCTGGGAGGCCCGACCGGCCGCCGATCCGCCGCGGCCCTCGAGGACCCCGGCGACGCCGAAGTAGAGGTCCTCCAGCATCCGCGCCGTCCAGTCGGACAGGGAGCGCGGGTTCGCCGTGGAGAGGATGGCCACCGTCATCAGGTAGAGGTCACGCAGGCGCTCGATGGACCCCACCCACCGAGTGACCTCCTCGAGGACCTCGGGGTCGCTGGTGTCCCGCTTCGTGGCCCAGTGATAGAAGCTGCCCTGCTCCTGGAGGAGCCAGACCACGTGGTCCACGTCGACCGGGCGCAGACCCAGCCGCTCGGCGATGGGCCGGACCATCGAGGCGCTCCGGGACCCCTGGCGCTCGGTGGCCATGCCGTGGTCGTGGCCGTGCACCTTGCCCAGCGCGTGGAGGAAGGTGGCCACGAAGAGCGGGACCCGGCGAGGCGCCTCGGCGGCCAGGCGGGTGGCGAGCCCCAGGTGGGCGAAGCGCTCCCCGGCGAGCAGGGCCCGCAGCCGCTCCACCGCCCGGATGGCGTGCACGTCGACGGTGTAGACGTGGAAGACGTCGTGCTGGACCCGGCCGGTCAGGGGCTCCAGCTCGGGGATCATCGCGACGATGAGCCCGACCTCGTGCAACTCTTCCAGGAGCGAACCCTTGGCGAGGGGTCCGGCCTCCCAGCCGCCGAGGTCGGTGGTGCAGCAGAGGTGCACGAAGAGTTCGGTCGCCTCCCGGGACTGCCGCAGGCGCGCGCGCCAGGCCTCGTCCACGGCGACCCGAGCGACGGCGTCCCGGGCATAGGCATAGGGCGGCAGCCGCCGCTCGAGGACCTCCCGGTAGAGCCGCAGCGCCAGCGCGGGATCCTCCTCCAGGGCGTCGGTGTCGGTGAGGGTCACGTGCCCGTCGAAGAGGGCCGTGCCGTTGCCGAGGTCCCGCTGGGCCGCCGGGGTCTTGCGCCGCCGCGGTCGCGCGCGGGCGACCATCCGCTCGGCGGTCTGGGCCACCACCCGCGCGTGCCGGTAGTAGGCCTGCATGAACTGCTCGACGCCCAGGGTGATCCCGTCGACGAAGCCCAGCTCCAGCGCGATCTCTTCCTGGTCGGCGAAGGTCAGCCGGTCCTGCTGCCGCTTCGCGCGCATGTGGAGCAGGTTGCGGACCCGCCAGAGCATCTCCCGGGCCTGCTCCAGCTCCTCCACCTCGCGCTGCAGGAGCGCGCCGGTGCGGACGTAGTCCTGGGTGGTGCGCGCGTCCCAGCGGGCCCGCGCCGCCCACTCGGCCACGTCGAGGTCCCGGAGCCCCCCGCGCCCCTGCTTCACCTCGGGCTCGAGGAGGTAGAGCGAGTCGCCGAAGCGCTCGTGGCGGCGATGGGTGTCCTCCTGGAGCGCGTCCAGGAAGGCGTCCAGGTGGGGCTCGAAGATGGAACGCCGAGCGCCGCGCTGGAGGTCCTTGACGATGGACACGTCCCCGGCGACCCGCCGCAAATCGATCAGCGTGGTCGCCGTGCGGATGTCCTCGCGAGCCAGCGCCAGGGTCTCCTCCTGGCCGCGGACGGCGTGGCCGATCTCCATGCCCAGATCCCAGAGCGGGTAGAGCAGCCCCTCCGCCAGCGCGCGCACCCGGGCGTCGCCGGGGTCGTCGCAGAGGAAGAGCACGTCGACGTCACTGCAGAGACCGACCAGCCCGCGCCCGTAGCCGCCGACGGCGACCAGCGCGATGCGGCCGCCCTCACCGGGGGGCCCGGCCGCGGCGTCCGCGGCGCAGTAGAGGGCGCCCAGGAGCCCGTCGAGGGCGCGCGAGAAGCTGGTGGCCGCCTCGACGCCGGAGGCGCCGTTGCGCACGGCAGCCTCGAAGCGGCCTCGATAGCCCTTCAGGTAGCCGTCGCAGCACTCGCCCAGCGAGGGGGCGAGCCGGCTCAGATCGACGTTGGGGGCTTCGCGCACCGCGGGGCGAGTATGGCACCCGACTTTGGGGTGGCAACCGCCTGAACGTGATTCGTCATTGCGTTTCCGGCGCCGAACGGGCCGCGAAGTAGCGCACGATCCCCGCCGCGATCCCCCGGGCGAGGGCTTGCCGATAGGCCTCGTCCTTGAGCGCCTCGCCCTCCTCGGGCTTGGTGAGGAAGCTGGCCTCCAGGAGGATGGCCGGCATGCGCGCGCCCACCAGCACGTAGAACATCGCGCTCCGCACTCCCCGGTCAGGGAGGCGGGGGAGATGGGTGCGCCCGGCGGCCAGGGTCGTCCCGTGGACCGCTTCGGCCAGGGCCCGGCTGCCCTCGAGCTGCTCTCGCCGGTGGATTCCGGCCAGGAGCCGCTGGAGCTGGGAGACGTCCGCGCCGCGGGTCCCGTTCTCTCGCGCCGCCAGACGGATCGCCTGGCGGTCGTTGGTGGTGTCGAGGACGAAGGTGGTGATGCCCCCCAGGCGGACGGGTTCGTCGGCGGCGTTGAGGTGCAGGCTGACGAAGACGTCGGCGTCGAGGTCGTTGGCCCGAGCCGCCCGTTCCTCGAGGTCGAGCTGGACGTCCTCGGTGCGGGTGAGCACCACCCGGAGCTCCGGCGCCCGAACCTGGAGGACGTGCTGGGTCCGCAGCGCCAGGTCGAGGACCAGCGCCGACTCGGTGAGCCGACCGTAGCGGGCACCGGTCTCCTCGCCGCCGTGACCGGGGTCGAGGACCACCAGGGGCCCCTCGGGCGGCGCGACGGGCTGGGCAGGCAAGACCTCCACGACCGCGCGCAAGGGGTCGAGCAGGAAGAAGGTGCGTGGCGCCGCATCCGCGGTCACGTCGATCACCAGCGCCGACCCGTCCACGCTCACGCCGCGAACGGGCCCGGTCCCGGCGACCCGCCGAGCCCCCGGCGCGGCGGTGAGCCCCTCGACGTGCAGGGTGACCTCGCCCTCCCCTCGCTCTTCGGTGAAGGGGCAGCTCTCGCGGAGGGGCCCCGGCCGGAGGGTCGCCACGACCCGAGCGCCGCCGCCCGTCGGGCGCACCTCCAGCGCCGCGAGCCGACAGCCGCTCTCCGCGCGGCGCGCGGTCTCGGCGGCGGCTCCGGTGGCCGGATGCGTCCAGGCGCCGGGGCAACGCCGGAGCGCTCCGCGGGCGCGGGCGACCGCCTCGGCCTGGGCCTCGCCGGCCCGGGCCCGCACCCGGGCGAGCTGCTCCAGGGCCGCACAGCTCGCCTCGAGCTCGAAGGCGTCCGCCGTGGCGTCGAGGAGCGCTGCCGCGCGATCCGTGTGCCCCAGCCGCTCGGCGAGCTCGGCGCCCTCGAGGGCCGCGCGGGCCCCGGCCTCGGTCCCTTCCCGCCGACTCGCCTCGCGCTCCAGCGCGTCCAGCCGCGATTCGTCGGCGGTGTCGAGCGCGGCGAGGGGGTCCGGCGCCGTCTCGTCGTCGTCGCCACCGCAGGCCAGCAGGGCCAGCGCGAGCAGCCCCACGCACCAACACGATTGCGGCCCGCGCCGAGCCCCTTTAGGCTCGGCGCGCCCATGGGGGACGAGCGCGAACCGGCGACCAGAGAGTCGCGACCCACCTATGCCGATCGGCACAGTGGCCGGGTCTATCGCGACGCCGTCGAGATGGTCAACGACTACCTCCGGCGCTTCGCGGACTCGGTGGACATCGAGGTCCGACCGCTGGACGAAGACGGGTACACCGAGATCCGCAAGGGTTCGGCCGAGGTCGGCGTCAACGTCCTCGAAGAGCACGGCGTCCTGCTCTTGCTCTCCCGGATGATGGATGTCCCCCGGGAAGACCGCGAGACCCTCTACCGGCGCCTCCTCGAGCTGAACTTCCTGGTCACCAGCGACGCGGCCTTCGCCATCGACCGAGACCGGGATGCGATCTACCTCCGGGCCCACCGCCGACTGGGCGGCCTCGACTTCGAAGAGTTCGAAGATCTGCTGGTGAAGACCGCGACGACCGCCGACGAGTGGGACGATCGGCTGGAGCAGCTCTTCGCCGAGTGAATCGGCCTCACGCCGTGGCAACCGCGCCCCGGCGTGCCATGGCCGCCGGGGCATTTGGCCCGGCGCCACCCAGGTGATAGCCTCGAAGCGAATCGGATGACGGATACCAACTCTGCCATGGCGAAGTCGGACCCGCCCCCGAGCGAGGGTCCGGAGAGCGGGGAAGCACCGGCTCTGTCGAACGAGCCCGTCGACGAGGCGTCCCACAACGACGCCGAGGTCGACGCGGGCGACGCCAACGACGCCAAGCCCATCGCCGAGGGATCCCGCGATTGGGGTGCCGAGCGGCTCAGCGCGGTCGAAGCGGACGCCCTCGCGGAGAGCTTCCGGCCCGCCTGGGAGACCGATTGGGGCGCGGCCGAGGCGCCGCCGAGCGGAGCCAACGCGGCCGTGGAGCCCGAAGCGCTGGCCCAGCCGCAGGCGAAGAGCTTCGGGACCGCCGCGGCGCCGCTGGTCGTCCGCGCGGAGCCGGTCGCTCCCGGTCCGCTCCGGACCAGCCGGGGGGACGACACCGGCGAGATGGAGGCCATCGTCCCCGGCGAGGGGTCGGCCAAGCGCAACCTCCTCCTGGGCGGCGCGGCGTTCGTGCTGGCCCTGGTGGTGATCATGGCCTTCATGCTCGCCGGCGGCGACGAGCCGGGCGAGGCGGCGACCGCAGGCTCCGCGCCGACCGGGGCCGTCGACCCCGCGCTGGCCGAAGCCGCCGCCGACCGCACGGCGGAGCAGACGGCGATCCCCGACAGCCCGGAGCGCGAGGCGCCCCCGGCCACCCCAGAGACCCCGGTCGAGGAAGCGGCGACGGTCGCGGCGGAGCCGGAACCCGAGCCCGAGCCCGAGCCCGAGCCGGTCACCTACGCGCTGCAGGTTCGCACCGTGCCCGCGTCCGCACGGCTCACCCTGGATGGCCAGCCGGTCACCAACCCGCTCACCCGGACCGTCGAGGCCGATGACGCCGAGCACCGTCTGGTGGCGACCGCGGACGGCTACGAAGACGCGAGCGCGACGCTTCGCTTCGACGGGGATCACACCGAGACCCTGCGCCTCGAGGCGACGCCCCCGCCGCCGCCGGCCCCCATGGCCGCCGAGCCCGTCGCCAGCCGGCGCAGCCGCCGGACCACCAGCACGGCGATGCGGTCGACGACGGCGATGCGGTCGACGGCGACGATGCGCTCGGCCGCCACCATGCGCCAGGCCGCGACGATGAGCAGCGGCGGCGCCGGGTTCACCACCACCAACCCCTACTGACGTCTCGTTTCGCGCCCGGCTGCGCCTTTGAAGACACCGAGATGGTGCTACACAGGCGGCCATGGGCCTGACCTACGA
Organism: Myxococcales bacterium UBA1660; assembly: GCA_002320815.1. GTDB lineage: Bacteria > Myxococcota_A > Polyangia > Polyangiales > Houyiibacteriaceae > UBA1660. The sequence continues at coordinate 116,115 of DCLA01000006.1, forward strand.
AGACGCCGGGGTGGACATCGACGCGGGCGAGCGCCTGGTCGACCGGATCAAGCCGCTGGCCGCGGCGACCCGCATCCCCGAGGTGCTCGGCTCGGTGGGCGGCTTCGCCGGCCTCTGCGGGCTCCCCGAGGGCCTGAAGGACCCGGTGCTCGTCAGCGGCACCGATGGGGTGGGCACCAAGCTCGAGGTGGCCATCCAGGCCGGCCGCCACGACACGGTGGGCATCGACCTGGTCGCCATGTGCGTGAACGACATCGTCACGGTGGGCGCCCGGCCGCTCTTCTTCCTGGACTACTTCGCCACCGGCAAGCTCGAGGTCGACCAGGGCGAGGCCGTGGTCCGCGGCATCGCCGAGGGCTGCAAGCAGGCCGGCTGCGCGCTCCTCGGCGGCGAGACCGCCGAGCTCCCCGGCTTCTACGAGGGCGGTCGCTACGACTTGGCCGGCTTCGCGGTCGGCGTCGCCGAGCGGAGCCAGCTCCTCGACGGGACGAAGGTCCAGGCGGGCGACGTCCTGCTCGGGCTGGCCTCGAGTGGGCTGCACTCCAACGGCTACTCCCTGGCCCGGCGGGCGCTGATCCACGGCGACGCGGCCCTCCCCTTGGACCAGGCGCCGGAGGGCTTCGAGGCCTCCCTCGGCGAGGAGCTCCTGCGGCCCACCCGGATCTACGTGAAGGCCGCCCTCGCCGCGCTCGCCACCGGTGGGGTCCACGCGCTCTGCCACGTCACCGGCGGCGGTCTGCCCGGCAACCTGCCCCGGGTGCTGCCCGAGGGGCTCGGCGCCCACGTCGATGGCGAGTGGCCCGAGCCGACGCTCTTCGACCTCATCCGTCGCCGCGGAGACGTCGCGCCGGCGGAGATGCGGCGGACCTTCAACCTGGGCATCGGGTTCGTGGTGGTGGTCGCGGCCGATCGGGCGACCGAGGTCACCGAGGCGCTCCAGGGCGCGGGCGAGACCGTGCACCGACTCGGCACCGTCGAGGCCACCGACGCCCAGGGCGAAGCCCGCGTGCGGTACGCCGGATGAGCGAAGCGGGCCCGCCCCGCGTCGTGGTCCTGGCCTCGGGGAGCGGGACCAATTTCGGCGCGCTGCGCTCGGCCATCGAGGCCGACCGGTGCCACGCGCGGATCGTGGGCCTGGTGAGCGATCGGAAGAAGGCCGGCGCGCTCCAGCGCGCCGCCCGCCACGGGATCCCCACCGCGGTCCTCCCCAAGCCGAAGGGCGAGACCCGCGACGAGTGGTCGGCGCGGCTGGCGGAGCGGGTGCGCTCCTACGCGCCGGACCTGGTCGTCCTGGCGGGCTTCATGCGGGTGCTCAGCCCGGCTTTCGTGGATGCCTTTCCGGGCCGGGTGGTCAACGTCCACCCTTCGCTCCTGCCGGCGTTCCCCGGGATCGACGCGCCGGCCCAGGCGGTCGCCGCGGGGGTGCGCCTCAGCGGTTGCACGGTCCACCTCGTGGACCACGGCGTCGACACCGGCGCCATCCTGGCGCAGGCCGCGGTCCCCGTGCTCGAGGGCGACGACGCCGCGTCCCTCCACCAGCGCATCCAGGTCCAGGAGCATCACCTCCTCCCGCGCGTGATCGACGCCATCGGTCGCGGTCATCTGGCCCTCGACCCCGTCCGCTGGCTCCGCACCGCCACCGGCCCCGACGCCGTCTTGGTGGCGCCGTGAAGCGTCGCCACTACGACGCGGTCTTCCTGGGTACCCACACGGGCCCGCTGGTCGCCGCCGCCCTCCTGGCCAAACGCGGCTTCCGGGTGCTCGTCCTGGGGCAGGGCACCCTCCCCCCGACCTACGAGATCGATGGCACCTCCTGGCCCCGGCGCCCCCACACCTTCCTGGCGGCCCACAGCCCGGTGGCGCGGCGCATCATCGCCGAGCTCGCCATGGGGCAGGTCTTCCGGCAGCGGGCCATCCCCATGGACCCCAGCTTCCAGCTGGTCGCCCCGGGCCTACGCTTCGACGCCACCACCGACGAGATCGCGCGGCGGCGGGAGCTGCTCCGGGAGATGCCCGAGGTCCGCCCGGTCGTCGACGACTTCCACGAGCTGGCCGCCCGGACCCAGTCGGACCTCGACCGGCTCCTGGTGCGCGACCTGAGCTGGCCCCCCGAGACCTTCTTCGAGCGGCGCGACTTCGCCCGCGCCACCACCCACCAATCCTTCGACAAGAAGGGCGGGGGCCTCCACCTCTTCGGCGAGCTCCCCCAGAGCCACCCTTTTCGGCTGGTGGTCCGCGCGCCGGCCATCTTCGGCAGCCACGCCGACCCGGCCCAGCTCACCGAGCTGGCGCAGCTCCGCCTCTACCTCGCCTGGTGGCGCGGCGCGGCGAAGATCGACGAGGGCGAGGCCTGGCTACGCGACGCCTTGGTGGAGAAGGTCCAGACCTACGGCGGCGAGATCCGCGAGGGCGCCAAGGCCGCGCGGGTGTTGGTGAAGCGCGGCGTCGCCACCGGCGTGGAGCTGGCCACCAGCGGCGAAGAGGTCGGCGCGAACTACGTCATCCATGGCGGCGGGACCGACACGCTCACCCGCTTGGTCCCCGGCACCAGCCTGCGACCCCTCTTCGAGCGCTATGGCGAACCGACCGTTCGCTATTACCGCTACACCCTCAACGTCGAGCTCCCCACCCACGCGGTCCCCATGGGGATGGCCGCCGACGTGTTCGCGGTCCGGGACCCGCGGCGCCCCCTGGGCGGCAGCAACCTCCTGCGCATCGACGCGCGGCCCCCGGACGACGAGGGGCGCCGGCTGCTCTGCATCGAGACGCTCCTCGAGCGCCGCGCAGTCGAGGAGAGCAGCAACTACCTCGACGGCATGCGCGAGCGGGTCCTGGGTTCCCTGGCCGAGGTGGTCCCCTTCCTCGGCGACCACATCCTCCGCGTGGACAGCCCGCACGATGGCCGGGACCTGCAGGACCTCGCGCGCCGCCGCTACGTGGCGCCGAGCAAGCCCTGGGGTCGTGGTCCCCGGACCATGACGCCCGTGCATGGCTTCCCGGCCCCCGGGCCCCTGGGGCTGAGCGCCTACCCCGCCCGGACCCCCATCAAGCGCCTCCTGCTCTGCAGCTCCCAGGCGGTCCCCGCCCTCGGTCAGGAGGGGGAGCTGCTCGCCGCCACCACGGTGGCCCGCCTGGTCACCAAGAGCGACCGCCGCAAGGAGCGCATGCGTCGCGGCCTCTGGACCAAAGCCGAGCTCTGAACCCCGCCCTCACTCGGCGGCGAGGACCACCGGCCCGTGCGCGTGGACCAGGTGGTCGCCGCTCTGGATGGGACACACCGAGAAGAGGGCCCGGCTGGGCTCGTCGTCGATCACGAAGGCGTCGCGGGTCCCTTCGACGCGCACCCCGGCGAAGTCGAAGCGGGCGTGCCGCGCCTGGACCGCCACGGCGCCCCGGAGCGCGCCGCCGGTCATCCGGACCTCCGAGTCCTCGGCGACGAGCGCCGTCTCCGCGCTCTGGACCACCACGCGCTCCAGCGAGACCACGCTGTTCCGGACCACCAGGCTCTCGACCCGCGCCTCGGTCAGGGTGACCTTCGTGCATCCGTCGAGCACCACGCGCCGGTAGCGGCCGGTGAGCGCGACCGGGTCGTCCCGGTCCGTGCAGGTGAAGTCCCGGGCGGCCCCCGGGGCAGCGGCCGCCGCCGGAGTCACGCCGGCCAGGTGGGCCCGCACCGCGTCGACGAAGGCTTCGGGGGCCTCGCTCATGGGCACGTGGCCCACGTCGTCGAGGACCACCCGGCGCGCGCCGGCGATGCGGCTCTCGAGCACCGCGAGGGTGCGCAGCGGCGCCACGCGGTCGCGGGCGCCCCAGAGCAACAGGGTCGGGGCGCGGATGGCGGCCAGCGCCGGGCCCAGGTCGGTCGTGATGAGCGAGACCGCGGCCACCGTGCCCGGCTCGTCGCCGAGAAGCGCGCCGCGCAGCGCCGGGCGGGCGACCACCTGGGCCAGGTCGGGCTCGATGGCCCCGACCAGCGCCAGGGAGGTGTCCATCATCCCCGCGGGGATCGCGCCCCCGCCCGCGCGGACCGGCTCGATGGCCAGGCTACCGACCCAGGCCTCGCGGTGCAGCACGCCGGCCACGTCGACCAGGACCAGCCGCTCCACCACCTCGGGGTGCTCCCCGGCCACGAGCGCGGCCACCGCCCCGCCCATGGAGTGCCCGACCAGGGCCACCGGACGGCCGATCTCCCGCTCGACGTAGGTGGCCACCAGCGCGGCGTAGTCCCCCGGGTGGAAGCTGTGCCCGGCGGCCTCGGATTCCCCGAAGCCCGGCAGATCCAGGGCGTGGACCGAGTGGGTCCGGCCCAGAGCGGGACCCACCGCGGCGAAGTCCCGGCTGGCGTTCTCGCCGAGGCCGTGGACCAGGACCAGGGGCGGCGCCCCGTCGCGGCCCCAGCGGCGCACCGCCAGGCGGCCGGCGTAGGCGTCGGTGCTGGCCAGCGGCGCGGTCGTCGGCAGCGGCGTGGTGGCGGCGCGCGGCGTGGACGCACAAGCGAAGAGAGCGAGGAGCGGGAGACAGGCGAGGCGCGACATGGCCGCCACCTCTTCAATGGCCGTGCCACCTCACTTTCTCCGACGAATCCGGTGTTCGACCCGACCTCGGCCCAGGCGCTGGTTCACGGAGCGAACCCCCGTTCACGCCCGCGTCGATCGCGGCGGCGAGGCGCTCAGCGGCGGCCGCCGGAGAGCATCATCTGCATCTCGCCGGGCTCGGGGCTCCGGGTGACGGCGATGTCGGGGTGCAGGATCCCGCGCTGGACCAGGTCGTAGAGGCTCTGGTTCATGGTCTGCATCCCGCTGACGCCCTGGCCGGTCTGCATGAGGCCGTAGATCTGGTGGACCTTGTTCTCGCGGATGAGGTTCCGGATGGCGTGGTTGGGCACCATCACCTCGGCGGCGAGGCAGCGACCCGGACCGTCCACCCGCGGCAGGAGCATCTGGGTCACCACGCCCTGGAGCACGAAGCTGAGCTGCGCGCGGATCTGGGACTGCTGGTGCGGCGGGAAGACGTCGATGACGCGGTTGATGCTCTGGACCGCGCTGTTGGTGTGCAGGGTGGCGAAGACCAGGTGACCGGTCTCGCTGATGGTCATCGCCGCCTCGATGGTCTCCAGATCGCGCATCTCGCCGACGAGGACGACATCCGGGTCCTGGCGGAGCACGTAGCGGAGGGCGCCCTTGAAAGTCTCGGTGTCCGCGCCGACCTCCCGCTGGTTCACCACGCAGAGCTTGTTGGCGTGGAGGTACTCGATCGGGTCCTCGATCGTCATGATGTGCTCGCGCCGCTCCGAGTTGATCTTGTCGATCATCGAGGCGAGCGAGGTGGACTTGCCGCTACCCGTGGGCCCGGTGACCAGCACCAGGCCCCGAGGGAGCTCGGAGAGCTTGTGGATCACCGGCGGCAGGCCGAGGCTGTCGAGCGGCTTGATCTGGAAGGGGATCGCGCGGAACGCGCCGGCGACGGCCCCCCGCTGCATGAAGACGTTGGCGCGGAAGCGGCTGAGCCCCTTCACGCCGAAGGAGAAGTCGAGCTCGTTGTGGCGCTCGAACTTCACCTTCTGCTCTTCGGTCATGACCTCGTAGCAGAGCGCCTTGGACTCCACCGGACCGAGCGGCGGCGTGCGCAGCGGCACCAGCGAGCCATCGATGCGCAGCTGGGGCGGGGTGCCCGTCGTCACGTGCAGGTCGGACGATCCCCGCTGGATCATCACGTTGAGGAGCTGGCGGAGGGTGATGCGCGGCTGCTCGTCCATGGCCTCCCCACGATACGGGAAGCGTGGCCGCTCGGGGGTCCAAAATCCCCGGTCCCCGTCACACCCTTGACGCAAGCGCGCCAACCCAGCCATCCTGAGGGCCCTACGGTGTGGGTCAGGCCCCCATCGGTAGGGGGGTGTAACAAGGGATGTCGATCCGAATGAGGCCGCGCTCGAGCGCGATTGTCTTGGCGTACGCCTCGTGTGTCGCCCTCGCCCTCCTGTGCCTGCCGGCCTCCACCTCGGCTCAGAACGCCCAGCAGCGGCAGGCGGCGGCCAGCGCGTTCGACCGCGGGACGACCGCGTATCTCCAGGAAGACTTCGCCACCGCCGCCCGCTACTTCGAGATGGCCAACGACCTGGCGCCCGCCGCCGGCGCGCTGATGCAGGCGATCATCGCCCACCAGCGCGCGGGGAACGATCTGCGCGCCGCGAGCCTCTCCCTGCGCCTGGTCGCGCGATTCCCGGACGACGCCGACATGGTCGGCCGGGCCCAGGGCGTCCTGGACGAGCTGAGCGAGCGCTTCCTCCGGGTCGACGTGGACTGCGACGCGGAGTGCGCGGTCGAGGTCGACGGCGTGCTCTCCAGCCACGACTCCTTCTTCGTCGACCCCGACGCGGAGCACCGCATCGGCGCCACGTTCGACACCGGCACGGTCGAGGAGACCGTGCAGGGCGCCGCGGGCGAAGTACGGACCCTGACCTTCGAGGCCCCGGAGGGCGCCGTGCGCCTGGAGGGCCCCGAGGCCGAGGGCGATACCACCACGACCGCGCCCAACCCGCTCGAGGGCGCCGACGAGCCGACGGCGACCCCCGAGGAGTCGGGGGGCATCTCGCCCGCGTTCTTCATCACGTCGCTGGTGCTCACCGCGGGCGCCGGCGCGGCCCTGGTCTGGTCCGGTCTGGACACCCTGAAGGCCAACGACGAGTACGAGGCGGCGATCGACGAGGGCGACTTCGTCTCCGCCCAGCAGATGTACGACGACGGCCAGGACCTGGAGCTGCGCACCAACATCCTCATCGGCGCCACCGCCGGGCTCGCCGCGCTGACCGTGGTCTTCGCCATCGTGACCGACTGGGGCGGCTCGGACGACGACGACGTCGCCCTGACCCTCCGGCCGCAAATCGCCCTCGGAGCCAAGGATCGCGTCGGCGGGTTGGTCATGGAGGGGACGTTCTGATGGTCTCCCCCGCCTCCGACATGCAGCGCAACCTCGCCGGTCGACAGCTCGGCCGCTACGAGGTGCTCACCCAGCTCGCGTCGGGCGGCATGGCCGCGGTGTACGTGGCGCGCGCGAAGGGTGTCGCGGGCTTCGAGCGGCTGGTGGCCATCAAGGTGCTCCACCCCCACCTGGCCTACGAGGAGGAGTTCATCTCCATGTTCCTCGACGAGGCCCGGCTGGCGGCCCGGATCCGGCACCCCAACGTGGTGCCTACGCTGGACATCAGCGACACCGAGGGCGACGGCTTCTTCCTGGTGATGGAGTACATCGAGGGGGACCACTTCGGGACCCTCCTCGGCGCCGCGGCCAAGAACGGCCAGCGGCTCCCCATCCCGGTGGTCTCCAAGGTCCTCATCGACGCGCTCGGAGGTCTGGGCGCGGCGCACGATCTCACCGACGAGAACGGCGAGCCCCTGCTCCTGGTCCACCGGGACATCTCCCCGCACAACGTCATGGTCGGCGTGGACGGCATCAGCCGGCTCACCGACTTCGGCGTCGCCAAGGCGGAGAAGCGGCTCACCTCGACCCGCGCCGGGCAGTTCAAGGGCAAGCTGGCCTACATGTC
>DCLA01000006.1:123967-124693 GCA_002320815.1 Myxococcales bacterium UBA1660
GCCTACATGTCCCCGGAGCAGGCCTCCACCGGCCACGCGGACCAGCGCAGCGACCTCTTCAGCATGGGCATCATGCTCTGGGAGTCGCTGACGGGCCGGCGGCTCTTCCGCGGCGAGAACAACGCGGCGACGCTGACCAAGATCCTCCACGACCCGATCCCGATGCCCAGCGAGCTCTGGCCCGAGCTGGCGCCCTTCGACGAGCTCCTCGGCAAGGCCCTGGCGCGGGAACCCGACGAGCGCTTCCAGACCGCCGACGAGTTCGCCGCGGCCCTCGAGGCGACCGCTCGAGCCAACGGCGGGATCGCGTCGACCCGCGCCGTGGGCAAGCAGGTCCGCGCCTGGCTCGACGACAAGCTCGAGGCCCAGCGCGCCCGGGTCAAGGACGCCATCAGCAAGCTCGGCCGGACGGACCTGAGCGAAGCGGCCATCCCGATCCCGCGCGAGAGCTCGGTCTCCAACGTCTCCCTCTCGGGCACCCGCCCGGTGCTGCCCCCGGACGCCGAGACCCTCTCCGGCACGCCGAGCGCGATGCGCGGCGACGCCGCGGACGGCAAGAAGCGCTCGATGGGCCTGATGCTCGCGGCGCTGGCGATGGTCGTGTTGGCCGCCGGCGGGGTCGCGGTGGGGCTCTCGATGCAGGGCGACGCGGGCCCGCCCCCCGAGACCGCCTCCGCCCCAGAGACCGGCTCGGCCCCGGTGACCGAGCCGGCCGCGCCGGAGCCG
>DCLA01000006.1:125022-195317 GCA_002320815.1 Myxococcales bacterium UBA1660
GAGCCGGTCACGGCCGAGCCCGCCGCCGAAGAGCTGGCCGAAGAGGCCGCCGCTGCGCCGGTGGAGGAGGAGGTCGCCCTCCCCGAGGTCGAGGAGGAGCCTTCCCCCGCGGCCGTCGCTCGCCGCCGCCGGCGCGCCGCCGAGCGGGCCGCCGCCGAGAGCGAGCCCTCCCCGATGACCGCCGAGCCGGCGCAGGCGGAGTCCGAGGCGTCGATGAGCGCTCGGATGCGGGCCACGATGAGCGCGTCCGACGACCTGCTCTTCAACCCCTACCGCCGCTGAGCGCGCGCATCGCCGCGAAGACGGCCGCGTTGCAGTTCTGCAAGAGGAACGGATTTTGACCCGTCGCCTCGCCATCGGCTAGCATGGGCCGGCGAGCTCGCGGATCTCCCGCGGGATCAACGGAGGTCGAGCCTGAATGGCCGAGTGGATCTGGGAAGCGAAGGCGCGAAACGGCGAGGTGCGCAAGGGCACCATGGAGGCGGACAACGCCGACCTGGTCCAGACGCGCCTGCGCGCGCAGCAGCTGAACCCGGTCAAGGTCAAGAAGAAGCCCAAGGAGATCGAGATCAACATCGGCGCGCCGGTGAAGGAGGCCGAGCTGGTCGTCTTCGTCCGGCAGTTCGCGACGATGATCGACGCCGGCCTCCCGCTGGTGCAGTGCCTCGAGATCCTCGCCGCCCAGGGCGACAACAAGCGCTTCAACCAGATCCTCAAGGACATCCGGGGCTACGTCGAGCAGGGCGGCACCTTCTCCGAGGGATTGCGCAAGCACCCCAAGGTCTTCGACGAGCTCTTCGTGAACCTCGTCGCCGCCGGTGAGATGGGCGGCATCCTGGACACCATCCTCCAGCGCCTCGCCGTCTACATCGAGAAGCGCGTGAAGCTGAAGCGGCAGGTGCGCGGCGCGATGGTCTACCCGACCTCGATCCTGATGGTCGCGATCCTCGTCATCGTGGTCATGCTCACCTGGGTCATCCCCGCCTTCCAGGGGATGTTCGCGGAGTTCGGCGGCGTCGATCAGCTCCCGGGCATCACGAAGTTCGTCATCAGCATCAGCGAAGGCTTCGTCTCGAACTTCTGGATCATCTTCCTCGCCATCGCCGCGTTGGTGACCGGCGTCACCTACAGCTACCGGACGCCCGGGGGGAAGCGCTTCTATCATCGGCTCTTGTTGACCCTCCCGATCATCGGGCCCGTGATGCGCAAGATCGCCGTGGCCCGGTTCACCCGCACCTTGGGCACCCTGCTGGGTTCCGGCGTGCCCATCCTCGATGCGATGGACGTCGTGGCGAAGGCCTCGGGCAACGTCATCGTCGAGCAGGCCATCGTCGACACCGCCAACAAGGTCCGCGAGGGCCGCACCATGTCCGAGCCCCTGATGCAGACCGGGGTGTTCCCCTCGATGGTGGTGCAGATGATCGGCGTCGGTGAACAGACCGGCGCGCTCGACAACATGCTCAACAAGATCGCGGACTTCTACGAGGAGGAGGTCGACGTGGCGGTCGCGTCGCTCACCTCGCTGCTGGAGCCGCTCATGATGGTCTTCATCGGCGGCATCGTCGGCGTGATCCTGATCGCCATGTACATGCCGATCTTCTCGATCGCCGGTAAGGTCCAAGCCGAGTAGCGCGTGTCGGCCCCCCCGACGGGAACGGCGGAGCGGGAGCGCCGTCTCCAGTGGCTGGCGCTCTGGCGACTCCTGGTCGGCACCCTCATCCTCGGCATCTCGCTCTGGCTCCACCTCGACGCCGGAGTCGCCCTCGACGGCTTCACGCCCACCGCGCTGACCGCGCTGATCGTGGTGACCTTCTCGACCACCGCGGTCGCCCTCGGCGGGCGCCTGGCCGGGTGGCCCTTCGGCGGCCGAGCGTGGCTGTCCATCGCCGCGGACCTCGTGGTGGCGACGGGCCTCGTCTACGTCTCCGGCGGCGCCGCCAGCGCGTTCTCCATCCTCTATGGAGCGTCGATCCTCGGCGCGGCGATCACCATCGGCGTCCGCGGCGCGGTGGTCGCGACCGCCGCGTCGCTGGTCCTCTACGCCCTGATCGCTCTGGGCGTCTCCAGTAGCTGGCTCCCGGTGCCGCCGGATCAGAACCCCGCGGCCTACGCCCTCGAGCTCCGGGAGCTCGCGTTCTCGATGCTCAGCAACGTGGTCGGTCTGGTGGCCGTCGGGGGGCTCTCCCTGGTCCTCGCCAGCCGCCTGGAGCAGGAGCGCGGCGCCGCCGTCGCCGCCGAGGCCGCCCGCGCGCGGCTCTCCCAGCTCAACGACGACATCGTCCGGTCCCTGGGCTCGGGTCTCGTGACCCTCGGAGCCGACGACCGAGTGACCTTCATCAACGAGGCCGGTCTGGCCCTCCTCGACCGCACGGAAGCCGACATCCTGGGTCAGCCCATCGAGGCCGTGCTCGGCTTCGCGCCTGCGATGGACGGCCGCGCCGAGGGGCGGTCGACCACCGCCGATGGGCGAGCGCTGGTGCTGGGCTACTCCCGAACCCCGCTGGTCGGGGAAGCCGGCCGCTCGCTCCTCCTCTTCCAGGACCTCACGGAGATCACCGAGCTCCGGGAAGCGGCGAAGCGCGCCGACCAGCTCGCGGTCCTCGGTCGACTCGCGGCCGGCCTCGCCCACGAGATCCGCAACCCCCTCGGGTCCATCCAGGGCAGCGTCCAGCTGGTCCGCGACTCCGGCGATCTCGACCCGGAAGACGCCTCGCTCCTCGACCTCGTGCGCGGCGAGGTCCAGCGCCTGAACGACCTGGTGGTCACCATGCTCGCCGTGGGCCGCCCGACCGCCCCTCGCCCGCGCCAGGCGGACCTCGCGCAGGTGGTGCGCGCCACGGTCCAGCTCATCGAGAGCGACGCCGACCTCACCGAGGGACGGCCGGTCGACGTCATCGGGCCCGCGTCCATCGCGGCGGTCTTCGACCCCGACGCGATGAAGCAGGTGGTCTGGAACCTGGTGAAGAACGCGCTGCAAGCGTCGCCGGCCCAGGGCCAAGTTCGGGTTCGGGTCCGCGAGGAGTCCGATCAGGTGCTGCTCGAGGTCGAGGACGAGGGTGAGGGCGTCCCGGAGGAAGAGCGCGAGAAGCTCTTCGATATGTTCTTCACGAAGCGCGCACGAGGCATCGGACTCGGGCTCGCGCTGGTGCACCAGATCGTCGAGGCCCACTGGGGCACCATCGCGGTCACCCAGGGCGAGAGCGGCGGCGCGCTCTTCCGGGTCACCCTCCCCCGGGGTCGCCTGCAGCCGCCGACTTCGAGCGAGACGATGATGAGCATGGACGCGCCCGCCGGCCCGGCGTGATCCTCTATGCTCGCGGCATGAACGCCCGCTCCGTGGATCTCGCCATCGTCGGCGCCGGCACGGCCGGGTTGGCCACGGCCCTCTGCGCCGCCCGCGCGGGCCTAGGCACGCTCGTCCTCGACCGCCGGCCCCTGAGCGAGACCGGCGCCCGCTGGGTCAACGCGGTGCAGACCGCGGCTTTCGAGCGGCTGGGGATCGCGCCGCCGAGCGGTCCCGAGCGCGTGAGCGACGCCGTCCCGTTCTACATGTTCGCCGGTCGGGGCCCGACCCGCGTGGTGATCACCGACCACGACGTGCCCGAGGTGGACATGCGCCACCTGGTGGCGCGGCTGCAGGAGCGCGCGCGCGCCGCGGGCGCCACCCTCGAAGGCGACGTCCGCGTCGCCGGCGTGGAAGACGGCGTGCTGAGGACCAGCGCCGACCCGGTCCGGGCGCGCTGGATCGTGGACGCCTCGGGCCTCGCCGGAGCCCGGCTCCTGGCCCGCCCCGCCGTGCATGCGGGCGACCTCTGCGCCGCGGCCCAGACCGTGCGCGTGCTCCGCGACGAACGAGCCGCCCGCGCCTTCTGGGCCCGACACGACGCCGAGTTCGGGCGCAACCTCTGCTTCACCGGGATCGCCGGGGGCTACTCGATCCTCAACGTCTCCGCGCACGGCGGCCACGTGGGGATCCTGAGCGGGTCCATCCCGGCCGACGGATACCCCTCGGGGGAGGCCCTGGTGCGCCGCTTCGTCGCCGAGCAGCCGTGGATCGGCGACGAGGTCTTCGGGGGCTCGCGGGCCATCCCGGTGCGCCGTCCCCTCGACCGACTCACCGATGGCCAGGTCATCGCCCTCGGCGACGCCGGCCTCCAGGTCTACGCCTCCCACGGCTCTGGCATCGCGGTCGGCATGGACGCCGGTCGCACGCTGGTGGACGCGCTGGTGGCCGGGCGCTCACCCTACGCCTGGTCGGTCGAGTGGCAGCGGAGCGAGGGCGCGGCCCTCGCGGCGAACGAGGTCTTCCGCCGCTTCACCCAGACCCTGAGCCCGGCCGAGGTGGAGACCCTGATGGTCCGCGGGCTGATGGACGCGCGGACGGCTCGCGCGGGCAAGGAGCAGGTGCCGCCCTCCTTCGAGCTCGCCGAGGTCCCCGGGAAGGTCGCCGCGTTGCTCGGCTCCGGCTCCCTGGGTGCGCGGCTGGCACGCACGATGACGACCATGGCCGCGGCGACCGCGCTCTATCGTCGCTACCCCGCGGACCCGCGCCGCGTCGACGGATGGGCCCGGGCGGCCGCGCTCCTCTTTCGGGAGCCCCTCACTCGGCGGCCGACGCCGTCCGCTCCCGTCGCCACGCCGACAGCGCGCCCATGATCCGGTCGTGGGCCTCGGCGTCGAAGAGGATGCCGTTGTGGCCCACGTCGAGCCAGCGCACCTCGGCGCCGGGCGCCGCGGCGCTCTCCGGTGGGATCACCATCGTGTCGTGGCGCGCGACCAGCGCCAGGTGCGCCACTTCGGGATCGCGCAGCCGGCGCAGAACCGCGCTCTCCGGCCGGAGCGCGCGCGCGAGGGCGGTGGGCCAGCGGCGGGCGATGGCGGTGCCGTGGTGGGGCGTGGCCAGGGTCACCAGCCGCTCGGCCGGGACGCCGTACTCCTGCATCACCCAGCGCGAGAGCAGGCCCCCGAGCGAGTGACCGACCAGGGCGAGGGGGCGCCCCTCGGCGGCGGAGTGGAGGTGCTCCGCCAGGCGCCCGGCGATGGTCTCGAAGCGCGCGAGGGGCCCGTAGCTGAAGTCCGTGGTGGCGAACCCGGCCGCGGCGGCTCGGGCCCGCAGCGGGTCGAAGACCGGCCCCGACGCCATGAAGCCATGCACGAAGGCGACCAGCGGGCCATCGCCGGGCCCGCGCGGGGTGGGGCCGGGCCGAAGACCCAGGCCGCGGGCCCCGATGAGCCACCCCTGTCGGGCTACGGCGGCGATCTCGGACACGGACATCGGCCCGATCATGGAGCGCCCCGCCGGACCGCGCCACTCGGCCTCAGCCGTAGCGGGGGACCCAGCGCTCGGCCTGGTACCAGCGGAGCACCTCGGCGAAGCCGGCCTCGAAGCGCGGAAAGCGGGGCTCCCACCCCAGCGCGCGCAGCGCCTCGGCCCGCACGATCAAGGGCCGCCCCACGAGGTCCAGGACCTCGCGGTCGAAGCGGGGCCGGAGCGCCTGCTTGAGCCGGTGCCGCGCCACGACGGTCCGCCACGCGAGGGCCGCGGCGGCGTCCAGGCCGCCGGCGAGGTTGCGGGTCCGCAGGAGCCGGCTGAGCAGCTCGAAGAAGGCCTCGGGGGTCTTGCCGGTGGAGATGCTGCGGAGCCCGTAGAGGTCGAAGGTCAGGCCGATGCGCTCGCCGAGGCCCAGGACGTCGCCGTCGGAGACGTCGAAGGCGCGCCCGGTGGTGTCTTCGCGCTCGAGCACGAAGAGCGCCGCGCGGGCGACGTCCTCGGCGTGGACCATGGTGCCCTCGGGGCCGCCCGCGGGGCGCGGCACCACCGGCGTGGTGAGCCGGATGATCGGCCCGACCGCCAGCAGGCTCGCCGCGAAGTGGCGACCACGCCGTCCGTAGATCGGCGCCGCCCGGAGCACGGTCCACTGGGGCGTCCGGTCGGGGTCCAGGCCCCGCAGGTAGACCTCGGCGCCCAGCTTGGAGAGGCCGTAGGGTCCCTCCGGAGCCAGCGGGGTCTCTTCGTCGATGGGCCCCTCGCGCCGCTCGTAGAGCGCCGCGGTGCTCAGGTGGACGAAGCGCTTCACGCCCGCCGCCGAGGCGTGCTCATAGAGGTTGGCCACCGCCTCGGTGTTGATTGCGCTGAGCTGGGCCGCGCTCTTGGTCACGTCGAGCTCGGCGGCGGTGTGCACGATGGCGTCGCAGCCGCGGACCAGCCGGGCCAGGCTCTCTTCGTGGCGCAGGTCGGCGACCCGCACCTCGCCGCGGGTGGGCACCCGGACGCCGCGGTCCGAGATGTCGCTGGCGATCACATTCCACCCGGCGGCCTCCGCGAGGGCGACCACGTAGTTGCCCACGGTGCCCCGGGCACCGGTGACCAGCAGTGTTCCCTTGGTGCTCACGCCATCGCTCCCAACCACGCCGCCAGGCGCTTCCCCGGCTCTTCGGCCCGCATCAAACCTTCACCCACCAGCGCCGCATCGGCGCGGCCATCGCGCACGCGGCGCAGGTCGTCCTCACTTCGCACGCCGCTCATGTACACCGCCACGCGCTCGGACGGAATGGCCTCGATCAATCGCTCGGCCCGGGCCGGGTCCACCCGGAAGGTCCGCAGGTCCCGCGCGTTGACGCCGACGACGGTCGCGGCGGTCTCGAGCGCCACGCCGAGTTCGCCTTCGTCGGCGGCTTCCACCACCGGCACCAGCCCCCGCGCGTGGCAGGCCGCGACCAGCTCGTGGAGCCGCGCGGCCGGGAGCGCCCGGACCAGGAGGAGGGCCATCGACGCCCCGACGCGCACCGCGAGGTCGAGCTGGAGCTCGTGGAGCACGAACTCCTTGAAGAGGACCGGCACGCCGACGGCGCGGGCGACGCGGCGCACCTCCAGCGGCGACCCACCGAAGCCCAGGCCATCGGCGAGCACCGACACCGCAGCGGCGCCGCCGGCCTGGTAGGCTCGGGCGACCCGGGCGCCCTCCCCCGCGGCGCGACCGCGGATGGCTCCCGCGCTCGGCGAGCGGAACTTCACCTCGGCGATCACCCGCGGCGCGCCGTCCACGCGCCGCAGCGCGTCGGGGGCGCCGCGGCTCTCCGCGCGGGCCTCGCTCGGCTCCCAGCGACGCGCTCGCCGCGCGACCTCCCGCGCCTTGCGCCGGAGGATGCTCTCCAAGACGTCGCTCACGCCTGGCTGCCCGCGATCCAGCGCTCGAGGGTCGCCGCGGCGGAGCCGTCGTCCAGCGCGCCCGCGGCCCGGGCGGCGCCCTCGCGGGGCGTGGCCGCGACCCCGGCCACACAGAGCGCGGCGCCGGCGTTGAGGACCACGGCGGTGCGCGGCCCCCCGGGCGCGCCCCCGAGGACTCGCCGCGCGATGGCGGCGTTCTCCTCGGCGTCGCCGCCGGCCAGCGACTCCAGCGGCGCCGGCTCCACGCCGAAGTCCGCTGGGGTCAACGTCGCGGTGGTCACCGCGCCGTCGCGCCACATCGCCACCTCGGTCGGGCCATGGGGCGCGATCTCGTCGAGCCCGCCGGCGCCGTGGACGACCCAGGCGCTCTCGGCGCCGAGCTCCCCGAGGACCTCGGCCAGCGCCTGGATCCGGCGGCCGTCGTAGACGCCGACGAGCTGATGGGTGGCGCCCGCCGGGTTCACCAGGGGTCCCAACAGGTTGAAGACGGTGCGCACGCCGAGCTCCCGACGGGGCACCGCCGCGTGGCGCAGGGCCTGATGGTGCGCCGGCGCGAAGAGGAAGGTGATGCCCGCTTCGTCGAGGCAACGGCGTACGGCGTCCTTCGGCGCGTCGATGCGGACGCCCAGCGCTTCCAGGACGTCGGCGCTCCCCGAGCGCGAGGAGACCGAGCGGTTCCCGTGTTTGGCCACCGGGACGCCGCAGGCGGCGGCCACCACCGCGCTGACGGTGGAGACGTTGAAGGTCCCCGCGCCGTCGCCGCCGGTGCCGCAGGTGTCCAGGAGCGGACCGCCGGCCCCGAGCTCCACCCGCTCGGCGCGGGCCCGGAGGGTGCGGGCCGCGGCCGTGATCTGCTCGGTGGTCTCGCCCCGGAGTCGGAGCGCGACGGCGAAGCCGGCGACCTGCGCCGGGGTGGCCTCACCGGCCAGGATGGCGCCCATCGCCGCCTCCATGGCGGGGCCGTCGAAGAGCCCGCCCTCGAGGAGCGTCGAGAGCGCGTCGCGGAGAACCGCCGAGGTCACGCCGCCGCCTTGGCGAAGGAGCCGAGCCAGTTGCCCAGGAGCCGGTGCCCGTGGTCGGTCAGGAACGACTCCGGATGGAACTGCACGCCCTCCAGCGGGCGGCTGCGGTGGCGCAAGCCCATGATCTCCTCTTCGGCGGTCCAGGCGGTGACCTCGAGGGCGTCCGCGTCGAACGAGCCCGGCTCCACGAGGAGCGAGTGGTAGCGGGTCGCGGTGAACGGCGAGGGCAGGCCCGCGAAGACCCCCTGGCCCTCGTGGATCATCGGGCTGGTCCGGCCGTGCATCAGCCGCTCGGCGCGCACGATGCGGCCGCCGTAGTGCTGGCCGAGGCTCTGGTGCCCGAGACACACGCCGAGGATGGGCGTGGTCTCCAACGCGGCGAGGACCTCCAGGGTGATCCCGGCGTCCTCCGGTCGGCCCGGGCCGGGGCCGAGGAGCACCCCGTCGGGCTGGCGCTCGCGGATGCCCGCGACGTCGATGGCGTCGTTGCGGAAGACCTCCACCGAGGCCCCCAGCTCGGCCAGGTACTGGACCAGGTTGTAGGTGAACGAGTCGTAGTTGTCGACGACGAGGATGCGAGCCACGGCGGGGATCCTATAGCACTCAGCGCGGAGAGCGGACCTCGCGCTGGGGCGCGTCGTCCTCGATCTCCGGAAGCGGGCGGATGAGCTCCAGCTCGGCGAAGAACGCAGTGAGCGCCTCCTCGGCCTCGCGCTGGGCGGTGATGGCGTCGAGCATCGCCAGGTCGTCGGTCATCAGCCCCCGGGCGAGCACCTCGCGGTAGGCCTCGAGGGCCGCCTTGCGGTCGGCGACGAGCGCCACCGCGCGGTCCCGGAGGGCCACGCCTTCGTCGGTGCTCATCTCCAGAGCGGCGATGGTCGCGCGCTGGCGCTCGGTCGCCGGGATGGCGCCCCGCTCGAGGAGCTGGGCGGCGCGGGCGGGCAGGTCATCGGCGACGGCGTCCTCCACCTCCTCCAGGGCGAGCACGGCGAGGTCGTCGCCCATCGCGCGCTGCAGATCGGCCACGTCGACGACCAGCCTGCGCGAGGGCCCCTCGTCGGCGTCGTCGCCGCAGGCGGCCAGCACGAGGAGCCCGGCGAGCAGTCGGCTCACGCCGAGAGCCCGCGCTCGCGGAAGAGCTTCTCGATGCGCAGGTTCACCAGCTCCGGGAACTCGACGGCCACGTAGTGGGTGCCGCCGGGCACCACCATGAGCTCCGCGCCGGGGATCTTGCGGGCCATCCGCTCCATCGCCGAGCGGGGCGTGAAGAGGTCGCGGTCGCCGGCGATGAGCAGCGTGGGGACGTCCACGGTCCCCAGGACGTCGCTGGCGTCGTGCTCCCCGAGGAGCTCCAGGGTCCGCATGTAGCGCTTCATGTCCAGGTTCCCGAAGGACGCTGCCAGCTCGTGGAAGACGTCCTCGTCCAGGGTGCGCGCCGCCAGGCCGATCCGCTTGGCCCACTGGACCGCCTCGGGCATGCCCACCACCCGGCGAGTCAGGGTCTCGGCGATGCGCGGGATGGATCCGATCCCCCGGATGACCGGGGGGAGCACGTCGCCCATGAAGCCGAGGTTCATCACCGTGCGCCAGGGCTCGCCGCTGACGCCGTTGATCAGGACCAGCCCGCGCACCCGCTCCGGCGCCTGCCGGTAGAGCTCGAGGGCCACCTGCACCCCCATCGACCAGCCGAAGAGGATCGCGCGCTCGGCGCCCGCGTCGTCCAAGACGGCCAGCGCGTCGCGGGTCTGGTCCTCCACGGTGAGCGCGTCGAGGCTCGGCGGCGGGCCGCTGCGGTAGAGGCCCCGGTAGTCCCAGGACAGGAAGCGGTGCTGATCCTCGAAGTACCGAATCTGGTGCTTCCAAGCCATCCAGCTCCCGCCCAGACCGTTGCAGAGGAGGATGGGATCCCCCTGGCCGGCCTCGTGATAGGCGAGCTCGGTTCCGTCGAAGGAGGGGATGCGGTGCTCGTTGACCTGGATGGGCTTCACGGGGCGAGCCTGACGCAAGGCCGCCCCACGGACCACCCCGAAGTCCCCTGCACCACCGAAGAGCCGAGCGTTTCCCGAAAGTTTCGCGGCTCGACCGAAAGGAATGTAGGTCCCGCGCGCCTTGACACCCCGAAGGCGCGGCGCGTAGATTCGCCGCCCGCTGCAGTCCCCCGCGCGCGCGATTCGGTCGCGATGGGTGGGGGCGAAACCCTGGTGGCTGACCGCCACGGGACGAGGAAGATGGCCGACAGCCCGAAGAAGCCCAAGAAGATCAAGGACCTGAAGGCGCGCCTGGGGCGCACGATCGCACCGAACACCGGTGGTGGGGCCGTCGTGCCCCCGCCCGGTGCCGCGGGCGGGGCCCCTGGCTCCGCACCCGCGCCCGGTGGTGTGGTCGCTCCGCCCACCGGCGGTGGGGTCGTTCCCCCGCCCTCCGGTCCTGGCGCGCCTGGCGGCATCGTCGCCCCGCCCTTCGGCAAGAAAGCCGAGGAGCAGAAGAAGGCTGCGGCCGCGGCCTCCGCCGATCCCTTCGCCTCCGCCGCGCCCGCCGCGGCGGCGGCCGGCCCCCAGGAGGTCCGCCTCGTCCTCGACGACTCCGCCGTCGCCGACAGCGAGGTGGGTCGGGAGAAGAAGGGCAAGACCGCCATCCTGCTCGGCCTGGGCCTCGTGCTCGGTCTGCTCCTCGGCTACTTCGTCGGTGGGCTCAACGACCGCCGCAGCCTGCACAACACCGCCGTCCGCGACGGCAAGGACCTCTACGAGTCCGTGCAGGAGGCCTCCGCCGTCCTCGAGACCGCCCAGGCCAAGGTCCGCGACGCGGTCCAGGCCGCCCGCGGCGGCGCCGGCGAGTCCGCCTCGGTGGACTACGAGGCCATCGAGGCCCTCGGCGCGCTGGAGAAGCCCTTCAACGCCGGCACCTTCGCCCGGAAGCACTACTCGCTCTTCCAGCCCCAGACCGTCGACGCGCTCTTCGACTACTACAACAAGGTCAACGTCATCTGGGAGCACATCGAGCGGCTCCGCGGCATGACCTCCGGCGACGCCCGGCGCGAAGAGCTGAACGCGGCCGCCGGCGCGGCCGAGAACGCCGCCCAGACCGTGGGCTGCATCCCCTCCATCCAGGAGAACCGCTACGTCTGCTCCCTGGGCTACGTGGTCGTGCCCGAGGGCGCCGAGGGCAACGCCGTGGAGGTCCGCCCGTCCCGCACCGCTCGCCGCGGCGTGGAGAAGGAGGTCTACACCGGTGCCGACCTCAGCGAGGACACCGACAAGTGGGTCATCCTGATCAACAACCAGCAGTCGATGGGCGTCCTCGGCGAGCAGGCCAGCCTCTTCGCCGACTACGTCCGCGAGCTCTCGGTCATCGCCGGTGAGATCACCGCGGCCGTCGAGGTCCAGGGTCGCCTGGAGACCGAGCTCGGTCAGATCGCCTCGAACGAGGAGCTGGCGACCTTCTGAGTCCCAGCGCCGCTCGCGCACGAAGCCTCGTTCCCACCCGGGAGCGAGGCTTTGTCGCTTCTGGGGGCCAGGATCTGGTAGCGTCGTCCCCCGTGGCGCGCTTTCGGCTTCGCTACAAATCCACCGATCTGGAGGTCCCCCCCGGGGAGTTCTTCATCGGGCGTTCTTCGAGCTGCCATTTGGCCCTCGACGACGGGCTGGTGTCCCGACGCCACGCGGTGCTGCGGGCCCAGGACGACTCCCTCGAGGTGGAGGACCTGGGCAGCCGCAACGGCGTGAGCGTGAACGGCAAGCGCATCGAGGGGGCGACCCCGCTGCGCCACCTCGACCGGGTGACCATCGGCAGCCAGGAGATGGTCGTCGTGCGGAGCGGCGAGACCCGGCAGGCGGCCACGCTGCAGATGGAGACCTGCGCGGCGTGCGGCGCGCTGAACGAGACCGACGCCGTCGAGTGCGTGCGGTGTCACGCCCCCCTTCGCGGCGAGGGCGTGCGCACCACGCTCCAGAACCTGCCGGCGGCGACCTCGCCGGGCGAGGTGTCTACCTTCCATCTCCTCGGCGGCATCGCCGAGAAGGCGCTGGCCCTCGGGCGCTACGAGGAGGCCGAGCGGGTCCTCTCCCCGGCCCTCAAGAAGCTCGCCGAGTCCGCGCTGGCGGAGCGCGCCCTCGACGAGCGCGCGCTGCTCGAGGGCATCGGGTACGCCCTCCGCCTCGCCGAAGGTCCCCACGCGAGCCGCTGGATCGACTGGGTCTTCGAGATGCACCAGGTCACCGCGCGGGTGATGGACGCCAAGACCCTGGACCGGCTGCACGAGCTCGTCCGTCGCTCCCGCTACGCGAACGCCAAGCCCCTGCGGGCCTACCTCCTGGTCCTCGAGGGCAAGGTCCTCGCGCCGGCCGAGCGCTTCCTGCTCCGGCGGCTGGAGGGCCTGGAGCGCGTCATCCGCGCCTGAGCGGCCCGTCGCGCAGGCCGCCCCGGCGACGCCGACGCCACCCAGGCGGGGGACCGCGCCCAGGGTATCCACGCTGGGACACGATTGGTTCGCCATGTCCCCGCTCAGATCCGCTATGCTTGCGACGTGGCGCGCTACCGCCTGCGATTCCTCCTCCAGGAGTTCGACCTTCGGGGCCCCGAGGTGATCATCGGGCGCAGCCCGGAGTGTCACATCACGATCGAGGATCCCCTCGTCTCGCGGAAGCACGCGAAGATCCTGGTCGACCCCGACGTACCCCCGCGCATCACCGATCTCGGCAGCCGGAACGGCGTGCGGATCAACGGCGAGAAGATCGAGGGGATTCAGGAGCTCACCCACGGCGACCGCGTCCGGCTGGGCACCCAGGAGCTCGTCTTCTACCAGGCGACCCGCCAACGCCGGGAGGCGCGCACGACGGGCTTCATGACCGTCTGCCACCAGTGCTCCACGCCCTACCCCGAACAGGCCAAGCAGTGTCCGCACTGCGGCGCGCCGGCGCGGGACGAGGACACCATGAGCGGCTTGATCATCGAGCCCCGGCGGACCTGGACCTTCCAGCTCCTGGGCGAGGTGATCGAGCGCGCCCTGGCGACCGGCCGCACCAGCGAGGCGGTCCGGCTGATGCGCCGAGCGGCCCGGGAGGTCGACGAGCGGCTCACCTCCGGCGAGGGCATCGACCCGGAGCAGCTCACCCACATCTCCGGCTTCGCGCTCCAGCTCGCGGACCAGGGCGGTGGCGTCGAGTGGGTCACCTGGGCCCTGAACGTCCACCGCCAGCAGATGCTCTTCCCCAACCAGCGCCTCGTGGACCAGATCGAGAAGCTGGACCTGGCGACCATGCCGGACCTGAAGTTCGCCCTCGGCGAGTTCGCCCAGTGGGCCGTGGCGGAGCGGGTCACCCTGCGGCCGCCGCCGGACCCGCAGCGCGTGGACCGTCTGCAGCAGATCGCTCGCTGACCGCCAGCGCGCTGCCAACCGCGGGCGCGCTCCCGACCGCCAGCGCGCTGCCAACCGCGGGCGCGCTCCCGACCGCCAGCGCTTCGCCGACGGAGCCTCCCCAACGCAAACGGCCCGCGCGATTCCTCGCGCGGGCCGTTCGTTCGTCGAGCCGGTCGCTCAGTCGTCGGCGGGCGCGTTGGTCCGCCGGCGCACGTTGCCGGTGATCCGGTCCACGATGTCCGCGTGCTCGTCGTTGGTGTCGGCGTCGCTCTCCCCGGAGGTCACCGCGTTGACCAGCGCGTGGTCTCCGGCGCCGCGGCGACGGGGCGGGTTGGAGCGCAGCTGGTCCAGGCGCGAGAGGACGTCCTTGGACTCCATGACCAGGCAGTAGAAGCCGTAGAAGGTCGTGTTGTCGAGGGCCCGGGCCCGGGTGGTCTCGTCCTGCCACTCGACCCAGGTGCGCTCGTCGGCGACCTCGTGGAGCTTCCCGGTGCGCTCGAGGCCTTCGCCGAAGCGACGCGCCAGCGCGGCCTTGAAGGTGTCCCAGTCGGCGCCCTGGAAGACCGAGGCGTCGAAGGCGTGGTACCACTTCCACAGGCGACCATCGATGAAGAAGAAGTAGTCGTCGGCGTTCTCGCCGCGGACTCGGATCATCGACTCGTCGTTGTTGTGGGTGAACTCGTCGCGCAGGAAGCCCGAGTCGTAGCCCGAGGTGCGCCCGTCGAAGCGGACGATGTTGCTCCGCAGGCGACGGGTCTCGCGATCCCGCTCGTGCACCAGGCGGTCCTGGTCGGTCACGTTCCGAGCCTTGCGGATCCGCTCCTGGTAGTCGGCGCGGATCTTCTGCGTGTAGTAGCCGACCAGCTCGCGCTGGCTCCAGCCCCACTGGACCTCGCCGAGGTACGGCGCGATCCCGTCGCTCTGGGGGGCCTGGGGCTCCCGCGGCTGACGCTGCTGCTGGCGGCGCCGGCCCCGTTGGGCGTCGGCGTCACTGGTCGACAGATGCAGGACACCGCCCACCACGAAGGTGGACATGAGCATCCCCAGGATTGCTCGCTTCATCATGCTGTGGGCCATCGGCTCCTCCACTCTCCCATCTCACCCCACATGTGTCTGCGCGGGCGCGGAGCGGCAGCAACATACACCGCGGCCGTCCGGAGTCACAAGGACGAGGCACCCACCCGAAGGATTCAAACGGTCGCCGATTCGGCGTCCGGGGTCCCGCGGAGGGCCAGCCCCTGGGCTCCGGCGCCCTCGCCCTCGAGGTCCAGGAAGAGCAGCGTCCCGCCGGCGACGGCCGCGGGCATGAAGAAGAGGTTCAGGAAGGGAACCCAGAGGAAAAGGAACACGCCGGTGCCGAAGCCGAAGCAGGCGGCGAAGCGCTCCTTCAGCACCTGGGACCGGTAGCCGAGGGCCTTGTTGCCGCGGGCGGCGGGCCAGTCGATGTAGTCGATGGCGAAGTAGAGCGCGGTGAAGAGGAAGCCCACCACCGAGTAGAGGATCTGACCCACCCCGGGCAGGGCGAAGGAGAGCATGAAGAGGGGGATCATCACCGCCAGGTAGATGACCAGCTTGGTCAGCTCGAGGCCCACCGTGCGCAGCAGATCCCGGGTGAGCGCGCGGAAGGTGAACGGGGGCCCCGCCCGGCCGGTGGTCAGGCGCTCCACCTCTTCGCTCAGCGCGTCGTTGAAGGGCGCGGCGAAGACGCTGGAGAGCCCGAGGACCGCGAAGAAGCTGGTCACCAGGAGGATCAGAAACGCCAGGAGCTCGAGGAACCCGTGGGCCAACCGACCCGCGCCGGCCCAGAAGCCGTCGCCCGTGGGTTCGGCCCAGAAGTAGTTCACCACGTCGTCCTGGAGCTCCCAGGCGCCCCACACGGCCCCGATGAAGGCCACGAAGGTGATGAAGATGGGGAAGACCCAGATCCGCGCCAGCTCCGGGTGCTTCCCGAAGACGAAGCCCATGCCCCGGAAGGGGTAGCTCAGACCGCGCCAGAACCCGATGGGGGCCCCGATGGCCCCCTTCACCGCGCCGGCGACCCGGCTCACGACCCGGCCCCGGCCAGGAGCCCGCCGGTGAAGGGCAGGATGGCCTTGAGGTCCTCGTCGTCGAAGCGGACCTGCAGGCCCAAGAAGAAGTCCGCGCTGTCGTTCAGGGCGTCGTCCACGCCGCCGACGATCCAGAGCTTGTTGACGATCTCGAAGGCCGCGCGGACCCGCAGCCGTGGGAACTCCTGGATGCCGATGGCGAAGACGTCGCTGTTGACCTCGAAGCGATCGTCGAAGAGGTGCAGATCGAGACCCAGGCCGCCGGTGGACTCCATGATGCCGAAGCGGAAGGTGGCGAAGCGGATGCGCTTGGCGAGCTGGATGGTGAAGCGCAGGGCCTCGGTCCGTTCGACGCGCTGCTCCTGGTACTCCTGGTTGGCCTCGGGCCCGGTGCCACTCCGGCGGACGTAGGTCTCGGTGGTCCGCAGCGAACCGCGGGGGTCGTCCACGAGCTGGATCAGGAAGTATCGGCCCTCACGCGGGGCGAGGCGCAGCGAGAAGTAGGTCTTGAAGCTGTTGGCGAGGAAGTTGTACTCGCTGCGCAGCTCCACGATGGTCCGCAGCCGGCCGATCCCGCCGACGATGTCGCCCAAACCCTCGGCGACGCCCTCGACCTCGTCGATGAGCGCCTCGTCCTGGGTGAGCCGGCCCAGGGTCCCCTCGCCGCGGGCGGTGCGGTCGGTGACCACGCGCACGTCGGAGAGCACGCCCTCGAGCTGCTCGGAGGCCCGGCGGATCGACGACACCGCGTCGTCCACCTCGGCCACGCCCCGGTCGATGTCCGGGCGGCGGGCGTCCATGATCTCCCGGACGTCCTGGGTGGTCTGCTGGATGTTCTCCAGCGCGGCCACCAGGGCCGGTCCACCGGCGGAGGTGGTCTGCTCGATGTTGGCCAGGGTCCGCTGGACCACCTCTTCGTTGGTCTGGATGGTGCGGTTCACGCCCTCGAGCGCCTCGGCGAGGTTCTCCAGCGCCGAGCCCATGCGGTCGCCGGCCTCGTCGGTACCAAAGCTCCGCGCGAGCTGTTCGGTGACCTGACGCACGTTCTCGGCCACGTCCTGCACCGTCCGGAGGACGTCGTCGGTGCCGACCGACTCCGAGAGCACCTGGAGCCGGGAACCGTCCGGGAGCGGGTCGCGACCGATGGTCCCCGGACTGATGACCAGCACCTGCTCTCCCAGGAGCGAGGCCTGCTTCATCATGACCGCGGCGTCCTGATAGAGGTCCACGCCCTCGTCGATGAAGATGTCGACCCGCGCCTTGTCCCCCTCGAGGCTGATGCGATCGATGTAGCCCACCGGGATGCCGGCGATGACCACCCGACTCTTGGCGATCAGGCCCTGGGCGTCGTCGAAGAGGGCGTAGACCTCCAGGCCCTCGCCACTGCTCGCGCGCTCGTCCACGAATCGGTACACGAGAAATGTCGCGACCAGCCCGAGCACCACCAGGAGCCCGACGCGCGCAGCTCTCCACGTCTCCCGCATTCCCGCCATCATGACACGCCGAGGGCGTGGCGTCGGTTTTGTTGCCTGGGAGGGACGGACGCAATCCCCCGGGCGCTCTTTGTCGGCCCGCCGGGGGGCGGTCGTCGCCGTTGACCGCGCTCGACGCCGGTCGGTACTCTCCCCGCGTGCTGCGCCCCTCGACGGTCCTCGCGCTGGTCCTGCTCGCCCTGGCGGGCTGTGGGACCGTGGACCTGGGCGACAACTTCGTCCCGCCGGACCTGGTCCTGGACGAGGACTTCTTCTACTGCCGCATCCAGCCCGAGGTCATCGGGCCCCAGACCTGCGCGTCCGGAGCCGCCGGGGATGGGGGCGCCTGTCACTCCAACCGCTCGGCGCTGCGGCTGGACCCGGTGGCCGAGACGGTCCCCGCGCCCGCCTGTGATGGCGACGTGCTCCTGGGCACACCGCCGCCGGAGTACGAGCGGAACCTCGAGGCCCTGCGCTTCACCGTGCAGAGCGACCCGCTCTCCAGCCCGCTCTACCGGCGGCCCCTGGCCCTGGACAGCCACCCGCGGATGATCTTCGACGAGAGCTCGCCCGAAGCCGATCTCATCGTGCAGTGGATCCTCACGGGGGGGTCATGAACCGCCTCGCCGCCCTCCTCGCGCTCGGGTGGGTGCTCGCGGCGACGCCGGCGGCCCGCGCCGACGACGTCGAGGTCTTCGCGCGGGTCGTGGTCGACGCCACCCCGCTGCGCAGCGGGGCCGGCCCCGGGTTTCGGCGGATCGGGATCGCCACCCGCGGCGAGACCTTCCCGGTCCGGCGGCGCGCGACCACCGGCTACTGGTTCCAGATCGAGCGCCCCGACGGCACCCTGGCCTGGATCCTGGGCGACACGGTCTACACCCACGAGGTCGGCGAGGACTCCGAGGCGCGCCGCTGGCGGGTCTTCGCGCCGCCCCCCCTCGCCGAAGCGAAGATGGAGATCGCCGCGATGTTCGGCGCCCTCGGCGGCGGCGGCTTCATGGCCGTGCGCCCCACCCTGGTGCTCGACGCCTACTTCGGGATCGAGGTCACCGGCGCCGCCTCGGTGAACCGCGCCGGGAACCTGCTCCTCGCCGGTGGCGGCGGCGTGGTGAACGTCTTCCCGCTCTGGCCGGTGGTGCCCTTCTTCGTCGTCGGCGGCGGCGCGGCCTTCAGCGATCCCAACGCGGACACGTTCCTCTTGGAGAAGGGGACCACCGCCATGCTCTACGGCGGGG
Organism: Myxococcales bacterium UBA1660; assembly: GCA_002320815.1. Taxonomy (GTDB): domain Bacteria; phylum Myxococcota_A; class Polyangia; order Polyangiales; family Houyiibacteriaceae; genus UBA1660. The sequence goes on from DCLA01000006.1 coordinate 143,327, forward strand.
GCGGGCTGCGCTTCGGGTTCCGCAAACGCCTCGTGCTGCGGCTCGAGGTGCGCACCTACGTCTTCTTCGAACCGGACAGCTACGTGAGTCAGGAGGAATACAGTGGCGGAATCACGGTCTTCTTCTGAGCTCCGCGTCCTGCTCGCCGCGCTACTCCTGGCGCTCGCCGCGAGCGGCTGCGTGACCGTGCGGCCCGAGGACAAGGAGTTCCTCGCCGAGCCGGCCATGACCTTCGGGAGCGGCGGCGACGCGCGCGCTCAAGAAGAGCACGTGATGGGCAACCGCGAGGGCAGCTTCGGGGCCGGCTCGGCCACCGGCGGAGGCTGCGGTTGCAACTGAAGCTCGCCGGCGCCGTCCTCGGGTTCGCGCTCGCGCTCGCATCGGGCGCGCACGCGCAGGTCTCCGTCTCCACGACCAACACCGTCTACCGGGAGGCGGGCGGCGGCCTGGAGACCACCTCGATCACGCCCTCGCTTCGCATCCAGGGCACCATCCAGGACCGGGTCACCCTGCGGGCCGGTTGGGAGGCCGACGTGGTCAGCGGCGCCTCGGTGGCGGTGGTCGACGCGCCGGGAGCGGTGGACGCCATCACCAGCGCCACCGAGTGGAGCGATTTCCGGAACACGGCGACCGCCGGGTTCGGCATCAAGAGCGAGTACGCCACCCTCGAGGGCTCCTACACCTACGGCACCGAGAACGACTACCGGAGCCACGCCTTCGCCCTGACCGCCAGCGCCCAGCTCTTCGAGCGCAACACCACCTTCTCGCTGACCTACGGCCGCGGCTTCGATCGGGTCTGCAATCTGCTCCAGCCCCGCGCCCAGGAGTCGGTGGACCGCGTCCGGATGCCTTCGAGCGAGGGCTGCTTCGAGGACGACGCCGGTCGCGAGGAGCTGAAGCTCGCGCTGCACACCGTGCAGGGCGCGTGGACCCAGGCGTGGGCCCCCATCTTCGCCACCCAGCTCACGCTCTCGGCGCAGATCCTCAATGGCTATCAGGGCAACCCCTACCGCGCCGTCTGGCTGGGTCGCGTGGCCGCCCAGGAGAATCACCCCGAGAACCGCGCGCGCTACGCGGCGGGGCTCGGCCTGCGCTTCTGGGTGAACCCGCTGAAGGGCGCCCTCCAGCTCTCGACCCGGGTCTACCGGGACACCTGGGACGTCAGCTCGATCACCGCCGAGGCGGCCTGGGAGCAGCGGGTCCTGGAGGGCTTCACCGTCCGCGCGCGGCTCCGCTACTACAACCAGACCGGGGCGGCCTTCTACTCCGACGACTACGTGCGCTTCCCCCGCGGCCAGTACTTCACCGGCGACCGCGAGCTCTCCCCGATGAGCAGCTGGCTGGTCGGCGGGCACGTCGCCTACGACGTGCCTCCCGGCGAGGACGGCGGCGTGGGACCCTTCGCGGGCTTCGTGATCCTCGCCAAGTTCGACTGGGTCAAATACGACTTCCGCGACTTCCACTACGGCGACGCCGCCGTGCCCAATGACCGGGCGATCATGGCGACCCTCGGCCTGGAGGCCAGCTTCTGATGACTTCGTTCTCTCCGCGCCGGCGCGCCTGGCTCGTCGGCCTGACCGCGCTCGCCTCCCTCGCGGGCTGTGACCAGCTCGGCCTGGGCGGCGAGCCCGCCGAGGCCGCCCCCGAAGAGCCCCCGGGTCCGGCGGGGGCCACCTGCGTCGGCCGCGGCGGCTGCCCCGCCGACCAGCGCTGTGTGGAGGGGCGCTGCCGCTACCAGGCCACCAACGTGCGCGGAGAGGTGCTCGCCGCCTCCGGGGACGCGCTCCGCGAGAGCGGCGACCTCGACGGAGCCCTGGCGATCTACGTGGAGGCCATCGGCGCCTTCGAGGACGCCGAGGTCCCGACGCCCCCGGACGTCCTCTGCGGCGCGGCCCTGTCCGCGCTGCGCCTCACCGGGCAGGAGGACGGCCGCGAGCGCGCCGGCCGGATGGCCGACGCCTGCTTCCGGGGCTCGCTCCCCGGGGACCCGCTCCGGGTCGAGGCCCTGCGCGCCCTGGGCCGCCTGCGCTACGACGGCCTGAGCCTCATCGCCTTCGACGAGGAAGAGCCCGCGAGCCGCTTCTTCACCGAGCGCCCGTCCCGGCCCACCGTCGACGCCGTGGAGATCGGCCTGGACCTCCCCGACGAGGACCAGCCCGGCTACGACGATCTGAAGACCCTGATGCAGAGCGAGATGGGCACCCGCACCATCGCCGACTGCTTCATCCAGGACTGGGAGATCCGGCACGAGCGCCAGGCCCGCGCGTCCCTGGTGCTCAAGCTGGAGACCCGAATGCGCGACATGGGCGACTACGACGTCTACGAAGGCACCGCGACCGTCGAGCAGCGCGGCGTCGAGGTCGACGGCTTCGAGCCCTGCATCGCGGGCGCGCTGACCGGCCTCTTCGAGTCCGAGGGCACCCGCTCCGGTCGCCGCTCGAGCTGGCAGATCCCCTTCGAAGTCACCGCCGGCCTCTGAGGTTCGCCTGCTCGGCTGGCGACGCCCTCGCCCGTCGGCTACGCCCCGCGCACTCGATGCCCTCCGCCGCCGAACCCGTCGCCATCGGCCTCGGCACCGCGCTGACCCTCGGCGCGCTGCAGGGGGTGACCGAGTTCCTCCCGGTCTCCAGCTCGGGCCACATCGCCATCGGCGCCCTGCTCTTCGGGATCCACGATCCGCCCCTGAGCCTGTCCATCGTGCTCCACGCGGGCACGCTCCTGGCCACGCTCTTCCTCTTCCGCGCGGACGTGGCCCGGCTACTGGCCGACTTCGCGAAGGGGATCACCCGGCCCCGGGAGTGGCTGGCCACCGAGAGCGGCCAGATGAGCGCGGGGGTCGTCCTGGCGTCGATCCCCACCGCGGTCATCGGCCTCCTCCTCAAGGACTCGGTCGAGGCCTGGCAGTCGGTGCCCTGGATCGTCGGCGTGTGCCTGCTGGTCAGCGCCGCCCTGGTGCTCACCACCCGCCGCGGCGGCGGTGACCGCGCCGTCCTGCCCCTGGCCGCCGCGCTCCTGGTGGGCATCGCCCAGGGCATCGCCGTGCTCCCGGGCATCAGCCGGAGCGGCACCACCATCGCGGTGGCCATGATGCTGGGGATGACCGGCGCGGCGGCCTTCCGCTTCTCCTTCCTGCTCTCGCTGCCCGCCGTCCTCGGGGCGGTGCTCCTCGAGCTCTCCAAAGATGGAGCCTTGGCGTCGGTGGGTTTGCCCGTCTGGATCGGGGGCGCGGTGGCGACCCTCGTCGGTGTGATCAGTCTCGTATTCCTGCGGCGACTGGTGGACCAAGGTCGGTTCTGGGCCTTCGCCCTCTACCTGGTACCCCTGGGGTTGGCGATGATCGCCTGGCCCCTCTGGGGCGGAGCCTTCGCGCGCTGAGCGCCACGAGAGAGACCCATGGCAGAGACCTACGCAGTGATCATGGCGGGTGGCTCGGGCACCCGATTCTGGCCAGCGTCGCGCCCCGAGCGGCCCAAGCAGCTCTTGCCCCTGGCCCCCGGCGACTCTCGGAGTCTCCTGGAGGCGACGGTCGATCGCATCGCTCCGCTGGTGCCCATCGAGCGGGTCATCGTGGTCACCGCGGCCCGCCTGGCCGACGCCACCCGGGACGCGCTGCCCACCCTCCCGCCGGAGAACCTCCTGGCCGAGCCCACGGGCCGCAACACCGCTCCCTGCGTGGGCTGGGCGGCGGCCACCGTGCGCCGCCGGGACCCCGAGGCACGGCTGATGGTGCTTCCCGCCGATCACCACATCGGCGACGAGAAGACCTACCTGCAGACCCTGGCCACCGCGTTGGCGGCCACCGACGCCGGCGACCTGGTCACCGTGGGCATCAAGCCCACCCGACCCGAGACCGGCTACGGCTACATCGAGGTCGGCGAGGCCCTGGACGACAAGGTCTCCCGCGCGCGCCGCTTCGTGGAGAAGCCCACCCGGGAGCGCGCGGAGCAGCTCTTCGCCTCGGGCAGCTACCTCTGGAACAGCGGGATGTTCTTCTTCCGCGTCGACTCGATCCTCGGGGCCATCGAGCAACACCTCCCCGGCCTCGCCGATGGCCTCGCGGTGCTCGACGCGGCCGCCGCCGAAGGCCACGAAGCGAAGTCCCTGCAGGAGACCTATGGCGACCTGCCCAGCATCTCCATCGACCACGGTGTGATGGAGAAGGCCGATCGCGTGGCGGTGGTCCCCGGCGACTTCGGCTGGTCCGACCTCGGCAGCTGGCTCACCGCGTGGGAGCTCTCCCCCAAGGACGACGGTGGCAACGCGGTGGGCCGGGACTCGGTGCTCCTCGACGCCAGCGGGAATCTCGTGCGCGCGCCCCTCGGCAAGGTGGTGGCGCTGGTCGGCGTCAGCGACTTGGTCGTGGTGGACACCGAGGACGCCCTCCTGATCGTCCCGCGCGAGCGCGCCCAGGAAGTGAAGGAAGTCGTCGCCGAGCTCGCCAAGCGCTGATTGGCGCCATCGCGACAGCGAGAGCGCCCCGCCGAGGTATGCTGCGCCCATGCGCTGGTTCGGTCTCCTCCTCCTCCTCGCCGCCTGTGATTGCGACTCGATCGACGCGACCGACGCCACCGACGAACCGGACCGCGACGGCGGCGCCGACGCCGCAACGCCCGACCTCGGGACCGACGACGCGGGGGTCGACGCCGGCCCCCGGGACTTCGGGCCCGGCGGCGGCGACCGCTGCGGCAGCCTGACGGCGACCGTGCGCGACTTCCGCTCCGCCCACGCCGACATGGAGGCGCCCTCCGGTGACGACCGCGGCCTCGTGGAGGAAGACCTCGGCCCCGATCGGAAGCCGGTCTACGCGCCCGACGGACCGACCCTCACCGTCTCCGGCCAGACCACCTTCGACGAGTGGTACCGAGACGTGGACGGCACCAACCTGCCCTTCACCATCGAGCTTCCGCTGACCGAGGAGTCCGCCGGGGTCTACGTCTTCGACGACTCGGAGTTCTTCCCCCTCGACGACATGGGCTTCGGCAACGAAGACAACCCCCACAACTTCCACTTCACCACCGAGATCCACGCCACCTTCCGCTACCGCGGCGGCGAGACCTTCACCTTCCGCGGCGACGACGACGTCTTCGTCTTCGTGAACGGGAAGCAGGTCATCGACCTCGGCGGCATCCACGCCGCCGAGATGGCGAGCGTCGACTTCGACGCCGAAGCCGAACGCCTGGGCATCACGGTAGGCAACACCTACTCCCTCGACGTCTTCCACGCCGAGCGCCACGTGGTGCAGTCCAACTTCCGGGTGGAGACCTCCATCGACTGCTTCATCCTCGAGTGAGGGCTCGCGGCGGGCCCTTGCCCCGCGCGGAGGGGGCGACTACGCCAGCCGGATGAACCCGAACATCTTCCGGCAGTACGACATCCGCGGCGTCGCCGACGCCGACCTCGACGACGAGTTCGTGCAGGACCTCGGCCGCGCGCTGGGGACCTTCTGGATGCGCCAGCGGCGCCCGAAGATCGCCCTCGGCCGGGACTGCCGGCTGAGCTCGCCGCGCCTCCACGCCGCGCTCACCGCCGGCCTGGCCGAGACCGGGATCCAGGTCCTCGACGTGGGCGTGGTGCCCACGCCGCTGATGTACTTCACGGTCTTCCACCACGAGCTCCACGGCGGGGTGATGATCACCGGGAGCCACAACCCGCCGGGCGACAACGGGTTCAAGATGATGAAGGGCCGGGGCTCCCTCTACGGCGACGACATCCTCGAGCTCCGCCGCATGATCCAGGAGCGCGACTTCGACCTCCCCGGCGGCGGCACCCGAGAGACCACCGACGTCCTGCCCAGCTACGTGGGCTTCGTGGCCGACAACGTGACCCTCGCGCGCAAGGATCTGCGCATCGCCATCGACGCCGGCAACGGCGCGGCGGGTCCGACCGCCCTGGCCACCCTGCGGGCGCTGGGTATCGAGCCCGTCGCCCTCCACTGCGAGATGGACGGCCGCTTCCCGGCGCACCACCCGGACCCCACCGAGCCCCACAACCTGGAGGAGCTCATCGCCACCGTACGCGACCAGGGCCTCGACCTGGGCATCGCCTTCGACGGCGACGGCGACCGCCTCGGGGTGATCGACGCCGAGGGGACCGTCCGTTGGGGCGACCAGCTCCTGGTCTTCCTGGCCCGGGACCTCCTGAGCCGGCGGCCGGGCGCAGCCATCCTGGGCGAGGTGAAGTGCTCCCAGGTCCTCTACGACGACATCGCCGCCCACGGCGGCCGGCCCATCCTCTGGAAGACCGGCCACTCCCTCATCAAGACCAAGATGAAGGAAGAGGGCGCGCTGCTCGCGGGCGAGATGAGCGGCCACGTGTTCTTCGCCGACAAGTTCTACGGCTTCGACGACGCCACCTACGCGGCGGCGCGGGTCCTCGAGGTCCTCGCGGCCAGCGACACCCCGCTGCACGAGGCCCTGGCCGATCTCCCCGCCACCGAGGTCACGCCCGAGCTGCGCGTGGACTGCCCCGACGAGCAGAAGTTCGCGGTGGTCACCAAGGTCCGGGACCACTTCAAGCAGACCCACGAGGTGATCGAGGTCGACGGCGCGCGGATCCTCTTCGGGGATGGCGCCTGGGGTCTGGTCCGCGCCTCGAACACCCAGCCGGTGCTGGTGCTGCGCTTCGAGGCCCAGGACGCCGACACCCTCCAGCGCATCCGCGCCGAGGTCGAGGACGTCGTCGCCCAGGCCCGCGCCTGAGCGAGTTCAGTCCACCGTGAGGGCGGCGGCCTTGGTGCCGTCGGGGCCGGCGACCCAATCGCTGGGCCCGACGACCAGGCGCCGCGGCTCGGCTCCGGGGGCGGCGACCAGGAGCTCGTGGGCCTCGCCGACCGGGAGGTCCTCGACCACCGCCTCGCCGAAGCCGACCAGGAGGTAGACCTTCGCGCCCGGCGGGTTGGTGATCACTCGGATGTCGCCGAGGCCACCGGTCGGGGTCCCCATCGCGTCGGGGCTCAGGCGGGTCTCGCCGACGTCGGCGCCGCCCTCGGCGTCGGCGACCTGCATCGCCAGCTCGTAGCGGGGCCGCTCGCCGCTGGTGTCCCAGGTCGCGTCGGCGGGCACCACCGAGCGGGTGGCGCCGGCGTCGGTGAGGACTACCATCTCGTGGGCCACGCCGAGGGGCAGGTACTCGGCCGTCGCCGGGCCCCGCCCGACGAAGTAGAGGATCTGCGCGTTCTCCGGTGCGCTCACCCGGAGCGTGCCGCCCTCGGGGCGGTGCACGATCGTCTCCGGAGCCTCCACCGGTTCCTCTTCCGGCGCGTCCCCGGTCAGGCGGGCGAGCACGTCGGGCCGCAGGACGGCCACGGCGACCGCGCCGCCGACCAGGAGCACCAAGAGTCCGACCACCAGGCCCAGGCCCTTGCGGCTCTTGCCCAGCGGCTCGTCGAAGCCATCGAGGTCCACCGCCGCGCGCCGCGGCTCGAGCTCGCGATCCAGGGCGCCGGGCCCCACCGCGCCCCCCGAGGTGGGGCTGGACGCCGCCGGCGCGGGCTTCGCCGGCGCGCTCTTCGCCGGTGCGGGCTTCGCGGGCGGCCGCTGGCTCGGCGGCGGCGCCGCCGGGAGCGGCGTGGGCTCGGCCTCGAACGTCGCGTCGAAGGCGTCGTCCATCGCCTCGTCGAAGCTCCGGCGCGCCTCGGCGGGCACCTCGATACCGACCATGGGCGTCGCCCGGTCGAGCGGATCGAGGAGGGCGTCGATCTCGTCCTTCTCGGCGTCGTTGAGCGTGTCCGGGGCCTCGGCCGCGGTGGGCGGACGGGGCTTCTTGAGCACCGCGCGCTGCCCCGGCTTCTTGGCGACCTGGTCGAAGGGCACCACCGGGTTCCCGTGGGCGTCCACCGGCTGGAACTGGGCGGTGGGCAGATACTCGGGCTCCGGGTCTCGCCCCTCGAGGAGCGCGTCCAGATCGGCGTCGACGTCGTCGGTCGGCTGCGGCGGCCGCACCGAGCGCGGCGGCCGCTTGTCGCCTTCCCGCAGCAGCCGCGCGAGCACCCGGCGGGCCGCGCCGCGGTTCAGCGGCACCAGGCTGGCTTCCAGCTCGGTGCGCAGCTCGGCCAGGCTCCAGCGGCCGGAGTGCGGGCCGGTCTCGACGAGCTCCAGGAGGACCGGCGGAACCCCGGCACCGGCGGCCACCAGGAGCCGGGAGAGGACGGCGACGACCCCGCGAGCGGACTCCTCGTCGGGCACCCCCTCGCCGGCGCTGATCCGGAGCTGTCCGTCGGGCTGGATGTAGACGTCGTCGGCCCCGACCCGGGCTGGGCGCCCCAGGAGAGCCTCGGTGGTCTCCAGGGCCACGAAGGCCCCGATCTCGAAGGGCAGCCGGCCGTCGCGCTCGCGGGTGCGGCGGACCAGCTCGGACACGGAGACCTCGCTCACGCGCTCTCCTCCGGCGGCCGCACGGGGACCCCACGCTCGGCGAGGAACCGCTTCAACTCGGCCACGGTGTGGTCCCCGTCGTGGAAGATGGACGCGGCCAGAGCCGCGTCCGCGCCGCCTTCGGTGAGGCCGGCCGCGACGTGGTCCAGGGTCCCCACGCCGCCCGAGGCCACCACCGGCACCGGCACCGCCTCGGCCACCGCCCGGGTGAGCGGCAGGTCGTAGCCGTCACGCGTGCCGTCCCGGTCCATGCTGGTGAGGAGTATCTCACCCGCGCCCAGCGCGGCCACTTTCCGCGCCCACTCGACGGCGTCGAGGCCGGTGTTCCGCCGCCCGCCGTGAGTGTAGACGTCCCAGCCGCCGCCCTCCCGGGCCTTGGCGTCGATGGCCACCACCAACGCCTGGGAGCCGTAGGCGCCGGCCACCGCGGCCACGAGCTCGGGGTCGGCCACGACCCCACTGTTGATGGAGATCTTGTCGGCGCCGGCGTTGAGCAGGTCGCGTACGTCGTCCTTGGTGCGCACGCCGCCGCCGACGGTGAGCGGGGTCGCGATGGTGCTCGCGCAGCGGTCCACCATGGCGAAGAGCGTCCGGCGCCCCTCGTGGCTGGCGGTGATGTCCAGGAAGCAGATCTCGTCGGCCCCCTGACCGCAGTAGCGGGACGCGAGCTCCACCGGGTCTCCCGAGTCCCGGAGTCCCTCGAAGCGGACTCCCTTCACGACCCGGCCGTCCTTCACGTCCAGGCAGGGGACGATCCGTCGCGCCAGGCTCATCGGTCCCCCGCCGCCGCGGCGAAGGCCTCGGCCAGGGTGAAGGCCCCGCTGAAGAGGGCGCGGCCGCAGACCGCGGCGCGTACCCCGGCGTCGCGCAAGGCGCGCACGTGGTCGAGGTGACCGATGCCTCCGGAGGCGATCACGGTGGCCTCGACCTCGCGTTGTAGGGCCACCGTCGCGCCCACGTCGGGGCCTTCGCCGGTGCCGTCGCGCTCGATGCGGGTGTAGAGGATCCCGGCGACGCCGTAGCCGTCGACCTCACGGGCGAGGTCCGCCGTCTCGCGACCGGATCCCTCGAGCCACCCCTCGACGGCGACCTCGCCGTCCCGGGCGTCGATGGCCACGACCACGCCCGCGGGGTTCTCTTCGGCGAGCGCCCGGACGACCTCGGGCGCTTTGACCGCCAGGGTCCCGAGGACCACCCGCTCGACGCCGCGCCCCCAGAGCAGCCGGGCCCGCTCGGCGCTACGGATGCCGCCGCCGACCTGGAGCCGCAGCCCGGTCTCCGCGGCGATGCGGGCCAGGATCGCGTCGTTGACCGGCTTGCCTTCCCGGGCCCCGTCGAGGTCGACCAGGTGCAGCCGGGTCGCGCCAGCGGCCTCCAGCTCGCGGGCCATCGCCGCCGGGTCCTCGGCGTAGACGGTGACCGCGTCGTAGTCGCCCTCGCGTAGGCGGACGACCTTGCCGCCCAGGATGTCGATGGCGGGGATCAGCTCGAGGCTCATCGGACTTCCTCCAGGAAGCGGCGGAGGAGCGCCTCGCCGCGTCGCTGACTCTTCTCGGGATGGAACTGGGTGGCGACGCAGTTGCCGCGCGCGATGGCCGCGCAGACCGGCTCCCCGTAGTCGACCGTCGCCGCCACGAGGGAGTCGTCGGTGGGCACGCAGTGGTAGCTGTGCACGAAATACATCCAGGCGCCGGAAGGCAGGAGGGGATGGGCGCTCTCCAGCGCGTTCCATCCCATGTGCGGCACCTTGCGGCCGCCCTCCCCGCGCAGGCGACGGACCGCGCCGCCGAACACGCCGAGCCCCGCGGCCCCCGGCGCCTCCTCGCTGGTCTCGAAGAGGAGCTGCATCCCGAGACAGATCCCGAAGTAGGGGCGACCGGCGGCGATGTACTCGCGGAGCGCGTCGCCCACACCGCCGGCCAGGGTGGCGGCGCCCACGGCGAAGCCCCCTTGGCCGGGCACCAGCAACCGGTCGGCGGTGGCGACCTCGTCGGCGCCCGTCACCAGCACCGGCCGGGCGCCGACGCGCTCCACGGCGCGCATCACGCTGTGCAGGTTGCCGAGGCCGAGATCGAGGATGGTCCAGGTCGGCGTCGTCACTCGGTCAGGGTCCCCTTGGTGGAGGGCAGACGGCCAGCCGCCCGCGGGTCCTCCTCGGTGGCCATCCGCAGGGCGCGAGCGAAGGCTTTGAAGCAGATCTCCACGATGTGGTGGAGGTTCTCGCCGGCGTGCAGGTGGAAGTGCAGGTTGGCGCCGCAGGAGCGCGCGAAGGCTTCGAAGAAGACCTCGGCGAGCTCCACGTCGAAGTCCCCGATCTTCGCCTTGGGCAGGGGGACCTCCCACACGAAGAAGGGGCGCCCGCTGAGGTCGAGCGCGCAGGTGACACAGGCTTCGTCCATCGGCAGGGTCGCGTGGCCGTAGCGCCGGATCCCCGCCTTGGCGCCGAGCGCGTCGGCGAAGGCCTTGCCCAGCACGATGCCCAGGTCCTCGGTGGTGTGGTGGCCGTCGATGTGCGTGTCGCCCTCGGCCTGGACCCGGACGTCGAAGAGCCCGTGCCGGGCGAGCTGCTCCACCATGTGGGTCAGGAACCCGATGGGGGTCTCCACCGCGGACTCCCCGGTCCCGTCGAGGCCGACGGTGGCGGAGATGGCGGTCTCGGAGGTCTTGCGTTCGATCGTTGCGGTGCGCGCCATGGCGGCGAGACCATACCCTCCCCGCGCGCCCGCGGCACCCGCTCAGCGCGAGCGTTTGCGCTCCTCGAGGGCGTCGAGCTTGCGGCGGAGGAGATCGCTGTCCGGCTCGTGCTGGAGCGCGATGCGGAGCTGCAGGATCGCCGCCGGGAGGTCCCCCCGGCGCTGGGCCTGCTCGGCGGCGGCGACGAAGTTTCGCGCGCGCGGCCCCAACGGCTTCGGGATGCGGCTCGGGTGCCGGCGCTCGACCCCGGCGCGCAAGCGCTTCTCGCCCTTGGCCAGCTCGGCGTCGTAGATGGTGCGCAGCTCGCGATCGAGCAGCACCCGGTACGCCTCGGTGCCGCGCCGGAAGATCGCGGTGGCTCGCCGATGCCGGGCGGGATCGTCGGTGTGGTTGTCCGGGTGGTAGCGCCGGGCGAACGCGTGGAAAGCCTGGCGCACGGCGTCCACGCCGGCGTCGCGGTCGACCCCGAGGAGATCGTAGTAGCTCAGCTCGTCGAGACCGGCGGGCACGTCACCCCCGCTCGGTCATCTGCTCGAGGCGCGCCTGCATCCGCTGCAGGTCGTCCTCGGCGATGCCCCCGATGAGCTGGATGCGCGTCATCTGCTCGCGCCCGGTCCCGCGGTCGCGAGCGCGGACGCCCAGGGTGCCGTCGGCGTCGAGGACGAAGGTGACCTCGATGTCCGACGTGCGGGCCGCTCCCGGCTCGATCTGCAGCACGACCTCGCCCAGGAGCCGATTCTGCTCCAGCCGCCGCGACTCCCCCTGGGCGATGCGGATGGCGACCTCGGACTGGCCGTCCCGCGCGGGCGCGAAGATGCGGCTCTGCTCGGTGGGGACCGGCGCGTTGCGCTTGATGATGTGCTCGCAGTACCCGTCGACGGTCTCCACGCCCAGCGAGAAGGGGGTCACGTCGACCAGCAGCGGCGGAGGCTGGTCCGGCGCCGTGCGCTTGGGAGGCGGACGCTCGGCGGCGCGCTCCGGCTGCCAGGCGGGTCCCGGCGGCGGTGCAGCGGAAGGGGGCGGGACCCTGGGCGGCGGTGCGGCGGGCGGGCCCGGCAGCGAAGGCGGCGGAAGCGGCGGCGGGACCGATCGCGGCGGCGAAGGCGCGGCGTGGGGCGACGGCGGCGCCCAGGGGCCGGAGCCCGCGGCGGTCGGCCCGTCGGACCAGGTGTCGCTGGGCGGCGGGACCACCGGCGGCGCGGCCGGGGCCACCCGGGGCGGGGCCGGGGGCGTCGGCGGTACGCCCACCGGCACGATGGGCGCCGGCGGGATCGGAGGCAGCGGCGCCGGCGGCGGGGACTCCTTGGCGTAGTACGAGGGCAGCACGCTGGGCCGCGTCGGCTCGTCGAAGATCGGCGAAGGGCTGACCGGCGGCGGCCGCGAGGGGAGCCGCGGGGGTCGCGACGGGCGCGACGAGGGCGAGCGACGGCGACCTCGCGCCGTGCGGAGCGCGAAGCCCTGGATGGCCGCGCCCTGCGCGACCACCAGGTCCGGGTCGATGCCGGTCAGGGGCCGCCGGCCGAAGTACTCGGCGACCATCCGTTGCACCAAGGGCATCCGGGTCGAGCCACCGACCAGGATCACGTTGTCGAGCTGCCCGGGCAGCATCCCGGCGACGCGCATCGCGTCGTTGCACACCTCGAAGGCCCGCTTGAGGAGGGGGCGCGCCATCTCCTCGAGGGTGGCGCGCTTCAACGCGAAGGCGAGGTCGAGGGAGCGCCCGCCGGCGCCGTAAGCCAGCTCCTCGACCCGGAGCTGCACCTCGTCCTTCTCGGAGAGCTGACACTTGGCCCACTCGGCCGCGGCGCGGAGCCGCTCCAGGGCCTGGCGGTCGGCGCGCGGATCGTAGCGGTGGTGCGCCAGGAAGGCCTCGGCCATCTGGTCGGCCACCAGTGCGTCGATGTCGTCGCCGCCGAGGTAGGTATCGCCCGCGGTCGCCACGACCTCGATGACGTCGCCGGCCAGGTGGAGCACCGTCACGTCGAAGGTGCCGCCACCGAGGTCGAAGACCGCGACCCGCTCGTTGGACCCGCGGCCGTAGCCGTAGGCCAGGGCCGCCGCGGTGGGCTCGTTCAGGATGCGCAGGACCTCGAGGCCCGCGACCCGACCGGCGGCCTTGGTGGCGCTGCGCTGCAGCTCGTCGAAGTTCGCTGGGACGGTCACCACCGCCCGGGTGCACGGCTCGCCCAGCGCCTGCTCGGCGACCGAGCGGACCTCCCGGAGCACGAAGGCGCTGATCTCGGCCAGCGTGTAGGTGATCTGCCGCGCGGAGACGAGGGCCCCGCCGCTGGGTCCCGGCTCGATGGTGAAGGGGAAGCGCTCCCGCGCGCGGGTGACCTCGGGGGATCCGAAGGGGCGCCCGATGAGCCGCTTCACCGAATAGATGGTGTTCTGCGCGTCGATGAGCCGGCGCTCGCGGGCCGGGCGGCCGACGATCACCCCGCCGTTGGGATGGAACGAGACCACCGAGGGGATGAGCGCGTCGCCCCGAGGGGTCTCGAGGACGCGCACCTCTCCCTCGTTGGCCACGGCGACGACGGAGTTCGTCGTGCCCAGATCGATGCCGAGGACTTGGCCGCTCAAAGTCCGGGGAGCGTATCCAAGGGCGCTGCCGCTGACCACCGCGCACCCGCGAAATCTGTGCTGGCGACGGAACGCGAAGGGCCACCTCGCGGTGGCCCTTCATGCGGAGCAGGCTCGGTTCAGCTCTCGCCGTCGTCGCCCGCAGCGTCGGCTTCGGTGGCCTCGGGCGCATCACCCTCGGCGGCCGGGGCCTCGCTGGCGGCGGCCGGCGGCGCTTCGGAGCCTTCGGCGCCCTCTTCGCCGGCGTCCTCGATGTCGGTGTCGATCTCGTCCCGGGGCACCGGCTCGATGTCGACCACCCGCTCGCCCTTGCGGAGGCGGATGATGATCACGCCCTGGGTGTTCCGGCCCGCTTCGCGGATCTGATCGATGGGCGTCCGGATGACCTGGCCACCGTCGGTGATGACCATGATCCCCTCGTCGGGGTCCACCAGCCGAAGCCGCCGGAGCGCGCCGTTCCGGTCGCTGGTGCTGATGCCCACGATGCCCATGCCGCCGCGACGCTGGATCTTGAAGGAGCGATCGCTGACCGGCTCGCCGTCGTCGTTCTTGGTGAGCAGCGGGGTCCGCTTGCCGTAGCCGTTGGCCGAGATGGTGAGCACCTGCTGGCGCTCCTCGTCCTCGACCACGTCCATGCCGATGACCTCGTCGCCCTCGCGGAGCTCGATGCCCTTCACGCCGCTGGAGTCGCGGCCCATCGGGCGCGCGTCCTCGATGTCGAAGCGGATGCTCATGCCGTGGGCGGTGCCGATGATGACCGACTGGCCCGGGCACACGATGCGCGCGGTGAGCAGCTCGTCGTCGTCGCGGATGTTCACGCCGATGATGCCGGTCACCCGGATGTTCGCGTAGGCGGCGAGCTCGGTGCGCTTCACCCGACCGGAGCGGGTGCAGGTCATCAGGTAGGCGTCGTCCTCGAAGGAGCGCACGGGCACGATCGACGCGACCCGGTCGCCCTTCTCGAGCTGGAGGAAGTTCACCACCGCGCGCCCGGCGCTCGCCCGGCCCTTCTGGGGGATCTCGTAGACCCGCTTGAGGAAGGCCTTGCCGTTGTGGGTCAGGAAGAGCAGGTGCGCGTGGGCGTTGACGCTGAACACCCACTGGACGAAGTCCTCGTCCCGGGTGTCCATCGCCCGCGAGCCCTTGCCGCCACGGTTCTGAGCCCGGTACTCGGTGAGCGGGACGCGCTTGATGTAGCCCTTGTGGCTGACCGTGACGATGACCTCCTCGTCGGGGATGAGGTCCTCGATGGCGATCTCGCCCTCGGCCTCGACGATCTCGGTGCGGCGGGGGTCGCCGTACTTGTCGCGGATCTCCTGGAGCTCGCCCTTGATGACGTCCATCAGGAGGCCGTCGTCGGCGAGGATGGCCCGGAGGCGCTCGATGAGATCCGAGAGCTCGCCGTACTGGGTGGCCAGCTTCTCGCGCTCGAGGCCAGTGAGTCGGCTGAGGCGCATCTCCAGGATGGCCTTGGCCTGGCGCTCGCTGAGGAAGTAGTCGCCGCGAGCCTTGGCGGCCTCGATCTCGGCCTCGGGGCGGCCGGCGCGGCGGACGAACTCCTCGAGCCCCTTCAGAGGGAGCTTCATCAGGCGCTCGCGCGCCTCGTCGGTGTCCCGGCTGGAGCGGATGGTCTGGACCACGAGGTCGACCTCGGTGGTCGCCATGCCGAGGCCCTCGACCAGCTCCCGCTGGCTGAGCGCCTGGCGGAGCTCGTAGCGGGTCCGGCGGGTCACCACCTCGCGGCGATGGGAGATGAAGTGCTCGAGGCACTCCTTGAGCCCCAGGACCCTCGGGCGCTGGCCCACGATGGCCAGGCAGTTGAACCCGAAGGTCGACTGCATCTGGGTCATCCGATAGAGCTTGTTGAGCACGATCTCGCCGTGGGCGTCGCGCTTCAGCTCGAGGACCATGCGCATGCCATCGCGGTCCGACTCGTCGCGCAGGTCGCTGATGCCCTCGATGCGCTTCTCGCGCACCAGGTCGGCGATCTTCTTGAGCAGGTCGGCCTTGTTGACCTGGTAGGGGATCTCGGTGACCACGATCTGCTCGCGGTTCTTCGACCCGGGCATGTCCTCGATGGTCGCCCGGGCGCGCATCACGATGCGGCCCCGGCCGGTCCGGTAGGCGCTGTGGATCCCGGCGCGGCCGTAGATGAAGCCGGCAGTCGGGAAGTCCGGCCCCTTCACGCCGAGGCGGAGGGTGCCGTCCTCGTCCTCGCTGTCCTGCATGAGCTGCTCGACCTCGAGGTCGGCGTCGTCGATCAACCGGATGGTGGCGTCGACGATCTCGCGCAGGTTGTGCGGCGGGATGTTGGTCGCCATGCCGACGGCGATGCCGCCGGATCCGTTGACCAGGAGGTTCGGGAAGCGGCTGGGGAGGACCAGCGGCTCCTGCTCCGAGTCGTCGAAGTTCGGGCCGAACTCGACGGTCTCCTTCTCGATGTCCGCGAGCAGCTCGCTGGCGAGCCGGGACATACGGACCTCGGTGTACCGCATGGCGGCGGCCGGGTCGCCATCCACGGACCCGAAGTTGCCCTGGCCGTCCACCAGCGGCGAGCGCATGGAGAACTCCTGCGCCATGCGCACGAGGGCGTCGTAGACCGCCTGGTCACCGTGGGGGTGGTACTTGCCGAGGACGTCGCCGACGATGCGGGCCGACTTCTTGTAGCCGCTGCTCGCCGTGACCTTCTGCTCGTGCATCGAGTAGAGGATCCGCCGGTGGACGGGCTTCAGGCCGTCACGGACGTCCGGGATGGCGCGCCCGATGATCACGCTCATCGCGTAATCCAGGTACGAGCGGCGCATCTCGTCTTCGATGGTGACGGGGACTTTTTGCGGGTCGGCCATGAGGCGCGGACGCTATCACCGCGTGCGCGCGCACGCACGCACGCGCGTAGTTAAAAGGTATGCGGGTGAGGGGGTGCGCCAACTCGGTCATCCCCGATCGACAACCTCGTTGGCACCGGTGACGGCGATAGGGATGAAATCCGGTGGAATTCCGGTCATCCTGAGGCGACTCGGAGTTGGGAACGCCCCTTGCCCCCTACCCGAGCAGGGGACTCCCCACCCCTCTGGAGACGATCGTGCTGCCTTCCCTTCCCGCCACCATCCGCCGTGCCCTCCGCCTCTGCTGCGCCCTGGCGGCGCTCCTGACCGCCTCGGCGTGCTCCAACAGCGCAAGCCCCACCTTGCCGATTCCTCCGCCCTCCGCGCTCTCCTCGGCCCCGGACGACGAGGGAATGGTGACGATCGAAGGCCGCAACGCGGTCGAGGGCGCGATGGTCAGCGCGTTCAACGAGAGGCTGGAGGTCGGGACGATCGGGGTCGCCGACGACTTGGGGGAGTTCACCCTCCGGCTCCCGGCCGAGTCGGGGGACTCCCTGTCGGTCTGGCAGTCGGTGGGGGTGCAGCGCGGCGAAATCCTCACGATTCGCGTCCCCGATCCGTGAGGAATGAACGCACAGAGTGCTCTCATGTGACCCTCTGTCGCTTTGTTGACCACATGTAGGATAGCCGCGTACATCGAAGGTGGGTGGACCGTTGGGTCCCCCGGGAGGAATCGATGGACACGGCAATGCGCGACCTCGAGCAGATCGAGGAGAGGGACCCCGGCGAGGGTCAGGGCCGCTCGGCGGCGGTCTTCCTGCTGGCGACCCTGGTGACGGGTGGGCTGGTCTACGGCGTGGCGCAGCTCCTGGGTGGTGGCGAGGCCGAGGCCTCGGCCCACGATCCCCTCGCCGCCCTGGCGGAGGCCTCCGAGCTGGCGACCGCCGCTCGCGAAGCCGAAGCGGAGGAAGCCGCGCCCATCGAGATCGAGCGCACCGCGCTGGCCTTCCCGGAGGCGCTCGGCGCCGACGACGAGCGCCCCGAGGTCGAGGCCAGCTTCGCGGCCGCGGCGGCCGAGCACGAGCGGCTGCAGAACGGCGCGCTATTCGTCGGTCATCCCTCCCCGACGTCCATGGCCCTGCCCGCCGCCGCCCTGGCCACCCCCGACGCCGGGGAGCTCGCCCGCACCGCGCGCCGTGATGCCATGGTCGCGGCCGCCCTCCCCGCCTCGCCCGAGCGGCGCCCCCGGGGCACCGTGGGCATGGACGGCCGCTACACGCTGCAGGTCGCCAGCTACCGGAGCGCCGACGAAGCCGACGCCTTCGCCGCCGCCTTGCGCGAGCGCGGCCACGACGCCTTCACCATCGAGGCCGACGTCGAGGGTCGGGGCACCTTCCATCGAGTGCGCATCGGACCCTTCGAGAGCGGCCGCGCCGCCGAGGTCTACCGGGCCGAGTTCGAGCGCAGCGAGCGGATGGACACCTTCATCGTGCGCCGTCGCGACTGACGTCGGACGCTTTCCCCGAGAACGGCGCTCCCTTCCCGGGGGGCGCCGTTTCGCGTTTCAGGGCAGGCGAAGGATCAGGTCGGCGACGTTGGTCCCGGTGGGCCCGCAGCGCAGGACGGTCCCCAAGGCGTCGAAGAAGGGCGTGCTGTCGTTCGCTCGGAGCGCCGCCTCGGGATCCAGACCGCGCGCGGCCATCGCCCGCACGGCGGCGGAGTCGATCAGCGCGCCCGCGGCGTCGCTGGCGCCATCGACCCCGTCGGTCCCCAGACAGAGCAGGAGCCCCTCGGACCATCCGGCCGCCAGCGCACCCAGGGCCACCTCCTGGTTCCGGCCGCCGCGCCCCGAGCCCCGCACGGTCACCGTGGTCTCGCCGCCCCAGACCCAGGGCGCGGCTCCGGCTTCGGCCGCGAGGCGACGTCCGAGGGAGTGGGCCTCTCCCTCGAAGTAGCCCTCGCGGTCGGGCAGCGGAAGCGCGCGGCGCGCCATCTCCGAGTCCGCCGCTACCAGGGTCTCGATCGGCCCGAGAACCTCGGACGCCGGCGGCGGAAGCGCGAGCTCGACGCCGTGGTGCGCGAGCACTTCTCGGGCGCCGGGACCCCGCGGAGGCGGGCAAGTGGGTCCGGAGGCGACCACCTCGGGCGGCAGCGGCGCGACGTCGCTGATCACCACGTTGACCACGCGCGCGGGCGCGATGGCGCGGGCCAGGCCCCCGCCCTTGATCGCCGAGCAGGCGCGCCGCACGGCGTTGAGCTCGTCGATGGCGGCGCCCCGCTCGCGCAGGGTCCGGATGGCGCGACCGAGCGTCTCCACGTCCATCCCCCGCGGGCGCTCGAGCAGCGACGAGCCGCCGCCGGAGACCAGACAGAGCGCCACGTCGCCCTGCCCCAGGGACCGCGCCCGCGCCAGGAACTCGTCGCCGACCCGGGCCGCGTCCGGCGCCGGGTCCGGGTGGCCCCCGGCGAAACACTCCAGCCCCGGCAGGGTCGACGGCTCGGGCGCGACCACCAGCCCGCCCCGGAGGTCCACCGCCCGGCCCGCCGCTCGCGCCATGGGCACGGCGGCCTTGCCGAAGGCGAAGAGCGTGGCGCCATCGAGGTCCGCGCGCCCGTCGAGGACCCGTCGGGTCGCGGCCTCGGGTTCGACCGCCGCCAGCGCCCGCTCGGCCAGCGCCAGCGCGCGCTCCCGGCGGTCGCGCTCGGCCGGGGTCAGGTCCCCATCCAGGAGGCGGGTGCGGTGGAAGCGCACGGCCCGGCTTCAGCCCGTCCAGGTCCAGTCCACGCCGGGCACCACTTCGAGGTGCACGTGGTTGGCGTGGGCGTCGTCGTGGTGGGGGGTCACCACCACCTGGAAGAGCTCCCGGCGCACGCCCTCGCAGACCATCGCGCGCAGGATGGCGCCCGCCTCCTCGCCCTCGGCCGGCGGTGGGAGCGGCGCGGGCTCTTCGCCCTCTTCCGGCTCTCGCCCGCAGGGCGGCGCGCCGCGTTCCCGCGGTTGCCAGTCCTCCAGGACGTCCAGGGGGTCCGCGCCGTCCCGGTCGAAGAAGCGCGGGTCGAACGCCAGCCCGCGGGAGTGGCCGCTGGCCTGACCGGTGGACGCCACCCGGGCCCCGGGCCGGAACGCGCTGAGGTGGCGGATCCGGTTCACCCCGGCGGCGCGCAGGACGGGCGCCCAGGCGTGGATGGCCACCAGGAGCCGGCAGTCCATGATGCGATGGAGCGCGCGCCGGCCCGCGAACTCGAGGGTCACCCCGCCGACCGGCCCGGTGGGCACCACCGCCATCGCGACCACCCCTTCGGCCCGCTCGTCCTCGCTCGCGGTGAAGGGGACGCCGAGCCGCCGGAGCTCGGCGCGGCACGCCCGAGGCGTGAGCGCGGCGATGGCGCGCCCGGTGGTTCCGTCGGCGTCGGGCACGGCGCGCACGTCGGGCACCGCGTCTTCCGCGGGCGGCGGCGCGATCCCCTCGGGGACCTCCTCCGCACCGGTCGCGATCTCGGGCTCGGTCACCACCGGCGCGTCGACGACCACCTGGGCGGCGGGCCCCACCGCCGGGGCCGGGACCGGCTCCGCGCCGCCGCAGGCGGGCACGGAGCACGCGCTCACCCACAGCAGGACGGTCGTCGCGACGAGTCGAGGCACCACCCGGGGACGATAGCAGCGAGCCCGCGCATTGGGCGCCCGAAGCGGCGCCGGGCCCGGGTATGATGGCGGCATGGACGAAGCGACTCTGCTCGCGCTCCTGAAGAAGGGGCAGCAGTACAAGGCGAGCGACGTGCTCTTGAAGGTGGGCCAGCCGCCGGCCTTCCGGGTCAACGGCGACCTCCACTACCTCCAGGGCGACAAGCTGCGCCCCGAGCAGACCCGTGGCCTCGCCGAGCTCATCCTCCGCCGGTCGCGCTACCAGGGCGCGCTGGACGACCTGCTGGAGTACGACACCAGCTACGGCGCCGCCGGCGTGGGCCGCTATCGCTGCAACGTCTATCGCCAGCGGGGCTCGCTGGCGATCGCGCTGCGCGCCATCCCCCTCGAGGTCCCCTCGTTCGAGCAGCTCCGGCTGCCGCCGGCGATTCGCACGTTGGCCGAGAACGAGCGCGGGATGATCCTGGTGGTCGGCGCCGCGGGCAACGGCAAGAGCACCACGCTGGCGGCGATGGTGAACCACATCAACACGCACCGGCGCGTCCACATCGTCACCATCGAGGACCCCATCGAGTACATGCACCCCGATCAGCTCGCCAGCGTGTCGCAGCGAGAGATCGGGCTGGACACCCCGAGCTTTCCCACCGCGCTCCGGGCCGCGCTGCGGCAGGATCCGGACGTGATCCTGGTGGGCGAGGTCCGCGACGAGGAGACGATGGACATCGCCCTCAAGGCGGCGGAGACGGGCCACCTGGTGCTCTCCACGCTCCACACGCCCGACGTGGCCCGGACGGTCGGCCGCGTGGTGAACCTCGCCGGCGGGTCGGACCCCAAGGAGATCCGGGAGCGCCTCGCCGACAACCTGAAGGGCATCGTCGCTCAGCGCCTCCTGCCCCGCGCCGACGGCAAGGGTCGTGTGGTCGCGGTCGAGATCCTCGTGATGACCGGCACGGCCCGAGAGACCATCAAGAGCCCCGAGGGCAACCTCCCGCTCAAGGACGTCATGGAGCGAGGCGTGCATCCCTACGGCATGCAGAACTTCGAGATGGCCCTGAAAGACCTGGTGAAGAACGGCCTCCTGGACGTGGAGACCGCACGCGCGGCCCTCGGCTGACCCGCCCCCTCTCGGTTGCGGCGTGCTCGCTCAGGGAGTCGGGGCGGCCGCCGCCGCCTCGGCTCGCGGCTTCTCGACCAGGTAGTAGCGCAGCGCTTCACGCGCCGCGTAGGCGGCCTTGATGCGCCAGCGTGGGGTGTTGACGATCAACGTCGCCACCGCGATCTGCGGGTCCTCGGCGGGCGCGAAGCCCACGAACCAGGTGTAGCCCCGGTAGGGCCGCTCGGCGCTCAGGGTCCCGGTCTTACCGGCCACGGTGATGTCCGGGAGGAAGGCGTTGCCCTGCTCGTCGTGGAAGTAGGAGCGCGCCGTCCCGTGCTCGGTGGTGTGGCGCATCATACGGTTCACCGTCTGGGCGGTCCGGCGCGGGAGCACGGCGCGGAAGACCTCGGGCTCGTGCTGCATGAGCACCCGCCCCTGCCCGTTCTCCAGCCGCTCCACGATGGCCGGCCGCATCATGCGGCCGTCGTTGGCGATAGTCGCCGCGAGGGCCGCGCCGTGCAGAGGGCTGAGGTGCATGTGCCAGAAGCCAGCCGCGGTGCGCGCGCGCTCGAGACGGTCGTCGGGGACCTCCATCGGGCTGGCCTGGGTGGGCACGTCGAAGGGCAGCGCGTGGCCGAAGCCGAAGGCCGAGGCGTAGCGCGCGATGGTCGGCCCATCGAGGTGCCGGTCGGCGAGCTTGGCGAAGACCGCGTTGGTCGAGCGCCCCATGGCCTCGGTGAGGGTGACGCAGTTGGCCTCGTCGGCGTGGTCCTCAAGGTGCCAGGCGGTCAGCCGGCTGCCGCCCCCGGTGTAGCAGGTGCGGGTGTTCGCCCCGAGTCCGGCGTCCACCAGGGCCGAACCGGTGACGACCTTGAACACCGACGCGGTCGGTGCCGAGGGATCCAGGCAGAGGTCGCCGGCCTCGGGGTCGGCGCTGGAGTGGCTCACGTACGCGAGGACCTTGCCGGTGGCGGGTTCGATGGCCACGAGCGAACCGTAGGGGACCTCGTAGCGGCCGAAGACCCGCTCGACGTGTTCCTGGAGCCCGGGATCGAGGGTGAGGACCGCGCGGCGGCCGCCCTCGAGTTCGGAGACGCGCCGGTCCCCGTCCTGGACGTGGAAACGCGGGTCGAACCCTTCCAGCAGCGAGCGACGGACGCGCTGGGCCCGGGGCGTCGCCGGCGCGTCGGCGCGCGCCGTGCCGCGGTCCCGGGGGCCGTCGGCGCTCCCCCGCTCGGCCCCCACGAAGCTCCCCGCCACCAGACCGACGGCGAGGAGCCCCCCGAATCGCCACATCCAGCCGGGCGCGCTGCGCGCCTCTCGCGTTCGCCCTTCGCTCATGGCTCTGCAGTAGAGCAACTGCCCTCGGGTCTCCAAGTTTCCCGCACGGTCGCCCCGTTTGGGGGAGGGAAGTGCACCATCGACTCCGAAGCGCTTCGGCCCATCGCGCGGGACTTGGTCGAGCGGGTGCAGGCGGGCACGGCGACGGTCCCCATCTCGTCCACGCGACGATGACCCCTTGCTCCTCGGGGGCCCCGGGCTCTACACCGGCCCCATGAGCGACGACGGGATCCGCATCGACTACGCCCTGGCCATGGAGGACGGCTCCAGCTCCGGGCTCACCACCGCCGAGTTGGAGGCCGAGGCGCCGGCCTTCGAGCGCGGGCTCCGCCGGGTGCTGGCCGAGGCCGAGGGCGGCCGGCTGGGCTTCTGGACCCTGCCCGACGACCACATCGATCTGGAGAAGGTCCTGGCCTTCGCGAAGAAGGTCCCGGCGACCATCCGCGACGTGTTGGTGCTGGGCATCGGTGGCTCCTCCCTGGGCGGCCGAGCCCTGGTCGAGGCCCTGGGGCCGGCGTTCCCCGATCCCGACGCGCGCCGAATCCACTACCCGGACAACAGTGACCCCTGGCGGCTGGTGGGCCTCCTCGAGAACCTGGACCCGAAGGGCACCCTGGTCCTGGTCATCAGCAAGTCCGGCGGCACCGTGGAGACCGCCGCGCAGCTCCTGGTGGTGCGCGAGTGGCTGAACGCCGCCGGCGCCCCCATGAAGGACCACCTGGTCGCCATCACCGACCCCGCCAAGGGCCTCCTCCGGGAGCTGGCCGACGCCGAGGGGCTCCGCTCCTTCGACATCCCCAGCAACGTCGGTGGCCGCTTCAGCGTGCTGACCCCGGTGGGCCTCCTCCCGGGCGCGCTCGCGGGGCTGGACGTCGCCGGCCTCCTCGCGGGCGCCAAGGCGATGCGCGACCGCTGCGCCCGGACCGAGCTCCAGGCCAACCCCGCGGGCGTGGTCGCCGCGCTCCACGTGCTACACCACCGGCTCCACGGGCGGCCGATCCACGTGATGATGCCCTACGCCGACGCCTTGCGCGGCTACGCCAACTGGTTCGTCCAGCTCTGGGCCGAGAGCCTGGGCAAGCGGGTCGACCGCCAGGACCGGGTGGTCGAGACGGGGCCGACCCCGCTTCCGGCCGTCGGCGCCACCGACCAGCACGCCCAGGTACAGCTCTTCATGGAGGGCCCGCGGGACAAGCTCATCACCTTCGTCGCCCTGGCGGAGCCCCTGGCCCATCGCACCATCCCGAAGGAGGAAGGTCCCTACGCCTACCTCGGCGGCACCGACCTCGCGGAGCTCCTCGACTTCGAGCGCCGCGCGACCGCGCTGGCGCTGGCCCGCGATGGCCGCCCCAGCCTGACGCTCACCCTGCCCCGGCTCGACGCGCATCACCTGGGCGAGCTTTTCTTCTTGATGGAGGCCGCGACCGCCATCGCCGGGGAGCTCTACGGGATCGACGCCTTCGACCAGCCGGGGGTCGAGCTGGGCAAGCGCCTGGCCTACGGACTCCTGGGTCGCGAGGGCTACGAGGACGCCGCCGACGAGGTCCAGGAGCTCGAGCGCGGGTTGCCCAGCCACCGAGTCTGAATCGTCACGTACCGAGCGTTTGACCCGCACCCATCGGGGTGCTCATAACCTCGGTACCGGCGGTCGCGGCTCGGCCGTCAGGTACTTCGCGATCTCCCCTCCCCCGGGTTATTCTCGCCCTTTCCATGACCGACGAGCGGACGACCAACCCCAACAAGACCGTCATCACGGTCGTCGGGGCCCCCACCGCCAAGAAGGTGGACGCTCGGGAAGCGTGCCTCGTGGTCATCTACGGCGAAGACCTCGGTCGCCGGATCCCCCTCGGGAGCGAGCCGGTGGTCATCGGCCGGTCCTCGCGCTGCGAAGTGCAGCTCGACCAGGAGAGCGTGAGCCGGAACCACTGCCGCATCGATCGCGGCCCGACCGGGTTCGCGGTGCGGGATCTGGGCTCCACCAACGGGACCTACGTCAACGACGAGCTCGTCGATCAGATGGACCTCCGCGACGGTGACCAGCTCAAGGTCGGCCGGACGATCCTGAAGTTCATCGTCGGCGGCAACATCGAGGGCCAGTACCACGAGGAGATCTACCGTCTGATGACGATGGATGGCCTCACGCAGGTCCACAACAAGCGCTACTTCGACGAGATGCTCGAGCGCGAAGTCAGCCGGGCCCGCCGCTACGACCGCGCGTTCTCCCTGATCCTCTTCGACATCGACCACTTCAAGAAGATCAACGACACCTACGGCCACCTCGCCGGCGACGCGGTCCTCCGCCAGCTCGGAAACGTGGTCCGCAAGAGCGTCCGCCGCGACGACGTGGTCGCCCGGACGGGGGGCGAGGAATTCGGCATCCTCACCCCGGAGATCGGTCTCACCGGCGCGCTCGACCTGGCGCACAAGCTGAACCGCCTGGTCGACGACACCGCGTTCGAGTTCGAGGGCACGCGCATCGAGGTCACGGTGAGCTGCGGCGTGGCGACCTGGGCGCCGCCCTTCGAGAGCGGCACGGCCATCGTGCAGGCCGCCGACGAGGCGCTCTACGAAGCGAAGCGGACCGGCCGCAACCGGGTCTGCCACCACGAGCCGGCCTGAGCGCCTCGGTCTCCTTCGCGGCGGAGCCGGCTCAGCGGGTGAGCTGTCGGCGCCGGAGGCGGATGAGCTCCACCAGCGCCCGCGCGATGACCGCGGGCCGGGCCCCACTCTGTCGGCCGTGCTCCCGGGGCCGATGGACCACCGGCGCCTCGGCGATGGGGTAGCCGAGCCGCCGCGCCTCGGCGAGGATCTCCGCGTCGATGGCCGCGCCGCGGCTGGAGAGCGGGGTCGCCGCGAGGAGCTCCCGGGGAAAGAGCTTGAAGGCGCAGTTCACGTCGCGGACCCCGAGGCCCAGGGTCACGTTGGCCAGCGCCGACCAGCTCCGGCCGTTGAGGCTCCGGAGCAGCGAGTCCCGGCGCGGATGCCGGTAGCCGGCGAGGACGGTGTTGGCGCCGCGGCCCGCGCCGACGAAACGCTCGAGCTGGGCGAGATCGAACTGGCCGTCTCCGTCGGTGTAGAAGACCTGCGCGTAGCGGGCGTTCCGGAAGCCGCTGCGCAACGCCGCGCCGTAGCCCTGATTCTGAGGGTGGGTCACCAGCCGGATGGTGTCGTCCGCGTCCATCAGGCCCCGCACCCGGTCTCCGGTCCCGTCCCGGCTCCCGTCGTCGACGACCACCACCTCCCAGCGGCCCGCGACCGCGGCGCCGGCCGCGCAGGCGGCGCGCACCACGGACTCCACGTTCTCCGCCTCGTCGTGACAAGGGAGGACGATGGACAACTCCCCGAGCGCAGGCGGCCTCGGCATCGCGCGGTGATAGCCGAAGCCGGGGGTGTCCGCCATGGGAGCGCCCCCCGGGACCGGACGGCGAAAGCGGGTTGGACTTCCCAGGGGGTGTACTAGGGTGCGCGCGTGTCGCGCCGTGCGTCCCAGCGGAGGCTCCGAAGCCCGACCGTCGCCACCGCGGTGCCCGGCCGGGGGCGTCGGCTCGCGGCCGCTGCGCTCTTCGCCGCCGTCGCGCTCTACGTCTTCCCGTACTACCCGATCCTCAGCAACCCCAACGAGGACGTGCGGCTCTACATGACCGCGGCCCTCGTGGACGAGGGCACCTACGAGATCTCGGCCATCCGGCGACGCTGGGGCTGGACCAACGACGCCGCCTGCGTGGACACCGGCGACGATGGGTCGCTCGTCCCCTGCGAGGGCCCGATGCGACAGCACACCCCGGAGGGCGACGGCCGCCGCTACTTCAGCGTGAAGGCGCCCCTGGCGAGCTGGCTGGGGGTCCCGGGCTACGCGCTCTACCGCTGGGTGAAGGGCGACGCGGAGCCCGAGCTGGTCGAGGCCCTCTGGTGGACCCGGGTGAGCGCCTCGGTCCTCCCGATGCTCTTTTTCTTCTACTTCTTCCACGGATTCCTCGGTCGGCTCACCCGCAGCCCCATCATCCGCGACGCGGTGTACGTGGCGACGGCGCTGGGTTCGGTGCTCCTGGGATACGCGCTGCTCTTCGTCAGTCATTCCCAGAGCGCGGCGACGGCCTTCGGGGCGTTCATGATCCTCGCCGCCGCGCGGCGGACCCCAGCGAGGAGACCCGGGCACGGTTTGGCCTTCCTCGCCGGGCTCCTGGCGGCCAGCACGACGGCGCTGGAGTACCCGTGCGTCCTGGTGACGGCGCTGCTCTGCCTGCAGAGCCTCTTCGCGCTCCACTGGTCGCGGTGGATCGCCTTCGGGCTCGGCGCGTTGCTGCCGACGCTGATGGTGATGCACTTCCAGGACGCCGCCTTCGGCAGCGCGCTCTCCCCGGGCCACCTCTTCGTGGAGAACCCCGCGTTCCGGACCATCCACGAGGGCGGCTTCTTCGGCATGGGCGAGCTCCAGAGCGCCGCGGCGTGGAAGCTGCTCTTCCATCCGCGTCTCGGGCTCTTCGCGCTCACTCCCCTCTTCGCCTTCGCGTTTCTCGGGGTCGTGCCCGCGTTCCGGCGCCCCGGGCAGCGGCTGGAGGCCGCCGTCGGCACCGCCATCGTGGTCGCGATGTACCTGGCGGTGATCTTCCTGGCGAACTGGGACGGCGGCTGGGTCATCGGGCCCCGCTACCTCATGGTGATCTTCCCCTTCGTCGCCTGCGGCGCGGCGATCGGGCTGGACTCCATCGCCAGCGATAGCGCCCGGGCCCGTCGCGTCGCGCACGCGCTCGCCCTGGGGACGGCGGCGGCGTCCTTGGTGCTCTCGGGGTTCCTCTCCCTCTACTATCCGCACCTCCCGCCGGAGCTGGACTGGCCGCTGGCGCACCTCTTCGGACTGCTCGTCGCCCACGACTTCGCCCCCTACACGGCGCTCCATCCCCTCGACGTGCACGGCTCGGCCAGCATGGTGCCGGTGGCGCTCGTGTTCACGCTGGCCCTGCTCTGGGCGAGCCATCGCCAGCTGCGCTCGCTGGCGCTCGCGCTCCCCGTCGCGGCCGCGCTGATCGCGGCCCATGTCCTACCCGCGGGCGCCCCGGAGCCCGCCGAGCGCGCGGCGGTCGGCTTCGTCACCGAGCATTGGAGCCCGGCGGGGCACGACCTGGCCGCGCAGCTCGATCGCGCGGGCGACCCGGCGTCATTGCATCGTCGCGTGGACGTCCTCCGGGAAGAAGGGCGCGACGCGGAGGCGGCGCGGCTCGAGCGTCGCCTCCAGGGTCCAAGGTGAGGGGACCGCTCGGTCCCCCCACCCGCCGACCTCAACGCGGCATGAAGATGACCGAGCAGGAGCCCCTGGTACAGGACTCCAGGCGACCGCAGACCTCGCCGCACGCGCCACAGTTCTGCTCGTCGGTCTGCAGGTCGACGCACTCGCCGCCGCAGTTGGTCTGACCCAGGCGACAGAGGATGGCGACGCAGGTCCCGGCGCGGCAGCTCTGGCCCGCGGAGCAGGCGTTGTCGCACGCGCCGCAGTGCTGGTTGTTGGTGTCCGTGTTCACGCACTCGCGGCCGCAGGTGGTGAGCTCGCAAGAGGCGACGCAGGAGCCGAGGCTACAGGTCTGACCCGCGCGACACGCCGCGCCACAGCTTCCGCAGTTCGCCGAATCGGTCGCCAGGTTCACGCACTCGCCGTCGCAGTAGGTCAGCCGGCCGAGGCACGAGGGGACACCGCAGGTTCCCGCCTCGCACACCTCACCCCGTCCGCAGCGGTTCCCGCAGCGGCCGCAGTTGGCGTTGTCGGCGGTGGTGTCGGTGCAGAGACCGCCACAGGACGTCTCACCGGCGGCGCAGTCTTCCTGACAGATCCCCTCGGTGCAGACCTCGCCCGCGCCGCACTCCACCCCGCAGTCGCCGCAGTTCGACGGGTCCGAGTCGGTCGGAACACAGGTGTCGCCGCAGAGCGTGCCGCCCCCGGGGCATCCGCAGGTGCCCTCGACGCAGGACTCGCCGGCCGCGCAGGCGGTGCCGCACGCACCGCAGTCGTTGGTGGAGATCGCGACGTCCACGCACGCTCCGTCACAGGCCACGAGGCCTTCGGCGCAGGCTTCGCCGCACGCGCCGTCGTTGCAGACCTGACCGTCGGTGCAGGCCTCGCCGCACGCGCCGCAGTTGGCCGCGTCCTCGCGCAGGCTCACGCAGACACCGCTGCAGGTGACCTCGCCAGCGGCGCACATGAAGACGCCCATGTCGCTTTCGCTGCCCGAGTCGACGCCACCGCCATCGGAGGAGCCCAGGTCGGGATCCGCGGTGGTGTCTTCGGCGTCGTCGTCGCCGCATCCCGCGGTGAACACGAGCGCGCCGCCGAGCATGGTGAGAAGGATCCCTCGGCGCAGCGCGCCACCGGTACGAGTTTCGTCGTATGACATTGCTCGAAGGTAACCGAAGTCTCTTACCCCGCTCAAGGGGGCGTTCACCAGGGCCCGGCCGCGCCCAGCGCGACGGCCACCGCGAGCTGAGCCACCACCAACGCGGCCGCCTCCTCCGCCGCCCACCGGCGGGCCATCGCCGCTGCCACGGCGAAGAGCGGGACCAGGAAGATCCAGAGCCGCGCCACCTCGTTGGTGCCACTGACTGCCGTCGTGATCGCCAGCATCCCGAGCGCCCAGACCCCGACCCCGCGGCCGTCGCGCGCCCCGCCGAGCGCGCCGCCGAAGACCGTGAACAGGAGCGGGGCGCCCAGCCAGAGCGCGAACTCCAGAGGAGCGACCGCGCGCCAGAGCGTGGTGGGCACGCCGGCCTTCCACTCACGATGGTAGGCCATCGCGCCCAGGAAGCGCCGCTGCGGGTCGAAGCGCAGGAACACCATCAAGAGCGCCGCCGTGGCGACGAAGGCAAGGGCCGCCCAGGCGACCCCCTCGACGCCGTGAAAGGGCCGCGCGTCCCGCCGCGCCGCCCGCCAGCGCAGACCGAGGGCCGCCAGCGTGGCCACACCGAGGGGCAGGAGGGAGAAGGAGGTGTAGAGCCCCAGCGCGAAGAGCGTGCCTCCCGCGAGCCCGAGGACCAGCCGGCGCGCCGAGCTCCGAGTCTGGGCCGCCTGGACGACGGCGGCCATCGCCGCCGTGCCCACGAGCGGATAGAGGGCCCCGTCCAGGTGGTGCGAGATCAGGAGCACCGTGGGGGTGGTCGCGGTCAGGATGCCCGCCAGCCGCGCTTGGCCGTGCCGGGCGCCCATGGCGCGCGCCAACGCCAGCGCGAGGGGCGCGAGCAAGGCGGTCAGGAGGGGCAAGAGCCAGAGCGCGAGGGCGGCTCCGGCGGCGTGGCCCCGGGCCCGGGTCGCCCGGGCCCGGCGGACCAGCTCTCGCTGCAGCGGGAGCGAGGCGACCCGCTCGCCGAGTCGATCCAGCGCGAAGTAGAAGGCGAGCGCCCCCGGCGGCTTCGACGGGGGGAAGTGACCGAGCTCGTCGCGCTCCACCCGCGCGTCGTACGTCTGCAGCACGCTCAGCGCGTCGCTCTCCCGGTGAGCCACGGCGAGGAACTCTCCGTGGCCGCCGTAGAGCCGGGTCCAGAACTTCTCCAGGCCGTCGGCGCTCGATCCCAGGGCAGCGGCCTGGAGCGCGACCGACCCGAGCGTCAGGAGCGCGACGGCCACCCCGGCTCGTCGGGCCCGCCAGACGAACGTGAACGAGGCCAGGGCGAGCGCGCCACCGGCGGCCGCCCAGGTGGTGAATCCGAGCCCCGGGTGGGTCGGCCGGTAGAACCACCCGGGGATCGCGGTCAATCCGGGATAGCCCGCGGCGGCGTAGGCAGCCGCCGCGGCCCCGAGGGCGAGCAATCCCAGCGGGAGAGCGCTCCGCTTCAGACCGGGCGGCGCGCGTAGAGCCACGTCGAGAGTCCGTGCAGGCTCACCCGCCGCCGTGCCGCGAAGAGCGAGAGCCGCTCCTCGAGCTCCAGGACCCGGGTCACGAGACGCGCGCTGGTCTCGCTCCCGGCCCACCGGAGATCGCTGTGCTCCGGCTCCGCCTCGGACCCGCGGAGCCGCGAACCGGCGAGCTGGAGCGCACGCACCGGGAGCAGGGAGTGGAAGAGTCCGGAGGCGGCCTGCACCTCGAGACCACTGCGCTCGGCGAGCGCGACGAGCTGCTCGGGTCGGTAGCGCCGGTAGTGACCGAGGAACTCGTCGTGCTTGCTGAAGAGCGCAGGCCAGGCCGGCACGCTCAAGAGCGCGCCGCCGCCCGGGGCCAGACGCCGCTCCACCAGACCGGCGAGAAATTCTCGGTCGTCGTCGACGTGTTCGAGTACATCGAGCAGCATCAGCGTATCGAAGGTGCCGGTCGGTTCGTCCCGAACCCGATCCACGACCGTGGCCCCCACCTGCTGGCGCCCCACATCCTCCTCCGAGTAATGAACGTCCCAACACACGATGCGCTCCGGGCGGCGGGAAGCAGCGACCGAGCTGGCGACGAAGCCGTCGCCCGAGCCCACGTCGAGGACCGTCCGGGCCGTGGGGGCCCAGTGCTCGAGGACCGACCCGACGTACGAGGCTCGCGCCCGTTCCCATGGGTGCCGCACCCACGACTCGCCCATCGAGCCCCGCTCTCTCAGGTCCATGACGGGCCCGTAGCAAGCCGGCGTGGCCCTGGCCAGTCGTCTCCCCGCGCCCCGTCATGAGAGCCCCGGCCCGAGTCGCCGGGATCGCGCTCGCGTTCGCGACGCTGATCTGGCTGCCTGCCTTCCTGGCCCCGCGAGCCACCGGGTTCGGGGATTGGCAGATGATCCACCACAACCTGGAGGCGGCGCTGGCCGCGATCCGCGCGGGCGACCTGCCGCTCTGGGACCCCTTCCACTGCGGCGGCGTGACGAGCTGGGGAAACCCGGAGAGTCAGCACTTCGCGCCCTGGGTCCTCCTCGCCGCGCTGGCGCTGGGGTCCACCCTGGCCACCAAGGTCCTCCTCGTCGCGCATACGGCCTTGGGTGCAGCCGGCGCGTTCCGCTACGCCCGCCTCCGCCACGGGCTCGGCCCGGCCGCGAGCGCGCTCGTGGGCGGCGCCTGGGCCGCGTCGGGGTTCTTCTCGTGGCAGATGGCGGGCGGCCACTTCACCTTCGCGCCCTACTACCTCTTCCCCTGGCTCCTCCTCGCCTGGCGGCGGAGCCTCGAGGAGCTCCGCGCGGTGCCCGCGGTCGTGGTCCTCCTGGTGGCCATCGTGCTCGAGGGCGGGACCTACCCCTTCCCGCACGCGCTCCTCGCGCTGGCCCTGGACACCCTGATCGCGCTCGCGGGCCGCCCCGGCCAGGAGCCCCGCGCGGTGACCCGTCCGCGCTCGAGCACGGTCGCCTGGAACGGAGCCATCGCCGTCGGCCTGGTCGTCCTGCTCACCGCGGTCCGCTGGCTGCCCATCGCCGAGACCCTGACCCGCTTCCCCCGCACCGTCACCAGCACCGACGCCCCCGCGGCGATGGATCTGATGAAGGCGTGGGTGCTCAGCGAGAGCGAGTGGCGCGCGCCGGGGCGTCTGTACGTGTGGCCCGAGTACTGCGCCTACCTCGGGTGGCCGGTGGTCGGCCTGGCCGCCGTGGGGACCGTCCGCGCGCTACGCGCCCATCGCACCGCCCTGGTCGGGCTGGCCATCTTCTTCGTCCTCGCCATGGGCGCCTTCCACCCTTGGGCCCCCTGGTCGCTGCTGCATCGGCTCCCCCTGTACGACTCGCTCCGGGTGCCCTCCCGGCTCCAGGTGCTGCTGACCTTCTACGTCGCCCTCCTGGCGGGGATCGGTCTCGACGCGATCAACCGGGGCGCCACCCGGGCCCTCGGCCAGCGCGACTGGTGGGAGGGCACCGCTTGGGGGATCGTCGTCTTCGCGCTTGCGCCCCTGGTGGTCTTCAACCTGGGCAACAACGACCGCTGGGACGGTGCGCCCGTGGAGAGCGCGGGGCCGGCCGCCCCGCGATTCCACCTCGAGGCCACCCCCGACTACCACGCCCGCTACGCCCTCCTGCCTCGGCAGAACAAGGGCACCCGCAGCTGCTACGTCGGCGCGATGGACTGGGACGTGGCGCCCGGGCTCTGGAACGGCGACCGACCCCAGGCCCGGGTGGCCGACGGCGAGCTCCGCGGCGTCTGGCGGACCCCGAACCACATCCATCTCGACGTGAGCCTGCCCGAACCCGGCCGGGTGCTCCTCGACCAGAACCACGACCCCGACTGGCAGGCGACCACCGGCACGCTCACGGACGAGCGCGGGCTCCTGGCCCTCGATCTCCCCGGGGGAGACCACTCGGTGACGGTCTCCTATCGCCCCTGGACGCTTCCCTGGGCCGCCGGCTCCTTCGTGCTCGGTCTGGTCGGCCTCCTGGCCCTGGCCTGGCGCACCAGACGCACGGCGGGGCCTGTGCTATCTGGGCGCCTCCCATGACTGCGGCTTCGCTCGGAAGACGCCGGTGGCTCGTCGCCCTGGCGCTCGGCGCGTGTGTCGGCCTGGTGGCGGCGCTCGGAGCGGACCTGTATCTGCGGCAGGGGCTCGAGGCCCGCTGGTCGGCCGAGCTGGACGACGGCTGGGTGGGCGTGGTCCGCACCGTCGAGCACCGGCCCTCGTTCCCCAACGAGCACCGCGCGCTCTCGCGCATCGTCCAGGACCTGGACTTCGAGGCGACCGGGGTGCCGGACGCCCTCTTCCCCTTCCGGGCCGTTCTGCTGGGGCGCATCACCACCGGCGGCGGCGTCCTCTCGGCGGACGTGGCCTCGGGCGACCTGGAGATCGAGATCGACGGCGAGGCCCTGGGGTCCGAAGCCGATCTGCCCCCCGGGGAGCACGATCTGGTCGCGCGCTGGAGCGGGGATTTCCGCCGGCCGACGAAGCTGGTCTGGACCCTGGACGGCATCCCCCTCGAGGCCAGCGCCTTCGTTCCGCCCGACGACGCCCCGACCCACGATCGGACCTTCCTATGGGTGGGACTCCTGCTCGCCCTGCTCGCCTTCGCCGCGGCGTCCCGCGCGGCGAGCCATGCGACCGGAGTCCTCGCCACCCGGCGCTGGAGCGCCATCGCCCTGGTGCTGGTGGTCGGCGTCGGCGTCGGACTCCGCCTCGCCGACTACTCGGTGATGCCCGAGTTCATGGAGAACGACGACTACCTCTTCGCGACCTGGAACGGCTGGTCGCTCCTGGAGGACGGCACGTCGCGGGGCTGGTCCCTCTGGTACACCCGCTACGGCAACCGGGTGGAGCACGAGTCCGTCCCCTACTTCTCGACCCAGGGCGGCGGCTGGCACGTGGTCTCGCCCTACTTCGAGCACCCGCCGGGCATGCACCTCCTCGTGGGCCTGGCGGCCCACCTCGGGGGCGCCGAGCACTATACCCACGCGCGGCTGGCGCACACGCGGCTGGTCCCCATCGCCCTCGCCGCGCTGACGATGGTGCTGATGTTCCTGCTGGCCCGAGAGGCGGACCTGCGGCCCGCGGCCGCGCTCCTGGGGTGCGCGCTGTGGGCCACGATCCCCTTCATCGCCATCCAGAGCCGGGTCATCAAAGAGGAGGCGCTGCTCACGCCGATGGCCCTCTTCGGTTTCTGGGCCTACCTGCGCTGGCGGCGGACCGAGAGCCTACGCTGGCTGGTCGCGGGCGCCTTCGTCCTCGGCCTGGCCACCTTCGTGAAGATCCCAGGGGCGATGTTCATGCCGCCCCTGTTTCTCCTGCTCTTCGCCGAGCGAGCGTGGCGCGCGTCGGCCATCGCCCTCGCGGCGGCGCTGGCCGGCGTCGCGGTTCTGCTCGTCTACGCCGCCGCCGTCGATTGGGACCTCTTCTGGTTCGTCACCGGTCACCAGGCCACCGGCCGGCCGTCGCACTGGAACCTCTTCGCCCGGTTCTTCTCGGCGGGGCTCATCAACTTCAACCACGTGGGCCACCCCCACTTGCTCTTCCTGTGGATCGCCTTCGGCATGGGCGCGATGAGCCTGCCCGCCCGCCAGGGGACGCGCCCCACCGCGGTGCTCGTGGTCCCGCCCTTGGTCTACCTGGGCGCCATGGGCATATCGAGCGGCAACTGGACGTTCGGCTGGTACATCCTGCCCGTCCTCCCCTTCCTCTGCCTGGGCGCGGGCCAATTCCTCCTGGACGCTTTCGAGGAGCCCGACGCCTTGCGGGGGCTCCTCGTCGTCGGCCTCCTCGTCATGTACGGCCTCAACTTCTTCTTCGACCCCACCTGGTTGAAGCAGCCCGAAGCGTGGCGCCCGATGCGCGTCGCCACCACGCTCTTCTTCAGCGTCACCTATCTGCCCTTCCTGCTCGTCTACCTCTCCCGGGAGCGCCGCGACGGCTGGACCCTGGCCGCCCGGGCCTCGCTCGGCCTGCTCCTCGCCGTGCACCTGGTCTCGTCCACCTACTTCGTCACCCACTACGAAGGGATCTACGAGACCCACCAGAACATCGACCACGACGAGTACTTCGACCGATGACGCAGCCCTCGCTCCGACGACTCCCCGCGGTGGGTGTCCTCGCCGGCGTCGTGGCCGGCCTCGCCGACGCGGTCGCCGCCGTGTTCCGCGATGGGCCGATGGGTCGGACCCCGGACTTCCTGGAAGCCGCGCTGCACCTCGTGGCCTTCTGGATGCCGCTCGGTTGGTGCGCGGGCCTCGCCCTCGGGCTGGGCGTGTACCTCTGGCGTCGCACCCCCTGGAGCCGCGCGGCGCGGGCCCGCACCGGGTCCTGGGCGCGGCTCTGGGCCGCCGATCCCTCGGCCTTCGCCGGAACCCTCGCGGTGAGCGCGGGCGGCGCGGCCTACCTGCTGGCCATGCGGGTCGCCGCCGAACACTTCGCGACCCGCTACCACGACCCGGCGCTGGCCGCCTGGGCGCTCGCGGTCTCGGCGTTGGTGCTCTTGGGCGCGGCCGCCGCGCTCGCCGCCGCGATTCGGCTGGGGATCATCGCGCTCACCCGCTCACTCTCGCGGGGCCCGAGCGTGGGCGCGGCGCTGCTGGTCATGCTCGGCGCGACCCTGAGCGTGGGCGCCCTCGTGGTCTGGAAGGCGCGCCGCCTCTTCACGCTCTACGAGCCCGCGGAGTGGCTCTGGCTGCCCATCGCGCTCGGGGTCTTCGCGCTGCTCGCCTGGCTGACCCGGCGCTGGCGGCCCCGGGTCGGAGTGGCGCTGGGGATCGCCGCCGTCGCCATCATCGCCTCCGGGGCGACCTATGGCGGCCGGAGCCGGGTCCGGGGCGTCGTCGAGCGGCGCGCGGTCACCGGGCAGATGATGGTGCGCTTCTACGGCCGCCTGACCGACCGGGACGGCGACGGCCACTCGTTCGCGTTCGGCGGCAAGGACTGCGACGACTCCCTGGCCTTCGTGTACCCCGGGGCGCCGGACTCCCCCGGCGACGGCATCGACGCCGACTGCTTCGATGGCGACGGCGTGACCACGCGGGTCGTCGAGCTCGGCGACGGTCACTTCGGGGAGCTCCCGACCGGTGCGGCCCACCGGCCCAACATCGTCCTGCTGACCATCGACACCCTCCGTCCGGATCACCTCGGGTGCCACGGCTACGAGCGGCCGACCTCGCCGAACCTCGACCGGCTCTGCGAGCGGGCGGTCGACTTCACCGACGTCGTCGCCCAGTCGAGCCGCTCCATCCGCTCCATCCCCGCCATGATGACCGGCCACTACCCCAGCCAGGTGGCCTACGGACCGGAGTACCTCTGGCCCACGCTGATGGACGAGAACGCGACCCTCGCCGAGCTCCTCGGGGGCCGCTCCTACGGGACGGCCGCCGTGATGGGGACGGACTACTTCGAGCGCGTCGACGGGTTCTACCAAGGCTTCGACGAGGTCGAGGAGAGCCCCTCCTACCGCCCGCAGCGCGCCTGGCCGGTGTCCCGGGGTCTACGCCACCTGGATCGTCTCGCCGACGAACCCAACCCCTTCTTCCTCTGGGTCCACGTCTTCAACGTGCACGAGGAGTATCTCTGGGATCGCACCCCCTCGCAGTTCGGCGACGAGCCGATGGACGAGTACGACACCGAGATCCGCCTCGCCGACGACGAGGTGGGTCGACTGGTCGAGGCCCTCGAGGAGCGCGACCTGATGGACGACACGGTCCTCGTGGTCGCGTCGGACCACGGCGAGGCCTTCGGCGAGCACAACAACCGCGGTCACTCGCGGACCCTCTACGAGGAAGAGGTCCGCGCGGTCCTCATGGTGCTCGCGCCCGGCTTCGAGCCCCGTCGCGTCGACGAGCGCGTCGCACTGATGGACCTCTTCCCTACCCTGGCCAACCTGGCCCGCATCCCCGTCGAGCGTCCCATCGCCGCGCGGAGCCTGGTACCCCTGATGCGCGGCGAAGAGGTCCCCGGCGATCGGGTGATCTTCGCCGAGCTCCTCCCCGACGGGCTCTATCCCTTCGACCAGAAGGCCCTCTACCGCGGGTCCGACAAGCTGATCTGGTGGACCCGGGAGGGCACCCATCAGCTCTTCGACCTCGAGGCGGATCCCGGCGAGACCATCGACCGGGCCGATGACCAGGAGGAGCGCGCCGACGAGCTGAACTACCTCTTGCGCGCCTGGCTCGCCCAGGTGGGCCGCCCCGACAACCGCACCAACGACATCATCGAGGCCAACCGGCTGACGGAGCTCCCGGCGACCATGGACGAGACCCTGGACGTCGACTACCCGGGCACGTTCCGCGTGGCCGGGTACGACATCGAGTCTCGGTCCGTGGCCCCGGGCGATCACATCAAGATGGACCTCTACTACGAGGTCCTCGGCGAGACGACGCGCGACCTCTTCTTCGTCTTGGACATCAAGGGCCCCGAGGGGTACCGGGTGCCGCCCCACTTCCATGCCCACCACTATCCCCTGAACGGCCGCTACAAGACGTTCCAGTGGCGCGATGGCGAGGTGCTCCGGGACCCGGTGGAGATGGTGGTCCCGCGGGACATCCGGGCGCCGGTGACCCTCTCCCTACAGCTCACCATCCTCGACGAGGACATGCGGCCGGTCCCCGCCCAGAACGCCGACGGAACCACCGTGACCACCATCCCCCTCGGTCAGGTGGCGATCACTCGCTGACGCCGAAGGCCTCGACGGTCATCGACTGCAGGGCCCAGGGGTGCTGGGTCTCGAAGCGAATCTCGGTCACCCCGGGGTGCCGGGCGGCCTCGGGGATGGCCACCCGCACGGTCTGCCACTCGCCGGAGAAGCGGAGCTGGGCGACCTTCCGGCCATCCCAACGGACGATGACGGTCTCGCCGGCCGCGCCCTGCCAGTCGAGGGTCACCGCCTCGTAGTCCTCGATGAAGAAGGGCACGAGCAGCCGCGCGTCGCCGCTCGCGGGGAGCGCGCGCCGCCCTTCGATGGACTCGGGGTCGTCGAACCCCTCGACCGCGTAGAGCTGGTGGAGCGGAGTCGTCGCGAAGCGCGCGGTCTCCTCGCCGCGGCGCGGCGCCCGGTCCTGGTACTCGGCGTAGAAGAGGGACATCCCGCGCATCGCGTCGTAGTGCCGCGGGTGGACCCGCCAGCGGAGCGCGAAGGGGAGGCTCGCCGGCCAGGACATCGGGTTCCCCACGGCCTCCCAGACCCCCTTGGAGGCCTCGCGGAAGGTCCCCTGCCAGACCTCGGCGCTCGACTGCTCGCGCCACGACGCCAGGCGGCCGCTGGCCACGCCGCTCATCGCCGCGAAGTTCCAGAGGGTGAAGGCGCCGACCGCGACCCCTGCGACCCCCGCGATGAAGCGACGCGGCTCGGCGAGGGCGCGCCGATGGAGCGCGGCGAAGGCGGCGGCGAACCCGAAGCCGAAGATGGGCGCCATGCTGGTGAAGCGGCGGTTGGAGAAGCCCATCGAGCCCCAGTAGTCCCAGACCGACGCGTTCACGTAGGTGGTGAGCGCCAGGGACACCAGGAAGACCGCCGCCACGGCCCGATGCCGCCGCTCCCGGAGCGCCGGAACGAAGCCACCCAGGGCCAGGTAGAGGAGCGGCGTCCACACCAGCAGACCGTTGGTCGTGGCGAAGAACACGCCGTCGAGGCTCGGCTCGCCCCAGCGCATGTAGTGGGGCCCCTGCGGCATCGCGAAGAAGGTCCCGTAGGCGATCCGCCAGGCATGGAGCTGCGGGTAGAAGACGACGACGATGCACACCACGAAGACCACGCCTCGGCCGACGTGCCGCGCGAGGTCCTTGGCCCGCGGCCACGCGCGCCCGGCGGCGCTCAGCCACTCCCAGAGCGGCGCCACCACCACGATCGCGCTCTGGGGTCGCATGAGCATCGCGAACCCCAGCAGGGCGCCGAGGAGCGCCCAGCGCCCCACCCGCTCGCCCCTCCGCGTGGCGTCCCAGCGTTCGAGGAAGAGCGCGGCGCCGAAGGCCGCGGGTGCGTGGCCATAGCTCGCCAGCCAGGTGCCGTAGTAGGTCAGCGGCGTGCAGAAGGCGACCGCCACCGCCGCGAGGAGCGCCGGCCCCTCGCCGAAGTGGCGGCGGGCCATGCGGAAGGTGAGCCACACGGCCAGGAAGGCCATGATGGCGGTCCCGAAGAGCGCGAACTCGGAGATGGGGCCGTCGCAGCCGAGGCCGTAGCGGGTCTCTCCATCCAGCGAGTGGACCGCGCGCCCGAGCCAGATCATCGGCGTCCAGACCACCGCCGGCCCCGGGTTCCACTGGTTCCGCGGCCCGAGCCCCTCCGCCTCGGGGGTGGCCATGCCCCAGGGGTCTCCGCAGAGCGCGTAGTCGTTGGTGAGGTCGAGGTCGAAGTCGTAGGCCAGCGACCGCGCCCAGAGGTACGTGTAGAAGCCGTCGCCCTGAAGCGGGTCGATCGGCGAGGCCCAGTACGAGGCCGCCAGCCCCAGCGCGACGAGCGCCAGGACGACGGGCGCCCGCCACCGGGAAGGTGCGGGTCGAGGGGCGGCCTCTGCCATGCGCCCCGCTCTACCACGGAAGGCCCGCGGCGCCTCCCCCCGCCTAGCCGTTCATGGTATCGAGCACGTCGTGTCGATTCCGCCCGCCCAGGACCGCTCCGACCTCCCCGAGCCGTCCGACCCGATCCTCGCGCAGCCGGCTGCCGAGCCCGAGCCCGTCGCGCCCCCCGAGCCCGCCGCGCCGACGCCGCGGGGGCCCTCGCAGCGACCGGGCGCCTGGCTCGGGGAGTGGTTCACCCGGCGTCGGGCCATCGCCGCCGCCGAGCGGGTCACCGCCGAGCACCGCGCCTCGATCGAGACCATCCTGGCCCTGAGCGACCAACGCGGCGAAGCCGCCGAGACCCTCTGGACCTCCGGCCATCTGGTCGAAGCCCTCCGGCTCGCGGTCGACGCGTTCCGGGCCCTGGACGAGCTCTCGGTCCCCGAGTCGGTCCAGGAGCGCGTCGCCCGCGCGCGCGCCGCTGCCGCCGCCGAGATCCCGCCCCTCGACCCGGCGATGGGCGCGGTCCACACCGAGCGCTACGAAGCCATCCAGGTGGCTCGGCGGGCCTGGGTCCGCGTGGAGCGCGCTCGCATCGCCACCACCGGCGCCCTCCGTTGGCAGCGCGCCCGCCGGATCGTCGGCCTGCTCCTGGCCCTGGCGGCGCTGGGCGTCCTGGTCTGGCTCGCCGTCCGCAGCCCGCCGCGCGTCGACGTGAGCGCCTCCGGCCAGTTCCCCGGCGCGCAGTACGCGCCCGGCAACGCCTTCGACGACGACGAAGCCACCGAGTGGGTTCTCCCCGACGGGGAAGCCGGCTGGGTCGAGGCTCGCCTCTCGCCACCCCGAGACATCGGGAAGGTGCGCATCTTGAACGGTCGCAACGGTCGCTTCGGGGATCGCGCGATCCAGGACTACGAGGTGACCCTCTACCGCGGCACCGAAGCCGTCGCCCAGCACGAGGGCAGCTTCGAGCGCATCGACGCCTCCCCGGAGTGGACCGACGTGCCCATCGGCGGCCGGGGCATCACCCGGATCCGGGTGGAGGCCCTGAGCCACCACCAGCGAGGCACGGCTCTGGCCGAGGTCGCCTGGGACGAATGACGCGACGCTCGCTCGGCGTCGGCATCGCGACGCTGGCCGCGGTCCTCGGGGGCGCCCTGGCGCTGCAGGCCCATTGGCGCGATGGCCTCACCGCCCACTGGTGGGCGGAGGTGGAGGGCGAGCTGCGCTTCGTCACCACCGTGGTGGAGCACCGGCCGGACTACCCCAACGTCCACCGCGCCCTGAGCCGGGTGGCGCAGAGTTGGAACTACGCGCGGGACGGACTCCCGCGGGATCCGATGCCCTTCCGCGCGCGGCTGGAGACCACCCTGGAGGTGCCCGCGGCGGCCACGCTGCGGCTCGACGCCAGCGGCCGGCAGCGGATCGCGGTGGACGGCGAGGTGACCGACCGCCTCCACGCCGGCGCCAACCGGGTCACGGTGGACTGGTGGGGCGACTTCGACCGGCCCACCCACCTGCGATGGGAGGCCTGTGATCCGGACGGTCGTCGGTGCCGGCCGCTGGACGCGGGCGCGTTCACTCCGACGCGAACCAACCCGGCCATCCTCTGGATCGCGCTCCTCGCGCTGGGGCTCGGCCTGGGCCTCGCCTTCCTCCTGGCGCGCGCCGCCGCCTGCCCCGCGCCCCACCGCGCCCGGTGGCTCGGTGCCGCCGCCCTCCTGCTGCTCCTGGCGGGGGGCGGGTGGGTGCGCTTCTACGACTACCAGGTCATGCCCGAGCTCCGAGAGAACGGCGACGAGCTCTTCGCCACCTGGAACGGCTGGCAGCTCCTCGAGGACGGCAGCACCGTGGGCTGGTCCATGTGGGCCTCGGCGTACGGCGACCGCGTGGAGCACGAGCAGCTCCGGCTCTGGGGCCAGGACTGGTACCTCATCCGGCCCTACTTCGAACACCCGCCGCTGATGCACGTCCTGGTCGGCGTGGCCGCCCACGCCGGCGGCGCGGAGAGCTTCGCCCACGCGAAGCTGAGCCACACCCGGGTGGTCCCCATCCTGCTCAATCTCCTGACCATCGCGCTGATCTTCGGGCTCGCTCGGCGCCTCGAGCCCACCGGTCCCGCCGCCCTCCTCGCGGCCGCGCTCTACGCCTTCCTCCCCACGACGGTCCTCCAGGGCCGGGTGGTCAAAGAGGAGGCGCTGCTGGTTCCCATGGCCCTGGGCGCCCTGTGGCTCTTCCTCCGCTGGCGCGACGACCGGCGGACCCGCTGGCTCGTGGGCGCGGCCGCGCTCGCCGGCGCCTGCACGCTGGCCAAGGTCCCCGGCTACGCCTTCGTGGTCGCGCTGACGATGCTCGTGGCCGCCGAGGGCGTCCCCTGGAAGACGTGGATCGGTGCCGGCGCCCTGGGGACCCTGGTGAGCCTCTTGCTGCCCCTCTTCGCCGCGCTGAGCGGATGGGAATCCTTCCGGGAGAGCCTCCACCACCAGAGCGCGCGGCCGGTACACTTCAACATCTTCTCCCGTTGGTTCGACGTCACGTTGATCAACCACAATGTGATCGGCCGGGGCTGGGCGCTCTTCCTCTGGGTGGGCACCGCGTGGGGCCTCGCCACCCGCTCGCGCCTCGTTCGCGCCGTCGTCGCCACCCCGCTCGTGGTCTACATGGCGGCCATCGCCATCGGCAGCGGGAGCTGGACCTTCGGCTGGTACTCCATGCCGCTGGTGCCCTTCCTCTGCCTGGGCGCGGGCATCTTCCTCGCGGAGCTCTGGAAGAAGCCCAACCTCCTCGGCGGCGCGCTGCTGGCGCTCCTCCTGGTGATGTACTCGCTGAACTTCGTGTATGCGCCCGAGTTCATGAAGACCCCGGCCAACTGGCCCTTCCTGCGGCGACTGATCACCGGCGTGGTCTTCGTCCTCCTCGCGCCGTGGGCCCTGGTCGAGATCTGGCGCACCGCGCCCATGGAGCGCCTCGCCCGGGGCGCGCTCCTCGCATCCCTGGCGGTCTACGTGGCGGCGAGCGTCCACTTCGTGACCACCTACGATGTCGGCTTCGAGGTCTACGAGAACTTCGACCGCGACGTCTATTTCGACCGCTGAGGCCCGACCGGCGCCTTCGGCTGCGGCGCCTTCGGCTGCGGCGCCTTCGGGAGCGCCGCCCAGGCCAGCCCGCCCAGGAGGACCGCGAACCAGAGGGTCGCCGCGCGGACCAGGATGGCGGCCAGGCTGGCCAGCTCCGGGGACAACTCGGCGAAGCGCGAGACCAGCGCCGCGAGGCCGAGCTCGGTCGCCCCGAGACCACCGGGGAGGAAGGTGGCGACGCCGCCCAGGGTCGCCGACGAGTAGGTGAACGACGCCTCGACGAGGGTCATGCCCTCGCCGCCGAGGTCCGCGACCAGGATGGCCAGCGCGCCCGCCTGCAGCACCCAGGCGAGGGTCGCCAGCACCGAGCCCTCCAGGAGCCAGCGGGGCCGGAGCAGGGTCCCGAGGCTCCCGAACACGCCGTCGAGGAGCACCGCGAGCCGCTCGGTCCGCCCGCCCCGGAGCCAGCCGACCAGGCGAGCACGCAGCCGGGACGACGTGAGCGCGACCAGCGCGAAGGCGAGCGCCGCGAGCGCGCCCACGGCGATGGGCCACGCGCCCGGGAAGACCCCCAGGCCGACCCCGAAGAGGATCGCCATCCCCACCAGATCCGTGAGCCGCTCGGCCATCACCACGGCCACGCCGGTGGCGACCTCCGGCGGCCGCGGCGAGTGCCGGCGCAGGAGCGCGACCTTGTAGAGCTCCGCCACCTTGCCGGGGCTGAGCGTGAGCACGAAGCCCGAGCCGAACACCCCAACGCTGCGGCCCACCCCGAGCGGGACGTCGAGGGCGCCCAGGTAGCGCTGCCAGCGGGCCCAGCGGAGCACGTAGTTGCCGAGCGAGAGACCGCAGGCGAGCGCGAACGCCTCCCAGCGGAGGCGGCGGAGTCCTTCCCGGAGCGCGTCGAGGTCCGTGTAAAAGACGAAGGCGCCGTACACGACGACCGCGAGCACCAGGCCCACCGCGAGGCCCCGGCCCAGGCCCATTCGGTCCGGGAGCGCCGCGCGCCCCTCCTCCGGTCCGCCGCCTTCCACCACCGGCCACCCCTACTACATCGGCGCCGACCGGGCACGACCTCGCCCGCGCGTTCCGCTTTGGGTGACGGCGGGGTTCTGATACTCGAAGGGCGCGATGACTCCCGCGCCGCCGAACCCGAGCCGCCGCGATCCGCGGAGCGTGGCGCGGGCGAGGCTGCACGCCGTGGCCCTGGCGCTGGCGGTCCTGGCCGGGACCGGCGCGCGGGTGGCCACGGCCGACTGGGGGCTCCCCTTCTCGTTCCATGTCGACGAGCGGGGCTTCGTCGTCCATGAAGCCCTGGCGACCGAGTGGCGCGGCCTCCGCCACGGCGACTGGACCCCCCGGATCAACACCTATGGTTCCGCGGTCATCTTCGGGGTCATCGGCGTGCACCTGGCGACCCAAGGGGGCCTCGACCGCGCCCGCGCCGTCGCCCGGCGGGCGCCGAACGAGCACGTATTCATCGGGGAGTTCGGGTTCCAGCCCGACGACGACGCGCCCTACTCCATGCCGGCGCTCCTCCACGCGCTGCGGCTCCTCGCCGCGCTCACCGGCGGGCTGGCCATCCTCTTCGTGGGGCTCGCCGCGGGCCGCCTGGCGGGCGCCTCCGCCGGGGTCGCGGCCGGGTGGCTGACCGCGTTCACGGTGGGTCTGCTCCAGGTCGGTCACTTCTATACCGCCGAGGCGCTGATGCTCCTGCCCCAGGCGGTCTTCCTCTGGGCCTGCACTCACCTCGGTCGACGCCGGGCCTGGGCTTGGATTGGCGTGGCCGGGGTCGCGCTGGGGGTCGCGGCGGCGGTGAAGATGCCCGCGCTGGCCATCGCCGCCGCGCTCCCCGCGTGCCTCCTGCCGTCGGTCTCCCGGCTCCGACCCCGGCACGTCCTGGGGGTGCTGCGCACCCCGGCCCTCTGGCTGGTCCCCCTCGTGGCCCTGGCCACCTACCGGGCGGCCAACCCCTTCCCCTTCGAACACCCCGAGATCTACTTCGAGGGAGTCGCCGGCAACCGAGACGGAGCGACGGTGCTCGCCGAGCAATACGTCCCGCGGACCTTCGGCTTCCTCGACTGGCGGGCGCCCTGGACCGGGACCCGCTCGTACCTCTACACGCTCACCCGGGTGCTGCCCATCGGCGCGGGCTGGGCCTGGATCCTGGCCCTCGGCGGGGCGCTGGCCGTCGGCTGGCGTCTCCGGCGCCCGACCGACCGTCTGGTGTGGCTGGCGGTCGTGCCCACCTTCGCGCTGGTCGGCGGGTGGGCGGTGCAGACCGTGCGCTACGGGCTCCCGGCGTACCTCCCGGCGACCGTGGGGATCGCGGCGCTCGTGACGCGGTCCCGGCGGCGCTGGGCCCGAGGGCTGGCGGTCGCGGCGATCCTGCTCACCGTCGTCCAGGGAG
The DNA here is from genome assembly GCA_002320815.1 of Myxococcales bacterium UBA1660. Classification (GTDB taxonomy): domain Bacteria; phylum Myxococcota_A; class Polyangia; order Polyangiales; family Houyiibacteriaceae; genus UBA1660. Next base: position 188,194 of record DCLA01000006.1, read on the forward strand.
CGGCCTTCGCGGGGATCTTCACCCGCCCCGACCCGCGGGTCCAGGCGGCCGAGTGGTTGGCGGCCCGCGGGTCGCGGGGCGACACCGTCGCGCTGGAGTACGAGGCCGCCTACTCCGCGCCCCTGAACACCCGGGGGAGCGGCCTCGGGTGGCGCGAGGATCTCCAGACCCCCGCGCGGGTGGTCCGGCTGTGGGGAGCGCCGTCGACCGCGACCCTCGAAGGTGCCCTGGACGCGCTCGAGGGGGCCGACTTCCTGGTCACCAGCGAATGGTACGAACGGCGAGCCGCGGCGACCGCCGGGCACGAGGCCCAGGCCGAGCTCTACGCCCGGCTGGCTGCGGGCGCGCTCCCCTTCCGCGAGGTCGCGCACTTCGACCCGGCGCCGGCGCTGGGTCCGCTCCGTTGGCCCGAGGCCGGGATGGACCCGATGAGCGTCTGTTTCGACCACTGCGCGGTACGGATTTGGCAGCGTTCCGAGCCCTCGCCGGGCCCCCGATGAGGGCTGCGGAGCCCCGCGATCCGTGATAAAGCCGGCGCGATGAGCGAGGGATTGGCGGGACGGATCCAGGAGACCTTTCTCCTCCGGCGGGCAGCTCGGGAGTCGGCGCAGACCCCCGAGGCGACCCGCGACCAGCTGCGGCGCCAGCTCCTGCTCTCGCGCCAGCGCGGCGAGGCCGCCGACACCCTCTGGGCCAACGGCCACGCCGCCGAGGCCCTGCGTTTGGTCCACCTGGCGCTGGAGAAGACCCTCGAAGCCGCCGGGGCCCTCGGGGGCGGCGCCGTGGAGGTCATCGACGCCGCGGTCGCCGAGGTAGAAGCCGAAGCGGCCCCGAAGGCTCCGCCTCGCGACGACGTGGCCGAGGCCGGGGACGACGAGGCCGACGCCGGGGACCCCGAGGGCGCTCCCGCGGCGGGCGCGGCGCCGCGGATGAGCGGCCCAGTCGAAGTCCTGGTCGCCCGCGGGCTCCGCGCCACCGACGGCGAGGCGCTGGAACGCGCCATGGAGAAGCTGCGACTGGAGCTTCCCGAGGCCGACGACGAGGTCACGCCGACCCACGCCGAGCTCTTCCGCGAGAGCATTCGCCTGCGGCGGCGCGCGCACGACGCGCTCCTGGGGGTCGCGATGACCCCGCGCGAAGTGAAGCTGAAGCGGGTGTCGCGGATCACCGCGCTGGTGGCGGCGGCCGCCCTCGCCATCGGCGCCGTCTTCCTGATGGTGCGGACTCCCCGGGAGGAGGTCGCGACCGCCTCCGGCTACTTCGCCAGCGCCCCCGAGTACGCGCCCGACAAGGCCATCGACGGCGAGGAGGGCACCGAATGGCTCCTCGCCGACGGCCAGACCGGGTGGCTCGAGGTTCGCCTCTCTCCTCCGCGGGACATCCAGCAGGTCCGCGTCCGCAACGGGCACAACCGGCACTTCCGGGACCGCGCCGTCCGCGCCTACGCGGTCGAGCTCTTCGACTCGAGCGGCGAGAGCGTGGGGACGACCGAAGGCGAGTTCGAGCGTTTCGCGGAGCGTGGCGAGTGGGCCGAGCACGCGCTCCCGGCCTCCGACGTGAGCCGGATTCGCTTCCAGGTGAAGAGCTTTCACCGCACCGGCGCGGCCCTCGCCGAGCTGGAATGGGTGGAGTGACGCGAAACGCGACACCCCTTTGCCCGTCCAACCCGTCGTAATCCAAGCACTTTCGGCCGGCGGCGTTCAACCTCGCCGAGCGCGCGCACGAGCCTTGCTTAGTAAAGTGCGCTTCACTATGTTCCGGCCCATCCCCCGCCCTCGCGTTGGGCCCTAGCAGGATATTCATGGCTGACTCCACTCCTCCGCCCGCACCTCCCGAAGAAGGCGTCGAGCTCCCCCCGGAGCTTCCCGTCCTCCCCATCCGCAACGCCGTGCTCTTCCCGGGCGCCGTCGCGCCCTTCGACGTGGGCCGCGAGAAGTCCGTGGCGCTCGTCGAGGACATCGAGAACCTCGACCAGCCGATCATCGCGATCTTCGCGCAGCGCGACCCCGGCACCGACGACCCGACCCAGTCGGACCTGTACCCCGTCGGCGTCGCCGCCCGCGTCCTCAAGGCGCTGAAGCACTCCAGCGGCAACTACAGCCTGATCCTCCAGGGTCTGGTGCGCGTACGCATGGAGGGCTTCGTCGGCGAGGAGCCCTACATCAAGACGCGGGTCTCGAAGCTCGAAGAGCCGAAGATCGACGACGTCGAGGCCGAGGCGCTGGCGATGAGCCTGCGCGACGTGGCCAAGCAGGTCATCCAGCTCATGCCCGAGCTGCCCCGGGAGGCCAGCTCGCTCATCGACTCCATCCAGGAGCCCGGTCAGCTCGCCGACCTGGTCGCCGCCAACCTCGACGCCCCGGTGGACGAGAAGGCGCAGCTCCTCGAGACCATCGACGCCAAGGACCGCATCCGCAAGGTGCTCCGGCTGCTCACCCGGCAGCTCGAGATCTTGAAGATGCGCGAGCGCATCAACTCCCAGATCAAGGAGGAGATGGGCAAGAACCAGCGCGAGTACGTCCTCCGTCAGCAGCTCAAGGCCATCAAGGAAGAGCTGGGCGAGGAAGACGGCGACTCGGGCGACCTCGACGTCCTCGAGGAGCGCATCGCCAAGGCCGACCTCCCCAAGGAGGCGGACAAGGTCGCGCGCAAGCAGCTCAAGCGGCTGCGCTCGATGCAGGTCGGCTCGGCGGAGTACACCGTCGTGCGCACCTACATCGACTGGATCCTCGACATCCCGTGGAGCCGTCAGACGACGGACAACATGGACATCGCCCAGGTCCGCAAGGTGCTGGACGAGGACCACTCCGGTCTGGAGAAGGTCAAGAAGCGCATCGTCGAGTACCTCGCCGTCCGGAAGCTCAAGAAGGACAAGAAGGGCCCGATCCTCTGCCTCATCGGGCCGCCCGGTGTCGGTAAGACCTCCCTCGGCCGCTCGGTGGCGCGCGCCCTCGGCCGCAAGTTCCACCGGATGAGCCTCGGCGGCGTCCACGACGAGGCCGCGATCCGCGGTCACCGCCGGACCTACGTCGGCGCCCTGCCCGGGCAGGTCATCCAGGGCATGAAGAAGTGCGGGACCATCAACCCCGTCTTCATGCTCGACGAGATCGACAAGATCGGCCACGACTTCCGCGGCGATCCCGCGGCGGCCCTCCTCGAGGTCCTCGACCCCGAGCAGAACGACACCTTCAGCGACCACTACCTCGAGATCCCCTACGACCTCTCGAAGGTGATGTTCATCGCGACCGCCAACGTCGGCGACACCATCCCGGCTCCGCTCCGCGACCGCATGGAGATCATCGAGATCCCCGGCTACACGCGGAAGGAGAAGCTGGACATCGCCAAGGTCCACCTCGTGCCCAAGCAGATCGAGGAGCACGGCCTCAAGGACGGTCAGCTCACGATCACCGACGACGCCCTCGCGGCGCTCATCGACGACCACACCCGGGAAGCCGGCGTTCGTAACCTCGAGCGCAAGGTCGCCGGTGTCATCCGCGGCATCGCCGTGAAGGTCGCCGAGGGCAACGAAGGCCCGTTCACCGTGGCCAACGCCGACGACCTGCGGCCCTACCTGGGTCCGCCCCGCTTCTCCAGCGAGGTCGCCGAGCGCACCAGCGAGACCGGTGTCTCCACCGGCCTGGCCTGGACCTCCGTCGGCGGCGAGATCCTCTTCATCGAGGCCACCAAGATGCACGGCACGGGCAAGCTCCAGCTCACCGGCCAGCTCGGTGACGTCATGAAGGAGTCCGCCCAGGCCGCGATGAGCTACGTCCGCACCCGCTCCGAGGACTTCGGCATCCCCGTCGACTTCCTGGAGAAGAGCGACCTGCACATCCACATCCCCGCGGGCGCCATGCCCAAGGACGGCCCCAGCGCCGGCGTCACCATGATGACCGCGCTGGTCTCCCTGCTGACCAAGATCCACGTGCGCCACGACGTGGCCATGACCGGTGAGATCACCCTCCGCGGTCGCGTGCTCCCCGTGGGCGGCATCAAGGAGAAGGTCCTCGCCGCGCACCGCGCCGGCATCAAGCGCGTCATCCTCCCCGAGCGGAACACCGCCGACCTCGAGGAGGTGCCCGCCGAGGTGAAGGCCGACCTGGAGTTCGTCCCCGTCAAGAAGGTGGACGAGGTCCTGGCCAACGCCCTGGAGGAGCCGGACAAGCTGAACCTCGACCTCTCGGACGACGACTCCAAGGCCAGCGAGAGCAAGGCCACCCAGCCGGCTCCCTGAGGTTCGACTCGTGAGCCGCGGTCGCAAGGCTCTCCTGGTGACGAGCGCCCTCCTTCTCGGGGGGGCGCTCGTCGCCGTTTGGTACTTCGGGTTCCGGAACGTGGGCGAGGTCGCCGAGACCATCGCCTCCGGCCCGGTGCACGTCGCCGACGGCGGCGCGGGACCGATCCGCGATCGCGAGCGGATGATCTTCTTCTGCTTCGACGGGGTCGGCCACGACGCGCTCGAGGAGGCCCTCGAGGCCGGTCGACTCCCGCACCTGCGCCGGGTCCTGGGCGAGCCCGTGGGCGACGCCGACGGCCTCCACGACAACGGCTACTCGGTCCCCCGGATGCTGAGCATCCTCCCCTCGACCACGGTCGCCGCCTGGAGCAGCGTCTTCACCGGCGTCGGCGTCGCCCAACACGGGGTCTCGGGCAACGAGCAGTTCCACCGGGAGACGGGCCGCTTCATCGCCCCCGCGCCGGTCACCGTCGACGACGTGGCCCAGATGATGGAGGCCTTCAATGGAGGCCTCGTGGGCGAGCTGGTCCAGGCGGAGACCCTCTACGAGAAGCTCCCCGACCTGCGCTCCCACGCCTCGCTGGCCCACGTGCACCGCGGCGCCGACGTGTTCACCCTCCCCGCCGGCCTGGAGGCCCTGGGGATCTTCAGCGCCTTCGTGGAGGGCGCCACCGAGGGCGCCCACGACGCCACCCAGATCGAGGGCGCCAAGGCCCTCGACCGTGAGTCGGTGGACGCGCTCCTCGAGGCCATCGACGAGCACGGGCTCCCCGACCTCCAGGTGGTCTACTTCCCGGGCATCGACCTCTTCACCCACGTCTCCGAGGACGCGCTGGAGCACCAGCAGAACTACCTCGCCGAGGTCACCGATCCGGCCATCGGTCGCATCCTCGACCGCTGGGAGAGCGAAGGCGAGCTCGACCGGACCTGGGTGGTGGTCACCGCCGACCATGGTCACACCCCGGTCCTGAACGACGACCGGCACTCCCTGGGCGCCGATCCCGTGGACGACGACGAGCCCGTCGACGTCCTGGAACGCGCCGGCTTCGCCATGCGCCCCTTGGAGATCGGCGAAGCCGAGGGTCCCTACTCCGCCGCGGTCGCCTACCAGGGAGCCTTCGCCTACTTCTACCTCGCCGACCGCAGCACCTGCGGCGAGGAGGCGTGCGACTGGACGCGTCCCCCGCGCCTCGAGGAGGACGTGTTGGTGGCCGCCCGGGCCTTCCACGAGGCCAACCAGGCCGGGCCCCTCGAGGCGGGCATCGACCTCATCTTCGCCCGGGAGCCCCGACCGACGACCGAGGATGCGCTCCCCTTCCAGGTCTTCGACGAGGGCGAACTGGTCGACGTGGAGGCGTACCTGCGCGCCCACCCGCGGCCGGAGCTGCTCCGGCTTGCCGCGCGCCTGGAGGAACTCGCCGCCGGTCCCTACGGGCACCGGGCCGGGGATCTGCTGATCCTGAGCCGCTCCGGCGGCGATCGGCCCATCGAGGAGCGCTTCTACTTCTCCGGACCCTACCGCTCCTGGCACGGCTCGCCCAAGGAGAGCGACTCGCACATCCCCCTGGTAATCGCGCGCCGGGACCTGAACGGCCGCCAAGTGCGGCGGCGGGTCCTGGACGCCCTCGGCACGGCACAGAACGACGGAAACGGCATCAAATGGCACTCTCAGCGTGAAATTACGCCCATGCTCGTCACGCTGTTGGAAAACGAGCCGACCAACCGGGAGTGAGCACCTCCCATCTCTCCCGCGCGTGGCTGCTCCTCGCGGCCGCGATGTGCTTCTCCTGCCTCAACCCCCACGAGACGGTCGAGGCGGCCGAGACCCTCGTCCAGGGTGACGAGACGGACCTGACCGACGAGCGGAGGCCCATCCGGGGCACGACCCGGATGATCCTCTTCTGCTTCGACGGCGTAGGCCACGAGGCGCTGGTCGAGGCGATGGGGTCGGGCGACATGCCCAAGCTCGCCGAGGCCCTGGGTCTGCAGGACGACGGGAGCTTCGCCCACGCCTTTGCGCACCCGAAGGTCCTCAGCATCCTCCCGTCGACCACCGTCGCCAGCTGGTCGGCCATCTTCACCGGCCAGGGGCCGGCGCACACCGGCATCACCGGCAACGAGCAGCTCGTCCGCGACGGCGAGGACGGCCCGGTCTTTTTCGCCCCGGCACCGGTGACCGTGACCGACATGAGCCAGGTGATGGACACCGTGAACGACGGCGCGGTGGGCGGGTACGTGCAGGTGCCCACCTTCTACGAGCAGGCCGACCTCCGCGCCCACGTGTCCTTGGCGCACCTCCACCGCGGCGCGGACATCTTCACGCTGCCGGGGGGCGCCGACCTGGCCCAGGTCTTCGCGGTCTTCCTGGCCGGCACCTTCGACGGGGACGACGAGACCGGCGCGATGGCCGTCTACCGGGAGCTCGACGAGGAGTCGATCGATTCGGTCCTCGAAGAAGTCGGCGACGCGGGCATCCCCGACATCCAGACCCTCTACTTCCCGGGTGTCGACCTCTTCACCCACGTAGCCGACCCCGCCCTCGACGAGCAGAAGCGCTACTTGAAGGAGGTCCTCGACGCCCAGATCGGCCGGGTCCTGGACACCTGGCGCGAAGCCGGGGCCTTGGAGGACACCTACCTGGTCTTCACCGCCGACCATGGGCACACCCCGGTGCTGCAGGACGACCGCCACTCGCTGGCGGTCGACGAGGACGACGAGCCCACCGCGCTCATCGAGTCCCTCGGGTTTCGCCTGCGCGACTACGACGTGGGCGAGGACGACGATCCCACCTTCCAGGCCGCGGTCGCCTACCAGGGCGCCTTCGCCTACGTGTACCTCGCCGATCGATCCAAGTGCCCCGAGGAGGACGACGAGTGCGACTGGCGGG
>DCLA01000006.1:195643-224706 GCA_002320815.1 Myxococcales bacterium UBA1660
GGGCCGCGGCCCGCCTCGACGAGGACGTCCTCCCGGTGGCGCGGGCCTTCTACCGCGCCAACGAGACCGGGGAAGGTCTCGAGGCCCTGCAGGGCACGCTGGACCTGGTCCTCGCCCGCGAGCCCCGGCCGGTCGGTGAGGACTCGCTACCCTTCCAGGTCTTCGACGGGGAGCGGCTGGTCCCCATCGGCGAGTACCTCCGGGCTCACCCCCGCCCGGATCTGCTGGCCTTCGAGGAGCGGCTCCGGGACCTCGCCGCGGGCCCCTTCGGGCACCGCGCGGGCGACGTCCTCCTGATGGCGCGCACCGGGATCGACCGACCCATCGAGGAGCGCTTCTACTTCAGCGGCCCCTACCACTCGTGGCATGGCAGCGCGACGGAGCAGGACTCCCACGTGCCGGTGATCGTCGGTCGTCCCGGCGCCGACGGGGCGCGCATCGCGGCCCGCGTCCGGTCGGCGATGCCGGCGCGCTTCGAGGGCGGCTGGGCCAGCCACCTGGACTTCACGCCCATGCTGCTCTCGCTCCTCGCCGAGGGCGAGCACGCGCCCCAGACCCGCTAGAGGTCCAGGCGGATCCCATCGGGCGCGACGTCGACCGCGCCCTTCGCCTGCTGGAGGAAGGGCGCCAGCGCGCTCGGATCGTAGGACCGGGGCGACGTCAGGTGAACCCGCAGGCCCCCCTCGGGCTCGCCCTCCACCGCGGCGTCGATGCCGGCGGCGCTGCCTTCCCGGCCGAGGGCCGTGGCCAAGGTGGCGAGCGCAGCGGCCAGCCGCGGGACGGCGCGGGTGGAGGGCGCCGAGGTCCGGATGCCCGGCTCGAGTCCGCTCCAGCGCACGCCGCCCACCAGCTTCGTCGCGTGGTGGGCGAGGTCCGCCGCAGCTTCCACGATCTGGGAGACCAGCGGGGTCCGGCCCTGGGAGAGCGTGGCCGACTCGAGGGAGCGGACCATCCGGGTCACCCGCTCCATGGCCAGCTCCGTGTCTCCGAGGACGTCCTCGAGCTGGGCGAGCGCCCGCAGCGCCCCCCGGACCAGCTCCTCGGGCACCTCTTCGGCCGAACGCACCCGGGCGGCCACCTGCGCCAGCGGGACCAGCTCGGCCCGCGCCACGGCGAGGGTCCCCTGGCCGGCGGTCAGGAGGTTGCGCAGCTCCGCGAAGGCCGGCTCGGCCGCTTCCTCGAGCACCTGCTGGCTCGAACGGTCCGCATCGTCCGGGCCGCTCCCGCGCGCGAGGCCCTCCGGTCGCGGACACATCACATCCTCCCGCTCACCCATATGGGTGAGTCTGCGCGGTCCCTCGCACCCGGTCGAGAGAACTTTGCGACCGGCTTCGAACTTCTCGAAACCTCACCCCCGGAGGACCCCCTTGCCCTCTGCGCCGGGGCATCGGCTAAGGTGCCGGCATGGCGGATTCGACCACCGAGGTGGCGGTGTTGGGAGCGGGCTCCTGGGGCACGGCGCTGGCGAAGCACTTGGCGGACCAGGGACACCCCACGAAGCTCTGGTCCCGCCGACCGGAGCAAGCGGCGCACATCCAGGCTCACCGGACCAACCCCGACTACCTGAACGGCGTCGAGCTCCCCCCGACCCTGAGCGCCACCGCGGACCTCGAAGAGGCCGTCGCCGGCGCACGGACGGTCGTGGTCGTCGTGCCCACCGAAGGCAACCGACCGCTGCTGGAGCAGCTCGCGCCCCTGGTGCCCGAAGGGGTCCCGGTGGTCAGCGCCACCAAGGGCATCGAGCAGGGCACCCTGATGCTCGTCAGCGAGATCTTCGAGGACGTCTTCCGCGCTGAGCGCCACGGGGCGCTGACCTACCTCGGCGGTCCCTCCTTCGCCCGCGAGGTCGCCGCCGGCGTCCCGACGGCGGTCAGCGTCGCGGGCCACGACGAGGCGATGCGGACCCGGGTCCAAGAGCTCTTCAACACGCCGCGCTTCCGCGTCTACACGACGCCGGACGTCATCGGCGTCGAGGTCGGCGGCGCACTCAAGAACGTCATCGCCATCGCCGCGGGCGTGGCCGACGGCATGGGCCTCGGCCACAACACCCGCGCCGCGCTGATCACCCGCGGCCTGGCCGAGCTGAGCCGGCTGGCGATGAAGCTGGGCGCGGACCCGCTGACCCTGGCGGGCCTGAGCGGGATGGGCGACCTGGTGCTCACCTGCACCGGCGACCTCAGCCGCAACCGCCGGGTGGGCATGGGCCTCGGCCGCGGGCAGAAGCTGGCGGAGATCCTCGACGAGCTCGGCATGGTCGCCGAGGGCGTGAAGACCGCCAAGAGCGCCCACGAGCTCGCGACCCGTCGCGACGTCGAGATGCCCATCACCGACGAGATCCACGCCATCCTCTACGAGGACAAGCCCGCCCGGGAGGCGCTGGTCGCCCTGATGACCCGGCCGCTCAAGGACGAGCGCGAGTAGAGCGTAGCGCCATCCGCGCCGGGCGGATGCCGACCGCGGTGCGCAGGAGCGTCCGCGACGCAGGGGCACGCCGGCGTCCCCGGCGGGACGCCGACGGCCGTCTCTGATACAGGGTTCCTCGTGGCCGGCTGGCGCTACCGTGTGATCCTCTTCGTGCTGGTCCCGGCCATCCTCGCCGCCGCGGTCTTCCTCGGGTACACGACCTGGCTCACCGCCTCCCGCTTCACCCGCCTCGGCGAGCAGACCATCGCCGAGAACACCCTGCTCCTGGTGCGCGAGAAGGTCGACACCATCGAGCGCTACATCATCCGCCAGGACAACGCGGCCTTCGGTCTGGTGGACCTCGACTCGATGCTCGACCCCGAGGATCTCGCGGGCGCCACGCTGCTGCAGGACCGGTGGCTCCCGGTCGCCTCGGAGCTCACGCCGACGATGCGCACGCTGGTGGTGCTCGACGCCACCGGGGAAGAAGTCGCGGGCGCCGACCGCGGCGGCGACCGGGCCCAGGGCGAGTTCGTGAAGGTGCTCACCGAGCGGCTCCTGCCGGAGATGGACCTCACGCGCCTGCACCCCGGCCGACTCAAGCACCTGCACCACACGGTGGCCGGCCGCAGCTACCTGCTCTCCTACGAGCGCCGCTCGCACCAGGGCCGCCGCTACTACGTCATCGCCCGCCACGACACCGGCGCCATCGTGCGCGAGGAGCTCTCCCGGCTCTTCGCCACCGAAGAGGGCAAGCGGCAGTACAACATCGTCGACCAGGACAACCGACGGGTCCACGGCCCCAGCCTGGCCAACGCCGGCGACTACCTGGTCGGGCTCCGCTTCCCCACCACCCTCTACAACTGGCGGCTCCAGATCGCTCCCAAGCAGGCCCCGCGCCTCGAGGAGCAGGGGCGCAACCGCCGGCGCACCGAGACCGCGCTCCTCGCGGTGGCCCTGGTGGTGATCCTACTCGGCGTCGGCTTCCTCCTCTACGCCGCCAACAAGGAGCGGCGGCTGGCCGAGCTCAAGGGCGACTTCATCGCCAACGTGAGCCACGAGCTGAAGACCCCGCTCTCCGTGGTTCGGATGTTCGGCGAGCTGCTCCTCACCGAGCGCGTGAAGACCCCGGAAAAGCGGAAGCAGTACCTGGAGATCATCCTGCGCGAGTCGGAGCGCCTCTCGTCGTTGATCGAGAACGTGCTCGACTTCTCGGCGCTGGAGCGCGGCAAGCAGACCTACGCCTTCGCTCGCGGCGACCTCGAGGGCGTCGTCGCCCGGGCCATCGAGACCTTCCGGTACCGGGTGGAGCACGAGGGGGTCGAGGTGGACCTGGAGGTCCTGGGCGAGATCCCGCCGGTCGAGATGGACGAGCAGGCCATCGTGCTGGTCCTGAACAACCTCCTCGACAACGCGGTGAAGTACGGCGGCCGGACTCCGGTCACCGTCACCCTCGAGCAGGTCCGCGACTTCGTCCAGGTGCGGGTCCGGGACCGCGGGCCGGGCATCCCGCCGCACGCACGGCGCCGGGTCTTCGAGCGCTTCTACCGCTCGGACCGGGACCGCGAGGTCCGCGGCTCGGGCATCGGCCTGAGCCTGGTGCTGCACATCGCGCAGGCCCACGGCGGCCGCGCATGGGTCACCGACGCGGCCGAGGGCCCAGGCGCGGTGGTGGCCATCACCCTGCCCGCGCTGCCGCCTTCGCGGTCCGCGGCGCCCGGCCCCGAGGCCGAACCGCGGGCCTGAACGCCGTTCCACCTCGACCGCTCGCGCGGGAGCGATGTCGTCTATCATCCCCAGCGATGAGCGAAACCAGCCAGAAGGTGCTCCTGGTCGAGGACGACCCCGCGCTCGCCCTCGGCCTGGTGGACACCCTCGAGTTCGAGGGCTTCGAGGTCCTCCACGCGATCAAGGGCGAAGACGCCATCCGCCTCGCCGCCGACGAAGGCCCGGACTGCATCATCCTCGACGTGATGCTGCCGGACATGAACGGCTACCAGGTCTGCGAGCGCGTGCGCCGAAGCGACGCCCACGTGCCCATCCTCATGCTCACCGCCCGGAGCCAGGAGGTGGACAAGATCCGCGGACTGGACGTCGGCGCCGACGACTACGTCACCAAGCCCTTCAGCGTGGGCGAGCTGGTCGCCCGCATCCGCGCCTTGCTCCGCCGCGCCTCCCGCGCGCCGAGCGTGGCCGAGCCCTTCACCATCGGCGACCGCGCCATCGACCCGGCGAAGCAGACCCTCTCCGCCGAGGGCGACGAGGAGCAGCTCGGCTTCTACGAGATCGAGCTGCTCAAGCTCCTCCACGCGCGGCGCGGACAGCCGGTGTCCCGGGACGAGATCCTGGAGAAGGTCTGGGGGATCGAGGCGGGCCCGACCAACCGCACGGTGGACAACTTCATCGTGAAGCTGCGCAAGAAGATCGAGCCGGTCCCCAACGAACCCCGCTACATCCTCACGGTCTACGGCGTCGGCTACAAGCTGGTCCCCTGACCGACCCCGGGGCGTTCCCCGTGGCGACGCGGGCGCTGCGCTCGTGGTAGACTCCCCGCCGATGCGCCTGCGGCCGCTTTCCTTCCTTCTCCTGGGTTCCGCCCTCTTCGGGTGTGGCGCCGAACCCGCACCCAGCCCCCTCGCCTTCCGCGACCCGCTGGGGTTGATGGACGTCACCCAGGACCTGCGCCTGGTGGTCTTCCCGGCGAGCGAGCGGAGCTGCAACAGCGACGGCAGCCTGAGCCCCGCGCTCCCGGCCACCCCCGACGAGGCGCTCCCCAGCGCCACCGTCGACCGGCGCTTCCCGGCCACCGAGCTCGAGCAGCGGGTGACCGTCGACGCGGGGAGCTACGTCGTCGCCGTCCAGGGCTGGGGCACCGACCCGGTCACGATGATCACCAACACCCTGGTCACTCAGGGCTGCGCGACCGGCGAGATCCTGGCGAGCCAGGAGCAGCCGCTGACGCTGACCCTCCAGGACATCGAGGGCTCCGGCGTGTGCATGGACGGCGTCCTGTCGCCCGACGAGCAGTGCGAGGCGTCGACCGGCCCCTTCCCCTGCGACGAGACCACCTGCCGGACCACCGAGGCCATCGTCAACACCGAGCGGGACTCGACCCGCGACCAGCCCGCCGCCGACTGGCGGACCGGGGGTCGACTCCTGGTCGCGTTCCAGAAGAGCACGACCGAGCAGGGCCTCGCGTTCCTCAGCGAGACGGCCCAACCGATCACGAGCCCCGCGGCGTTGGCCGTCGACGGCGAGGTCGGGATCCTCGCGGGCGTCCAGACGGCGATCGACATCGCCGGTTCGCCGGCGCGGGTCGCCGTGGTCAGCCAGCACTTCAACAACATGGCCGACGTGTCCATCCGCTTCTTCAGCACGGACCGGAGCCCGCTCGGCGGGTTCACCCGGATCGAGCCTCAGGACGGGGCTCCGGGTGCCCAGACTCGCCCCCGGATCGCCATGGCCACCGACGGCGCGACGATGGTCGTCTTCGATGACGGCGGCTCGAGCAGCGGCGCCACCGCCGCCTTCGTCGCGGCCGGCGCGACCTCGGCCCAGTCCACCTTCGCCCTCGGCACCAGCGGCGCGACGACGCCGTCGATCGCCACCAACGGCAACCAGTTCCTGGTCACCTGGGTCGAGGGAGGCGCCGTGCAGGGCCAGCGCTACGGGACCGACGGCACCGCCGTGGACGCCGAACCCTTCGTGGTCTCCGACTCCGCCTCCGCCGGCAACCCCGAGCCCGCCCTCCTGGCCGACGGCCGGGCTTACGTGGTCTGGAGCGTCGGGTCGGGCGTGCGCGGTCGCGCCATCGACGCCAGCGGCACCCCGGGCCAGGCCAACGACCTGACCGGCACCGGCCAAGGGCCCCGCGTGGCCAGCGGGTCGGGGCGCTTCCTGGTCGTCTGGGAGGCCTCCGGTAGCGTCATGGCGCGCTACGTCGACGGCAACGGTGTCCTCGTCGACAACCACGAGGTACCGCGGACGACCGGGGCGTTCACCGTAGGCGCCGGCACCGGCCCCGTGATCGCCGGTGGCGGGACCGCGAGCCAAGCCGCCGCGGCCGTGGTGTGGGAGTCGGGCGGGAACGTCGCATACCGCACCTTGCCCCTCCCCTGAGCCGCCGCTTGCCGCCCGGTCCGGCTGCAGCCAAGTAGGGGAGCATGGGCACCGGCAACACCATCCTCTACTGGTACTGCGCCTTCCTGGCCTTCGGCCTGGTGGTGGCCGCGGTGATCACGGTGCTGGTGGTGGTGGGTCGCCGCCGGAAGTCGGTGAGCTACCGGACCCGGACCCTCGAGCCGGAACCCGAAGGCGACGAGTCCACCGGGTGACGATCCCTCGCGCCGGGCCTTGACCCGGCGGCGCCACGGGAATACAACGCAGCGATTTTGCGACGTTTTCGTCGCCTGCGCGCCGCTGGCCGCACCCCCGATGGCCGATCCCTCGCCCCAGGGCGCCAAGAGCGCCGACCCCGAATCTGGTCCCCGACGCGCCGGGCGCATCGGGCGCCGCATCGCGCTCGCTCTCTGGGCTTTGGCGATGCTCTACATCGTGGTCGTCGGCTTCGCCTCGGTGGTTCCCCAGGTCTTCTTCCGGGAGCCGGAGGGCACCGACGCCCAGGCCGCGCGCCTCGTGGACGAAGGCACCGAATGCGAGGCCGAGGCCGAGGCCCTGATGGACGGGCTCCTCGAGCGCGCCGGCGAGCACGTCGCCGAGGTCCGCCCCGCGGCCACCTTGGCCCCCTATTTCCACCGGTGGGACGCCCGTCATGCGGCGTACCTCCGTCATTGTGGCGAGAGCAGCAGCGCGGCCGACCTACGCCGTCTACGCTACCGCCTCGAGCTCACCTTGCGCCGCTTCTCCCGGGAAGAGGGCGCGATCGTCCACCGCCTCGATCGGCGGTGAACCCATCCAACGAGCGCGGTTCGAACGCGCACCGAGAAACCGATGACCGAAGAAGTTAGCCAAGAGACCCCCACGTTCGATGTCCTCGATCTGCGCCCGACCGTGCGCCAGGCCATCGACGACCTGGGCTGGGACAACCCCACGCCCGTGCAGGTCGCCTGCTACGGCAAGGCGATCACCGGCCGGGACCTCATCGTCCAGAGCCGCACCGGCACCGGTAAGACCGCCGCCTTCGGGCTGCCGCTGGTCGACCGGCTGGTCAGCGAAGAGGGCGGCGTCCAGGCGCTGATCCTCGCGCCCACCCGTGAACTCGCGCTGCAGAGCGCCCGCGAGATCGGGCGCCTCGCCGCGCACACCGAGCTCTCGACCGTCGCCGTCTACGGCGGCGCGCCGATGGAGAAGCAGGTGAAGGCCATCCAGGCCGGCGCGCAGATCGTCTCCGGCACCCCCGGCCGCGTCCTCGACCACCTCCGCCGCGGCACCCTCGACTCGTCCGGGCTCAAGTGCCTGGTCCTCGACGAAGCCGACGAGATGCTGTCGATGGGCTTCGCCGAGGAGCTCAACGCGATCATCGACCTGCTCCCCCGCGAAGGTCGCCAGACCCTCCTCTTCAGCGCCACCGTGGACGGCCCCGTCGAGCGCGTCGGCACGCGCCACATGACCGACCCCGAGCGCGTGGAGCTCTCCGGTGACGCGGTCGGCGCCCGGGGCATCAGCCACTTCACGTACATGGTGAGCGGCAAGGCCCGCAGCCGGGACCTCATCCGCATCATCGAGATCGAGGACCCCGAGAGCGCCATCGTCTTCTGCAACACCAAGCGCGACACCGAGCAGGTGGCCCAGGCGCTGCAGAACGCCGGCTACGCGGCCGACTGGCTCAACGGAGACCTCCCCCAGGGCGAGCGCGAGAAGGTCATGCGCCGCACCCGGGCCAGCGAGCTGCGCTTCCTGGTCGCGACCGACGTCGCCGCCCGCGGCATCGACATCTCGCATCTGACCCACGTCATCAACTTCGCGCTGCCCGATCACCTCGAGCAGTACATCCACCGCACCGGCCGCACCGGCCGCGCGGGTCGCACCGGCACCGCCATCTCGCTGGTGGCTCCGCAGGAGCTGGGCACGCTCTACTACCTGCGCCTGCAGTACAAGATCTTCCCGACGGAGCGCTCGATGCCCAGCAAGGGCGAGGAGCGCACCCGCAAGGAGCTCGACCGCGTCGCCATGCTCCAGGGCATGGCCACCGGTGAGACCGCCGAGCTCGACCTCGCCGTCGCGCGCCGGATCCTGACCCTCCCCGAGCCGGAGAAGGTCATCGCCGGGCTGGTACGCAGCATCTTCGGCGGCCAGGACGACGAGGCCATCGACACCGACGCCGCCGAGCAGCGCCGGGACAAGGCGCCGGCGAAGGTCGAAGAAGAAGAGACCCGCGAGAGCGCGCCCCGAGAGAGCCGCCGCCGCTCCGGGCGTTCCCGCCGCTCCGAGCGTCGCCGCGACGAGAGCCGCGACGAGAGCCGCAGGGGGCGCGCCCCCGAGCGTGAGGCGAAGAAGGCCGAAGCGAAGGCCGAGCCGGAAGCGAAGCCGGAGCCCAAGCCCGCCCCGACCCCGGTCGACCGGGCCACCGAGCCCGACCCGGTCGCCACGGCGCCCGAGTCCACCGAGTCGCCCATGGCGGAGGCCCTCGAGGCCGAGGCCCGCACGACCCCGAAGCGCGAGTCCTCCCGGCCGCCCCGCCGCTCCCGCCACGACGACGACGACGACGACCGCGACGACGACGCGGAGGCCCGCCTCTACGTGAGCGTCGGCCGCAAGGACGGCGTCCGCGTCGGTGACCTCAACCGCCTCTTCCAGGACAGCGGCGGCCTCAGCCGCGACGAGGTCGGTCGCATCCGCCTCCGCGACAAGCACTCGTTCGTTTGCGTGCCCAAGACCAAGGTCGACGAGGTCATCGACGCCCTGCAGGGCATCGACTTCCACGACCGCGAGCTCAAGGTCGAGCCGGCGAGGGCCAGCTGATGGCCGCGGCGCGCGAGTTCGAGCTGGTCCTCTGGGGAGCCACCGGCTTCACCGGGCAGCTCGTGGCCGAGTACCTGGTCCGACATCACCCCGACACGCGCCTCGCCCTCGCCGGGCGGAGCCGCGAGAAGCTGGAGCGCGTTCGCGCCGAGCTCGCCGGCCTCGTGCCGGCGGCCGCCGAGCTCCCGCTCCTGGTGGGTGATAGCTTCGACCGGGCCTCCCTCGATGCCATCACCTCGCGCGCCCAGGTCGTCATCAGCACCGTCGGTCCCTACGCCCAGTACGGCGAGGCGCTCGTCGCCTCGTGCGTGGCGAACGGGACCGACTACTGCGATCTCACCGGCGAGTCCCACTTCATCCGCCGGATGATCGACGCCCATCAGAGCGAAGCGGAGCGCACCGGCGCCCGCATCGTGCACTGCTGCGGCTTCGACTCCATCCCGTCGGACCTGGGGACCCTGATGATGCAGGAGGAGGCCCGGGCCCGCTTCGGCGAGCCCCTGGCCGAGGTCCGCTTCTACGCCGGCGAGACCAAGGGCGGCGCCAGCGGCGGCACCATCGCGAGCATGATGAACATGCTCGACGAGGCCAAGGACCCCAAGGTTCGCCGAGTGCTCGGCGATCCCTACGCCCTCAACCCCGAGGGCGAGCGCTCGGGCCCCGACGGCAGCGACCGGATGGGCGTCCGCTACGACCGGGACCTCGGCATGTGGGTGGGCCCCTTCGTGATGGCGGCCATCAACACCCGGGTCGTCCGGCGCAGCAACGCGCTGCTCGACTACGCCTACGGTCGAAAGTTCTCGTACTCGGAAGAGATGAGCTTCGGCGCCGGGCCGCGAGGCCTCGCCCGGGCGACCGCGGTCGCGGGCGCCCTCGGGGCCTTCGTCGCCGGCGTCTCCGTGGCGCCCCTGCGGAAGCTCATGCAGAAGACCATCTTGCCCGACCCCGGCGAGGGGCCGACCCGCGAGCAGCGGGAGGCCGGCTACTTCGTGGTTCGCCTCGTCGGCAAGACCGCGGACGGCCGCGAGCTCCGCGGGCGAGTCGAGGGCGTGAACGACCCCGGGTACGGCGAGACGGCGAAGATGCTCTCGGAGTCGGCACTCTGTCTGGCGCGCGACGGCGTCGAGGCGCCCGGCGGGATCCGCACCCCCGCCTCCACCATGG
The DNA here is from genome assembly GCA_002320815.1 of Myxococcales bacterium UBA1660. Lineage (GTDB taxonomy): Bacteria > Myxococcota_A > Polyangia > Polyangiales > Houyiibacteriaceae > UBA1660. The sequence goes on from DCLA01000006.1 coordinate 206,132, forward strand.
GGATGACCCTGGTGGAGCGGCTGCGCGGAGCCGGCATGACCTTCCAGGTCGCCTGAGCGGCGACCTGAGCGCGGCTAGAACCGGATCCCGTTGCGGGCGCGGTGCTTGATCCACCGGTAGGTGAAGAAGCCCGTCGCGCCCATGCCGGCGATCGTCAGGGGCACCAGCCCCACGGTGGCCGCCGCGACGCCAGTGGCCACCGCGGTGCTGCCCGCGACGAGGCCCTTCTTGCGCGACTCCGCCAAGATGTTCTTGCGTCCCTTGCCTTTCGAGTCCGCCACGTCGTCGCCTCCTCTCTCGGAGTAGCACGGCCCCCCGGTCGTCCCCAAATCCCGCCGGGCCAACCGCGTTGATCCCGGCGGGCCCGGCGACGTACCCTCCACGCTCTTCATGAGCATCGAAGCAGCGGGAGGCGCGGCCAGCGGGGCCGCCGGGAACCTCACTCCGGGGACCGTCGTCGGCGGCCGTTTTCGCGTGGAGCGCAAGGCTCGCGAGGACGAGCTGGGCTCGGTCTTCAAGGCGCGCGACGAGAAGACCCAGAAGGCCATCGCGCTCCGGCGCGTGGAGCCCGGGCTCCTCGACGCCGGGGGGGTCCAGAAGCTGCGGGCCGAGTGCCGCACCGCGGCCACCCTCTCCCACCGCAACCTCGCGGTCACCTACGGGGTGGGCACCGCCTCGGGCTCGCCCTTCATCGCGAGCGAGTGGGTCGACGGCAAGCCGATGTCGGTGGTCGTCCGGGAACGCGCGGCCAAGGGCGGCCACGTGAGCCTCAAGGGCGCCTACAACGTCGTCGCCAGTGTCTGCCGGGCCCTCGAGGCGGTCCACGAGAAGACCTGCCATGGCGCGCTCCGGCCGTCGGTGGTCTGGGTCACCGAGTCCGGCCGGGTGAAGCTGGCCGACCTCGGCCTCGGCAAGGCGCTGGTCGAGGCGCGGGGCCCGGAGGTCTTCGACGCCCGCGATCAAGCCAGCCTCGCCCCCGAGGTGAAGGGCGGCCAACCGCCCACCACCGCCGCGGACGTGTTCGGCGTCGGCGCGCTGCTCTACGAGCTGCTCACGGCCAAGTCCCCCGCCGATGGCTTCGTCCCGCCCTCGCAGGTGCATCCCGAGGCCGACGGCGCCGTCGACGAGATCCTCCTGAAGTGCCTGGCCCCCGACCCCGGCGGCCGCTTCGAGAGCGCCGACGCGGTGCGCTCCGCGCTCCAGCCCCTGGTCGACGGGACCGACGCCGCCTCGGCGGCCGACGACTTCGGCTTCGACGTGGACATCGACTTGGACGGCGACGGCGACGTCGACGTCCCCGCGCCGGCGGTCGCCGCCCCGGCGCGCCCGGCGGCGCCCGCGCCGCGCCCCCATCAGGACCTCTTCCCCAGCCCGGCGGCGCCCCTCTCCGCTCCGGCGGGCGACGAGGTCGATCTCGGGCAACTCCTGGCGAAGATCACCGAGAACGACGCCGCCCGCTGGATGGCCGTGAAAGACGGGCTGGACCATGGCCCCTTCACCGGCCGGGAGCTGGTGCAGCTCATCGTGGACGGCGAGATTCGCGAAGAACACGACCTGATGAACATGGACACCGGCGAGCGGCGACCCGTCGCCGAGTGGCCCGACTTCACCGAGTTCGTCGAGCAGTGGAAGATCCGCGACGCCCAAGCCGCCAAGAAGGCCGCCCTGGCGCACGCCGAGAAGAGCGAGGCCCGCTCCGGCGCGTTCAAGCTCGCCGTGGCCGCCGGCGCGCTCCTGGCCATCCTGGCGGGCATCGGCATCTTCGTCGCCACCCGCGAAGGCGGTGAGGCCGAGGTGGTCGCCGAGGCCGAGACCGGCGACCTGTACGAGCGGGGCGGGATCGAGCTGACCGGCACCGCCGGCATCCTCCCCGATCCTCCCCGGAGCGCTCGCGGCGGGCGACGCCGCAGCGGCATGGGCGGCGGGGGCGGCGGGTTCGCCGGATCCTACGAGGACGCGATGAACCAGGCCGTCGAGCTCGGCGACGTGAACTCCGCCGGAGGCCAGAGCCGCCTCAGCCCCGCGCAGGTCCAGGGCGTGATGAACCGCCACCTCAACGGCTCGGTCGGCCGCTGCGCGGACCGGGAGTCCGGCCTCGGCAACGTGACCATCGACATCGCCATCGCCGGCAGCGGCCAGGTGATGGGCGTCAGCGCCCGGCAGGGCTCGGAAGGTTTCAAGTCGTGCATCCGCAGCGCCGTCCGCGGCATCCGCTTCCCCTCGTTCGGCGCGCCCCGCATGGGCGCGCGCTTCAGCTTCAACGCCAGCTGATGTCGCGCACCAGGAGGGGGATCCGCAGCGCGCTGGCCGGGATGATCGCGGTCTTCGCGCTCGGCTGCGAGGCCGCGGTGGAGAGCGGCCTCGACGAGGCCGAGGCCAACGCGATCCTGGTGGCGCTCCACGAGGCACAGATCGGGGGCCGCAAGGAGCGCGACCCCGGGGGCGACGATCTCTACCAGGTCATCGTGCCCGCCGACGACGTGGGCGCCGCGTTGGAGCGGATGCGGGAAGAGGGGCTGCCGCGACCGGCCTCGCCGGGGCTCGGCGAGATGTTCGCCGAGGGCGGGCTGGTCCCCACCGCGACCGAAGAGCGCGCCCGCTACGTCGCGGCCCTCGGCGGCGAGCTCTCGGCCTCCATCGAGGCGATGGACGGCGTCCTCGACGCCCGAGTCCACGTCGCCCTCCCCGACACCCGGCGCCTGGCCCTCGACGACGAGCGGCCCCGCCCCCGCGCCTCGGTGCTCGTCCGGCATCGCGGCCCCCAGCCCGGCTACTCGGACGACGCGGTCCGGGCGCTGGTCGCCGGCGCCGTCCAGGACATGCAGGTCGAGGACGTGGCCGTGGTCGGCGTGCCGGTGGAGATCCGGGAGGCCAGCCGCGGCGAGCGGTTGGTGTCCGTCGGCCCCATCACGGTGACCCGTGGCTCCGCGACGGCCCTCAAGGGCGTCCTGGGCGGTGCCCTCGCGCTCCACGTGGTGCTCGCCGGGCTCCTCGTCCTGGTGCTCGCGCGCCGGCGCCGGGCGGTCCCCCCGACCCCCGAGCCCGAGCACGCCTGAACCCAACGATCCTGCCGCGGGGTGCCGCGGCCCAACACGAACGCGACCAAGCCAAGGGGTGGACGAATGTCAGGAGATTTCCTCGAGAACACGCAGTACTACGTGGACAAGGCCGCCAAGGCCTTGGACCTACGCGCTGACGTGACCAAGCAGCTCAAGACCCCGCATCGCGAGGTGCGGGTCGAGCTCAACATCCAGATGGACGACGGCAGCGTCGGCACCTTCATCGGGTTCCGGGTGCAGCACGACGACGCCCGCGGGCCGTTCAAGGGCGGCCTGCGCTACCACCACCACGTGGACGCCGAGGAGGTGACCGCGCTCGCCTCGCTGATGACCTGGAAGACCGCCGTCGCCGGCGTGCCCTTCGGCGGCGCCAAGGGCGGCATCGCCGTCGAGGCCAGCAAGCTCTCCCAGGGCGAGACCCAGCGGCTCACCCGGCGCTTCATCGACGGCATCCACGACATCATCGGCGCCACCACCGACATCCCGGCGCCGGACGTGAACACCAACGGCCAGGTCATGGCGTGGATCTTCGACCAGTACTCGAAGTACCACGGCTACGAGCCCGGCGTGGTCACCGGCAAGCCCGTGGCCCTCGGCGGCTCCGTCGGGCGCGAGGCGGCCACCGGGCGCGGCGTCGTCTACGCGACCCAGGAGCTGCTCCACACCCTGGGCATGAAGATCGACGAGCAGCGGGTGGTCATCCAGGGCTTCGGCAACGTGGGCACCTGGGCCGCGCGGGACTTCGTCGAAGCCGGCGCCAAGGTCGTGGGCATCGCCGACATCTCCGGCGGCTACGTGAACGACGAGGGCATCGACATCTCCGCGGCCATCGAGCACGTGGCCAAGAACCGCACCCTCGAAGGCTTCGGCGGCGGCAAGCACGTCGACGGCGACGCCCTCCTGGCCCACGACTGCGACATCCTGGTCCCCGCCGCCCTCGGCGGCGTGCTCACCAAGGAGAACGCCGATGACGTCCGGGCCAAGATCATCGTCGAGGGCGCCAACGGACCCACGACCCCCGAGGCCGACGAGATCTTCGCCAAGAAGGGCGTCCACGTGATCCCGGACATCTACGCCAACTGCGGCGGCGTCACCGTGTCCTACTTCGAGTGGTCGCAGAACATGCAGCACTTCTACTGGGAGCTCGAGCGGGTGAACACCGAGCTCCAGCGGGTGATGAAGCGCGCCTACGCGAACCTGAACGAGACCCGCGCCAAGCACGAGTGCACCCTGCGGGAGGCGGCCTTCATCCTCGGCGTGGGCCGGGTGAAGGAAGCCACCGAGATGCGCGGCCTCTGAGCTGAGCTCAACGCGCGACGGGCGGCATCGTCCGTCGCGCGTGTGACGCCCGCTCGAGCACCTCCATCGCGGCGACGTAGACCGAGATCCCCGCCGCCCAGCTGAACTCGCGCTCCATGCGCTGGAGCCCGGCGTCGTCGGTGCGGAGCCCGTGGCAGAGGATGGGACCCCGGGCCCCCTCGAGCACCAGCTCGAGCAGGATGGCCAGCCGGCGTGAGAGCGCCCGCTCGGCGACGTAGGCGTCGAAGACGTCACGCCGGTGCCGCGCCAAGCGGTCGTCGGTCGAGAGATCCTGCACGACCTTCATGTCCCGCAGCGTCGGACGCTTGCGGCGCGTGCGCAGGAGCTGACTGTGGGCGGTCATCGACGACTTCGGGGGCGGGCTCACGTCCCTGAGCGGATACAAGAAGCAGGCCAGAAATCGTCTCGACGGCGAATGGGGTTCTCGGGGACACCCCGCGACGAGCGGGCGAAAGCGAATAGGGCACTTTGTCCTCCCCGGAAGGGTGGGACATTCGTGCGCCCCCGGAAATGCGGGGCAGTTTGCCGGCTCCGGGTCCGGCCAGGGTATGCTCCGCGCGTTGATCCGCCTCGACGACGTCCACAAGGAGTTCCTCGGCACCCCCGTCCTCCAAGGGGTGAGCCTGACGGTCCCCGCGCAGTGCATCTACGCCCTCATCGGGCCCGGCGCGGCGGGCAAGAGCGTCCTGCTCAAGGTCGTCGCGGGCCTGCTGCGCCCGGAGCGGGGCAAGGTCTTCGTGAACGACGCCGAGCTGACCTCGATGCGCGAGCTGGAGCTGGCCGAGGCCCGGAAGAGCATCGGGATGCTCTTCCAGAACTACGCGCTCTTCGACAAGAACGTCTACGAGAACATCGCCTTCCCGCTGCGGCGCCTCTACGACCTCCCGGAGGAGGAGATCCGCGAGCGGGTCGCCGAGCGACTGGCGCGGGTCGCCCTCCCCGGGACCGAGGAGCGGATCCCCCAGTCGATGAGCGGGGGCCAGAAGAAGCGAATCGGCGTCGCCCGGGCGACCATCGCCAAGCCCGAGGTGATCCTCTACGACGAGCCCACCGCGGGCCTCGACCCGGTGACCAGCCAGAAGATCTACGACCTGGTCCAGGAGGAACAGCGGGCCACCAAGGCCACGGTGATGGTGATCTCCAGCGACGTCTCCGGCGTGCTGACCATCGCCGACCGGGTGGGGATGCTCCACCAGGGCCGCCTGGTCTTCGACGGAACGGCGGAGGAGGCGAAGACGAGTACCATCCCCGAGGTGAACCAGTTCGTGCACGGCCTGACCGAGGGCCCGCTCTGATGAGCACCGCCCCCGCGCGCGCCCTGGTGGCCATCCCGGCCAAGATCGGCGCCCTCTTCCTGGCGGTCGCCAAGCAGGCCGGCGGGCTCGGGATCCTGGCGGCGCAGATCCTCCGGCGGCTCACGCCGAGCCAGATCGACCGCCACGAGCTCTTCCGGAACCTCAACCGCATGGGCGTGCGCTCGGTGCCCATCATCTGCGCCACCGCCGCGTTCACCGGCGGCATCATGGTGATCCAGGCCGCGCCCTTCGTGGAGCAGGTCCAGGCGACCTCCTTCGTGGGCTGGGCGGCCACCTTCACCACCATCCGCGAGCTGGGCCCGCTGCTCATCGGGCTGATCTTCAATGGCCGGGTCGGCGCCAACAACACCGCCGAGCTGGGCACCATGAAGGTCACCGACCAGATCGACGCGCTCCGCGCCCTGGCCATCGACCCCATCGCCTACCTGGTGGTCCCCCGCTGCCTGGCGATGGTCTCGATGATGGTGCTCCTCTGCATCATCGGCGACGCGGTGGCCATCGGCGGCGCGATGCTCACCGCCGACGCGCTCCTCGGGGTGGACCCTCATCTCTTCTGGGCCTCGGCCCTCGAGCGCCTCGAGCCCTGGGACTTCTGGGTGGGGCTCATCAAGAGCGGGCTCTTCGGCGTGATGATCGCCCTGACGAGCTGCCACTACGGCTTGGCCACCAGCGGCGGCGCCCCGGGCGTCGGCCGCGCGGTGAACGCCTCGGTGGTCGCGGCCGCCGCGGGCATCTTCATCATGGACTACCTCTCCACCTTCGTGCTCGGCTGATGGCGGCGCGCACCAAAGACCCGAGCATCATCGACGCCGCGAAGAACGTGGTGACCGACGCCCGGGACGTGTTCCGAGTCTTCGCGCGGACCCTCTACTACCTCTTCCGCGGCAAGCGGGAGAAGGGCGAGGTCGCCCGCCAAATGTTCGCCATCGGCAACGAGTCGCTGTTCTTCATGTGCATCACGATGGCCTTCATCGGAGCCATCATCACCTTCCAGACCGGGCTCCAGTCGCGGAAGCTCCTGCCCGACTTCAGCCTGATGGGCGCGACCTACCTGAAGCTCCTGGTGCGCGACCTGGCCGCCTCCGTGGGCGCCCTCCCCCTGGCCACCCGGGTGGGCGCGGGCATCGCCGCCGAGATCGGCTCCATGGTCGTCACCGACCAGGTCGACGCCCTGCGCATGTGCGCCGCCGATCCCATCGACTACCTGGTGGTCCCCCGCTTCATCGCCTGCGTGGTGATGGGCACGGTGATCCTGATCATCGGCGGCTTCGTGGCCTACGGCTCCGGGCTCTTGGTGGCCAACCTCGCCTTCGACGTGACCCCGAGCACGTTCAACAACCTGATGTACCTGAACCTCGGCGACGTGGCCCTGGGGTTCTTCAAGTGCCTCACCTACGGCGCGGCCATCGCGGTGGTGAGCGCGCAGCGGGGCCTGGCGACCTTCGGCGGCTCCGAGGGCGTCGGCTGGGCCACCACCGAGGCCGTCGTGGGCTCGAGCTTCGCCATCATCGTACTCAACCTCATCATCAGCACCTTCGGGTATTTCCTGGTGCCCAGCGTCGGACCCGGCTGATGCCCATCCGCTTCGAGAACATCCACAAGGCCTTCGGGCCCAAGGTGGTCCTGCAGGGGGTCTCCCTCACCGTCGACGATGGGGAGTGCTTCTTCATCATCGGAGCCTCCGGCGTCGGCAAGAGCGTGCTCATCAAGCACCTCATCGGCCTGTTGCGTCCGGACGACGGCGACATCTTCCTCGGCGACCACGAGGTCTCGCGCCTGGACGAGAAGGCGCTCTACCCGGTGCGGATGCAGTGCGCGATGGTCTTCCAGAGTTCGACCCTCTTCGACTCCATGACCTGCGCCGAGAACGTCGCGCTCCCGCTCCGCAAACACAAAGCCATGACCATGGAGGCCGCCATGGCCGACGCCCGCGAGCGGCTCGGCCAGGTGCACATGGGGGACTTCGCCGACGCCTACCCCGCGCAGCTCGGCGACGGCATGCGCAAGCGGGTGGCCATCGCCCGCGCGCTGACCCTGGACCCCGAGTACGTGCTCTTCGACGAGCCCACCACCAGCCTGGACCCGGTGAGCGCCCGACGGACCGACGCGCTGATCCGCGAGCTCTGCGACGAATTCGGCGTGACCAGCATCGTGGTGAGCCATGACCTGGTCTCCATCTTCAGCATCGCGGACCGGATCGCGATGTTGTACAAGGGGACGGTGAGGATGCTGGGGACGCCCGAGGACTTCCGCCGGACGGACGACCCCATCGTGCGCCAGTTCGTCGACGGCCGCGCCGAAGGACCGATGGAGGTATGAGCGTCGAAGTCCGCGTCGGCGTGCTCATCCTGGTCGCGCTCGGGCTCCTGGGAGCCTTCATCTTCGTCCTCGGCGGCGTCGAGCTGGGCGACCAGTACTCGGTCTACGTCGACTTCGACAACCCCGGCAACGTGCAGCCCGGCGCCTCGGTGAACGTGGGCAGCATCCGGGTCGGCGAGGTCGAGGGCATCGAGTATTGGGGCCAGCGCCTGGACCCGGACACCGGCCGCCGGCCGATGATCCGCATGCACGTGCGCATCGACACCGAGGTCCAGGACACCATCCACGAGGACGCGCTCTTCTACGTGACCAGCCAGAGCGTGCTGGGCGAGTCCATCCTCTCCATCGACCCCGGCAACCCCGAGAAGCCCACGCTGGAAGACGGAGCGATCGTCGAGGGCGTGGATCCGCCGCGGCTCGATCTGGCCTTCGCCATGGCCTACGAGCTCCTCGAGGGCATGACCGATCTCCTCCGGGACAACCGCGAGGATCTCGGGGACCTGCTGAGCTCCGCCGCGAGCGCGATCCGCCGCGCCGACGAGTTCCTGGCCGAGCACGACGACCGACTGGACCGGATCATGGAGAACGTGGAGACGGCGACCAGCCAGACCAACGAGCTGCTCACCACCGCCAACGACACCATGAACGGCCGGGTCCAGCGCGTGCTCCGCAACCTGGACTCCACCCTGGCCCGGGTCTCCGACGACATCGACCCCCTGATGACCGACGTGCGCAGCCTGACCGCCAAGGCCGACGACGCGATGGACGCGCTCGGTCCCGAGCAGCGTCAGCAGATCCAGGACATCCTGGCCGAGGCCGACCGCTCGGTGACCGACGCCCGGGCCATCGTCGCCCACATCCGCTCCGGCCGCGGCAGCGTCGGCGCGTTCGTGATGGACGAAGAGATCTACGACGACGTCCAGGAGATGCTTCGCGACCTGAAGCACAACCCCTGGAAGCTCTTCTGGCGCGAGTAGCGCCCCCGCGTCGGCCGGACTGCGCCGCCGCGCGCAGCCGCTGACTGCGCGGCCGCGCCCCGCGCCTCAGCCGGCGTCGACCCCGAGGTCGGGGGTCCCGAGGTCGGGCTCCGGCACGAACATGTCCTCCTCGACGCCGAGGTCCGGCTCGGGGACGAACATGTCCTCCGCCGGCACGAACATGTCCTCTTCGACCCCGAGGTCGGGGTCGGGGGCGAACATGTCTTCCTCCGGGCCCAGGTCCGGCTGGGGCCCGAGGTCCGCGTCGCCGAGGTCCACGGGCTCACCCATGTCCTCCGCGCCGGCGTCTTCCCCCGGCATGGGGACCTCGCCGCCGATGAGCGAAGGGTCGCCGTTGCAGGCCCCCATGATGCACGCGAGCCCCGGTCCACACTCGTAGGTGCGGGTACACGCTTCGCCCGCGGCGAGGCCCGTTTCGGAACCGCCGCAGCCGGCGGCGATCGCCAAGAGGATGGCGGCGAGGCTGGGGACCGTGCGCATCGACCGGGACGATATCACGGCGCGAAGGCCGCCACCTCACGGAAGCCCCGGGAAAGACCGAGCAAATCGCGTTCCATGAACGGTCCTAGCGCGTTGACACGAACGGATCGAGGCTGCTAGCCTTCCGGCGCCAGCGCGGGGGTCGCTCCCCAACCCCCAGCCAAGAGGAACTAGATGTCCGAGCAGAAGGAATCGTCCGTTCTCTTCAACCTCAAGGAGCTGATGAGCCTCGAAGAGGACCGCATCCGCGACGAGGAAGAAGAAGCACGGCAGCGCGAAGAAGAAGCCCGCCTCGCCAAGGAAGCGGACGAGCGCCGCAAGCAGGAAGAGGAAGCGGCCAAGCTCAAGGCCGAGGAGGACGCGCGCCTCGCCGAGGAGCGCGCCAAGAAGGATGAAGAGGAGCGCGTTCGGCGCGAGCGTGAAGAACACGCCCTCCGGGTCCGCCTCGAAGAGGAAGCCAAGGCCCGCGCCGCCGAGCAGGAGCGCCTGCTCGCCCACGAGCGCGAGATGGCCCGCGTGGCCGCCGAGAAGAAGAAGGGCATCCATCCCGGCCTGATCGCCGGTCTGGTCGTCGTCCTCCTCGGTGTCGGCGCCGGCGTCTACTTCGGCATCGTCGCCCCCGAGCTCGAGCGCAACGCCGAGGCCGCCCGCCTCGCGCAGGAAGAGCAGGAGCGCGCCGCGGAAGAGGCTCGCGAAGCTCGCGAAGAGGCCGCGCGTCAGGCCCAGGCCGCGCGTGAGGCCGAGGAAGAGCGCCGTCGCGCCGAGGCGGAGGCCCAGGCCGCCGCCGAAGCCGCGCAGGCCCAGATGGAGGCTCAGGCCACCACCCGGACCCGTCGTCGCGCCCGCCGCTCCTCGACCGGTGGCAGCCGCATGACCTCGATGAGCTCCGGTGGCGGAATCAGCGATGACCCGCTGGCCGGCCTCGACGGTCTCTGAGACCGTCCTAGCTCGTCGGTAGCCCCGCGCCCATCCGCGTGCGATAGAGCGCTCGTGAACCCTCACGAGCGCATCGTCTTCCCCCTCGACGTCGCCGATCTCGGCGAGGCCGAGCAGTGGCTCGCCCGCCTCGCGGGTGAGGTCGGGGTCTTCAAAGTGGGCCTCGAGCTCTTCACCGCGGTCGGACCGGCCGCGGTGGACGCCGTCCACGCGGCCGGCGCCGCCTGCTTCCTGGATCTCAAGCTCCACGACATCCCCGCCACCGTGGCCAGCGCGACGCGCTCGGCCGCGCGCCTCGGTGTACGCTACCTGACCCTCCACGCCTCCGCCGGCCCGGCGGCCCTGGCGGCGGCGGCGGAGACGGTGGCCGGGACCGAGACCGAGCTGCTCGCCGTGACGGTCCTGACCAGCCTCGACGACGCGGCGCTGGAGCGCATCGGCCACCGCGAGGGCGCAGCGGCCACGGTGCCCCACCTGGCGCTCCTCGCCGCCGAGGCCGGAGTGGGCGGGATGGTCTGCTCGCCCCGAGAGGTCGCCGACCTCCGCGGCCGCCTGCCCGAGGCGACCCTGGTCGTCCCCGGCGTGCGCCCGGCGGGGAGCGCGGCCGACGATCAGCGCCGCACCGCGACGCCCGCCGAAGCCCAGGCAGCCGGCGCGGACCTCCTGGTGATCGGCCGCCCCATCCGGCTGGCCCCCGACCCGGTGGCGGCCGCCCGCTCGATCGCCGCGGAGCTGAGCGCGTGAGCGGCCGGAAGAAGCGCGCGCCCCACGAGGGCGGGAAGCCGCGCCGGGACGGAGCGCCCAGCCGGGACCGCGACGCGAAGCCGGGCCGCGACAAGCGCCGTGGACGCGGCGGCGGCGGCGGGTCGAACCGGCGGGTGGTCGTCGGTCGTCGTTTCGTCGTCGAGGCCCTTCGCGGGGGCACCGTCGACCGCTGCTGGGTCGAACCCGGCCTGCTTGAGAAGCTCCCCGATCTCGCCGACGCGGCGGCCGCGGCCGGCGTCGTGATCCAGGAGGGCAGCCGCGAGGACCTCGACCGGCGCGCCCAGGGGGTCCGCCACCAGGGCGTCGTCGCCTCCGGACCGCCCTACCCCTACCGGCCGCTGGAGAAGCTCCTGGAGCTCGACGCGCCGCTCCTGGTGGCCCTGGACGAGGTCACCGACCCCCAGAACTTCGGGGCCATCATCCGCAGCGCCCTGGCCTTCGGCGCCGACGGGATCCTGGTGCCGCGCCACCGCAGCGCGACCCTCGGGCCCGCCGTGGTCCGTGCCTCCGCCGGCGCGACCGAGCGTGCGGCCATCGCCGAAGTCCCCAACCTGCAGAAGGCGCTCTTGCTCATCGCCGATCAGGGCCTGGAGATCATCGGGCTCGACGCGGGCGGCGACGTCCTGGTGGGCGACCTGGGGCCCGCGCCGCGCGGCCGGGTCATCGTGGTCGGCTCCGAGGGCAAGGGGCTCCGCCGCCTCGTCCGGGAGCGCTGCGACCGGATCGCGTCGATTCCTCAGCGCGGCGACTTCGACTCGCTCAACGCTTCGGTCGCCGCGGCCATCGCCCTCTACGAGGCCGGCCGCACCCGCTGAGGGCCTTGCGCCCGGGCCCCGCGAAGGGTCATGACGGACCCATGGCGAAGACGGTCCGACGAGTCTGCATCCTCACCGGCGGGGGCGACGCCCCGGGGTTGAACCCGGTCATCCGCGCCTTCGTGAAGCAGGGCGAAGCCCTCGGCCTCGAGATCTTCGGCGCCGAGGACGGCTTCGCCGGGCTGGTGGAGAACCGCATCCGGCGCCTCACCTCGACCGAGGTGCGCGGCATCCTCCCGCGCGGCGGGAGCATCCTGGGCTGCTCCAACCGGGCCGATCCCTTCCAATGGGTCGTCGGGACCCCCGACGGGCCGCGCACCGAGGACCGGTCGGCGCAGGTCGTGGAGCGCCTGCGCGAGCTGGCCATCGACGTCCTCGCGCTGGTGGGCGGCGACGGGACCATGGCCCTGGGGCTCCGCTTCGCCGAGCTGGGCGTGCCCGTGGTCGGGGTCCCCAAGACCATCGACAACGACCTGGACACCACCGACTTCACCTTCGGTCTGGACACCGCGGTGGGGAACGCCACCTGGGCCATCGACAACCTCCACACCACGGCGGAGGCCCACGATCGCGTGATGATCCTCGAGCTGATGGGCCGGCACGCCGGATGGATCAGCCTCTGCGCGGGCATCGCCGGCGGCGCCGACGTGATCCTCGTCCCGGAGATCCCCTACGACATCGAGCGGGTGGCGGCGAAGATCCGCGCCCGCAGCGAAGCGGGGACGCCCTTCTCCATCGTGGTCGTCGGCGAGGGCGCGTTCCCCCAGGGCGGCGAGATCTCCACCGTGGAGCGCAAGCTCGGTCGCGCGCCCCGCCTGGGGGGCGCCGGCGAGCGCCTCCACGCCCTGCTGGCCGACCGGGTCGATCACGACATCCGGGTCACCGTCCTCGGCCACCTGCAGCGCGGCGGCACGCCCAGCGCCTTCGACCGCCTCCTGGGCACCCGCTTCGGGGTCCGCGCCGCCCAACTCTGCGCCGAAGGCCGCACCGGCCGCCTGGTCGTGCTCCGCGGGACCACCCTGCGCAGCGTCCCCCTGGCCGAGGCTTGCGCCAACCCCAAGCTCGTCCCGGCCGACGGCGAGTTGGCCACCGCCGCCCGCGCGGTCGGCATCGAGCTCGGCGCCTAGTCATCGGCGGCGCGTAGGACGGCGTCGAAGAGGGCCCGGGGGAACACGCGGCCGACCAACCGGTCCCGGGTGCGGAGCGCGTAGCGGGTCCACTCACCCTCGTGCGCGCGGGTGTCCACGGCGGTCATCCGCTGGGCGACCACGGCCAGCGCGTCGTCGTCGGCGCGACGGAGCATCCGCTTGGCCACCCCGTGGGCGCGGCGACCGACGTCGCGGAGGGTGGTCTGGTGGGCCTCGCTCAGCGCGTCCCACTTTTCCTTCCGCATCACCGTGCCCCCGATGAGGATGCCCGCGTGCTCGGCGGCGTAGTAGTCGAGGTGCGAGTGCCACTGGAGCGCGACCGCGGCGAGGGCCGAGCCGGGCACGGTGTCCACCATCCCGGTCTGGAGCGCGGGATAGACCTCGGTCACCCCCAGCCGCCGCGGCTGGGCTCCCACCTCGCTCAGGAACGCGCTGAAGACCACGTCGGTGGTGGGCGCCCAGACCCGGGCCGCGCGAAGGTCCCGGGGCCGCTCGATGCGCCGCTTGGAGAAGAGCCGCCCCTTGCCCACGTCGCCCCAGCCGAGGAGCACGAAGCCCTCGCGCTCGAAGAGGCGCTCGAAGCGCGGCCCCATGCGCCGCTGCACCCGATCCAGGGTGGGATAGTCGTCCACGATGCCCGGGAGCCCGAGCACCAGCACCGGGCGCACGATGTCCGCGAGACCGGTCCCGGTGAGCGCCGCCGCGTCGAGCTGGCCCGAGCGCATCTTCGCCAGCGTGTCTCGCTCCTGCCCCTGACTGCCGCCGCCGTAGATGCGTAGGCGCAGGGTCCCGCCGGTGCGCTCGGCGAGCTCGCCGTCCAGCGCACGGAAGACGCGCATCCACGGCGAGCCGTCCGGGGCCAGGGTCGCCACCCGGATGGTGGTGACCGCCTGGGCCTCCGTCGCGGCCCGCGGCCACGCCGGCAGGAGCACCAGCGCCAACACCCACCACCCTCGCATGCCACGAGGATAGCAGGTGCCTGGCGCGGCGGCCCCGGGCGGCCTCAGCCGAAGCGGTAGGCGCTGACCACCACGCCCATCACCTCGTCGCCGAAGACCCGCTGGCCAGCCTCGCCCTCGGCGGCTCCCGCGGCGACCATTAGCGGCAGCAGGTGCTCTTCGCGGGGATGGCAGCTCCGGCCCTCGGGCGCCGAGGCCCAGTGTTTCAGCGCTTCGGCACGCCCCTCGGCCTGGGGCAGTTTCTCCGCCAGCCAGCCGTCGAAGGCCTGGGAGCGCGGCAACGAGGCCGAACGGTTGAAGCCGCGCATGTCGTGGTAGCTCATGCCGCTGCCGACGATGAGCACGCCCTCGTCGCGGAGCGGCTGGAGCGCACGCCCGAGCCGCACGTGCTCTTCCGGATCCAGCCCCCGCACCAACGAGAGCTGCACGGTGGGGATGTCCGCGTCGGGCACGCTGAGCTTCAGGGGCACGAAGACCCCGTGGTCCAGGCCGCGCTCGGCGTTGGTGCCGTGCTCGAAGCCCGCGCCCCCGAGGAGCTCCCGCACCCGCGCGCTCAGCCCGGGCGCGCCCGGCGCCGGCCAGGTGAGCTCGTAGGTGTGGGGCGGGAATCCGTAGTAGTCGTAGAGGAGCGTGTTCGACGCGCCGTCGGTGACCGTCGGTCGCTCCTCTTCCCAGTGCGCGCTGATGACCAGGAGCGCCTTGGGCCGCTCGGGGAGGTCCGCGACCAGGGTGCCGAGCCAGGCCGCCGTGCGGTCCCAGGTATCGGCCGGACCCATGGTCCAGTCCATGTAGAAGCAGGGCCCGCCCCCATGGGGCAGGTAGAAGGTCGGTTGACGCATGGGGTTGTCTCCTCGGGGGCGGCGCACCGGCGCCGACGCGACCGCGGTCTCCCGCGGCCGGGAATCACAGGCGCCGGCGAGGGCCAGACCGGCGAGGCCGGCCATGGCCTTACGGCGTCCGATGCGGGGATCGCGGGGCTCGTCGCTCATGGCTACGGAAGGTAGTCGGCTCGCCGAGGAGGGGAAGGTCCGGCGGGAGCGACGCTACGTTGCACCGGCGCAACCACCGACCCCCTTGTGAACGCATAAACGGTACGCAACATGGCGCCCATGACCGACAGCACGTTCACGATCCGCAGGGCCGAAGACCGGGGTCACGCGCGCCACGGCGGGTGGCTCGACTCCCGGCACACCTTCTCTTTCGCGAACTACTACGACCCCGCGCACATGGGCTTCGGTCCCCTGCGGGTGATCAACGACGACCGCGTCGCGCCCGGCGAGGGCTTCGGTCGCCACCCGCACCGGGACATGGAGATCCTCTCCTACGTAGTCGAGGGCTCCCTCGAGCACCGGGACTCCCTCGGGACCGGCTCGGTCATTCGGCCCGGCGACGTCCAGCGCATGACCGCCGGCACCGGGGTCGCCCGCAGCGAGTTCAACGGCTCGAAGAGCGACCCCGTGCGCTTCCTGCAGATCTGGGTGATCCCCGAGCGCGCCGGCCTGCAGCCCGGCTACGAGCAGAAGCACTTCGGCGACGAGCGCCGCGGCGGCCTCCGCCTGGTGGCCTCCCGAGACGGCCGCGAGGGGTCGGTGACCATCCATCAGGACCTCGACCTCCACGCCACCGTGCTGGCGCCCGGCGAGGCCGTGACCCATACCCTGGCCGCAGAACGTCAGGCCTGGGTCCAGGTGGTGCAGGGATCGGTGGTGCTCAACGAGCGGCCCCTCGCCGAAGGGGACGGCGCCGCGCTCCGCGGGGTGCCCACCCTGGAGCTGCGCGCCACCACCGACGCCGAGGTCCTGGTCTTCGACATGTTCACCCCCACCCCGGAGCACGCCTGATGCGAGAGCTGAAGCTGGTCGGATTCGCCGGCAGCCTACGAGAGAAGTCCTACAACCGCGCGCTGCTTCGCACGATGGTCGAGCTGGCGCCGCTGGGGGTGACCCTGGACGTGCTGACCATCGGGGACCTACCCCACTACGACGGCGACCTGGATCAGGACGGCGAGCGGCCGGCCAACGTGGACGCCTTCAAGGCGGCCATCGCCGCCAGCGACGGCGTCGTCCTGGTGACGCCGGAGTACAACCACTCGCTCCCCGGTGTGTTCAAGAACGCGATCGACTGGGCCTCCCGGCCCGGGTACCGCGCGCCCTTCACCGACAAGCCGGTGGCCTTCGCCACCGCCTCGGCGGGACCGATCGGTGGCATGCGCGCGCAGATGCATCTGGAGAACGTGCTCCTGGGATTGAAGGCACGGCCCTTCCCGCACCCGGGCTGCGCGGTCACCTTCGCACCCAGCAAGTTCGACGAGGGCGTGCTGACCGACGAAGACACCCGCGACTTCGTCGCCGGCTACCTGGCGGAGTTCGCGGACTGGCTCCGCGAGCGGCGGGGTTGACGACGCCGCCGGGCTCGGCTTTGGTCGGCCCATGAGCACGACCGACGTCGAGATCTGGCACAACCCCCGCTGCTCCAAGTCGCGGCAGACCCTGGCCCTCTTGGAGGAGCGGGGGATCACGCCGCGGGTGGTGAAGTACCTCGACGCGCCGCCGAGCGAGGCCCGACTCCGCGAAGTGGCCGGGCAGCTCGGCGGGGCCGAGGCCCTGGTGCGCCGCAAGGAGGCCGCCTATGGCGAGCGCGGCCTGAAGGGCGCCGACGCCGACGCGCTGATCGCGGCGATGGCCGAAGAGCCGAAGCTCATCGAGCGACCGGTGGTGATCACCGCCAAGGGCGCGCGCATCGGTCGACCGCCCGAGAGCGTCCTGGAGGTCCTCTGATGCGCGGCGTGCACCTCGGCGCGTGGATGGTGATGGTCGCGGGGTGCGCCGCCGCGCCCTGCCCGGAGCCGGTGGTGGTGGCCGCGCAGCCCGCCCCCACCGAAGCCGACGCCTCGGCCATCGCCGCCGCGCTGGACGACTGGCACCAGGCGGCGAGCGTGGGCGACGGGGACCGCTACTTCGGGCACTTCACCGAGGACGGCGTCTTCCTGGGCACCGACGCCGCCGAGCGCTGGACCGTCGACGAGTTCCGCGCGTACGCCACCGACGCCTTCGCCGACGGCCACGGCTGGACCATGCACCCCACCCGCCGAGCCATCGTGGTGAAGGGCGAGTACGCCTTCTTCGACGAGGACCTCGACAGCGAGGGGCTCGGGCCGGTGCGCGGCAGCGGCGTGATGCTGCGGACCGCCAGCGGGTGGGCCATCGCCCACTACGTGCTCTCGTTCACCATCCCCAACGAACGCGTCGCGGATCTGAAGGCGATGCTGGACCGGGCCGCGACGACTCCGGGAGGCGACGAGGCCGAGGAATCCGCGGCCGATGAGCCCACGGCCCCCGACGCCGACGCCGACGAATAGTCACGCTCGCCCCTTGTCACGGACGCGCCCGAGCGTTAGCTCTCGCCGCTCATGACTTCGGAAGCCCCGACTCCCACGGTGACGACCACCGCCGACGTGGAGGTCAGCGATCAAGACCTCCTGCTCCGCCTCACCGGTCCGGGCGAGGCCCACCTGCGCCTCCTCGAGAAGGAACTCTCGGTCTCCATGGGTCTCCGGGGCGACACCATCCGCATCCAGGGCGACTCGGAGAACGTCGCCGTGGTGGAGCGGGTCCTGGCCGAGCTCGTCGACGTGATGAGCCGGAACAAGAAGCTCACCGGCCAGGAGATCGCCCGGGCCGCGCGGACCGCCGCGGCGCACCCCGAGGTCCGCCTGCGGGAGCTCTTCGACGACGTCGTGCTGACCACCGCCTCCAAGCGGGTCATCTCGCCCAAGGGCTTCAGCCAGCAGGTCTACGTCACCGCCATCCGCAAGAACGACATCGTCTTCGGCATCGGTCCCGCGGGTACCGGCAAGACCTACCTCGCCATGGCGATGGCCGTGGCCGCGCTCCAGCGCAACGAGGTGAAGCGCATCCTGCTCACCCGCCCCGCCGTCGAGGCCGGGGAGAAGCTGGGCTTCCTCCCCGGCGACCTCGCCGAGAAGGTGAACCCCTACCTGCGCCCGCTCTACGACGCGCTCCACGACATGATGAGCGACGACCGCGCGTCGATCCTCCTGGAGAAGGGCACCATCGAAGTGGCGCCCCTCGCCTTCATGCGCGGCCGGACCCTGAACGACGCCTTCGTCATCCTCGACGAGGCGCAGAACACCACCACCGAGCAGATGAAGATGTTCCTGACCCGCCTGGGCTTCCGCTCCCGCGCGGTCATCACCGGCGACATCACCCAGGTGGACCTCCCCGGCGGCAAGAAGAGCGGCCTCGCCGACGCCGAGCAGCTCCTCGGCGACATCGAAGGCATCCGCTTCTGCCGCTTCACCGACCAGGACGTCGTCCGGCACCCGCTGGTCCAGAAGATCGTCCGCGCCTACGACGAACGCGACGCCCGCCGCCAGGCCGCCCGCATGGCCCGCGACGACTTCGACAACGACTGACCCCCCCGACTTGCCATGGGGACGC
>DCLA01000033.1:0-10107 GCA_002320815.1 Myxococcales bacterium UBA1660
CCGCCGCCATCGAGGCCGCCGTCGACGCCCACGAGCCCGAGCTCGTGGACGCCCTCCGCGCGCTCGTCGACGACGAGCGCGACGTGACCATCGCCGACTTCGAGACCGAGACCGAGGCGACCATCGGCGCGCTGGCCTCGGAAGCCGTCGAGCACTTCGAGCGGATGGAGGACTGAGCGGGTGAGCGACGAGGGGCGCGCACCACGTCGCCGGCGACGGAGCAGCCAGCAAGACGCGGCGCTCGTCGACGCCATCGTCGCGCCCCAGTACGGCGCCCGCTTCGCCCAGGGGCTCCTCGACGCACTCCCGACCGGGGAGCGGCTGCAGGTCCTCGACGTGGGGTGCCGCACCGGTCAAATCTCCTTCCGCCTCTTGCAGCGCCTGGGCCCGACGAGTCGGGTGATCGCCATCGATCCGGACCCCGGGCTCATCGGCCTCGCCCGGCAGCGCGGCTACGGCGAGACGGGGCGCCGCCTCTTCTTCAAGGAGGAGTGCGTCGAGAAGCTCTCCTTCGGCGAAGGCGTCTTCG
This sequence comes from Myxococcales bacterium UBA1660, assembly GCA_002320815.1. Taxonomy (GTDB): domain Bacteria; phylum Myxococcota_A; class Polyangia; order Polyangiales; family Houyiibacteriaceae; genus UBA1660. Next base: position 530 of record DCLA01000033.1, read on the forward strand.
ACGCGGTGGTGGCCCACCTGGTCTACCGGGATCTCGAGCAGCGCCCGGCGGCGCTCCGCGAGATGCACCGGGTCCTCGCGCCGGGAGGCCGCCTGCTCCTCACCACGCCGCTCCGCGGTTCCTATGTCGAGGTCTTCGACATGCTCCGGGAGCGAGCGCGGGCCGAGGGCGACGACGTGCTGGCCGCGCGGGTCCGGTCGCTGGTCGAGCGCGACCCGGCGCCCACGCCGCTGGTCCAGGCCCTCGAGGCCGCCGGCTTCATCGCGGTGAACCTGGAGCGCATCGACTTCCGTTTGAGCTTCGCCAGCGCCGACGCGCTCTTCAGCGACCGCCTCCTCGGCGCCATCGCCTTCCCGGAGTGGCAGGCCACGGTCGGCCCCGAGGCCCTCGACGACGTCCGCCGGCGCCTCGCGACCTACTTCGACCAGGGGGCCCTCTCGCTCACCGTGGCCGCGGCCCAGGTGAGCGCGCTGCGCGCGCCGGAGTGACGTTCTAGCGGACGCGGGCGCGCAGGAAGCCCACCTGGCTGACGATCAGCGCGGCGGGGACCGGAGAGCCGTGCTCGGCCATCCACGTCGCGGCGGCTGGGACGTCGTCGAAGACCTCGTGGGGAAACGGTTGCCGCGCCGCGAGGCTGAGCCCGCGCATCATCCCGCGCACCGCCGCCGCCCGGTAACCGTGGCCCTCGAAGACCACCGCCGAACAGCTCACCGCGTCCCCGATGCTGCGGAAGAGGTCGGTCATCTCCCGGCGCGCGCGGGTCCCGGGCAGGACCGCGTTGGCCTCGAAGATGGCGACCATCGCGAAGGGCGCGGACTCGAAGGCCATGCGCTTCGCCGTCCGCGCGACCTCTTCCATGGCGGCGGCGGTCGTCAGACCGCGCCAGACGCAGACCAGGAGCTGGTCCGCGGTTCCCAGGACATGAGTTGGATCGAGCGCGACGGCGTGCACGGAGGTCTCGGAATCCCCCCCGAGAACGACGGGAGCATACCTCCGTCCCGGCGCGACCGCTCGCTCAGGCGATGCCCTTCTGGAGCGAGCGCAGCATCCGGAGGAGCACGGCGACCCGGTCGATGGAGTCGCCGTCGTCGTCCGCGTCGAAGTAGCGGGTGAGCCGCATGTCCGGGGTGAGCTTCCAGGGGCTGCCCGGTTGGCTGACCAGCGCGATGATCTTGGCGGGGTCCAGCGGCGTGTCTTCCCGGAGATGCAGCGTGACCCGGGACGAGGTGGCCTCGCAGCCCAGGGCTCGGTACTCGCGGAGGAGCGGGCGGAGCCGCATGGCGCGGATGAAGGTCATCGCCGGCCGGGGAGGAGGGCCGAAGCGGTCCTCCATCTCCTCGGCCAGGTCCTGGATGCTGTCCTCGTCGGCGGCGCTGGCGAAGCGCTTGTAGAAGGTGAGCCGCAGGCCGACGTCCTCGATGTAGTCCTCGGGGAGGTGGTGCTCCACGTCGAGGGTGAGCTCGGGATCGATCTCCTGCTCGACCTCCTCGCCGCGGAGGGTGGCCACCGCCTCCTCGAGCATGTGGCAGAAGAGGTCGAAGCCCACGAGGGCCACGTTGCCGGACTGCTCGGCCCCGAGGAGGTCGCCCACGCCGCGGAGCTCCATGTCCAGGCTGGCGACCTGGAAGCCGGAGCCCAGCTCGGTGAAGCGCTCGAGGGCCTCGATGCGCTGCCGCGCCTCGTCGGTCATCGCGCTCGGCGGCGGCGTGATGAGATAGCAGTAGGCGCGCTCGCGGCTCCGGCCGACGCGGCCCCGGAGCTGGTAGAGCTGGGCCAGGCCGAAGATGTCCGCGCGGTCCACGATCATCGTGTTGGCGCGGGGGATGTCGAGGCCGCTCTCGATGATCGCGGTGGCGCAGAGGACGTCGTACTGACCGTCGACGAAGTCCACCATGGTCTTCTCGAGGGCCTTCTCGCCCATCTGCCCATGGGCCACGGCGATGCGCAGCTGGGGCATCAGATCCTGCAGGCGCTGGGCTCGCTCGTAGAGGCCCTCGACCCGGTTGTAGACGAAGAAGACCTGACCGCCGCGGGCGAGCTCGCGCTGGATGGCTTCCTTGATCACGTGGTCGTCCCAGCGGCACGCGAAGGTGCGCACCGCGCGGCGGTCGACCGGGGCGGTGGTGATCAGCGAGAGATCCCGGAGGCCGCCGATGGCCATCTGCAGGGTCCGCGGGATCGGCGTGGCAGTCAGGGTGAGCACGTCGACGTCCTTGCGGAGGCTCTTCATGCGCTCCTTGTGGGCCACGCCGAAGCGCTGCTCCTCGTCGACGACCATCAGCCCGAGGTCCTTGAAGTGGACGTCCTTGGAGAGGACCCGATGGGTCCCCACCACCACGTCCACGGTGCCGTCCTTGAGCCCCGAGAGGGTCGCCCGCTGGTCCTCCTTGGGCACGAAGCGGCTGAGCTGCTTCACGGTCAGGGGGTAGTCCTCGTAGCGCCGCGCGAAGCTCTGCCAGTGCTGCTGAGCGAGCACGGTGGTCGGGCAGAGCACGGCGACCTGGCGCCCGGTCATGGCCATGCGGAAGGCGGCGCGGATGGCCACCTCGGTCTTGCCGAAGCCGACGTCGCCACAGACCAGGCGGTCCGCGGGGCGGCCCTGCTCGAAATCGCCGAGCACGTCGTCGATGGCCCGGGCCTGGTCGGCGGTCTCCTCGAAGGGGAAGGTCGCCTCGAGCTCGGCGTACGCGCGGCCGGCCGGCGGCAGCGGATCCCGCCGGGCGGCGGCGCGCTCGGCGTAGAGGACCAAGAGGTCGTCGGCGAGCTTGCGCACCGCCTTGCGCACCTTGGCCTTCTTCTTGGAGAAGGTGCTGCCGCCCAGGCGATCGAGCTTGGGCTTGTGGCCCTCCTTGCCGGCGAACTTCTGGATGAGGTTCAGCCGGGTGACCGGGACGAAGAGCTTGTCGTCGCCGGCGTACTCGATGACCAAGACCTCGAAGGTCCGCGGCGCGTCGCCGCGCATCCGCTCGGCGGCGCTCTGGGCGATCTCCTTGCGCTGGAGGCCCAGGTATGTCCCCACGCCGTGGTCGGAGTGGACGACGTAGTCGCCGACCTTCAGCTCCCGCAGGTCCTGGAGGAAGCTCTCCGCTTTACGCTTCCGCTTCCGCTGGGTGGTCTTGCGTCGCCGCCGCGCCCGGGTGCCGAAGATCTCGCCTTCGGTCACGAACACCAGGGCCTCGGTGGCCCAGGCGAAACCGTCCTGGAGGTCGCCGATGACCACCTGGGTCTTCACCGAGCGCGGTCCGGCGACCAGGTCGGGCGCGAAGGCCCGCGCCTTGGGTTCGACGGGGACCCCATAGCCCTGGAGCAGGGAACTCAGCCGCTCGGCCTGGGTCTCGGTGCGGGCGGTGAAGAACACCCGCATCCCCAGGTCGAGCCACGCCTTGGCCCGCTTGGCGATGGGCTCCAGGGTGTCCTCGGCGCCGCCGCCTCGGCGAGCGGTGAGCTCGGCCATCAAGGGCCGCTGGTCCTCGGCGCCCATGTCCCGCAGGTCTTCTTCGCGGGCCGACGTGTAGGGCTCGAGCCCGTCGCCGCCGCCGCTGCTCACGGTGGCGTAGGGATGGATGAGGATCCGCGCGCGGGCCTCGAGGAGTTCGGCGAGCTCGTCCTCGTCGGCGTAGAGCCGCTCCAGCGGGTACACCGGGTCGCCCTCGTTCTCCTTGGCGTCGCGGTCGCCGCCGGCGCGATGGAGCTCCAGGTCCACACTCTTCGCCACCGCGCCCGGGTCCATCAGCACCACCGGCGTGTTCGGCGGCACGAAGTCCAGCGGGGTCTCCAGCGAGTCGTAGAACGCGGGCAGCAGGCCGTCGATGCCGTAGAAGGCGCGGCCGGCGGTCAGGTCGTCCAGGAGCGCCCGCGTCTTGCTGGTGGGGTAGTTGGCCTGGTCGCAGAGCGCGCGCACCCGCGCCAGGGCGGCGTCGCGCTCGTCGTCGGCGATGACCGTGTCGCGCACCGGGTGGATGAAGATCCGGGGGATCTCGTCGACCGTCCGCTGGTCGTCGGGGTCGAAGCGCTTGATCGAGGTGACCAGCCAGTCGTCGAGGTCGATGCGCGCGGGGTAGGGAGCGTGGGGCGGGTAGACGTCGATGACGCCGCCGCGAATCGCGAAGGTGCCCGGGTCCTCCGCCACCGGGACCCGGAGGTAGCCGCCGCGGGTGAGCACGTCGACCAGGTCGTCGCGGTCGAGCTCGGACTCGGCCTCCACCAGCATCGAGCGCGCGACCATCGCTTCCCGGGGTGGAACGCGCCGGACGGCGGCCGAGGCGGGCATGACCAGGAAGCGGAAGGGGAGCCGGCGCGCCAGGTGGAAGAGCGTGGCCAGCCGGTCCATCGCGGCGCGGCGGTCCGGCGCGACCTCCAGGAAGGGCGAGGTGTCCAGGGCCGGCAGCAGGAGCACCTGGGGGAGCTCCGCTTCCTCGTCCCCGACGGCGCCCAGGAAGAAGCGCAGGTCCTCGGCCACCCGTTGCGCGGACTCGGAGTCCCCGGTCAGGACCACCATGGGCCCCAGGCGTTCGGCGGCCCGGCTCAGGAGGTGGGCCGCGGCGCCCGCCGGCAGCCCGTGCAGATCGGTCCGCGCCTGCGTGCCCAACGCCTCGATGGCCTCCGCCAGGGACAGGTCGGCGCGGCGCAGACCGCTCTCCATGACGCGCGCGGCGCCCTCGTCTCCGCTACTCTCGTGTTCGGCCAATGGACGCGCGACATAGGCCCGCGCCGGGTCCTCGGCAACCCGCTCCGCCCGTCCGGGCCGGGTCCGAAAAGTTTTCATAGTTATGCACGAGGTGCGGTGGGAGCGGACGCTCGACGCCTGAAAACGCGAAGGAACCGGCCGAAACCGTTCGCGGAACGGATTTTGCTGTTCACTGCGACGATGCTCCGCCCCTCTTCATCCCGAGCGCGCTCCCGGAGCCGGGCGCCTCACCGCTCCCGGAGCCGGGCGCCTCGCCGTCGCGCCGGCTTCACGCTCCTCGAGCTGATGGTCGTCGTGACCATCATCGCCGTGGTCGCGGCGCTGGCGGCGCCGACCATCGGGACCGCCCTGGCGAACCGCCGGACCCGCGAGCTCTCCCTCGACCTCGTGCGCCTGGTCCGCTTGGGCCGGTCCACCGCGGCCGGCCAGGGGCGCGCCTATATGCTGCGCATCGACCCCGGGGCCGACCGAGTGGACCTCTACCGGGGCACCTCGAGCCGCTGCAACCCGGTGGCCGGCTGGACCGCCGTCGTCGGGGCCGGCTGCGCCGGGAACGCGCGCTGCGCGGAGTCCCTGATCGCGCCCCAGGTGGGCGGCGATACCTACGATATCGCCATCGCCGGAGTGGAGACCCCCGTGGACCTCTGCTTCGAGCCCACCGGCGTCACCCGCTGGAACACGGGGGGCGCGACCTTCGCCGAGAACCACCCGGCGGGTGGCTACCAGGTCAGCGTCAGCCGCATGACCGACGGCGCCACCTCGGGCGTGGTGAAGCTCGTGGCTCTGCCCCTGGGCGCGGAAGCGAGGATCCTCCGATGATCCGGCCGACTCGCCGCGCCGAGGGCTTCACGCTCATCGAGGTCATGATGGCCCTCGCCGTCCTCACGGTCGGCGCGCTGGGCATCATGTCCCTCCAGGGCGCCTCCACCCGGGGCAACGTCAGCGGCCGCCGGATCACCGCGGCGACCCAGCGAACCAACGACTGGATCGAGCGGGCGCGGCGGGACGCGCTCTATTGGACGGCGCCGGGGGATCCGGTCGCGACCGCCGCGGGGAGCCGCTACCTCGGCGAGGTCGGCGGCGGGTGGTTCGTGCCCCAGAGCGGGGTGCCGACGGAGACCGCCGGCGCGACCTGGGATGGTCGCGACGTCCCCGTCGGCGCGGCGGACGGCGCCGTCCACTACTGCACCCACATGCAGCTCAACTGGGTCATTCCGAACCAGAGCATCCGGGTCGACGTGCGCACCTACTGGCCGCGCGAGCGCGGCGAGACTCCCGAGCTCGTCACCGACGAATGCGCGCTCGGCGTCGAGGACACCGTCTCGGTCGACCTGACCTCGGCCGCGCCGGATCTGAGCGCCGTGCACGCGTCCACGCTCCTGCGGTGGACGCCGGAGGCCCCATGATTTGCCGCCCCTCCCGCCGCCGCGGCGGTTTCACCCTCATCGAGCTCATGGTGGCCCTGGTCGCCGGGCTCATCGCCGTCACCGCGACCTACTACGTGGGCTCGGCCGCGAGCCGGCACTTCTCCGAGCAGCAGCGCATCGGGCAGACCCAATCGTCGGTCCGCATGGCGATGATGCAGCTCTCGGCGGACGTGCAGCGCGCGGGCCTCTACGGGACGCCGAACAGCGACACCGCCGACTCCTGCGGGGTCGCGCCGACCCAGCGGATCCAGGCGGTGCGCTTCGAGCCGGGCGCCTACACTGGCGCGCTGCCCAACGCCGGGGCCAACCCCGGGGTCGCCGCGGACTCCCTGATCCTCACGGGCAACTTCGCCACCAGCGATAGCTACCTGGTGAACACTCTCGGCCCGACGGGCAGCCAGATCGTCCTGCAGCCCAACTGGCAGGCGATGCGGCGCGACTTCGGGCAATGGGGCGCGCCCGACCCCACGGAGGTCCCGGCGCCGCCCGCGTTCGACGACGACCGCTTCCAACAGGTCTTCCGCGCCGGCCGGATGCTCAAGCTGCAGACGACCACCGGCAAGGAGCTCTTCGTGACCATCCAGGGCACCGATCCGGCTGGGGCGGGCATGCAGGGGCCGGTGATCAACGTGACCCCGTCGATCCCGGTGGGCGGCCTCTGCGTCGGCGGCCTCGCGGACGGCGCGATGGTCTCGCCCCTCATGCGCGTGGAGTACGCGGTGGTCGATCCCTCCGCCGACGCGTCCCTCGCGGTGCTCATCGGCGGGAGTACCCCCGCCCTCGACACCGCGCTCGGCCGGACCAACTCGGTCCTCGTCCGGCGCGAGCTGGGCTTCGACGGCACCGTGATCGCCGGCACCACGCGCATCGTCATGGAGTACGTGGCGGACTTCCAGCTCTCGTTCGTCTTCGACACCTCCGGCCCCGGCGTGCCGCCGGCCATCACCACCCTCACCGACGCCAACGCGCTGGGTGTCCTCAACGCGAACCCCGAGCAGCTCCGCTCGGCCATCGTGAACCTCTCGGCCCGGACCCGGCAGCACGAGGAGCGGGTGGGCTTCGTCGCCCGGACCGATCCCGCCAACGAGATGCTCAGCGTCTATCAGGTCAGCGCCGACGCCCCCGGCGCCGCCCGAGTCCGCTCGGCGCGCTCCGAGATCCTCATCCCCAACGTGGCCTACCGATGAAGCCCATTCGACCCACCCGCCGATCGCACGAAGAAGGCGCCGCCATGCTGGTGGTCCTCTTCGTGCTCCTCATGGCCACCGCTACGGGCCTCTACGCCGTCCACTCGACGGTGTCCGAGATCCGCGGCGCGGGCTTCTATCGCCAGGCATCGCAGACCCAGCATCTGGCCGAGACCGGCCTGACCGCGTCACTGTCCTGGGTGGACCGGAACGGGCCGGAGGTCCTCCTGCGCTCGACCGGCCGCTCGGCGGCGTCCCCGCTGAACCTCGCGCCCTTCGAGTCGGTGAACCTGGCCCCGGGGATGAACGGCCTGCGGCTCTACGGGGCGGCGAGCGGCACCGACGGCAGCATCATCCCCGGCGAGCTGAACGCGAACGTGACGAACGCCATCGACGAAGCCGAAGATGTCGTCGGTCCTTTGCAGAGCTACCAGCCCTACCTCGCCGTCGACGTCTACGACACCTACCAGTACGTGGGCGTCATCGCGGGCTACCCCGCGGCCGCGCAGGGCAACCTCCGCTTCCTCGGTGCCACGTACACCGCGCGCGGCCGCACACGCCTCCCGACCGAGACTCAGGAGGGCGACCTGCGCTTCGCCAACGAGACCGCTAGCGACGCCCGGACCCGGGGCGTCTCGGGGCCTTTCTGATGCAACAACGAACCCTCGCCGCCCTCTTCTTCCTCTTCGCCTTCGGAGCCTCGGCTTCGGCCCAGCCGGCCGACGTCCGGGACGTCCGGCCGGTGGTCATGCTGCTGATGGACTCGTCGGCGTCGATGAACTTCGAGGACGAGTCCCGGGACATGCCCGACTGCTCGGGCATGAGCCCGGAGCGGAACCGGTGGGCCCACACCCTCGAGGCCCTGACCGGCACCTGGGGCACCAACTTCGCCTGCTCGGTCGAGGAGCGCTCCGGAGCCGCGTGGTGCTCGGGCGCGCCCGACTGCAGCTCGCCGGTGCCCTTCGTCACCCACCCCGGCACCACCGGGCAGGCGCCCGATGGCGTCCTCGACTCCTACGCGTCGCGGGTGAAGTTCGGCCTCATGACCTTCGACTCGATCATGTCGGTGGTGAACACCGGCACGAGCGTCGACCGCGGCATGTTGGAGATGTCCCTGTGGACCTCGTCGGTCGAGACGCGCTCCAACGGCGCGGACGGCGGCTACTCCTTCGGGTCTCCCCAGGAGCTCACCTTCCCCGGCTGTGGGTCGCCGCGGATGGTGAACCTCGGCTCGGCCAACGAGTCGGCCGCCGGCGGCGCGCTCATCAGCGTGGGTAGCGACGCGGCCAGCGACTTCACCTCCATCAACACCAACATCCAGGACACCCTCCTCGCCGCCCGCCCCTACGGTGGTACCCCGACGGCGGCGCTCCTCTCGGACTTCGAGGCCTACCTGGACAGCCACCCGGACGTGGCGCCCATCCGGGTCGCCGCCGGCGCCGGTGACGCCTACGCCTCGTGCCGTCCGCGCTACGCCATCCTCTTCACCGACGGCGCCTCGAACATGGACTTCCGCGACCCGCGCATCGGCTGCGGGACCGGCGGCACCACCTGCCCCTACGACCGGCTCGAGGAGACCGCGACCCGGCTCTGCGCCTACAACGGCAGCCGCTGCACCGGGGACCTCGCCGGCCTCTACGTCATCGGATACGACGTCGACTCATCGGCGGCGGCCGAGCTCAACCTGCTGGCGGACGCCGGCGGCACCTGCGCGGACCCGTCGGGCAACTGCGCCTACCTCATCGACAGCAGCGCCGTCGCGGATCCCACCGCGGCCATCCGCGAGGTCTTCGCCCGCATCCTCGATGGCGCGGCGCCCGGTACCACCACGCGGACCGCGCCCGCCCTGGCGGCCACCGGCGTCTCTTCGTCGATTCAGGGGCAGATCCAGCTCAACAGCGGCTTCCGGCTCCCCGAGAACGACGGCGAGCCCTGGAGCGGGGTGCTCGAGCGCCGTCGCTTCATCTGCGACGGGCTGGATCTCCAGGAGCAGCCCGTCGAGGCCGTCGACCGCTTCCACGACATCCTCGACGCCCGCGGGACCGCGCGCCGAATCCTGACCGTCGTCCCCAACAACGTGAGCAACGCCGGCGGCCACCTCGTGGGTGACAACGTCGGCCTCCCCTCGATGTCTCCGGCTTCCACCGGCAGTGGCCGCGGTAACCGCGGCGGCGGCAACAAGGGCAACAAGGGGCAGGGCGGCAGCCAGTGTCGCGGAACCACCGGCGGCGGGAGCGGCGGTGGCGGTGGCGGTCGTGGTGGCGGTCGTGGTGGCGG
>DCLA01000033.1:10461-41029 GCA_002320815.1 Myxococcales bacterium UBA1660
GGCGGCGGCGGCGGCGGCGCTTCGACCTCCACGGGCGCCGATGAAGAAGGCCTCACGCTGGAAGCGTTCAGCCAGGGCAACGCCAACATCAGCCGCCAGCTCCTGGGCGTGAGCACCGCGGCGGAGCGGAGCGCCGTCATCGACTTCGTGGTCGGCGACAGCTCCACCCGGCCGCACCGGCTCGGCGACATCTACCACTCGAGCCCGGTCGTCCTGGGGCCCCCCGACCTCTCCCTCGCCGACGAGAGCTACAACGAGTTCCGCCAGGACCCCGAGGTGGCCAACCGCCCGCGGGTCATGTTCGTCGGCGCCAACGACGGCATGCTCCACGCATTCGCCGTCGAGGACACCACCATCACCCAGGGCGAGCACAACGGCGAGACCTACACCGCCGGCGAAGAGCTCTGGGCCTTCATCCCGCCCATCATGCTCCCCCGTCTGGACTCCAGCCGGACCGCCCACCAGTTCATGGTCGACGGAACGCCGCTGCTCCAGGACGTCTTCTTCCGGAAGACGCCCGGCCAGATCCACGCTGCCGGTGACGAGGAGGGCTACCACTCGATCCTCATTTTCGGGCTCCGCGGGGGCGGCAACGCCTACCTCGCGCTGGACGTCACCGACCCGCTCGAGCCCGAGTTCCTGTGGCAGGTCTCGGCCGACACCATGGGGGCGACCTACGGCACCCCGGCCGTCGCCCAGGTCCTCGTCCGGGTGAACGGGACCCTCGAGGAGCGGGCCATCGCCCTGCTCCCCGGCGGCGCCGGCAACGATCTCGCCACCACTAGCTGCGGTGGTGTCGCCGTGCCCATGGAGGACGGCTACATGAGCAAGCCCATCGGCTGCCCCTCCCGGGGCGTCGGGCGCCCCCCGGTCAACGAGGGCACCTTGAACGCCCGGGAGAACCAGCGCTGCTGGGACGAGACCGGGCGGACGATCAGCTTCGTGGATCCGGCCACCGGCGAGCTGGTGACCCTCTTCGACGACGACGTCTTCAACGCGCCCATGGTCGGCGGCGTCTCCTTCTTCCCCGGCGAGCCGGGCACCGTCTCCACCCGCGCGTTCATGACGGACCAGGACGGCGTCATCTGGCGCTTCGACGTGTCCAACCCGGACATCACCGAATGGACGGCCTTGCCCTTCCACGACATGTTCCACGACCGCACGGCGACCGAGGGCCAGCCGGCGTTCGAGGCGCCCATCCTCTCCGCCGATCCGGAGGGCGGCGTGGTCGTCATCCAGGGGACGGGCAACACCGACGACCTGGAGGCCCTGCGGGACAACCGGGTGGTCTCGCTCACGGAGACCCTGGAGTACGACACCGCCGGCAACCTCCAGAACGTCGGGGCCCGCCTGAACTGGGAGATCACCAGCGAGATCAGCGAGCAGGTCACCGGGCGGATGGAGCTCTTCGACGGCACCGTCTACTTCTCCACGTTCCGCTCCTCGACCTCGGCGACCGACTCCTGCGAGTTCGGCTACAGCCGCATCTGGGGCGTCGATTACATCGAGTCCGACGGCACGAACGAGAACGGCACCCCGGCTCCGGTGGCGGCCATCCTCGACGACGCCGGCACCGAGGTGATGTCCCTCCCGCCGATGAGCAACCAGCTCGTCATGGGGGTCGCCATCGCCCAGCAGCCGAGCTGCACCATCTTCGACGACGTGACGGTCAACGACCCCTACATCGGGTCCCGCGCCTACACCCAGGCGGCGGCGTCGAGTCCCGGTGGCTTCCGCCTGGTGGCGCAGGTGAGCGGCGACGGTGTGGCCGCCGAGGGTGGCACCGTGGCCGAGTTCAGCCGAGAGCTGCCGACCCCCGCGTCGGTGACTAGGATTCAGGGATGGGCTGGCAACGTTCGCGACTGATGCTGGCGCTGGCGCTGGCCGCCTGCGGTTCCACCGAGAGTGACGAGGCGACGTCCGCGAGAGCGGCCGAGGCGCCCGCGACCGTGGTGGCCGAGGAGCCCGACCCGCTCTTCGATGCGGAGGGCAACCTCCTCGAGTCGGACGAGCGCGTCGCGGGGATGGTCTTGCCACGCGGGTTCGAAGACATGGGGACCGACCGCCCGCGGCAACACGACTACTCGGGGGTCGACGTCGAGATCGACGCCCTGGTCGCCTATCTGGGCGTTCGCCTGGTGACCGGCGCCGTCGACCGCATCGGGGGCGGGGCCGTCTTCCGGGACGCGCTCCCCCGCGGCGTCCGCGGCGGCGAGGTGCGCCTCGACGTGACCGCCATGCCTTCCCGCCGGGGCGGATCCCGGCTCCAGCTCATCGAGCTGCCGCCGGCGACGAGCGCGGCGGTCGGTACCCTGGACCCCGCGCGCGTGCGCACCGCCGAGCAAGCTCTGCAGGCCTACGACTGAGATGAACGTGACGAAGACCACCTCGCTGATCCTCTGCCTCTTCGCCCTGGCCTGCGGGGACGACGACCTGCCCGCGCGGCCCGGGGCCGACGGCGGACCGCGCGACTCCGGTGTGGACGCCGGGCCCACCGACGGCGGGCCCGTCCCCGACGGATCCATCGACGCCGGCGTGGACGGCGGCGGCGGCGAGATCCTCTGCGCCGCCGGCGAGCGAGTGCTCCTCGGGACCGACGAAATCGCCCGGGCCCAAGACCCGGTCCTCGCGGCCGGGGCGACGTCGACGTTGGTCGCCTGGCGCGCGAAGGACGGCGCGTTCACCAACGCCTTCGCCCGGACCCTGGGGTCCGCGGGGGCCGGGGACCTGGTCCCGCTGACCGACGACTTCGCCGTGCAGGACGCACTGACCGCGGCGGCCACCGCGAGCGGCTTCGTGGTCGCCTGGTACGACAACGCGGCGGGGAGCGGCTTCGAGATCCTCACGCGGCCCCTGGACGCGACCGGCGCTCCGACCGCGGACGCCCAGGTCGTGACCGACGGCGCCGACGTCGCCAACGTGAACCCCTCGCTGGCTGCCGGTGCCGACGGGCCCATCCTGCTCTTCGTCGAGGACGACACCGAGGGGGGGCGCTTGGTCCGCGCCGCCCCGTTGGCCGCCGACGGCACCCTGGCCGGGACGGCGGAGTCGGTGCTCGGCTCCCTTTACGATCCGGTTCGCCCGCGGCTCTTCGCCCGGCCCGCGTCGTTCCCCTTCCTCCTGTCCACGGACGTGACCCCGGAGGGGATGACCTCCGAGCGCGCCCTCTGGCTCCAGGCCCTCTCCGAGACCTCGGGGCCCGACGGGGAGACCCTGCGCGTCGACCTCGACGGGAACGTCGCGGCCACCGCCGCCGCGGCGGCCACGCCCAGTGACCAGGTGGGCATCGCCTTCGACGTCCGCGTCGCCGGCGTGCGCAACGAGGTGCACTACCGGCCGGTGCTCCCGGGGACCGACGAGCCCACCGGCCTCGAGCGGGTGCTCTCGGACTCCATGGCCCGCGACCCGGGCATCGCCAGCATCGGTGGCGGGTTCGCGGTGGCCTACCGGCTCCTGGAGCCGAGCCCGACCATCGAGGTCGCGCTGGTGACCGTCGGCGGCGACGTCGTGGGCCGCCTAGATCTCGGCGCCTCGACCGCCGAGGGGGGCGCCGTGGGGATCGTGGCCACGCCGGCCGGCGCCCTGTGGGTGGCCTGGGCGGAGATGGGCGCCGACACCACCGAGATCTACGCCGCGAGGGTCGCATGCGAGTAATCCTCGGCGCGCTCTGCGTACTGGGCCTCGCCTGCGGTGACGACGGACTCCCGTCGCGGCCGATGACCCAGGACTCGGGGACCTCCGACGCCGCGTTGGACGCCGGGGAGACCGACGGCAGCGTGGACGCCGCCGTGGACCCGGGAGACGGCGGCGGCGAGGGCGATGCCGGCGCCGACGACGGTGGGGCAGACGCGGCGACCGACGCCGGCCAAGACGGCGGCGCCGCCGACATGGGTGCCGACGACCTGGGCCTCGTGGATTTGGGTCCCATCGACGCCAGCATGGGCGACGCGGGGACCTGCGCGGACGGGAGCGACCCCTGCGCCTGCCCCCGGGTCCCGCCGACCGTGTGCGGGAGTTCGGCCGAGTGCGCCGCGGGCGAGACCTGCGCCGCGAACGCCTGCGGCGTGATGACCTGCAGCGCCGCGGGCGCGGCGTGTGTGGACGCCTCCGACTGCGCGAGCGGCGCGACCTGCACCGACGGAGTCTGCGTGCGCGCGGGCGCCTGCACCGACGCCCTGGACTGCGCGCCGGGCTTCTTCTGCGAGGCGGGCGCCTGCGTGGACCACCGGGTGAGCTGCACGGACACGATGGATTGTCCCCGCGGCTTCTTCTGCGCTCCGCCGCCGTCAGGCGGTCCCGGGCTCTGTCTCCCCGGCGCGAGGCGTTGTGCGAACGACGACGCCTGCGGCCGGGGGTTCACCTGCGTAGACGTCGACGGCGACGGCGATCGAGAATGCCAGTTCGGCTCGGGCGCCTGCACGGTGAACACCGACTGCCCCAGTGGAGAGCTCTGCGCCTTGGGTGAGGGCTCCCTCGCGACCAGCTGCGGCCCTCTCGGGTCGTGTTCCGACGACGCCGACTGCACCGGTGGTGACCGGTGTCTCGCCTTGTTCGGCGAAGACGTTCGAATCTGTGTGCCACCGACGGGGACCTGCACCTCGGTGGCCGATTGTGGTGTGGGGCAGCTGTGTGGTGTCGCCCCGGGAGCAACGACCGTGGAGTGCCTGCCGTGAACCGAACTCGAACTCTGGTTGGAGGCATGGCGCACGTCGTCGCCTGCTTCGTCCTGACCCTCTCGGTGGTGAGCTGCGGTGGCGAGACACCGTCGTACGCCGAGGGGGAGGGTGGTTGGCTACCCGCCGACGGAGAGGCATGCACCAGTCCGTCCGAAGGTTGCCCCTGCACCGACGAGCCCCCCCAGGCCTGCTACGTGGAGCAGGGCGCCCGTGGCGGCGACCTCGTATGCGGCGCTGGGACGCGGACCTGCGAAGGGGGCACTTGGGGCGCCTGCGAGCACCTGGAGACCTTCACCGTGGCGCAGGGCTCGGCGCTGGTCATCGGCCCGGTCGCCTGCTCGCTCTGCGACCCCAACTGCAACACCTCCGTAGACCGACCCGACGATGGAGACCTGACCCCCGGCAACTCGGTCGACGTGATCTACGACCCGGGCCGTGGCGGCGTGACTCTCGAGGACGACCCCTTCGAGACCCCGATGCTCGTGGACTCCGACGGGGACGGGGTCGTGGACGTCGCCGACGACTGCCCCACGGTCGCCGGAGACCCGCGCTACTTCGGGTGCGCCCCCTCCGGCGAGCCGGGCATCTACTACGAGCTGCCCTTCGACGGTCCCGCGGAGCTCGAGCCCTGCAGCCTGGCCGTCGAGCTGAACAGCGTCGACGTCTACTTCCTCGTGGATACGACCGGGTCGATGGGTGGCGAGATCTACAACCTACGCCGGGGTCTGACCTCGGGCACCTATGTCCCGGGGTGTCCCGGCGGGATCATCGGCGCCATGGACTGCACCATTCCGGACATCCAGTTCGGCGTGGGCCGCTTCGACGACTACGACGCGTATTCCTACGGCTGGTACGGCGACGTCCCCTACCGGCATCTCCTGGACATCACCGCCAGCCCCAGCGCGGCCCAGACCGCGGTCAACGGGCTGACCCTCGGCAACGGCTACGACTGGCCCGAGTCCCAGACCCAGGCGCTGTGGTCGGTGGCGACCGGCAACGGTCTCGGGGGCTACACCAGCGGACGGGGAAGCTGCCCAGGTAGTCGCTACGGGTATCCCTGTTTCCGAGACGACGCCATTCCGGTGGTGGTCATGATCACCGATGCCGCGTTCCACAACGGCACCAACGGGTCCTACAACTACAACAACGGCCGCGTTGGCTTCCGACCGCCGAGTTGGTCGGACACCATCTCCGCGCTCCAGGGCCGACGGATCCGGGTCATCACCATCGAATCGGCCAACTACTACTACTATCAGCGGGCCGAGGCGATGAACGACTTCAACGCGCTCGCTGTCGCCACCGGCGCTACCGACGGGGTCGGGCGCCCCTTCGTCTACAACATCAATAGCGACGGCACCGGCCTCGACGGCGCGGTCGTCGACGCCATCGAGGACTTGGCCAACGAGACCCGGCTCGACATCACCGGCGTGGCCATCGACAACCCGGCGACCGCGTTCGACGAGCGGCAGCTCGTACAGTCCATCACGGCGGCCGCCTTCGGCCCGGCCGGGACCTGCAACACGATGACCGGCAACCGCTTCGTGGCCTGCGTGCCCGGGACCGACGTCCGCTTCGACATCGTCTTCCGCAACGACGTGGTCACGCCGCACCCCACCGACGCGCAGATCTTCGACTTCTGGATCCGCGCCCTCTACGACGACAGCGCGATCGCCGCCCAGAAGGAGGTCCGTATCGTGGTCCCGCCGGAGAACCCCTGCTTCGCGGCGGCCTCCACGGCGACGCCCTGCCCCCGCGTCACCGGGCGCTACTGGCGCACCTACGACGCGAGCGAGGGGTGCTCCATCCCGCCCGACCAACCGGTGTGGGGCGACTTCGACTGGACGGTGACGACCCCCCCGGACACGTCCATCGTGTTCGGCTTCCAGGCCGCCGATCGGCTCGCCGACGTCAGCTCCGCCCCCTCGGTGAACATCACCGTCCCGAGCGCCACCCCCACCGTGGACGTCGGGGCGCTGCTGAGCGGCGCGGGCGTCGATCCCACTTCGCAGTTCCTTCGGGTCACCGCCTACCTCTCGGGTAGCCTGGACCACACCGAGGAGCCGGTGCTGACGCAGATGCAGCTCGACTACACCTGCTTGACCACCGAGTGACCGACCGGGGCCCCGGCCCCGGCGCTCACCACCCGTGCACGAAGCCGAGGTCCAGGAAGGGGCCGCTGAGATCGTAGCGACGCTCCAGCGGCCCCAGCCGACTCGTGCGCACGTGGGACCAGCCGATGCGGACGCCCAGGCCGTTGGCGGTGCCGCGGCCGAAGAGGAAGCTGGCGTCGAACGCCGCCGACACCCGGTAGTGGGCGGCGCGATCGGTGACCCCTTCCCAGCGGCCGGTCGCCAGGCCGCCCCCGCCGGCCAGCCGTAGGCCGAAGTCGAAGAGGGTCGAGGGCCCTCCGTGTCGGGTCCGGCCGATCATCACCACGCCCTCCAAGAACCCGATGCGGATCGGGTGGCGACTGGTGGCCTCGCCGCTCGCGAGGGTGTCCGAGGTGCTGCGGGTCCAGTCCATTCCGCCGGCGACGCCCACGCGGAGCACGTGGCCCAGGCGGAACCGGAGCTCGACGTCGCTACGCAGCGCGAGCTTCGGACGCCCGAGCCCGAGGTCCGCCCAGGTGTCGAAGCCGTCCACGGCGGGGCCCTGGATGGCCAGGCCCATGACGCCGGCGGAGAGGCGCAGGCGCGCGCCGCCCACCGCGCGAAGCAGTGGCTCGGGCTCGGGCGGGGGGAGATCGGAGTGGCTGCGGGGCTGAGCGGTCGCGGTCGCGGACAGGAGTAGGAGCGCGATGCAGAGGCGGTTCACCGCGCGAGCATGCGGCGGGCGAGGGGAGGCGCCAAGCGGCGCGGTGGCTCTCGGTGGGTGGCTCAGGGGAGCTCGGCGCCGATGCCGTGATCCAGGACGCGGAAGCTCGCCTCGTCCACTCCCTGCTCCGTCCGGGCGTCGGCGAGGTCCCGGAGGGGCTCCTCCATGCCGTCGTCGGCGAGGGCGAAGGTCCCGAAGTGCATGGCCACGCTCGTCTGCGCGCCCAGGTCGCGGTGGGCCTGGACCGCCTCCGCTGGATCCACGTGGACCGAACGCATGAACCACCGCGGCCGGTAGGCGCCGATGGGCAGGAGCGCGACCCGCGGCCCGCCGAGGCGCTCGCGGATGGCGGCGAAGTGCTCCCCATAGCCGGTGTCTCCGGCGAAGAGCAGCCCGCCCGCCGGGTGCGCCACGTGGAGCCCGCACCAGAGGGTCCGGTCCCGGTCGGTCGCGCCGCGACCGGAGAAGTGGCGCATGGGCACCGCCGTCACCGCGGTCTCGCCGAAGGGCGCGCTCTGCCACCAGCCGAGCTCGTGGACCTCTTCGATGCCGTAGCGGCGGAGGAGCGCGCCGTTGCCCAGGCCGGTGTAGACCACGGGCCCGTGGGTCTCGGCGAGGCGGCGCATGGTCGGCTCGCAGAGGTGGTCGTAGTGGTTGTGGCTCAGCAGCACCGCGTCGATGGGCGGCAGGTCGTCGAAGTTCAGGGCGGGCGGGCGGAAGCGCTTCGGGCCCAACCGGGCCCCGGGGCCGACCCGCGCACCCCACACGGGATCGGTGAGCAGGTTCATGCCGTCCATCTGCACCAACAGGGTGGCGTGCCCCACGAAGGTCACCCGGCAGGTCTCCCCCGTCACCCGCTCGGGCGGCGGCGGCCCGGGCTCCGGGTCCACGCGGGTCCACGGCCCCTTCTTGCGGCCAGCCATCCACTTGATCAGCGAGCCGAACCCGGCGTGTTCCGTGGACTCTCGGTTGTGGAAGCGGCGGCCGTCGAAGTGATCGGTGACCGGTCCGCGATGGGGTGGGGCGTCGAAGAGCACGGAGAAGGGTCTCACGAAGCCGGGCATCGTGACGCGGGACCCAATTCCTTTCCGGCTCGCGCGTCCGTCGCCGGGAAGGGAGGTCCCCATGAGTCGGACCTGGGCGCTCGGTACGAGCGCGATGATGGCGTGCGTCTTCGCGGCGTGCGCGACGGTGCGCCCGGAGGGCCCCGAAGGCACCGTCCAGTCATGCTTCCCCGGCCTCGTCGGCGAGCCGGAGCTCGACGAGTGGGTCGCGACGCTTCGTCGGCACGAGGCGCGGGGCTGGAGCGAGGCCGCGTGCGCGGAGGCGACGAGCGGCCTCGGCCGGTTGGAAGCGGAGTTCGGCCCCCGGGCCCGGAGCCGGGCCGCGGTCGGTCTGGTCGCCGAACGCTGTGGCCGGCCAGACGAGGCCGAGGGGGCCTATCGCGAGGCGCTCCTCTGGGATCCGGACGCCTGCTTCCCGCGAGTGGCGCTGGCGCTGGCCTCGATGCGCGAAGGGGGCGAGGGCCCATCGGGCGAGGGGCGGGACCGCGCGATGGCGGCGTTGGCGGAGGCGGTGCGCCGCGACCCCACCTGCACCCTCGCGCTCTCCCACCTCGCCGCGCTGCAGAGCCAGGACCCGGCGCTCCACGACGAGGCCATCGCCAACCTGCGCCGGACCCTCGCCTTCGACGCCGACTCGGCCCAGGCCCGGGACCAGCTCGCGGTGATCTATCTGCGGCAGAGCGCCGAGGCTCCGGAGCGGCTGCAGATGGCCGAGGTGGTCTGCCGCCAGGCCTACCGGGTGGACCCCCGGCACGCGCCCCTCTTCAACACCTGGGCCCTGGTCGCGGTGGCGCGGGGGGACCTCAGCGAGGCGGTGGCGAAGCTCGAGCGGGCCGTGGAGCTGGACCCCGCGCTCTACGAAGCGCACATGAACCTCGGCCAGCTGACCCTCTCCCAGCGCGCGTACGCGGACGCCGAGCGGGCGTTCACCACCGCCCGCCGTCTGCGGCCCGGGAGCTACGACGCCGCGGTCGGGCTGGGGGTCGCCCTCCGCGCCCTGGGTCGGCCCGCCGAAGCCGAGCGCGTCTACCGGGAAGCCATCGCGCGGTCGCCAGAACGGCCCGAGGCGTACTTCGACTCGGCCGTCCTCCATCACGAGCACCTCGAGGGGACGGTGGCGCAGCTCGAGCGGGCCGAGGCGCTCCTCGGGGAGTTCGTGGCGCGGGCCACCGAGAGCCATCGGGCGGCCCGGGAGGCCACCCTGCGCTGGTGTGCCCCCGGCGCCCGCCGGTGTCGCCCGGGGCGCGCCCAGAACATCCACGACTCGTTGGTGGCGCTCGGCGAGCGGAGCGAAGAGGAGCGGCCCCCTTGGACCCGGTAGCGATCAGGGCCGGGTGCAGCGGAGGACCTTGAAGCGGCCGTCTTCTCGGACTCGCTGCACCGAGAGCCCCGCCGCCTCGAGGACGTGCTCGTGGGGCAGGAAGCGGTTGGCGACCACCCAGAGGACCCCCGGCGGCGCGAGAGCGTCGGCGGCGCCGCTGAGCACGGGGTCCGCCGCGCTGGCCCGGGTCTTCACGCCCTCGTGGAAGGGGGGATTGAGGAGGATGACGTCGAACTTCCCGCGGAGACCCGCGGTGGCGTCCGTCGCGTGGACCGTGACCTCGAGCTCCGCCAGCGCCGCCGTGCGTCGCGTCGCCTCGGCCGCCAGGTGGTCCGCGTCGGCCAGGTGCACCTCCAGCGCCGGCGCCCGCCGCTTGGCCTCGATGCCCAGGACCCCCGAGCCGCAACCGAGATCCAGGAGCCGGCCCCGCCGCGGGAGCTCGACGGTCTGCAGCAGCATCGCGCTGGCGTCGTCCAATCGGCCCTCGGCGAAGGTACCCGGGAGCGAGACCGCCTCGAAGCCGAGCCCCGTGGGCCAGCGCACCTCCCACGCGTCGAGATCGGTGCCGCGGCCCCGGAGCGGCGCGGCCACGAAGAGCTTCGCGTGGCGGCCGGAGCGCTCGGAGCGCAGGTCGAGGAGCTTCTTGGCGCTGCCGATACCCTCCCGCTTGGCTCCGACGACCACCAGCTGACCGTCGTCCGCCAGCGCGTCGCTGGCCACCGCCAACGCCCAGTCCCGGCGGCGCTTGCCCTTGGGGTGGAAGACCACGGCCAGGTCGTGGCCGGAGCGGGTCGGCCGGACTCCCGCGGTGCAGCGCTGCGGGTCGGCGCCCGCGGCCAGCGCCCGGGCGCGGCCGACCTCGTCGAAGAAGAAGGCCTGCGCGTGAGGATGGTCCGCCAGGAGCTGGGCGGCGTCCGGGCTGCCGACGAGGAGGGGACGTTCGGCCGCCGCGAGGAGACCGGTGTCCACGACGAGCTGCGAGGAGCCCTCCATCACGGCACCAAGAGGGTCGCGCCCACGGTCTTCCGGCTCTCCAGCGCCTCGTGGCAAGCGCGAACCTCTTCGAGGGCGAAGCGGGCCCCGATGTGGGGCCGGAGGACCCCGTCCTGGACCGCCGAGAAGACGCGGCCGGCGCTGAGCTCCAGGTCCTCGCGGGAGGCGGTGTAGTCGAAGAGGGTGGGGCGGGTCAGGTAGAGGGACCCGCGCCGGGAGAGCTCGAGGACGTCGAAGGGATCCGGCGCGCCCGAGGCGTTCCCGAAGCCCACCATGGTGCCCCGGGGCCGCAGGCAGGCGAGGGAGTCCAGGAAGGTCGCCTTGCCCACGGAGTCGAAGACCACCGGGACCATCGCCCCGTCCGTGAGCTCGCGGACCCGGTCCGGGACGCTCTCCCGGGTGTAGTAGATGATCTCGTCGCAGCCGTTCGCCCGGGCGAGCTCCGCCTTGGCCTCGGTGCTCACGGTGCCCAGGGTCCGCACGCCCAGGTGGGCGAGCCACTGGCAGGCCAGGAGGCCCACGCCGCCCGCCGCCGCGTGGAAGAGCACGGTCGTGCCCGCCTCGACCGGGAACGTGCGGTGGATGAGGTACTCGACCGTCATCCCCTTCACCATCAAGGTCGCCGCCTGGTCCAGACCGACGCCCTCGGGCACCTTCACCAGCCGCGCGGCGGGCACCACCTTGGCCTCCGCGTAGGAGCCCGGCGGGCCCGCGAAGTAGGCCACTCGGTCGCCCTCGGCGAAGCCCTCGACGCCCGGGCCCACCGCCTCCACCGTGCCCGCGGCCTCCGAGCCCAGCCCGTGGGGGAGCGAGGGGAGCGGGTAGAGCCCGCTGCGGTGGTAGGTGTCGATGAAGTTCACGCCGATGAAGGCGTGGCGGACCCGGACCTCGCCTTCGCAGGGCTCGGGGGTGGGGACCTCGTCGACGGCGAGGACCTCGGGTCCTCCGGTCGCGTGGATTCGTACGGCGCGCATGGCGCCGTTGTATCAGCCGTGGCGGGCGAGGAAATAGGTGATGAGCGCGAAGACCGCGACCATCGAGGCGGTCTCCACCCAGTTGACCTTGCCGTCGTCCTGGACCGCCTTCCAGAGGATCAGCATCGTGGGGAAGGCCAGGAGCACTACCGAGGTGGTCTCCAGATCGATGGGCAGGACGCCCCCGTGCTCGGTCAGCGGGATCATCCCCGTCTGCCCGAAGGCGGCGATGAGGATCAGCGTGAAGGGCAGGACCACGAAGGGGACCTGGTTGATCTGCCCGGACGCGCTGGCCAGGGCGATGTCGTGCATGCCCTTGGCGTGGGCGGTGATGATCATCGCGAAGGCGCCCGCGGCGGCGAAGACCGAGAGGATGAGCGCGCCGACCATCTCCGAGTAGCCGGCCGCGGTGAGCCCGGTGACCAGCTTGTCGGCGAACTCGCCCACGGCGTGGCCGCCGATGATGGAGGTGACCAGGCCGACCACGCCGTACATCACGATCTTGCTCATGGGCGGACCGGCGGAGTCCTTCTCGGCGCGGTCCTCGCGCTCCTCGCCGGAGTCGCCGGCGAAGCGCTTCACGAGCCGGCGGACGGCCACGAGCTCCACCATGAGCAGGAGACCGCCGAGCACGTAGAGGTCCATGGCGCCGAGCGCCTCGCCCCGGTGGTCGCCGGCGTCGAAGACGTTCATGAGCACCATCAGCGAGCCGGTGGCCAGGAAGACGCCGGCGGCGGCGGCGAAGAGGTCGGTGCTCAACTTCACCAGGGGCTCCGGTAAGCGCGCGTGACCGGTGGCGTCCCGGGGCAGGAGCCCGCTGTAGAGCCCGAAGGCCAGCGCGCCGACGTGCAGGGTGAGCGCGGTGACGATGAAGCCCACCCGGGGCTCCGCGGCGAGGACGAAGCCCAGCATGACCACCTCGGGGAGGTTGCTGGCCAGGCCGGCCATGGTCCCCGCCACGAAGGGGTTCCAGTCGAGCCGCTCGCCGATGCCTTCGACGCACTTGATCATCGCCTCGCAGGAGCCGAAGACGACCGCCAGGCCGCCGAGAGCCTGGAGCGTGCCGACCAGCCACCCGCCGAGCAGCTCGCCCGACCCGCTGGCCTCGAGGCCCAGGGCGGCGCCGATGGCGACGAGCCCCGCCACCAGCACCACGATCCACGTCTTTCCTTCGCCGCCGCCGCCTGCCATCGCCGCCGGACGGTATCAGAAGGGGCGCGCGGGGCTCGCGAACTTCCGCGGCGCGCTCAGGGGGCGGGGGCCGCGGGCGCCTCGGCTTCGACCGGGTCCATCTCCGGGAGGCTCAGGCGGAGGGCGGCGATGGCGTGCTCCAGGGCGTCCACCCGGGCGCGGGCGTCGGCCGAGCTCGACCGGGCCTCCTCGATCTCGGCCACCAGCTCCTCGACCCGGTTCTGGAGGTGCGAAGCCCGCTCCTGCTCCGCCTCCACGTCCTCGTGCCGATCGGCGAGGGCGGCGCGCGCCTGGTCCCGTTCCCCCCGGAGCTGCCGGAGCTGGGTCTCGAGCTGCGTCGCCTGCTGGGACGCGTCGGCGACCACGACCCCGAGCTGGCTCTCGGCCCGGGCCAGCTTCGAGGCCAGCTCCTGGCGGGTCAGCCGGCTCGCGCCGTATTCGTCCTCCAGGCGGGCCACGTCCGCCTCCAGGGCGCGACGGCGCTCCAGCGACGCGACGAGGTCCGCGCGAACCTGGGCGGCCCGCTCGCTGGCCTCGGTGGCGCGGAGCCGCTCGATGGAGGCCAGCTCTCGAGCCTGGGCCGCTTCCAATCGCTGCAGCTCGTTCTCCCGGTGGAGTACGAAGACCGCCGCCGCGAACACCGCCGCCAGGGGGAGCACCCAGCGCAGGACGTTGACCCGCTTGGCGCGGCGCTCTTCGGGCCGGGTCAGGGCCACCAGCTGCTCGGCGAGCTCCTCAGCCGAGGGGCGCTCGTCCGGCGCGAGGTGCAGCCAGCGCTGGAACTGG
The DNA here is from genome assembly GCA_002320815.1 of Myxococcales bacterium UBA1660. Lineage (GTDB taxonomy): Bacteria > Myxococcota_A > Polyangia > Polyangiales > Houyiibacteriaceae > UBA1660. Next base: position 24,281 of record DCLA01000033.1, read on the forward strand.
GGCTCCAGGTAGCGCAGGTCGCGAGCCCGCGGGGGCGCGGGGACCTGCCGTGAGCGGTGCCGCACGAAGGCGTCGATGGCGCCCGCGAGTACGGGCTCCTCCTGCTCCGGCGCGAGCGCGTTTCGGAGCGTGAGCGCCAGGGCGAAGACGTCGGCCTTGGCGGTGATGCTGGGCGGGTCCGGCTCCCGGGCGAAGCGCGCCGCGACCTCGGGGGCGAGGTAGCTGGGCGTTCCGGCGAGCACGTTCTCGGCGTCCTTGGCGGCGACGCCGAGGTCGAGGAGCACCGGGAGGACCTCCGCGCCCTCGCGCCCATCGGGGCGCGCCAGGAAGACGTTCTCCGGCTTCACGTCCTGGTGCCGCACGCCCACGCGATGGAGCGCCGCCAGGGCCCGGGCCAGGGGCTCGAAGATCCGTCGCGCCTCCACCCGGCTGAGCGGCCCCCGCGTCAGGCGTTCGCGGAGGGTCTCGCCCCGGTGGAGAGGCATCACGAAGTAGAAGCGGCCGGTATGCCACCCGTGGTCCTTGAACTGGACCACCGACGGGTGGGTCACGCTGGCGATGAGCCGCAGCTCGCGGAGCGAGGCCTCCCGGGTGGCCTCGTCGTCGGCCTGGGCGCGGAAGATCTTCAGCGCGACCTCGTGGCCGGGGACGTCCCGGTCCGCCGCCTCGTACACGTCGGCGAAGGCCCCGGACCCCAGGTGGGCCCGGAGCTCGTAGCGCCCGCCGACGATGGTCCCGATGGGGAAGAGGGGCTCCGGTCGCGGCCGGCCGTGGGCCGACGGCTCGAGGGCGAAGGCCTCCAGGAGCGCGCCGTCCAGGGTTCCGTCGTGGCTCGGGGGCGGGGAGGGGAGGACGCGCTTGGCCAGGCCTTCGATGCGCTCGAAGGCGGACTCCACGGCGACGTGGCTGGCGTCCAGCACGTACGCGAGCTCGCCGGCGTCGAGCCGCCGCGCGAAGGCGAGCTCGGCGGCGTCGAAGGCCAGCTCGTCGGCCCAGAGCTCCCTGCGCAGCGTGGCCAGCTTCTCGCCGTAGGAGCCCAGCCGCGCCGACCACCAGGAGCGTTCCAGGCTGGGGCGGCAGCCGGCGGCCGCCTGCCGCGCGGCCCGGTAGAGCTGCGCGCGGACGCTGACCTCGGCCTCCGATTCCAGGGGGTAGGCCTGCAGGGCGTCGAGGGCGCAGGTCACCGCCGCGGGCGCGAGGCGGATGGCGAGGAACTGCCGCAGCCCCTCCCAGTGGTGCCCGAGCGCCTGGTCGGCGACGATCGTGTGGATCGTGCTCTGCGGCGCGAGGTCGGGCGCCACCGAGAGCGCGGCGAAGGCGATGGAGCCCCGGGTGTCGGGGCGACGGAGGAGGGCCAGAGAGCGTGGTGCCCGCATGGGGACACCTCCTGCGAGAAGCGGACCGTCCCGCCCGGACGGAAATCTCGCTCGACGGTGCGTGAAAGCCCCCTCGGACGCTGACGCGGTGCGTTGACATGGCGCGCCAGGACGACACGGGTGGGTCATTCGACCCCGGCTAACATTCGGATATCAGCGGCCTTTTCCGCTGGAGCACCGGTCCCGGGGTGGGTGCGCGAGCGAAAAATCCGTTCGACGCGTTGCGGCATGGTCGATGCACGGAGGCGGCGCGCCATGGAACGACGTCAGTTCCTTCGACGAGTCGGTCTCGCCCTCCTGGCGAGCGCTTGCCAAGCCCCTCCATCTTCCAGCCGCGCGCAGAGCACCTCGGCGCGCGAGAGAGCCAACGACCTCTTCACCAGCCGCGTCCGCAACGCCCGCTCCCGGGTACGCGGACGACCCCTTTCGCCGCCCCGGGAGGTGCCCGCCGAGCTGCGCGGCATCGACTTCGACCTGTACCGGCAGATCCGCTACCGGCCCGACCGGAGCCTCTGGCGCGGCGGGCCCTTCGAGGTGCAGCTCTTCCACCGCGGCTTCTACTACGGGCGCGCGGTCGAGGTGTTCGTCCACGACGCCGAGGGCTCGGCGCCCCTGGCCTTCGACACCTCGGCCTTCAGCTACCCCGACGCCCTCGACCCGGCGCGCATGGAGGGCCTCGGTTTCGCCGGGCTCCGGCTCCACGCCCCGCTGAACACGCCCGAGTACCACGACGAGGTCCTGGTCTTCCTGGGCGCCAGCTACTTCCGCTCCCTGGGTCGCGGCGACGTCTACGGTCTGTCGGCCCGCTGCGTGTCCATCGACACCGGCCTCGAGGGGAGCGAGGAGTTCCCCGAGATCGTCGCGCTCCACCTCGTGACCCCCGACGATGGCGACGCCGTGGCCCACGTGGTCGCCGACGTACGCAGCCCGCGGCTCGAGGGCGCCTTCCGCTTCGCCATCACCCCCGGCGGCCCCACGCTCATCGACGTCGACGCGGCGGTCTTCTTGCGCGAGCGGGTCACCCAGCTCGGCTTGGCTCCGCTGACCAGCATGCACCTCTTCGGCGAGGACACGCCGGGCCGCTTCGGCGACTATCGACCGGAGGTCCACGACTCGGACGGTCTGGTCATCCACACCGAGAGCGGCGAGCGGCTCTTCCGTCCGCTGCGGAACCCGCCGCGCACGACGCTCTCCACCTTCGCCGCGGGGACCCCCAAGGCCTTCGGCCTGGTCCAGCGGGACCGCTCCTTCGGGAGCTACCAGGACCGGGAGGCCCGCTACCACCGGCGCCCGAGCGCGGTGGTGACCCCCGGCGACGGCTGGAGCGGCGGCGCGGTGAAGCTCCTGGAGATCGCCACTCGCCTGGAGACCGACGACAACATCGGCGCCTTCTTCGTGCCCGACGACCCCGGCCGCGCGTTGCGCTTCCAGTACCAGCTGGCCTTCGGCGACGAGGCCGCGAGCTCCGGCGCCAAGGTCGTCGCGTTCCGGCGCGGCCGCCCCGAGGTCACCGTGCACCCCGACGCCGTGGACGACCGCGACGGACTCTTCGTGGTCGACTGGAGCGACGTCCAGGGCGACGCGGTCCAGGCGCGGGTCGACGTCACCGGCGGCGCGGTCGTCGAACAGCGCTTCGAGCCCGCCGGGGAAGGTCCGGCGCGCCTGGTGATGCGTCTCCGCGCGGAGCGCGACGACGTCGAGCTCCGCGCCTTTCTCCACCGGGGCGACAGCGCCCTGAGCGAAACCCTCAGCTATCTCTGGCAGCCCGGAGGAGACGCCTGATGCATGCCCTCGAACTCCGCTCGGGGAACACCTCGAGCCGAGTCCGCCCCACGACCACCGCCAGCGCCCGGCGGCGACTGCGCGCCTACCTCGCCGCGCAGGCCCCGCTGAGCGACGAGCGCCTCGACGCCCTGACCAAGCGGCTCTGCGACGAGACCGACGAGCTGCCCGCCGACCTCCGGGTCGCTCACGCGCAGGCGGCGGTGGAGGCGTGGCGGGACCGGGTGCTCGACGACGCGATGCGCGCCCGCGACGCCGACGGTACCATCCTGCGCCGCGCCCTCGAGCGACAGCCCGACGCGCTCCTCGACGACGATCCCGAGGTCTTGGGGGCGCTGCGGCGGCTTCACCGCGAGCTCAGCGGCCGCGCCGAGCTCCCCTCCCAGCGTCTCGCCGGCGCCGGGCCCTGGTGGCTCGTGGCCCCGGCGGTGGTGACGGCGATGGGGGTCGGCGGGAGCTGGTGGATGCTCCAGGTGCTCGGCACCAGCGTGGCCGCGGTCGTCTGGTCGGTGCTCTTCGGCGTGCTGCTCTCGCTCCACGGCGTGGCGGCGGTGCTGGCGCTCATCGGGCTGGTCACCCGCCCGCGGCCCCTCGCCGAGGCGACGGGGCCCCTGCCCAAGACGGCCCTGGTCATGCCGGTCTACGAGGAGGACCCCGAACGGGTCTTCGCGGCGCTGGCCGCCATGCGCGACGGACTCCTGGCCACCGGCCACGGGGAGTCTTTCGAGATCTTCGTCGCCAGCGACACCCGGGACCCGCGCAAGGCCGCCGACGAGAAGCGCGCCTGGCGCCGCCTGGCGAGCCACGCGGGGGACAAGCTGCCGGTCTTCTATCGGCGACGCGCGGCCAACGTGGGCAAGAAGGCCGGCAACCTCGCCGAGCTCTTCGTGCGCCACGAGGAGCGCTACACCTACGCGGTCATCCTCGACGCCGACAGCCTGATGGGCGCCGAGACCCTGGTGACCATGGTGCGCCGGATGGAGGCCCGCCCGACCCTGGGGTTGCTCCAGTCGTCGATCAGCCTCCGCGGCGGCGAGACCCTCTTCGCCCGGATGCTGCAGATGGCGCACGCGCTCGGGGGACCCCTGCTGACCCGCGGCCTCGCCGTCTGGTGCGGCCCCGATGGGAACTACTTCGGTCACAACGCCATCGTGCGCGTGGACGCCTTCGTGCGTTGCTGTGGCCTCCCGCTGCTCAGCGGCGCGCCGCCCCTGGGCGGACCGATCCTCAGCCACGACTTCGTCGAGGCCGCGCTCCTCCGCCGCGGGGGCTACGAGGTCCGCCTCGCGCCCGACCTGGTCGACTCCTACGAGGAGCCGCCGCCCACGCTGCGCGAGTACCTCGTGCGCGACCGCCGCTGGTGCCAGGGCAACCTGCAGCACCTCCGGGTCCTCTTCGCCGATGGGCTCCCGGCCCGCAGCCGGACCCACCTCTTGCTCGGCGCGATGGCCTACCTCGCCTCGCCGCTCTGGCTCCTCTTCACCGTGGTGGGCGCGTTCGCGCTCGGTGGGCTCGCCCAACAGCCGGCGGCCCTGCTGGGCCTCGCCGCCTTCGCCTTCGGGCTCCTGCTCTTCCCGCGGGTGCTCGGGCTCCTCTACGCCCTGGCCCACGCGCGCAGTCATGGCGGTGTGATCCGCCTGGTCGCCGGCTTCGTCGGTGAGCTCCTGCTCTCGGTGCTGGTCGCGCCGATCATGATGGTCGCGCGAACCCTCTTCGTGGTGGAGATCGTCACCGGCAAGGCCGTCGGCTGGTCTCCGCAGCGGCGGGCGTCCGCTGGCGCGCTGGCCTCCCTGGACCGACGCACGGTGACCACCAGCCTGCTGGGGCTCGTGGGGCTCGGGCTCTCGGCCCTGCTCCCCCACCCGTGGCTGGTCTGGCCGCTCGTCGGTCCGTGTGCCCTGGCGGTCCCCTTGGCGCTCCTCTTCGGCTCCGAGTGGGTCGGCGCGGCGGCGCGGCGGGTGGGGCTCTTCCGGGTGCCCGAGGAGCAGGCGCCGACGGAGATCGCGCGCGAGCTCGAGCGCCGGCGCGGCTACTACCACGCCGACGCCGCGTGTCGCTTCCGCGACCTGGTGCTGGACCCCGACCTCTGCGCCCGGCTCCAGGCCCAGCTCCTCGACGACGGCGAGCTCGACGAGGCCCTGGTCCGCCAGGCCATCGAGCGCGGTCCGGCGGGACTCACCGAGGCGCAGCGCCAGTCGCTGCTCACCTCCCGCGAGGCGCTGGGGCGCCTCCACGGCGAGGCCTGGCAGCACTGGAACGTGGAGGACTGGGAGCTCCCCCACGGCGTCCGCGCCGAGCCCCGCTGAGGGCTCGGCGGGAACCGGGATCAGGCCTCAGCTCGGGCTGAGCAGGCCCTGCAGCTCGGGCAGCTCGATCACGTACTGGGTGTCGCACCAGTCGCAGCTCATCTCGAGGGGCTCGCCATCGTCGACCAGGCTGCGGATGTCGTCGCGGCCCAGCGAGGCCAGGCTGCCCATGACGCGCGCCCGGGAGCAGTCGCAGTCGAAGCGGACCCCCGAGTCGCCGAGCTGGGTGTGCGGCATGGCGTAGAGGATCTCCTCCATCAGCTCGTGGGCGTCGGCGTCGGTCTTGGCCAGGCGCTCGTCGATGGAGGCGAAGTCGTCCTCCAGGCGCTGCGCCATCACCAGCAGCGCCCCCTCCTGGTCCGGGGCCTCGGGGAGGATCTGCACCAGGTAGCCACCGGCGGCGATGACCTCGTCGCCCTCGAAGACGGTGGCCACCCGGGCCATGGTCTCGATCTGCTCCGACTGGCGCATGTACCCCATGACCGCCTCGCTGATGGAGCGTTCGGGGACGTGCACCACGCCCTGGTGGAGCTCGCCGTTGGGCAGCGAGCGCATCAGCTGCATCATCGCGCCTTCGCCCAGCTCGAAGGGCGGGGCATCGGCCTTGCGCTGGACCAGCCCGCGGGCCCAGCCGTCGGGGTGCGAGTCGGCGAGGAGGGTGCCGCTCTCGCCCGCGCCCTTGAGCGCGATCTGAACGCGGAGGGTGGGGGCCATGGTCTCGCGGTAGAGGACGGCGGCGGTCACCAGCTCGCCGAGGGCGCGGCCGAGCTGACCTTTGACGCCCTGGGCTTGCAGCACCTCGCGCACCGTCTCGGTGGTGCGGGCGGTCATCACGCGGAAGGCGCCGTCGTCGGTCATGGCGCGTTGGACACGGTCTTTCTTTGCCGGGGAGCTCATCGGACCGTTTATGCGCATTGCCGCGCGCCTTTCAAGGCGGGGGGAACCCCCGAGGGGGATCCGCTATGCTCGCCGCGCCCGGCGCGCGCCGGGCGATACCCCAGGAAAACAGGAGAAAAGTGACCGTGACCACCCACAAGACCGTGCTCATCCCCGGCGACGGCATCGGGCCCGAAGTGGCCGACGCCGTCCGCGAGATCTTCGAGGCGGCCGACGCCCCGATCGAGTGGGAGGTCCACCACGCCGGGCTGGCCGCCGTGGACGCGGGCGACGAGCTCTTGCCCCCCGCGACCCTCGACGCCGTCCGCGAGCATCGGGTGGCCCTGAAGGGCCCGTGCACCACGCCGGTGGGCAAGGGGTTCCGGTCGGTGAACGTGCAGCTCCGCAAGGAGCTCGACCTCTACGCCTCGGTGCGGCCCGTGCGGACGCTGCCGGGCATCGAGACCCGCTACTCCGACGTGGACCTGGTGGTCCTGCGCGAGAACACCGAGGGCCTCTACGCGGGCATCGAGAACGAAGTGACGCCGGGGGTCGTCACCTCGATCAAGGTGGTCACCGAGCGGGCGTCCAAGCGCTTCGCCAAGTGGGGGTTCGAGTACTGCCGGCTCCGCGGGCGCGAGCGCATCACCGCGATGCACAAGGCGAACATCATGAAGCTCGGTGACGGGCTCTTCATCCGCAGCGCCCGGCAGGTCCACGAGGAGGGCGGCTACGGCGACGTCGCCTACGACGAGATGATCATCGACGCCGGCGCCATGCGCCTGGTGCAGAACCCGCACGACTTCGACGTGCTCCTCCTGCAGAACCTCTACGGCGACGTCTTCAGCGACCTCTGCGCGGGCTTCATCGGGGGCCTCGGGGTTGCGCCGGGCGCCAACATCGGCGACGACCGGGCCATCTTCGAGGCGGTCCACGGGTCGGCGCCGGACATCGCGGGCAAGGGCATCGCCAACCCGCTCTCGCTGCTGATGAGCGGCGTGATGATGCTCCAGCACATGGGCGAGAAGCTCGGCGCGGCGGGCTGCAAGGAGGCGGCCGCCATGATCGAGGCGGCCTACGAGCGCGCCCTCTCCGACGGCCAGAAGACGGGGGACATCGGCGGCAGCTTGAACACCGCGGGCTTCACCAAGGCGGTCATCGAACGGCTCTGAGTCGCGGCGGGGGACGTCCCGGCGTCCCCCGCGCTCGAGCTACTTGCGGGGCGAGGTGAAGACGGCCGATTCGGCCCGCTCGGCGCGGCGCTTCGCCCGGCTGATGCCGGCGATCTGGAGCAGCGCGGGCTGCACGATGAGGGTCGCGAAGAGCGTGGAGCCGACGGTGATGGCGATGAGCTCGCCGAAGCGCCGGACGGGCACGAAGCTCGAGAAGAGCAGGACGGCGAAGCCGGCCATGAGGGTCACGCAGGAGATCACGATGGCCCGGCCGGTGCCGCGCGCCGCACGGATCAGCGCCGGGTGGGCCCGGAGGCCTCGATCCTTGGTCTCCTCCCGGAAGCGGGCCAACACGTGGATCGTCCCGTCGACCGCGAGGCCGAGACTGATGGAGAAGATGATCACCGTCGCCGCGTTCAGCGGGATGTCCCGGGCCACCATGTAGGCCATGGTGAAGACCAGGGGGATGATGTTCGGCGGGATGCTCAGGAGCCCCAGCCGGATGCTCCGGAAGAGCAGGGCCAGGAGCACGAAGATGATGGCCACCGCCGTGAGCAGCGACCCCAGGAGGTCGCCGACCACCGCGTCCATGCCCACCGAGCCGTCGTAGGCCTCGCCGGTGTAGCCGACGACCACGTCGCCCGGGAGGGCGGCGGCGAGTTTGGTGTCCAGCTTCTCGATGAAGCGCATGGTCGCCTGGGCGCCCACGTCGCGGACCTTCACCTCGAAGCGCATGTGCTGGCGGTCGTCGGTGATCCAGGTGGAGAGCGGGTCGCCCTCGTCGCCCCGAGCCTGGAGCATCGAGCCGATGGCGTGGACGAGGTCCCGGCTGACGAAGCGCTGGGGAACCGGCGGCGCGCCGTCGGGGGAGAGCATCCGCAGCGTCTGCCGCAGGATGTCGTTCTGGCTCATGGTGCCCAGGACCTCGGGCTGGGTCCGCGCCCAGGCCGCGACCTCGTCGATGGCGTCGAGGACGTCGGGGTCCTCGAAGCGCATCTCTTGCGCGGAGCGGAGGCTCACCTCCAGCGGGCGGACGCCGCCGAGCTTCGCCTCGAGGAGGCGGGTGGTCTGGTAGACCGGGTCCTCTTCGTCGAACTGGTCGAGGAGCGCGTGGTCGACCTTCAGGAGGGTCGCCGCCCAGCCGCAGAGGACCAGGATCCCGGTGGTGACCACCAGGATGTGCCACGGCCGGCGGAGGACCCACGCGGTGAGGCGCATGATGCCCAGCTCGAGCCAGGCGCCGCTGCGGCGCTCCTTCTTGTTCGGCGACTTCACCCAGGTGAGTACCGCCGGCAGGAAGGTGATGGTGACCACGTAGGCGATCATCACGCCGATGGCCGAGGTCACGCCGAAGTGCCGGAGCATCACCGTCTTGGACACGATGAGCGAGGCCAGACCCACCGCGGTGGTCACCGAGGTCAGGAGACACGCCATCGCCATGGTCCGCACGGTCGCGCGGCCGGCGAAGAGGCGCTGGTCCTCGCTGGCGTCGTCCGAGGCCTTCTCCCGGTCCAGCTCTTCGCGATAGCGCGCGATGAGATGGATGGAGTCGCTGATGCCGATGATGATCAGCAGCGTCGGTATGATGTTGTTCAGGACGTTGAAGGGCTCGCCCGCCAGGGCCATGCCGCCCACCGTCATCAGCGCGGTCAGGCCCACCGCCGCGATGGGCAGGATCACGCCGGGCAGCCAACGCAGGGCGATGCCCAGGAGGAGCATGCAGACCACCAGGGTCATCGGCACCAGCATCAGCTGGTCCTGCCGGATGTTCTCCACGATGGACGTGCGGATGTAGGGGAGCCCGCCTAGGTGCCACTCCACGCCCAGCGGGGTGGGGTGGCCCTCGAGGTAGGTGCGGAGCTCGCCGACGTGCTCGCGCATCTCCCGGGCCTCGGCGGGCTTGAGGAAGAGCGCGGCGACCGCCAGGGTGCCGTCTTCGGAGAGCAGGCGCCCCTTGATCATCGGGGACTGGGCCAGGCTCGCGCGGAGCTCTTCGACGTCCTCGGCGGTGACCTCGTCGCCGTCGACGATGGCGTCGACCTTCACCTCGCGCTGGAGGCGCGGGCCGAGCTCCTGGAACCCGCCGGGGAAGCGCTCGGGGTCGGCCTCGACGATGGAGACCAAGGCGTCGACGACGACCGCCTGGAGCTCGCCCTGGGCGTCACCGGCGGGGGCGTCGTCGCCCATCTCGGCTTCGAGGTCGTCCAGACCCATCTCGCCTTCGAGGTCGTCCAGGCCCATCTCGCCTTCGAGGTCGTCCAGACCGGGCCCGTCGCCGGGCGCGTCGCCCTCGAGGCCCATCTCGCCTTCGAGGTCGTCCAGGCCGAGCTCGCCTTCGAGGTCGTCCAGGCTCCCGCCGGGCTCCGGCGCGGCGTCCTCCTCGACCACGCGCCGAGGCAGCGGCGTCCGGGTCATGCTGACGACTTCTTCGATCCACTCCTGGCGACCGAGCTCCTGCACCACCTCGTCGAGGTACTGCAGCGGCTCTCGGGCGAGGACGCCTTCGTCGGCTTCGACGAGGACCAGCATGACCCGGTCGGTGTCGCCGAAGTCCGCGTGGAAGCGCTCGGAGACGGTCTCCCCTTCGCCCTCCTCGAACGACGAGATCAGGTTCTCGACCGAGGGGTCCACCTGGATCTTCGGGATCTGCGAGGCGAGTCCCGCGGTCACCAAGAGGAGCACGCTCAAAACGAGCGCGCGCCTCGTGGTCACCACCCGCGCTATCCAATTCAGCAAGTCGTCGTCCGTTCGGGGGCGTTCCAGCCCGGGGGGCCGGCCATCCGAGGGGCGAATACGAACGCACGCCGCCGTGATGCCGGGAGGCCTTGTCTACCACACGAGCGGCGAAGCGCGAACGCTGGAACGCCCCAAAGGTCACCCATTCGAGGGTTCCCCCGATGCGGTCAGCCGTTGCCAGGGCCCGCCGAGCCGTAGCTGGCAGAGGTTGGCCGGTATCTCGGTGTCGTCCACGTCGGTCACCACCCAAGCCCGTGTCGGGTCAGCGGGGTCCAGCGCAACACCTTCCAGCTTCTCCGTCACCGGACGCCCCTCGGCGTCCCGGATGGGGACGAAAACCGCTCGATCCCCGACGATGAACCCGGCTCGCACTCCTGCGACCCATCCATCTTCGAGGACAGAGGCCGAGTCTTCGGCGCCCGCCAGGAAGAATAACGATTCGGACGGGCCATGGGTGGCGTCGGTGAAGCCGAAGGGGACCCCGTCGATGGCGCCCAGGTCCACGAGCCGGGCTCGGGCGCCGGGGACCGCGCCCCGGCCTTCGAACCAATCGATGAACTCCCGGGCGGCCAGCTCGAAGATCGCCGGTCGCCCGGTCCCGTTGCCCCGGTGGAGGAGCCAGAGGCGATCGCCCTGGCGCACCGCGCCCTCGATGTTCAGCTCCTGGCCGGCGAGGAGCGGGTGGCTCCGCAGCGGCGCGTAGAGGGCGTCCGCGTCCCGCCAGTGGACGGTCTCCCGCTCGTCCAGGCGCGAGATAAAGGAGCGGCCCGGGTGAGTCCCGGAGCCGAAGGCGAAGACGTCGGCGTCCCACGCGGTGCAGGCCTCGAGATCCGGTTTGTCCGCCTTGTTGCCCAACGCCTCCTCGAAGCGCCGCCGGCCGTTGCGGGCCGGGAGCGGGTGGGCGCGGAGCGCGCCGTCGGAGTCGCGGGTCACCAGGATGGCCATGTCGTCCTGCGCCACGACCATGCGGCCATCGGGCCGGAGGGCCAGCCCGGACGCGGCGCGGACGTGCGGACCACGGTCGGGGTCCGCGCCGACGTCGGCGTAGACGAGGGGCTCGCAGCTCGCCAGTGTTGCGCTCAGCTCGGGCGCCTCGCGCGCGATCAGCAGGGGCTCGGAACTGTCCGGTCGCGGGGTCGGCGCGCCGCCGCAGCCCGCGGCCCATCCAAGGGCGGCGAGCCAGCCGATCCCGACGGACCTGCCGATCCCGACTGCCCAACCGATCCCGACCGCCCAACCGATCCCGACCGCCCAACCGATCCCGACCGCCCTGCCGAACCCCGCGATCCAGTCGCTGGCCGCGACCACGCGGCGGGGCCGGAGCCCGATGATCCGCTCACGCACCCATCAGGCGTAGTGCAGCAGGAGCACGATGCCCAGGAGCAGCGCCGCCCAGAGGGTGGTCGCGCTGGGACTCCAGGGCTCGCCCAGCTTGCCGCGGGGCGGCGTGTGGTGGACGGCCAGGAGGTGCAGGAAGGCGTTCCGCACGGCCAGGGCGGCGTTCCAGGCGCGCACCCGGGCGTAGGTGGCCAGGCCGTAGCCGTCGCGGACGACCTCCGGCGCGATCTTCCGGTAGACCCAGTCGGAGTCGACGTTCACCGAGGGGAGCTCGGGCGGGTACACGCCGAGCTTCATCAGCACCACGAAGGCCAGCCCGGCGAACATCAGCAGCTCGAGCATGGTGAGCACGTGGGTGAACTCGTAGGCGTGGTACTCGGCGGCCACGTCCGGGTAGGGCAGGTACTCGTAGAGCAGCCCGGGGAAGACGCCGATGCCGATGCAGAGGGCCGCGGCGACGCCCATGGCGATGAGCATGTGCAGCGGGGCTTCCTTGACCCGCCAGCCCTGATCGTGGGCGAAGAAGGCGAAGAAGGGCACCTTGATGCCCGAGTGGTCGCACACGCCGGCGGAGGCGAAGAGGAGCACGCCGAAGACGATGGGCAGGTGGGCCTCGCCGACGCCGCTGACGATCATCGACTTGGTCACGAAGCCGCTGAGCCCGGGGAAGGCGGAGATGGAGAGGGCGCCGATGATGCAGAAGACGGTCGTCAGCGGCATCGACTTGTGCAGGCCGCCGAGGCGCGAGGCGTCGACGGTGCCGGTGCGGTAGAGCACCGCGCCCATGCTCATCAGGAGCAGGCCCTTGTAGAGGATGTGCGCGAAGGCGTGGGCGGCGGCGCCGTTGAGCGCCAGCTCGGTGCCCAGCCCGATGCCCACGATCATGTAGCCGAGCTGGTTGTTCAGCGAGTAGGCCAGGACCCGGCGGAGGTCGTTCTCCAGCACCGCGTAGAAGATCGGGAAGACCGTCATCACCGCGCCGATGGGGATCAGTAGCTCGGTGCCGGCGAAGCCGCGGGCCAGGGCGTAGATGGCCAGCTTGGTGGTGAAGCTGGCCAGGACCACCGTGCCGCTGACGGTGGCCTCGGGGTAGGCGTCCTGGACCCAGTTGTGGAGCAGCGGGAAGGCGGCCTTGATTCCGAAGGCCACGAAGATGAAGGGGGCGCCCCGGGAGGCCTCGAGGCCCATGCGGACGAAGGAGTAGCTCCCGGTGTCCGAGAGGTGCAGCAGGATCCCCATGAGGAGCAGCACGCCGGAGCCCACCTGCACGATCAGGTAGCGCATGCCCACCCGGTAGGCGCGCTCCTTGCGCGCGGGATCGGTCAGACCGCGGGCCCAGATGAGGAACACGCTGCTGAGGGCGGTGAGCTCCCAGAAGACGAAGAGCGAGATGAGATCCCCGGCGAAGGTCGCCGCGATGGCCGAGCCCGCGTAGACCAGGGTGGCCACGTGCTCCAGGGCCTTCTTCACGTGCAGCGCGTAGATGCAGCAGAGCACCGCGGCGATGTGGAAGACGATGCCGAAGATCCGGCTGAGCGAGTCCACCCGCACCAGGTGCAGGTGGAAGCCGGCCAGGGTGGTGGTCGCGTCGTGCCCGAGGTCGAGCAGGAGGAGCTGACCCAGGCTGAGGATCGGCAGGAGCACCACCAGGGCGCTGCGCAGCTTGCCGCGCACCAGGGGGACCAGGAGGGCACCCAGGAGCATCAGCTCGCCGGGGAAGAGGAGCTCGGCGAAGTCCTTCATCGGACCGCCTCCTCGCCGTCGCCGGACTCGTCGTCGTCGCTCGGAGCGCCCTCGGGTTCGTCGGCGCCTTCCGCGTCCTCGTCGCCTTCGTCGCCTTCGAGGTCTTCCTCGTCGCGCTCGGGGTCTTCCTGGGGCTCACCCTCGAGCTCCAGGCCGCGGGCCAGGGCCTCCTCCTGCTGGGGCTGGAGCTCCGGGCTGGGGGGCTCGGGGTCGGGGACCGCTTCGCCGTAGAAGTCCAACGGGCGCATCACCAGCTTGCGCAGCTGCTTGGCGGTGAGGACCAGGCCGACGTAGGAGATGAAGCCGACCACGGCGTAGAAGGCCGGCCAGGCTTCGATGGCGAAGTGGACGTGCTTGTGGCCCACGAAGTGGAAGACCACGTCGGCCACCAGGAGCAGGACGCAGACGGCGACGGTGATCTTGACGATCAGCCCGACGTGGCGTTCGACCCAGGAGGGCGGGAGCGGCTCGCGGCCGTGCGGGTGGCTCATCCGGCACCTCCGGTGATGGGGGCGATGAGGCGCACCACCAGGTGCGCGAGGAAGAAGAGGGCCACGCAGCCGGCGGCGGTCAGGCAGAGGGGCACGACGCACGCCCAGGGCGCCTCGCCGGCGAGGAGGCCGGTGCGCCCGTGGCCCCCCGGGCCCTCATGGGTGTGCGCGTGGCCGTGGCCGTGGTCCCCGTGGTCCTCGCCGTGGCCGCCGTGGTCGTCGGGCTTCGGCGGGAAGAAGAAGGCCCGGATGGGGATGGGGATGAGGTAGCCGATGTTGAGCAGCGAGGAGATCATCAGCGCCGCCACGAAGACGGCGTGCTCGTCGGCCGCGCCCAGGGCCAGGAACCACTTGCTCCAGCTCCCGCCGAGGGGCGGGACGCCGATGATGCTCAGGCTGGCCACGAAGAAGGCGCCCATGGTCAACGGCATGGTGCGTCCCAGGCCGTCGAGCTCGCTCACGTTCTTCTTGTGGGCGGCGACCATGATGGCGCCGGCGCAGAAGAAGAGGGTGATCTTGCCGACCGCGTGGGTGGCGATGTGCAGCCCGCCGCCGATGATCCCCTCGGGGGTGACCAGCGCCGCGCCCAGGACGATGTAGGCCAGCTGGGCGATGGTGGAGTACGCCAGGCGCGCCTTCAGGTTGTCCTGCCGGAAGGCGATGAGGGACCCCATGAGCAGCGTGAAGGTGGCCACCCACATGAGCCACTCGCTGGCGCCGGTCTCGGCCAGCAGATCGATGCCGAAGACGTAGACGACGATCTTCAAGATGGAGAACACGCCGGCCTTCACGACCGCCACCGCGTGCAGGAGCGCGCTCACCGGGGTGGGCGCGACCATCGCGTTGGGCAGCCAGCGGTGCAGGGGCATCAGCGCCGCCTTGCCGCAGCCGTAGGCGTACAGACCCAGGAGCAGGGGGAGGGCCGCCGGCGCGACGTTGCCGGCCAGGATGCCGCCGGCGCGGAAGTCCAGGGTGCCCGCCTTGGCGTAGGTCCAGGCGATGGCCAGGAGCAGGAGGCCCACCGAGGTCCCGATGAGGATCCCCAGGTAGATGCGCCCCGAGCGCCGGGCCTCGGGGTTCTGGTGGTGGGTGACCAGCGGGTAGGTGCTCAGGGTGAGCACCTCGTAGAAGAAGAAGAGGGTCCCCAGGTTCGCGGCGAAGGCGATGCCCAGCGCGGCGAAGATGGCCAGCGCGAAGCACACGAAGAAGCGCGTCTGGTTGGTCTCGTGGTGCCCGCGCATGTAGCCCACGGCGTAGAGACTGGTCACCGGCCAGAGCCCGGCGGCCACCAGGGCGTAGAGCATCCCCAGGGGCTCGACCCGGAAGGCCAAGGGGACCCCGGGGAGGAGGTCGGCCACGACCAGCCACTCGGGCTGCTCGCCGCCGAGCACCGGACCCACCAGGGTGGTCACCAGCGCCAGGGTGGCCAGGCTGGCCAGCGCGGTCATCCCCTCGCGGACGTTGGGCCAGCGACCGGTGAGGGCCACCAGGAGCGCGCCCACGACGGGCATGGCCAGGCAGAGACCGATGGTCCAGGCGGGGCTCATCGGTGCGCGCCTCCGTGGACCGGGAGCGGGGAGACCACCGCCTCGGGCTCGAGGAAGAGCTGATGGGCGGCGTCGGCGGCGAGCTCGTGGACCTGCGCCGGGAAGAGCCCGAAGACCAGTGTCGCCCCGAGGAGCACCACGGCGGCGGTGATCGCCAGCTTGTCTTCCACGGTGCGGCCGAAGGTGATGGGCGCGGCGTCCGGGTCGGGCGCGCGGAAGTACATCACCTCCACGATGCGCCAGACGTAGACCACGGCGACCAGGCTGCTCAGGAGGACCAGCCCGGCGACCACGTAGTGCTCGCTGTCGAAGGCGGCCTGGAGCAGGGCCCACTTGCTGATGAAGCCCGCGGTGCCGGGGACACCGATGAGCCCCACGCCGCCGAGCACGAAGGCAAACGCCGTCAGGGGCATGCGCTTGCCGAGGCCCGCCAGGGCTCCGATGCGGTTCGAGCCGATGCCGGCGACGATGACGGCCACCACCACGAAGAGCCCGGCCTTGGTCAGCGCGTGGGCGCCGAGGTGCAGGAGGCCAGCGGTGACGCCCTCCTCGGTGCCGAAGGAGAGCGCCAGGGTGAGGTAGCCGACCTGGCCCACCGAGGAGTAGGCCAGCATCCGCTTCAGGGTGGGCTGGTACACGGCGGCCAGCGAGCCCACGAACATGCCCACCACCGAGAGCGGCATGAGGACGTGGGAGCCGAAGCGCAGCGCGCCGAAGACGTGGGCCGCGCCGAAGAAGACCACCGTGGTCCGCAGGAGCTGGAAGTAGATGACCTTGGTGGCGGTGCCGGCGAGGAAGGCGCTGACCGCGGCGGGGGCCTCGGCGTAGGCCCCGGGCAGCCACTGGTGCAGCGGGAAGACCGCCAGCTTCAGCCCGAGCCCGACGACCATGAAGGCGAAGGCCACCAGCAGGGTCCGGTTGTGGGTGTCGTGGGCGACGTTCTCCAGGGTCTGGACCCGCTGGGCGATGTCCTGGGCGTTGAGGGTGCCGGTGACCTGGTAGAGCAGGCCGATGCCGATGAGCACGAAGGTGCCGCCGATGGTGCCCAGGATCAGGTAGTTGAAGGCCGCGCTGAAGGCGCGCCGCCGGTTGCCCATCGCCACCAGCGCGTAGCTGGAGAGCGAGCTGATCTCCAGGAAGACGAAGACGTTGAAGGCGTCGCCGGTGATGGCCATGCCCAGGAGCCCGGCCAGACAGAGCAGGTACGCGGCGTAGAAGAGGTGCTCCTGGTCGTCGGTGACCTCGTGGCGGGTCTCCCGGGAGCCCAGGAAGAGCGCGAAGAAGGCGACCGTGCTCACCACGCCGACGACGAAGGCGCTGGCCTGGCTGACCACGTACTCGATGCCGACCGGCGGGGCCCACCCGCCGAGTTGGTAGGAGAG
>DCLA01000033.1:41323-58687 GCA_002320815.1 Myxococcales bacterium UBA1660
GGGGCCCCCCCGCCGAGTTGGTAGGAGAGCGGCTCGGTCTGCTCGTGGGCGGCCCAGACCAGACCCCAGCCGATGGCCGCGGTGCAGGCCGCGGCCAGGAGCGCGAGCACCCGGGTGGCGTGCCGGTGGCGCACCAGCGCCAGGATGGGCGCGGTCAGCAGCGGCACCACCACGAGCAGCACCGGGAAGTGGACGGCGAGCTCCCTCATCGGTCGGCCAACGCCTCTTCTTCTTGGCGGTCCTTCTCGATGACCTCGTCGTCCTCGATGGTGCCGTAGGTCTCTTTGATGCGGACCACGATGGCCAGACCCAGGGCCATGGTGGCGACGCCGACCACGATGGCGGTCAGCATCAGGACGTGGGGCACGGGGCTCGAATAGACCACGCCGAGATCCGGCTCGCCGTTCTCGCCCATGACGTAGACCGGGGCGGTGCCGCCGTGGACCTTGCCCATGGAGACGTAGAGCATGATCACCGAGACCTGGAAGATGCTGAGGCCCATTAGCTTCTTCACGTAGTTGTTCCGCGCGATGACCAGGTGCAGGCCGGTCATCATCAGCGCGATCACCACGAAGTAGTGCCAGTGGGTCGCGAGGGTCACGGCGCCCCCTCGTCGTCGCTGGCGCGGAGCTCGGGGACTTCGGGGAGCGTGAGCCGCGGCGGGTGGATGCTCCCGGCCTGGCGGTTGCGCTCGGCGCGACTCCGGGGCCGCGCGGTGAACACGAAGTAGATCACCAGCATCACCGCGCTGACGGTGAGCCCCACGCCCAGCTCCACCAGGAAGATGCCCCAGTGCTGGCCGTGCTGCGGGTGCTCCGGGGTGAAGGCGGAGTAATCGAGGAAGGTGCCGCCCATGAAGAGCGCGGCCACGCCGACGCCGCCGTACATCAGGAGACCCACCGCCATACCGGTCTCCAGGAAGCGCTCCCGAGCGACGCGCTGCAGGGCCCGGGGGCCCCAGACGAGCCCGTAGAGCACGAAGCCGGCGGCGAAGACCACGCCGGCTTGGAAGCCGCCGCCGGGCCCGAAGTCCCCGTGGGCCTGCACGTAGAGCGCGAAAAGCAGGATGAAGGGGAGCATCACCTTGGCCACCGCGCGGACGATGGGCATCTCGCGCACGTAGGGGGCGCGGCTGCGGAAGGGGATGGGGGCCTTGTCGTCGCCCATCTGGGCGCTCTTGGAGCGGAGCAGCAGGGTGACGCCGATGCCGGCGGTGAACACCACGGCGAGCTCGCCGAAGGTGTCGTAGCCGCGGTAGCTGGCCAGGACGCTGGTGACGACGTTGGGCAGACCGATCTCCGCCCAGGAGTGCTCCAGGTAGTGCTTGCCGACGCCGCCGTGGATGGGCGCGTCGGGATCGCCATAGCCGGGCATGTCGAAGAGCCCGAAGAAGAGCGCGATGGCCGTCAGGGTCACCACCCCGATGGCCAACCAGCTCCGCTCGGAGGGCTTCTCGGTGTCGTCGGTGAGGGCCAGGGTGGCCAGGAAGAGCACCGTGGAGATGCCCGCGCCCACCGCGGCCTCGGTGAAGGCCACGTCCACCGCGGTCATCAGGGTGAAGAGGCCCGCGGAGAGGAAGCTGAAGATGCCGGTGAGCATCGCCGCGCCGAAGAGGTTGCGCAGCCGGCCGACGACGATGCCGACGATCAGCAGGAAGACGAAGAGGACCGCCTCGAGGGGGAGCTCGATCATCGGCTCGGCTCCTCGTCGTCAGCTTCGCCAGACTCGTCGTCGTCCTGGTCGCCGGGCGCGTCGAGGGTGGGGACCTTGGCCGCCTTGGGGATGGCCACCGGGGCCTCGCCCACCGCGGAGGGGCGCGCCGAAGGCGGCACGGTCCAGTCGCGAACCCGGGGGTTCACCAACTTCACGCCGCGCGCGTAGGCCGCTTTCACCAGGGCGTGGGTGGAGACCACGCTGCTGAGCCAGATGAAGGCCACCACGGTGAGGAGCTTCACCACCACCAGCGGCTCGGCGAAGAAGCAGAGCCCCACCAGCACCCCGGCGGCGCCGGCGCTGTCGGTCATGCCCGCCGCGTGGCAGCGGGTGTAGAAGTCGGGGAGGCGCACCAGGCCCAGACCGCCCACCAGACTGAAGAAGGCGCCGCCGGCGATGAAGACGGTGCCGATGATGGCCAGGACCTCGCTCACGTGCTGGCCTCCGGCGGGCGCTCGGGGGCCTCGCCCTCGTCGAGGGGGGCCTCGGCGGCCAGGGAGCCGTACTTGGAGAAGCGGAGCACCGCGAGGGTGCCGATGAAGTTGATCAGCGCGTAGACGATGGCGAGATCGAGCCACTCGGGGCGCCCGGTGAGGAACCCGGCCACGGCGATGAGCAGCACCGTCTTGGTGCCGAAGGAGTTGAGGGCCAGGATGCGGTCGTAGGTGGTCGGACCCACGATCGAGCGCAGGAGCGCCAGCGCCATCGTGACCACGATGGCGATCGAGGCGCCCCAGAAGACCAGATGACTCCACGCGGGCATCAGGCCTCGCCCTCCTCGGGCGGGTGATCCTCGTGGACCCGCTTCTCCAGGAAGTGGATCATCCGGCTGCTGGTGCCGCTGGAGTCCTGGTCGGCCAGATCGTCGTCCAGGCAGTGCACCAGGATGACCCCGTCGCGCAGGTCGAGGCTGATGGTCCCCGGCGTGATGGTGATCGTGTTGGCCAGGATCACCTTGCCCAGCGTGGTCCGCTGGTCGGCGGGGACCCGGATCAGGTGGGGCCGGATGGGCAGCTTGGGGTTCAGGATGACCTTGGCCACCTGCCAGTTGGCTTTGACCACCTCCCAGGCGAGCCAGGGCAGGTAGACGAAGAGGCGCAGGTTGATCTCGAAGGGGACGGTCTCCTCGTCGAGCACCTGGAGCCGGCGCGCGAGGAAGACGGTGAGCGCCACCGCGACGACACCGAAGCCGACGATCAGCGGCTCGAAGTGCCACGACCAGGCGACCCAGACGGCCGCGAGGAGCCCGGCAGTGACCAGCGTACGAGTCATGCGCGCGGCGACCATAGCACGCCCAGCGAGGCGTCAAACCGGCGGATTGTCGTGGGATTTCGCGGTGAATGGGGCATCTTCGCGACGGGCGGGGGGAGCGCTTGACCCAGGGTTGCCGAGGTGGGAGGTGTCGCCACCATGACCGACATCGTGCAGACGCTCCGTTCGCTCGCGGGGAACCTGTCCTGGTGCTGGAGCCGCGAGGGGTCCAGCGTCTTTCGTGCCCTGGACCCGGAGCGCTGGGAGACGTCGAACCACGATCCCCACGCGCTCCTGGCGGCGATGGACGCCGAGGCCCTCGCCGCCGCCGTGCGCCGGGCGGGCCTCGAGGACCGCATCGCGGAGCTCGCCGCCGACCAGGAGCGGATGCTCCACACCGACGAGAGCTCGCTGGATGTCGGTCTCCTGCGCGCGCGCCCGGTCGCGTACTTCTCGATGGAGTTCGGGATCCACGAGTCGCTCCCGATCTACTCCGGCGGCCTCGGTGTGCTCGCCGGCGACCACCTGAAGAGCGCCTCGGACCTCGGCCTCCCGCTGGTGGGCCTGGGCTTCCTCTACCGCGAGGGCTACTTCCAGCAGCGCATCGACGGCGAGGGCTGGCAGCAGGAGGACTACCCCTCCTACCCCCCGGAATCCAAGGGGCTCCGGCCTGCCCTGGACGCCGTCGGCGAGCCGGTGCGGGTCTCGGTGGAGACCGAGGGCGGCGCCATCGCCGCGCAGGTCTGGGAAGCCCGGGTCGGCCGGGTGCGCCTCTTCCTCTTGGACAGCGACGTCGACGCGAACCCCGCCGAGGATCGGGAGCTCACCCACCGACTCTACGCGGGCGGCAGCCGCCAGCGGATCCGCCAGGAGCTCCTCCTCGGGGTCGGTGGCGTCCGCGCCCTGGAGGCCCTCGGGATCCAGCCCTCGGTGATGCACCTCAACGAGGGCCACTGCGCCTTCGCCGGCCTGGAGGCCGCGGCGCGGCGCATGGAGAACGAGGGCGCGTCCTTCGAGGAGGCCCTCGAAGAGACCGCCAGCACCACGATCTTCACCACCCACACCCCGGTGCCCGCCGGGCACGATCGCTTCCCCCACGATCTGACCCTCGAGCACCTCCGGCCGCTGGGCGCGCGCCTGGGCCTCGACGACGCCGCGCTCCTGGCGCTGGGCTCCGAAGGCGAGGCCATCGAGGGCAAGGGCCGGGTGGAGTTCCACGGCGAGCCCTCCTTCTGCATGACCGTGCTGGCCCTCCGGGTGGCGCAGCGGGTCAACGGCGTCTCCTTCCTCCACGGTCGGGTCAGCCGGCAGATGTGGAAGCAGCTCTGGCCGGGCACTCCCCTGCACCGGATCCCGATCGGGCACATCACCAACGGCGTGCACGTGCCGAGCTGGATGGCGCCCCGGACCCGGCGCTTCCTGGACGACGTGCTGGGCCACGGCTGGGAGGCCGCCCAGGAGGACCCGGAGACCTGGGAGCTCATCGAGGAGGCCGACGACCAGGCCCTCTGGGATCTGCGCACCGGCCTCAAGGAAGGGCTCCTGCGCTTCGTCCGCGAGCGCGCGGGCCGGGAAGCCCGGGAGCGCGGGGAGGGCGCCGAGATCGTGGCCGCCCTCGAGGACGCCCTCGACCCGCAGACCCTGGTGATCGGCTTCGCCCGGCGCTTCGCCACCTACAAGCGGGCCACGCTCCTCTTCCAGGACCTCGACCGGCTGGACGCCCTGGTGAACGACGCCGAGCGCCCGATGCGCTTCGTCTTCGCCGGCAAGGCCCACCCGCGGGACGAGGGCGGCAAGAAGCTCATCCAGAAGATCCACGGTGTGGCGCGGGATCCGCGCTTCCTGGGCAAGGTGATCCTCCTCGGCGGCTACGACATCGCCGTGGGCCGGGCCCTGACCGCCGGCGTCGACGTGTGGCTCAACAACCCGCGGCGCCCGCTGGAGGCCTCGGGTACCAGCGGCCAGAAGGTGGTGCTCAACGCCGGCCTCAACTGCTCCATCCTGGATGGCTGGTGGGCCGAGGGCTGGGACGGCACCAACGGCTTCGCGATCGGCGATGGCCAGGTCCACCGCGATCATCGGCTGCAGGACGAGCGGGACGGCGAGTCCCTCCTGGCGGTCCTCCAGGACGAGGTCGCGCCCCTCTACTACGAGCGCCACGACGGCCTGCCCCAGGCGTGGATCGCCCGCATTCGTCGGTCGATGGCCACGCTCGCCTGGCGCTTCAACTCCGACCGCATGGTCCTCGACTACGCCCGCAACGCGTACCTGCCCGCCGCGGGAATCCAGTTGGCGGAGGCCCGATAGTGCCCAAGGCTCCTCCTCGCCTTGACAGGTGGGAGGGGCCCGGCTATCTCGCCGCTCTCATTTCCCCCTTCGGGCTCGGAGGGGCTTCGTTTTCCGAAAGCACAGACCCATGGCCAACCACGCCTCCTCCAAGAAGCGCATTCGTCAGACCATCAAGCGCACCGCCCGTAACAAGCACGTCCGCGCCACCACCCGCGGCACCGTGAAGGCCGTCCGCCTGGCCATCGAGGCCGGCGACAAGAGCGCCGCTCAGGAGGCGCTGGCCAAGGCCGTCCGCCGCATCGACTCGGCGGTCAGCAAGGGCGTCTACCACCGCAAGACCGGCTCCCGGTACATCTCGCGCCTGTCCACGCAGGTCGCCGCGATGGCCTGAGCGCTCGGCGCTCGCAACGAAGAGGCGTCCCGCGAGGGGCGCCTTTTCTCGTTGTGGGGTCTGGTGTCGTCCGGGGACCCGGGGAGCCCCGAGAGGGATCAGGCGGCCGGGCGGGGGCCGCGGAACTTGCGGGCCACCAGCCCGGCGACGATCGCCGGCAGGAAGATCATGACCAGGAGCGCGACGCCGTAGCCGCCGCCGCCCAGCTCGGGGGAGCAGGGCTCGTCGCGGTAGATCGCCATCATCGAGCACATCCCCGACTGGGGCGCGCCGCACGGCGCCTCGTACCCCGGGTAGGTGGTGCACGGGAAGATGTCGATGTGCGCGTTGGTCAGGAGCGCCCAGGTCCCCAGCGAGAGGACCACGAAGAGAACCGCACCGATGCCGATGGCCTTGCCCATGGCGCACCGGACCACGGGGCCGCCACGCGGGTCAAGAAGCCCGGCCCTCGTGCGGGCTTGGCGCCGTGGCGAGGGGGTGGTAGCCCAACGCCGTGGCGGAGATCGACAAGGCGCTCCAGGAGCTCGACACCGGCAAGGTGCGCCCCGTGCTGGTCCTGGTGGGCACCGAGACCCTGCTGGTCGAGCGGGCCATCGCCGCGGCCAAGAAGGCCACGGTGGGTTCCCAGGGCATCGCGGGCTTCAACGAAGATCTCTTCCAGGGGGACCAGACCGACGGCCGCACGGTGGTCAACGCCGCCCGGACCATGCCCATGATGGCCGACCGGCGCTTCGTCCTGGTGCGCCGGGTGGACGCCATGCGCGGCGACTCCCACGCCGTCCTCGCCGACTACCTCAAGGACCCCGCGCCCGAGGCCTGCGTGGTCCTGGTGGCCGCCAAGCTCGACGGGAACGGGAAGCTCAGCCGCGCCGCCAAGAAGGCCGGGGCGCGCTTCGACGCCAAGCCCCTGAAGCTCCCCGCCGTGCGGCAGCTCGCGGTCCGCGAGGCCCAGGCCAAGGGTCACCCGCTCCCCTCGGACGCCGCCCACGCCCTGGTGGACGCCATCGGCGAAGATCTGTCGGCCCTCGAGGACGCCCTGGAGCGGCTCTCGCTCTATGTGGGGCCCGGCCAGCGCATCGACGTCGCGGCCGTCGAGGCCACCGTGAGCCGGGTCCGGGTGGACACCGTCTGGCAGCTCGTCGACGCCATCAGCCTCCGGGACGCGCGCAAGGCCACGGCCGCGGCGGCGTCGCTCCTGGCCGCGCGGGAACCTCCGCTGCGCATCCTGGCCTTGGTGAGCCGCCAACTCCGGGTGGTCGCGCGGATGCGCGGTGCGCTGGCCAGCGGGATGACCGGCCGCGACGCCACCTCCGCCGCTGGCGCGCCGCCCTTCAAGGCCGCCGCGCTCACGGAAGCGGCGCGCCGTTTCCGCCTCGAAGACCTCGAGCGCGCCTTCGCCGCCCTGGCCGCGAGCGACCTGCTCCTCAAGGGCAGCAAGGAACCCGACGACGTCGTCCTCCAGCGCCTCGTCCTCGACCTCTGCATCTAACCGGGACGATCGTCGTCATTGTCGTCTTTCGGGGACGATCGTCGTCATCGTCGTCATTTCCCCGCGCCCACGAATCCCCGCCGCCCACGACAAAGGGCGACCCCACCGGGGCCGCCCTCGTCGACTGACGTCGCCCTCGCTCAGAAGCTGACTTCACCCGAGTGCTGCACGCGCTCGCCGATGGTCTCGAAGCGGGCCCGCCCCACCTCCTGGCGGCGCACGGTGATCACGATCTCGTACCGGTTGTTCGGCTTGAACTGCGGCCGCTCGAGGCGAATCCGCTGCACGAAGGTCTTGTCGTCGCGGTTGTTCAGGAAGACGCTCAGCGGCGGCCCGATGAAGTTCCGGGTGCCCCCCTCGATGTCGTAGAAGAGCGCCTGGAACTCCAGGTCCCCCACCGGCCGGTTGAACGCGACGACCATGTCGCCCTTCCACTGCCGCTCGGGGATGGGCTGCTCGGTGGTCTCCCGGAGCCGGCGCGCCCGATGGCTGCGCGCGAACCCGATGAGACCCCGCTCGGAGACGTTTCGGGGGATGCGGTGCTGCGTGATGTAGACCTGGGCGCGGAGGCGCTGACCCTCCGCCGCCGGGGGCTTCAGGGCGTACCCACTCGCGCCGGCGACCAACACCAGGGCCGCTCCCGCGAGGAGCCAGGGCCCCAGGGAAATGCTGCGGAACCGCTTCACCATGTCTCTCATGCTCTCTCCATCGGACGACTCGGAGCGCCACCCGCGCTCCACCTGAATCCGGCTGTGCCGGAAACTAGCACATCCGGCGCCCCACCTCGGGGAGCCCCTCCGACGGGTCGCCCACCGCGGTATTCATTCGGTAGGAAAGTTGAGCCCCGCGAGCGCTTCCGGTTAGTCGGAGGGAGGTGCCAAAGGGCCGCAACGACGACGCATTTCGTCGCTTCGGTCCCGGGCGAACACGGCACCGGGAGGCGAAATGGCATCGGGAACCAGCTTGAACGGCCTGGTGGCGCGCGCGCGCCGCGCGGCCCAGCGTCGAGGACAGAAGCCGAACACGGCGCACTTGCTCCTGGTCATGCTGCAGGGCGGCGGCCCCGAGTCCGCGCTCCTCTCCGGTCAGGGGGTTCGCGAGACCGATCTCCTCAACGCCCTCAAGGTGGTCGACCCCGAGACCTCGTCCACCTTGGACCGGACCCTCGAGCGCTCGCTGCAGATCGCCCGCGACCACGGCGAGGAGCCCTCCGCGCTGCACCTCCTGCTGGCCATCACCCGTGATACGCGAACGGCCGGGCACCGCAGCTTGCAGAAGATGGGCACCGGGCCCTCCCGCGTGCACGCCCGGCTCCTGGAGAGCGTCACCGGGACCACCCGCGAAGAGATCGCCAAGCCGCGCCCGGTCCAGGCCTCCCGCGACTGGCACGGTCGGCGCGACCCGCGCCGCCCCCCGGCCAGCACGCCCGAAGCGAGCCTGACCCCCGAGCGGACGGAAGCCCCCGAGCTCCCCAAGCGCAGCCAGCTTCCCAAGCGCCCCGAGCGGACCGCCGCCAAGACGCCCCGCCCCAACGTGCGCCGCACGACTACCCGGCCCGCCGCCCGCCGTGGCGAGGGCCCCATCGCGCCGCCGCCGAGCGCGCCCGTGCTGGCCGAGGCCCCGGTCGAAGCGCGCGCTGCCGACACGCGCGCTGCCGACACGCCCACTGCCGAGAACCCCGCGCTCCGCTTCCACCTCGACCCGCGGCGCTTCCCGCTCCTCTCGCAGATCGGCCGCAACCTCAGCGCCCTGGCCGACGACGGCGCCCTCGACCCGGTCATCGGTCGCGACGACGAGATCGACCAGGTCCTCGACATCCTCGCGCGCCGCCGCGCCAACAACCCGGTGCTCGTCGGTCCGCCCGGCGTCGGCAAGACCGCCATCGCCGAGGGCCTGGCCCAGCGTCTGGTCGCCGGCGACGGCGGCCTCGGCGAGCGGGTCCTCATCGAGGTCAGCGCGGGCAGCCTGGTGAAGGGCACCGGCGTCCGCGGCGCGCTGAGCCAGAAGTTGGAGACGCTCCGCGAAGAGGTCACCCGCTCCGAGGGCCGCGTGATCCTCTTCATCGACGAGATCCACGGGATCGCCGGCGGGGACGGCGGGCCGGACGATCTGGCCCACGAGCTCAAGGCCGCCCTGGCGCGGGGCGAGCTCCCCTGCGTGGGTGCGACCACCGAGCGCGAGTACCGCCTGCGCTTCGAGAAGGACCCCGCCCTGGTGCGGCGCTTCTCCGCCGTCCGCGTGGGCGAGCCCAGCGTGGAGGCCTGCCGGGCCATCCTGGGCGGCATCGCCCCGCGCTACGAGGACCACCACGGGCTGGCCATCGGCGCCGACGCGCTCGACGCGGCCATCGAGCTCACCGCTCGCTTCCTCAGCGACGGACACCTACCCGACAAGGCCATCGGGGCCCTCGACCTCGCCGCCGCTCGGGCCCGCCGCCGGGGCGCCGAGCGCGTGGACGCCGCCGCCGTCGCCGACGTCGTCGGGGAGCGGGCGGGCCTGCCGCCGGAGCGCCTGCTCCAGAAAGACGGCGAGCGCCTCCTCCAGCTCGAGGGGCTCCTCGCCGAGCGCGTGGTGGGTCACGAACCCATCCGCGCCCGGGTCGCCGACGCCCTGCGCAAGGGCGCCGCGGGCCTCAAGGGCCGCCGGCCCCTGGGCACCTTCCTCTTCCTGGGTCCCACCGGCGTGGGCAAGACCCTGCTCGCCGAGGCCCTCAGCGAGGTCTTCTTCCCCGGCAGCCCGATGACCCGCATCGACATGAGCGAGCTCGGCGAGCGCCACGCCGTCTCGCGCATCCTGGGCGCGCCCCCCGGCTACGTCGGCCACGACGCCGGCGGACAGCTCACCGAGAGCGTCCGGCGCCGGCCCCATCAGCTCGTCCTCCTCGACGAGATCGAGAAGGCCCACCCCGACGTGCTCCTGGCGCTCCTGGCCCTCCTCGACGAAGGCCGGCTCACGGACGGCAAGGGCCGCACCGTGGACTTCACCAAGACCATCATCGTGATGACCTCCAACCTCGGCGCCCACACGCCGGCGCCGCGGAAGAGCATCGGCTTCGGCGGTCCCGCCGCCGGCTCCGCCCCCGACCCGCGGGATCGGGTGGTGGCCGCGGCCCGGGCGGCCATGCCCCCCGAGCTCTGGAACCGCATCGACGAGCCCCTGGTCTTCGCGCCGCTCGAGCGCGTCGAGGTCGCCGAGGTCGCGCGCCGCATGCTGACCGAGCTGGCCACCAAGCTCGCCGGTCGTGGCGTCACGCTCACCTGGGACGGCGCCGCCATCGAGGCCCTCCTCGACGCCGGGGGCTTCGATCCCTCGCTGGGAGCCCGGCCCATGCGCCGGATCGTCGGTCGCCTGGTCGAGGCGCCGGTGGCCAACGTGCTCCTCGAGCAGGGCTCCGTGGACGCGCTCCACCTCGTGGGCGAGGGCGCGACCATCCGCGTCGAGCGCCCCGAGGCGCGGACCCGCGCTCGCGCGGCCGCTTACGCCTGATCCGCTCGTGTTGCGAGATCGCAGCGTCGGTGCCATCACCGCCCCTCGGGGTCGGCACCGGCCCCGCGGGGCCGCTCGCATGCAGGGGATCAGCGAAGACACGGGGGATCGGTCGTGAGCCAGGGGCTCGCGGGCGCCGCGGAGAGCTCGGGGAGCCACCCCGAGGGCGGCCGTCTTCCGCGCGAGGTGAGCCGCTACGTGCTCTTCGACCACATCGGTCGCGGCGGCATGGCGGACATCTTCCTGGCGCGGATGCGCAACTCCCTGGGCGGGTCCCGGCTCTGCGTCATCAAGGAGATCCTCCCGCACCTCTCCAACGACGAGCGCTTCGCGGAGATGCTCAGCCGGGAGGCCAAGCTGGCCGCCCAGCTCAGCCACGCCAACGTGGTGCAGGTCTTCGATCTCGGTCGCGACGAGGCCGCGGACGACCGGCTCTTCATCGGTATGGAGTACGTCGAGGGCTTCGACCTCAACCAGCTCCTCCGGCGGCTCTCCAAGGAGCGGGTGGGGCTCCCCGCCGAGTTCGCGCTCCTCATCGTGCGCGAGTCCCTCAAGGGCCTCGACTACGCCCACCGCGCCCGCGACGACGAGGGCCACGGCCTCGGGCTGGTGCACCGCGACGTCTCGCCCTCGAACGTGCTGATCTCTTTCGAGGGCGAGGTGAAGCTCTGCGACTTCGGCATCGCCCGCGCCCTGCAGATGGACGGCCTCGACGGCGGCGCGGTGGCCCGCGCCCGGGTGGCCGGCAAGAGCGCCTACATGTCCCCGGAGCATGCGCGGGGCGAGGACCTCGACGCCCGCGCCGACGTCTTCGCCGCCGGCATCGTGCTCTGGGAGCTCTGCGCCGGCCGTCGGCTCTACAAGGGCACCGAAGACGAGATGCTGGCCCAGGCCCGCGCCGCCGAGGTCCCGCCACTCCCCGAGCGCGGGCTCCCCGACCAGCCGGCGCTCCAGGCCATCCTCGACCGAGCCCTGGCCCCCGACCGCGAGCAGCGCTTCGAGAGCGCCGCGGCCATGCTGGACGCCCTCGAGGAGTACGCCATGGCCAACCGGTTGATGGCCTCGCCGCTCCGCTTCGCCAGCTTCCTCACCGACCGCTTCGCCGACGCCATCATCTCGCTGCGCCGGGCCAACGAGAAGTCCGCGCGCGCCTTCGACGAGGGCGCCGACTTCGCCAGCTTCGGCCCCTCCTCGGCGCCGCCGCCGCCCTCGGGGCCGATGGCCGACTTCGCGGTGCCCAAGGCCCCGGCGCTCCCCATGGACCTGGTGGTCCCGCCGCCCGCGGAGCTCGAACAGGAGGAGCCCCTCGAGCTCGCGAAGCCCGCGCGCGCCAGCGAGTGCGCCGGCGACCCGAGTCAGCGCCCGCCGAGCCTGCGTCCGTCGCAGCGGCCCTCGCAGCGTCCGTCGCAGCGGCCCTCCCAGCGTCCGTCGGTGGCGCCGGAGCCCTTCTCGCCCAGCTGGTACCTGGCGCTCCTGGTCGCCTGTCTCGCCGTGGGCGCGCTGGTCTACTTCGGCTTGCGCTGAAGCGCGGCCGCGCAGCGCTCGATGAGCGGCACCAGCGCATCGTAGGCGCGGCGGGCGTCGTTGCCGCGGCCGAGCGCGGCCCGATGGCGCCGCACGGTCTCGCGGTCGCCGCGCATCACCGGGCCGGTCAGCGCGGCCGGGACGCCCAGGGTGCGCACGTTCTCGCCCACGCTGATCAACAGCGCCCCGAGGGCTTCTTCGGCGGCGCGCTTGCTCAGGCCCTCGCCGCGCAGGATGCCCACCCCGACGAAGGCCAGCGCGGCGGCGCCGTTGGCCACCAACGCCGCCGCCGCGTGGTACGCGGGGCCGTGGATGCCCGCGGGACCGCGGCCCATGGGCTGGGCGCCGCAGCGCTCGGCGAGCTCCCGCCCGGCGGCCCGGGCGCGGGGCGGGCCGGCCACCGCGAAGGAGGTGCCCCCGAGGGTCGGGGGGCGCTCGGGGTGGGCGAAGCTGACCAGGGGGTGGAGCGCGCCGAAGGCCACGTCGCGGCGCTCGCCGGGGAGCGGCCCATAGGCGTCGACACCGCGGGCGCCGGCGCAGTGCAGCACGACCGGGGAACCCGCGGCGGCCGCGAGGACCACGCGCGCGGCGTCCTCGATGGCCGCGTCGGGCACGGCCAGCACCACCACCTCGGCCTCGACCGCCGCGATCGGCCCGCGTGCGGATCGGGCCTCGACCGCGAGGGCCCGGGCGAGGGCTCGGCCCACTCGGCCGCGCCCGAAGACCGCGACCTTCACGCGACCTCGTAGAGACCGCGGTCCCGCACGTACTCGGCCACGGCGGTGGGGACCATCCCGGTGACCGACTCGCCGGCGCCCAGGCGCCGGCGGACCTCGGTCGAGCTCAGCTCGGGCATGGTCAGCGGCAGGGCGTCCAAGCCGTGCTCCGCGAGGAGGTCCGCCGGGGGCTCGTGGCCGGCGCGGCCGACCACCAGGGGCGGGGCCAGCCGGGCGACCTCGTCCCACCGGTGCCACTTGGGCGTGTCCGGCAGGATGTCGGTCCCGATGACCAGCCGGAAGCGCGCTCCGGGGTGCCGCTCGTGAAGCGCCTGGAGCACCGGCAGGGTCCGGCTGGCGCCGAGCTCCTCCTCGATGCGGCTCACCTCGCACCCGGCCACCAGCCCGAACGCGCGCTCGCACATGGTGACCCGGTCCTCGTAGGGGGCGGAGCGCTTGCCGAAGGCGTGCTCGAAGGTGGGCACCACCAGGACCCGGTCGACGTCGCCGCTCACCCGGGCCCAGCAGGCCACCAGGACGTGCGCCACGTGCGGCGGGTCGAAGGAGCCGCCGTAGACGGCGATGCGCTCGCTCATCGGGCGACCGTGAGCTTGGCGCCGCGGCCCTGGAGCACCTCGCGCCACACCGGCATGCCGCTGGGCTCGAAGGTGAGGGCCACGATGCGCCCTTCGTCGTCGAGCTCCAGCATGCCCACGCGGCCGCCGCTCAACGGGCCGGGCGTGAAGAAGTAGCGGGGGCCGAACTGCTTCAGCATGGCCTCCTTGGCCTGGCCGTAGACGATGACCGCGGCGTTGGCGATGTCCTCTTCGTCGAGGACCTTCTTGTCGTGGACCACCAGGACGATGCGGTCCCCGATCATCTCCACCGCCCGCGCCGGCGCGGGCGGCAGGGTGCGCAGCCGGGAGATGCGCCGGATCTGCTGATCGGCCTCCAGGAAGGCTTCGATGGCGTCGGGGTCGCCGTCGGTGGCCACCTTCACCGCTCGCGAGAGGAAGTCACGGCCGTCGCCCTGGGCCAGGTCCCGGGCCCACTCGCGGCTCATCTTCCGCAGCGTCTCGTCCTGGCCGAGGTAGATGGCCTGGTCGACCTCGGCGTCTCCCAGGAGGAACTCGGCCGCTTCGCGGAGCTCGGCGGTCGCGTCCTCCGCGGGGCCGATGAGGCCGATGCGCATCTGGGACTCCATGCTCACATGCGGTCGGCACCCGCTCGGCGCCGCGCCTCGAAGTAGCCATCGCTGATCGCGTAGCGCAGGAGGTCCCAGGCCTCCGGGACCTTGCGGATGGCCTCGACCCGCTGGGCGGGTCGGGCCTCGTCGGCCGGCCGGAGGTCGGCCAGGGCCAGGAGCGCGCGGGTGGCCGCGGGGACCGAGCCCACCGCGAGGAGCGCGGCCCGGTCGCCGAGCTCTGCCGCGGCCAGGCCGAGGTTGGCGGCGTCGAAGCCGGGGCTGGCCACGACCTCGATGGCCACGGGACCCAGCGCGTCGCGGATCTTCCGGGGGATGGCCCGGTTCACCTTGCGGGCCCACTCCTCGAGCTCGGCGCGGTCGAGGTCGGGCCGCGTGAACATCGGGTCGTAGGTCTTGGCCAACCCCGCGAAGCAGAGCGCGAGCTGGCCGGGGTGGGTGCGCATGGCCACGGCCAGGTGGCTGATGGCGACCTTGGTCGCCCGGGCGAAGAGGAAGGAGCGCTCGTGGGCGTCGGTGTGCGTGGAGAGGGCGCGGCCGACCACCAGCGTCAGCGGCTCGGCGCTCACGGGCACGCAGATGCGCGGCGCGGCGTCGGTGAGCAGCACGTTCACGTCGCCGTAGCCGAACCACTGGGCCACGCGCAGGGCTTCGGTCCGCAGCGGGTGGTCGCGGCCCACCTTCTCCGCGCGCCAGGCGCGCGGGTCGAAGGGAAGCACCTTGTCGAAGATCTCCTGGCCCAGCCGGAAGACCTCGAAGGTCGCCGGCGAGAGCATCCGCGGCGCCAGGAGCTCGTGGAGCGCGGGGTCCGCGGCGGCCGCGCCGACCCCCGGGGCGGCCCCGTGGCCGTCGAGGCGGCGCATGATGACCTCGTCCCGGATGCCCACCGCGGCGGCGGCAGAGGCCACGGCGCGGCCGGCGTCGCGCTCGCCGCGCCACTCGTGCATCTCGGCGAGCCCCTCCCAGGCGAAGGGATCGGTGAGGTCCGACTCCAGCGCGCGATGGAACTCGCCGATGGCGCGGCTCAGGTGCATCGACTGGGCCGCGGTGGCGTTCTGGCGCTGGTAGAGCTCGGCGATGGCCCGCAGGACCACCAGGTCGGTGGGCGCCTGCTTGCGAGCCTCGTCCAGCACCCGCTCGGCGGTGCGCAGGTCCCCGCCGCCCTCGTGGGCGCGGGCCAGGCGCAGGAGATGACCCCGCTTGTCGTCGGGGTCGATCTCGGTGTCCATGAGCTGGGTGATGACCGCGGCGGCCTTGTCGTAGGCGCCCTCGCTCTCGTAGACCTGGGCCAGGCGGTCCATGGCCTCGAGGTCCTCGGGGAGCAGCTTGAGGCAGCGCCGGAAGGCGGCCTCGGAGCGGCGCGCGTCGGGCATGTGCCGCTGGTAGATGTCGCCCAGGGTGAAGAAGACCCAGCGCAGGTCGTCGCGGTCCTGTCGCAGGCGCGCGAAGCGGATCAGCGCCTCGGCGGCGCCGCGCCAGTCCTCGTCTTCCAGGGAGAGCTCCGCCAGCCGCCGGAGGGCGTCCACGTCCTGGGGGTCGAGCTCCAGCGCGGCGCGGAGCGCGTCCCGGGCTCCGGCGCGGTCGCCCAGGGTGGCCTTGAGGGCGGCCTGGGTCCGGCGGAGGGAGCGCATCACCGTCGCGTCGCCCCCCGCGGCCAAGCGCCGGTCGGCGAGATCCGCGAGCTGATCGGTGTCGCCGTCGGCCTCGAGGAGGTCCCGCAGCCGCTCGAAGAGGTCGTGGTAGGTGACGTCGAGGTGCGACGCCTGGAGGTAGGCATCCTTGGCCTGGGCCCGCTGGCCGGCCTCCTCGTGGTGGCGTCCCGCCTGGTAGAGGAGCGGCATCCGGTGGGCGTCGGTGTGCACCAGCGCCGCCGCGCGCCGGAAGGCGTCGGCGGCGGCCGCGTGGCTTTCGCCCAGGGCGTGCTCCATCGCCGCCGCGCCGGGCAGCAGCGGGTGACCGGGCAAGCGGCCGGCGACGTCTTCCAGGCGCGCGCCGCGCTCCAGCGGGCCCTCGACCGCGGCGATGTCGCCCAGGCCCTCGAGGAGGACCGGAGCCCGCTCGTCGTCGGCGGAGGAGTCGGCCTCGGCCAGTCGCGCCCGGCCGCGGACCGCGGTGTCGGTGGAGGCCACCGCCACGCGCCGCGCGATCCAGGTGCGGTCGGCCACCGGTTCGGGGGCCTCCATGAGCGCGGCCCCGTGCCGGTCCCAGAACCCATCGGCCGCGGTGCCGGGGGCGTCGGGCTTGGCCAAGCGGAGATAGGCGGCCAGGCGCGCCGGACCCAGCCGGTCCATCGGGTCGGGATGGTGGGCCACCAGGGCCTCCCAGACGCCGAGGAGCTCGTCGTCCCGGGAGCGGTCCATGTAGAAGCGCTCCAGCGCGCGCAGCGAGGGCAGGTGGCCCGGCTGCTTGCTCAGGATGGCCTGCAGGGTGAGCGCGGCGTTGGTGGGGTCGCCGCCGCCGTGCAGGTCCACCAGGGCCAGGGCCTCCAGCGCGGCCAACTCCCGGGGCGTGCCCTCGGCTTCGCGCACCGCCGCGAAGCGGCGCTCGCTGAGGGAGGGTACGTCGCCGGCCGCGGCGTTGGCGCGGTCGAGGGCCAGGGCCGCCAGCGGGTCGTGGCCGCTCTGCAGGAGCCGCTCGTAGACCTTGCCCGCCTGCCGCGGGTCACCGCCGCGCTCGTAGGCTTGGCCGGCGCGGAGCAGCATGCTGCGGGCTTGGGCGGGGGCGCGCTCGGCGCGCTCCTCTAGGCGCGCCGCCTGGGCGGTGGCGCCATCCCCGGAGCCCAGGGCCAGCTCTTCGGCCACCGGGTCCGGGGCGAGCTCCGAGGCCCGTTCCCAGGCCTCGGCCGCGCCTTCGCCCCCGAGGAGCGCCGCGGTGGCCCAGACCCGCGCGCGCAGCGCGTCGTCGGGGAGGGATTGGCCGAGCTGCTCCAGGATCTGCCGGCGCTCGTCGCCCTCCAGGCCGGCGCCGAGGTCGCCGAGGAGGATCCACCCCGCCGGCCCGTGGCCGGGCAGGGCGTCCAGCGCGGCGCGCGCCGCGTCCAAGGCGGGCTGCACCGCGTTGGCTTCGGCGAAGTAGCGCGCGGCGACCACGGATGCGTGGGCGGCGCGGGCGTCGATGGAGGCGCCGGCCTCTTCGAGCCAGGCTTCGGCGGCGGCCGTGGGATCGTCGTCGCCCACGGCGCGGGCGAAGGGCCGGTTGGCCGCGGGGTGACCGGGCATGGCCTCCCGCGCCTGCCGGTAGGCGCCCACGTGGTCGTCCCGGCGGGCCAGCGCGATCAGCGCGCCCAGCCGCCGCTCGGGGG
>DCLA01000033.1:58989-60525 GCA_002320815.1 Myxococcales bacterium UBA1660
CCCAGCCGCCGCTCGGGGGTCGCCCGCTGCACCGCGCGCTGGAGCGCGGCGACGACCTCGGCCTCGTCGCCGGCTTCGGCGGCGACGTCGAGGCGCAGCAGGTCGGCCATGATGGGCTGCGCGCCCTCTTCGGCGGCGGCCACCAGCTCGTGGCGCTCCCGCGCGAGGTCTTCGGGGCGCAGCGCGACCTTGGCGGCGGCCTCGATGGCGCCGCGCCCGGCGCTGCCGGCGCTCTCGATGGCCGCGGCCAGCCGCGAGGGATCGCCGGCGCGGCGGGCGAGGATCTCGCGCACCGCCTGCACGGCGTCGAGGTTGGGGTCGGCCAGGGCGGCATCCCGGAGCGACTCGTCGGCTTCGTCGAGCTCGCCGGCGGCGGCCTGGACATCGGCGAGATCCAGGAGGGCCAGCGCGCGGACGGTGCCGCCGCTGACTCCGGCGAGCGCGTGGAGGGCGGCCCGCCGGGTGTCGGCGTCGCCGGCGCGTTGGGCGGCCATGGCCTGCAGCCGCAGGGCCGAGGCGCGCTGCGAGGCCTCCAGGGTGCCCACGCTGACCGCGGGATCGTCGCCGTGGGCCAGCCAGATGCGCGAGGCGGCCCGGCGGAGGCACTCGCCGAGGGCCGGCAACGAGACCGTCTCCGCGGCCGCGCGCAGCGCGTCCCGACGCCGCGAGGGCGAGGGCGAGGTGCGGGCCAGCCCGAGCAGGGGCTCCAGCTCGCGCGAACGGGAGACCGCCGCGCCATAGACCTCGGCGGCGGCTTCCAGCTCGCCGCTGCGCTCCAGCAGGCGCCCCGCCACGAGCTGCAGCGCGCGCTCGAGCTCGGCGTCGCCCTCAACCTTGGCGGTGGCCAGGTGGTGGCCGGCGTCGGTGGGGGAGACCTCGCGGGTCCCTTCGGCGCCCAGCAGGCTGGTCACCAGCGACGGGCCGCCGACCTCGCGCGCCTTGGTCGCCGCCTCGGCCGCGCCCGCGGGGTCGCGGAGCTGGGTCAGGCGCACCTCGGCCAGGAGCGCCAGGCAGGCCTCGCGATCGGCGGGCGAGAGCGGGAGCTCCGCTTCGTCCTCCAGGAGCTTGGCCACCTCGGCCCAGTCGCCGCGGGCCACCGCGTCCCGGCGCCACCAGCGCAGGATCACCAGGTCCTTCGGATCTGCGGCGCGGGCGTCTTCCATGGCCGTCCGCGCGGCGTCGATGTCGCCGGTCGCCTCGGCGATCTCGGCGGCGGCGACCAGGAGCCGCGCCTTGGCGGTGCCCTCGCTGCGCTCGGCGAGCTGCTCCAGGAGCTGTCGGCGCCGGCCGCGGGTCTCGTAGTCGTGGCCGATGAAGGCGTAGCGCTCCTTGCGCGGCTTCCGCTGGCCGATGGTGCGCTTCACCGTCTGGGCGGCGTGGTCCAGCTTCGGCGCGGGCTCGCTGGTCCCGGGGGGCGCGATGTCCAGGAGCATGCTCCCGCCGGTCGCCGGCTCCCCGTCGACGTCGAGGACCATGGCCGGCCCCTCGTCGTCGATATCCAGCACCACGGCTTCGGGCTCGTCGCCGTCGCCATCG
>DCLA01000033.1:60902-81378 GCA_002320815.1 Myxococcales bacterium UBA1660
GCCGTCGCCATCGAGCACCACGGCTTCGGGCTCGTCGCCGTCGCCATCGCCATCGAGCACCACGGCCTCGGGCTCGTCGCCGTCGACGTCGAGGACCACCTGCTCGGGCGCGCTGGCGCCCAGGTCGTCCAGGAAGCCCTCCAGGGCCTCGTCGGCCAGGGCGGCCTGGCTGGTCTGGTCATGGTCCAGCGTGGGCCGGGCCAGGGGGTCCAGGGTCGGACGCCCGCCCAAGGGCGAGGGCGGCAGCGCCGGATCGCCGGGCTTCGCGTCGGTCTTCGCGGCCGCGGGCTTCGCGTCGGCCTCGAGCCGCTCGGGCGCCGCGGGCTTCGCGTCGGCCTCGGGCCGCTGGGGCGCCGCGGGCTTGGGGATCGCCGGTCGGCCGCCCACGGGGGGCGGCGCTGCCGGGCGAACCGGGGGCGGCGGCGCGGGGGGCTTGGCTCCGGGTCGGGGCACGGCGGGCCGCGGAACGCGCGGCGCCGGCGGTCGGGGCACCGCGGGGCGGGCCACCTTGGGGACGCCGGGCACCCGCGGCGGCGGCGGCCGGGGCACGGCGGGCTTCGCCACGGGCGGCGGCGGCGCCGCAGGCTTGGCACCGGCGGCAGGCTTCGGCGCAGCGGGCTTCGCCTCGGCGGCCGGCTTCGCCTCGGCGGGCTTCGCTTCGGCGGCGGGCTTCGGCGCGGCGGGCTTCGCTTCGGCGGGCTTCGCGTCGGCGACCGGGCTGGCCAACGAGCCGGGGACCTTCGGCGCGCGGGGCGCCTTGGGGATGGCGGCGTCGAGGCCGGGCGGCGGCGGCGAGGAGATGATGTCCTCGTCGCTCGTCGGCGGCGTGGCGAAGGCGTCCACCGACACGTCCAGCGTGCTCTCGCTGCTCGGGGGCGCGTCCTCCTCGAAGGGGTCCAGGAGATCCTTCTCCATCGAGGAGAGGTCCTCCTCGACGCTGCCCACTCGGGTGACCGCGTCGTTGTCGTCGAGGAAGTCGTCGAGGTCCAGGTCGACCCCTTCGAGTTCTGGCGGCGGCGGCATCGCGGTGGGCCGGTCGGCGACCGGCTCGGCATCGGGCACCGAGGCGCGCAGCGCCTGCAGCTCCTTCATCAGGTCCGCGGGGACCTGCGCGATGCGGGTGCTCTCCTGCTCGTCTTCGAAGTCGTCGGAGAAGTCGTCGGGGCTGTAGCGCCGCGGCTCGGGCTCCGGCGCCGGCGTCGAGCGACGCCCCATGAGCTCCGGGTCCGGGCGATAGAGCGGCCGACCGGGCGCCGGCTTGGGCGGCGTGTCCGAGTGTTGCGGCATCGGCGCGGCCTTGGCCTGCACCACGCCGTCCTTCTCGATCTCCTGCTCCCAGGCGTCGAGCGCGTCGTCGAGGTCGAGGTCCAGGTCCCCGAAGTCCTCGAAATCGTCACCACCGCTCATACCAGCCCGAGCTCCTCACGCAGGGCGATCATCTCCGGCGAGAGCCAGAACGCCACCAGGTCCGCGGCCTCGTCGGTGCCGCGCACCGCGCCCAGGCTCGGCGACTCGTCCATCACCATCGTCAGCGAGGTCTCCAGATCCATGCAGGCCAAGAGGCCCGCGCGACTCAGGGTGCGGCGCACCGCGCGCACGTGGTTCTCCAGCCCGCCGGCCACCTCGGCGGAGATCGTCGGAGCGAGCTGCGCGATGGCCTTGCGGGTCCGCCGGGGCATCGCCTTTTGAAGCGCCTTGGTCCACTCGGCGTAGCCCGGGCGTCGCTCGCCTCCGGCCAGCGGGGCTTCGGCGGCGGCGGTGGCCGCGTAGAGCAGGGTGGCCGCCTCGGTGGGCGCGTGGCGGAGCACGAAGCGGCCCGCCCGGAGCGCGGCCATGGTGTGCTGACCCACCAGGAAGCGGGTCTTGGGCTGCAGCGGGGTGCGCTCGATGCCCTTGCCCACCACGAAGTCGGTGCGGTCCTTCTTGGGCGGCAGGGCCGTCACGCCGTCGGCGGCGGTGCCCCCGTGGTACAGCTCGCCCGGCTCGAGGCCGAAGAAGCGCGCCACCTCGAAGACCTCGTCGCGCACCTCGTGGGGCTTGCGGCTGGACACCAGGTCGCTCTTGGTCACTCCGTAGCGGACGGGGTCGATGGCATCCAGGGCGTCGAAGGCCTCGTCGGCGTGCCGCATCAGCTCCCGCAGCGCGGCCTCGTCGCCGGGGGCCACCAGCCGCTCGCGGTCGTCGGGGCTCAGGGCCCGCTTGGGCCGCCGGGACATCACCGCGGTGACGTCTTCGCGCTGGCCCTGCTCGTCGTCGGTGGCCACCCCCAGCACCACCAGCGCCTCCCGGGCGGCGCGGGTCAGGGCCCGGTCGCCGCGCCACTCGGCGGCGTGCATGAGCTCGCGGATGAGGTCCCCGTCGACGGGCTGGGCGCGGAGCACCTCGCGGACCGCCGTCTCGTAGGCCGCGCCGTGGCGAGCGCGCATCTTGGCGTCCGGGAGCAGCTCGGCGACGGCGCGCGCGGCCACGCCGTCCAGCGGGTCCACGCCCATCGCCTGTCGGTACGCCAAGAGCGCCTGGTCCCGGTCGCCGCGCTGGGTGAGCAGCGCGCCCGCGCGCCGCAGGTGACCGCCGCGGGCCGGCCCCGTCGAGGCCTCGGCGGCGTCGAGCAAGGCCTGCGCGGCCACGTCGAGCTTGCCCGCGCGTTCGGCCACGTCGGCCCGGCGGGTGTGCACGTTGGCGTCGGCCAGCCCGCGCTCCACCAGCTCGCCCAGGGCGCCCAGCGCGCCCTCGGGGTCACTCAACTTGCGCTCCAGGAAGTCCGCCGCGCCCAGGAGCGAGATGCGCCGCTGCTTGTCGGGCACGTCGGCCCCGGCGAGGGTGCGCAGCACCTCCACCGCCTCGGCCCACTCCTCGCGGGCCACGTGGATCTCCACCGCGAGCGCCAGGCCGCCCACGTGCTCGGGGTCGAGCATGGTGAGGTTCTCCAGGGCCTCCAGGGCGGCGTCCATGTCGCCCCGGGAGCGGTGGATGCGCGCCATCTCGTAGAAGAGGCGCTCGAGCTGGTCGCCGTCGTCGATGGAGTCGATGCGGCGAGACACCAGGGCCAGGATGGCGTCGGTGTCGCCCCGCTCGGCCAAGAGATCGTGGAGCCGGTGGTAGGCGTTGGGCCGCGCGGGGTGCGCGTCGAAGACCTTGCGCAGGCGGCGCTCGGCTTCGGCGTCGCTGCCCAGGTGATCCATCAACACCGCGCCGGCCTCTTCCAGGAGCTCGGCCTGCGCGGCGCCGTCGAGGACGCCGGCGAGCACGTCGCAAGCCTCGACCACGTCGTCCCAGGATCCCCCGTCGCGGGCGGCGACCCGGAGGGCCTCCCAGGACGCCAGGTCGCCGGGCTCCTCGCGGACCGCGGCCCGCAACAGGGTGACCGCTTCGCTCCGGCGGGCTTCGGTGAGCGCGCGTCCGGCGGCCGCGCGCAGGGCCGAGCGGGTCTCCGGCGAGGCGTGCATGGTGCGCGCGCGCAGCGCGTCGGCGCGGGAGTCGGCGTCGTCGCCGGGCTGCAGGGCTTCGTCGAGGGCCACGGCGGCGGCCACCGAGATGGCGTCCTCGTCGTCGCCGGCCAGCTCCTGCGCGTAGAAGAAGGCGT
Organism: Myxococcales bacterium UBA1660; assembly: GCA_002320815.1. Lineage (GTDB taxonomy): Bacteria > Myxococcota_A > Polyangia > Polyangiales > Houyiibacteriaceae > UBA1660. The sequence goes on from DCLA01000033.1 coordinate 64,486, forward strand.
CGGCCAGCGCGTCGGCGCCCCGGGCCACCACCGCCGCGCGCAGCGCGTGCAGCAAGAGCGCGTCGCCGGCCTTCCGGTCGTCGGTGCTCTGCGCCAGGTCCATCAGCGCGTCGGCGCGGGCGTCGGGGTCGGCGGCCAGCCAGAAGGACATGAGGCGCGCCCAGCGATCCCGGGTGTCGCCCTCGTCGTCGGCGAAGGAGCGGACGTCGTTCTCCGCCGCCGCCGGGTCCACGCCGCCGATGGCCGCGGTGGTCCCGTGCTCGCGCCGAAGCGGCGCGGCGGCGTCGGGCGCCATGGCCATCAGCCGCTCCAGCGCCTCCAACCGGACTCCGGGATCGAGCGCGCTCTCGTTGGCCAGGGCCAGCGCGACCGCCGCCTCCAGCGCGACGCCCTCGGCGCCCATCGCTTGCCGCAGCGGCGCCTCGGCGAGCTCCGGCTTGCCGGCGGCGAAGAGGTAATGCTCGCCGAGCTCCAGGGTCGCCATGCCGGCGGACTCGGTGACCGCCAGCTCCCGGGCGGAGAGCGCCTCCTGGGCGCGGAGCAAGAGCGCCTCGTCGCCGCGCTCGCGCGCCAGGCGCGCCAGGGCGTGCAGCGGCGAGACCGAGTCCGGGTCGCGGTCGGCGGCCTGCTCGTAGGTCTCGGCGGCGGTGTCCAGGTCGCCGCTGGCTTCGGCGGCGGCGCCCGCGAGGAGCAGGCTGGTCATGGCGCCGCGGGGGCCGGACTGGGCGTCGGCGGCTTCGCGGAGCAGGCGCACCACCTCGTCGCCGCGGCCGGCGGCGCGCAGGAGCTCCTCCAGCAGCGAGACGGCGTAGCGATGCCCGGGGAAGCGCTCCAGCGCGCTCCGCAGGGTGGTGATGGCTCCCTCGGTGTCGCCAGCGCGCGCGGTGGCCCGGGCGCTGGCCGCGAGGTGACTGGCCGCGGTGGTGTCCTCGTCGGCCTTGTCGGCGAGGGCGCGGTGGGCCTTGGCCAGGAGCTGCAGGTCGCGCGCTTCGGCGGCGACCACCCGGGCCAACATCGGGGCCCAGTCGCCGGCCACCGGATCGACCAGGGCCTGCTTCAGCGCCATCGAGCCGGCCTCGGCGTCGCCGCGCCGGTGGTGCAGGGCGATGCGGTCGGCCAGGAAGGCGGAGCGCTCCTCGGGCTCCAGGTCCCGGGCCAGCAACGCCTCCAGCGCGCTCAGGGCGCCTTCCAGGTCACCCTGGCGCAGGGCCTCTTCGTAAAAGTCCCGGAGCACCGGGTTGCTCTGCTCGGCGCCGAGGACCGCCTGCTCGTAGGCGGTGCGGGCTCGCTGGAAATCACCGAGCCGCCGCGACGCCAAGGTGGCGGCTCGCCAGGCCGCGCGGGCGCCGACTTCGCCGGGGGTCTGCGCTTCGGTCTCCAGGGCGGCGACCCAGGCCTCCAGGTGCCGGCCCTCGCGGAGCGAGTCCCGCTGCCGCCAGGTGTCGCGCGCGGCGAGGAGGGCCGGCGAGGTGGGGAGCTTGGCCAGGGCGCCCTCGAGGGCTTCGTAGGCCGCGGCGTCGTCGGTCCCGCGGGAGGCCAGCGCGACCTCGAGGAGGAGTGGCGCGATGGCCTCGGCGGGCAGGTCGCCCTCCAGGAGCGGCTGGGCCTCGGCGCGCACGGCGCCCAGGTCCCCCGCCCGGCGCGCGGCGCCCAGAAGCGCCCGGCGCAGGAAGACGTCGCCGGGCAGGGCCAGGAGCGCGCGGCGGAGCAGGGCCATGGCCTTCCGCGGGTCCTCGTCCTGGAGCAGCGTGGCGGCCTCGTGCAGCCGCGCGGCGGCGGCGCCGGTGGTCAGCGCCTCGTCGGCGAAGCGCTCCACGGAGAAGGCGCCGGAAGCCTCGGTGCCGTCCGGCTGCTCCCGGAGCGCCAGCTCGGCCAGGCCCTCCAGGGCGGTGGCCAAGAGCGCCGGGTCCTCCCGGCGCCGCGCGATGCGCTCCATGGTCTCGAAGGTGCGCCAGCGGGCCGCCGGCAGCGCCAGGGCCTCGTCCAGCGCCGCCTGGGCGCCGTCGGCATCGGCTTGGGCGTCGCGGCTCTCGGCCACCTCGTGCAGCAGGAGCGCGCGCAGGACCGGGTCCCGGGTGGTGTGCGCCCGGAGCTGCACCGCGGCTCCGATGGCGGCCTCGTCCTTGGCGGCGCGGGCGGCGCGCTCCAGGGCCAGCGCGATCTGCGCGCTCTCGGGCGCCTGGCCGGCGGCCTGCTTCAGAAGCTCGAGCGCCTCGGCGTCGTTCTCCTCCCGGACCTCCACGTGCATCGCGCGGTCGAGCAGAGCCGAGCCCCGGTCGGCGGCGTCGGCGGCCGAGCGCACGGCGGCGTCGTAGAGGCGGGAGAGGTTGTGGAAGGAGCGGCGCCGTTCGAAGAGGCGGATCAGCGCGCGCAGCGGCGGCAGGTAGTTGGGCGCCAGGTTGTAGGCGCCCAGGTAGCTCTTCACCGCCTCGGCGGGTTGGTCCAGGCGCTCGTGGAGCTGCCCCAGACCCCAGCGGAGCACGGCCTCGCGTTCGCGATCGGTCTCCGCGTCGGCCTCCTGCTCGAGCATCTGACGCTGCCACGCCGGATCGCGCAGCTCGTCGCCGGGTTCCCCTCGGTGGGGCGGGACGGACGCCGGGGGCTCGGGCGGGACGTAGGGAGGAGGAGTAGGGGGCTTCGCCATCAGGGAGTGGGCGCGGTGGCGCCATCACCGGGCCCGTTCTCGACGTGGGCGGACCCGGGTCGTGACCATACCAACACTGGGGTCGCGATTGTACCGTGAGATCGGTGCGGGGCGTGAGAAGAGCGAGGCGAGCCCCTTGACCCGACCGGGGCCGCCTTGGATGGTCCGCCCCGTGAGCAAGGACATGCAGGTGGTCGGCCTCGGCGAGGCCTGGACCCTCGAGGATCTCGAAGCCGTCGCGACCCGGCGGGCGCGGCTGGAGCTGGGCCCCGCGGCCCGGACGCGGGTGGAGGCCGCCCGGGCCTTCGTGGACCGGCTGGCCGCCGAAGGCGACCACGCGCCCAACGTCTACGGCGTGAACACCGGCTTCGGCGCGCTGGCGGAGACCCGCATCGACGCCCTGGAGATCGAGACCCTCCAGCACAACCTGCTGCGCAGCCACGCGGTGGGCGTGGGCCCCGACTTCGGGCCCGAGGTCGTCCGCGCGATGATCGCGCTCCGGGCCCAGGTGCTCGCCCTGGGGTACTCCGGCGTGCGCCCGCTCGTCATCGAGCGGCTCATGGCGCTCCTGGAGGCCGACGTGCTCCCGCGGATCCCCTCCCAGGGGTCGGTGGGCGCGTCCGGCGATCTGGCGCCCCTGGCTCACCTGGCCCTGGTGCTCATCGGCGAGGGCCAGGCCGACTACCAGGGCCAGCGCATGGACGGCGGCGCCGCGCTGGCCGCCGCGGGGATCGAGCCCATCGCGCTCCGGGCCAAGGAGGGGCTGGCGCTGATCAACGGCACCCAGATGATGCTGGCGGTGGGCACCCTGGCGGTGCTCGCCGGCGAGCGCCTCTGCACCGAGGCGGACATCGTGGGCGCCATGAGCCTGGAGGCCCTGCAGGGCTCCAGCCGGCCCTTCGACGAGCGCATCGAGAGCGTGCGGCCCCACCCGGGCCAGGCGGCCACCGCGGCCAACCTGCGGATCCTGCTGCAGGACAGCGAGATCATGCAGAGCCACCGCGACTGCAAGAAGGTCCAGGACCCCTACTCGCTGCGCTGCATGCCCCAGGTCCATGGCGCCAGCCGCGACGCGCTGCTGTTCGCGCGGCAGGTCCTCGAGCGCGAGATGCAGGCGGCCACCGACAACCCGCTCATCTTCGTCCACGGCGATGGCCAGGCGGACGTGATCAGCGGCGGCAACTTCCACGGCCAGCCCCTGGCCATCGCGCTGGACACCGCGACCATGGCCATCGCCGAGCTGGCCAACGTGGCCGAGCGGCGCATCGAGCAGCTGGTGAACCCGGCGATGAGCTCCGGCCTGCCGCCCTTCTTGGGAACCCGCTCGGGTCTGGACAGCGGGTTCATGATGGCCCAGGTCACCGCCGCCGCGCTGGTCAGCGAGAACCGGGTGCTCGCGCATCCCTCCAGCGTCGACTCCATCCCGTCGTCGGCGGGCAAAGAAGACCACGTGTCCATGGGCAGCATCAGCGCCCGCAAGTGCGCCCAGGTGGCCGAGCACGTGCGCATCGTGCTGGCCATCGAGGCCCTGGTGGCCGCCCAGGGGCTCGACCTGCGCGGTCCCCTGAAGCCCGCCGCCGGCGTCGGCGCTGCCCACGGCTGCGTGCGCGAGGTCGTCGCGCCCTTGGACGGCGACCGGACCCTGCACCCGGACATCGAGGCCGTCACCGAGCTCCTCCGCAGCGGCGCGCTCCGCCGCGCGCCCCTTGCGGTCACCGGCGCGCTGCGCTGAGCGGCTCCGCGCGGCCCGGTTGCCGATCGGGCCCGACGGCTGCGGTCCGGCCGGGCTCGGTGGAACGCACCGAGCTCGGCGGGCTCAGCCCTTGGGCGGGATCCCCAGCTCCGGGTTGGTGAGGTCCGACCAGGTCGGCACCACCCGGCTCTGGGCCACCGTCACCACGTGCAGCCGAAGCACCACGCGGGTCACCGTGCTGGTGCGCGAGAAGTTCCCGCGCCGCGAGTCCGGGTGCTCGAAGACCGCCTCGGTCCCCGGGCGGGGAAAGGGGTAGCTCAGCTCGAAGGTGTCGCCGTCCCGGTGCTGCCCGCCCACCAGCCGGAAGCCGATGAAGGGGTGCTCGCGGTCCTCGCGCCCGCTCTTCCGGTCGGTCACCAGCACGCAGGCGTTGCTGGGGTCCATCGTGTAGATGCGGTTCTGGGTCCAGACCTCCAGGGTCTGGGCCGGCTGCTCCATCCGCGGCGCGGGGCCGTGTTGGTGGAGCACCTCGATCTCCACCAGCGGGTGGTCGTCGGTCGCTTTGGTCACCGTTCCCGGCGGCAAGTAGAGCTCGCCGCTCTCGTCCGGGCCGGGCACGTGGCTGCGCGGCGGCTCGGCGAGCGTCTTGTCCCCGAAGCCGTCGTCCCGACCGGGGCCCTCCGGCGCCCCCGGGACGCCGGGCGCGGCGAAGCCCTTGTAGGTCTCGCGGTCCTTGGGCCTCTGATCGTCCCGGTCGTCAGCCATGGCCGCCCAGCCTATCACAGCGCCGCATCCGTCGACCCCTGATCCTTACCGTTCAGGTGGACGCTCAGGTGGACGTCCAGCCGCCGTCGACGACCAGCACCTGCCCGTTCATGTAGCTCGAGGCGTCGCTGGCCAGGAAGAGCGCCGTGCCCGCGATGTCCTCCGGCTCGCCCAGCCGCTTCACGGTGGTCCGGTCGAGGACCATCTGGCTGATCTCGGGGTTGCCCACCAGCGCCTGCGCGAACTTGGTCTTCACCAGCCCGGGCGCGATGGCGTTGGAGCGGATCCCGCGGGGCCCCAGCTCCGCGGCCAGGGTCTGGGTCATGGAGATCACCGCCGCCTTGGTCATCCCGTAGACGCCCTGGAGCGGCGCGGCCATCTGGCCGAGCACGCTGGTCACGTTGACGATGGCGCCCGGCGCCTTGCGATCCAACAGGTGCTTGGCGACGGTGCGCGCGCAGCGGAAGTAGCCCTCGACGTTGACCTCGAAGGTCTTCTGCCAGGCGCCCCACTCGACGTTCATCATCGGCCCGAAGTAGGGGTTGGTGGCGGCGTTGTTCACCAACACGTCCACCTGCCCGAAGTGCTCCACCGCCTCGGCGACCATGGCCTGCACCGCGTCGTCGGCGCCGGTGTGGCAGGCGATGGGGTGGATCTCGGCGCCGGGCACCGCGGCCTCGATCTCCGCCTTGGACTCCTCGAGCCCGGGCATCTTGCGCGAGGCGATCACCACCTTCGCGCCGCCCTGGGCCAGCGCGGTCGCGATGGCCTGTCCGATGCCTCGGCTGCCACCGGTCACGATGGCCACCTTCCCCTGCACGTCGATGCTCATGTCCGAGGAGATACCACGGCCGCGCGACACCGGGGGCGGGATGGGGCGCAGGAGTGGGCCGGGGTCGGAACGGGACGGCGCGGGGCGAGGGGGCGCGCCGGGCTAGGGCGCTTCCCGTTCGCGCAGCCAGTCGGTCAGCGTGGGCCAGACCTCTCGGGCGGCGCGGTCGCCCACCAGCATGTCGAAGTGCCCGTAGTCCTCGGCCTGGCCGTGGACCTTGCCGAAGACCACGTGATCCGACCCGTGCCGCCGGGCCGCGGTGGGGCTGCACTGGAGATCCGCCGTGCCGGACATCGAGAGCACGGGCACCCCCGAGGGCAGCCGGCCCACGCAGGCGCTGCCATCGGGCAAGCGGAGCCCGCCGGTGCGGAAGCCGCCGGCGAGATCCCGGAGCACCCCGGCGGGGATGGGATGGAAGCCCACCCCGGTCAGCTTGCGGTAGAGCCCGCGGTCGATGTTGGCGGGGTTCACGTTGAAGCGGTCGATGGGGTTGTCGAAGGCCAGGGCGCCGGGTGCCAGCGCGGCAGACACCGGCCCGAGGGGCACCGGGTTCACCAGCGCCGTCAGGGGCAGCAGGCGGATCAGGTTCTCGAAGGCGGACCCGGTGTTGCTGTAGTCCACCGATGACCCGACCGTGACGCCGCTGGCGATGCGCTCCTCACCCAGGGCCAGCATCGCCAGCAGGAGGATCCCGCCCATCGAGTGCCCCACCCAGTGCACCTGCGAGCGCCCGGTGAGCCGCAGCACCTCGTCGATGGCCGCCGGCCCGTCCTGGGCCACGTAGTCGAAGAAGGACCAGCGCCAGCGCTTGCCCCCGAACCCCGGCTTCTCGCTGCGCCCGTTGCCGCGGAGCTCCAGCGCGAACACATCGAAGCCCTGCTCACCCAGATGGCGCGCCAGCGAGCGCTCTGGGCTCAGGTCCCACCCGTGCCGATTGGCGGCCAGCCCGTGGCACAGGATCACCGCCGGACCGCGACCGGCCCCATAGCGAGAGAGCGCGATGGACCAGCCGTCGCCCGTCGTCGCGAAGTGCACCGAGCTCGCCGACTCCTGCACCCCCCAGCGACGCAGCTGCCGCTGGCGGCGCCGCGTCAGGAATCGATCCCCCGTGCTGCTCGTGTCCCCCATCACCGTCGTCATCCCTCCAGGTGCGCCCGCACCGCCTGCACCACGTGCGGCGGCACCTCCACCGGTGGCCCGCCGGCCAAGAACTCCGCCACCGTCTGCGTGTGCTCGTTCGTCGCCCCACCCACGCCCTCGGCGATGTCGTGCGACCAGAAGAACCACCGCAGCGAATCCGAGCGCAGTTCCACCGCGTGGTAGCCCTCGGCTTCCCCCCGATTCCACCGCCAGGTCTTCCCCGGGTCAGCCAGAAAAGCACGGAGACGATCACGGTCCATGCGCGGGAGCCTAGCGCAGCCACCCCGAAGAGCACGGCGTCGACGAGACTTCCGTGTCCATGGACGATTCCGCCACCATTGGGGTTTTGTTTCGAGAACCGTCAAGATCGTCCATACCCGACCTGTTGGCGGGCGAGTACCACTCGCCACCGTGGGTCAAAGAAGTAGCGACCGGCTCCGACGACGGCGGCGGGAACGCCCATTGCGGCCATCGGTTCCGGTGCTGCTGGTAGTGGTTCTTCTCTCCGGCTTGTCCAACCGGGCCTCGGCCTATCGCACGGCGTCCGATCTCCCGGAGTACGAGGGCGCTGAACCCGTACGCTGGCTGGACCCAAACATCTCATTCGAGCTCCAGGGAGAGGCTCCCCCAGGACTCAGTGCGTCGGCTACCCGTGACGCGATCGCCGATGCATTCCTGACTTGGTCGCGCGTTGGCTGCTCAGACGCGACTCCTTGGCTCAGGGGAGCAGGGGCGGAACCGGTCGCCTCGGGCGATGGGCGAAATGGCGTCATCTTCATCCGGGAGGGGTGGACCGCGATGGGGTTCTCGGCGAGCGCAGCGGCGACGTCCGAGGTGCTCTACAACGTGAACGCGTCGACTGGTGAGGCGGTGATCTCCGAGGCCGACCTCTTCATCAACGCCGAAGTCTTCCGCTGGGGCAACGCGCCGACAGGAGAAGGAGTCCGAGATCTGGAGGCTGTCGTGGCCCATGAGACGGGACACCTGCTGGGCCTGCTCCATCCGTGTGAGTTCGACGATCCGCTGGCCCCGCGATGCGGGGATTCGGACGCATCCTCCAGTCTCTACCCGGCGTATCTCGGACTCTCCCAGCGGGAACTGGGACCCGACGACATCGAAGGGGTCTGCTGGCTGTACCCCGCGACACGGGCTTGCCCGTCAACCCCCTGCGGTGAGGGTTTCGTCTGCGTCGAAGGGCTCTGCATGGTCGCCTGCGCGGGTGACGACTGCGGTGGGTGCGGCCCGGCGGAATGTCCTTCAGTGGTTGGCGACCCGTGTTCCGACGACTCGTCGTGTGCCGAGGGCTTCTGCTCGGATGCCGGGTTGTGCTCGGCGAGCTGCGTCTTCGACTCCAACTGTCCCGGTGGCTACTCCTGCGAAGATGGGCTCTGCGGCGCAGGGCGGCTCTTCGACTACGGCGATGCCTGCGTAGCGGGCGACGAGTGCGCTTCTCAGTTGTGTTTGATCGAGCCCAGTGGTGCCGAGGGCACCATGGGCAGCCCGGGGACCTGTACGCGTCATTGCTCAGGGTCCGTGCCTTGCCCCGGCGTGGATCAATGCACGGTGGTGGACGGAATGCCGGTGTGCCGTGCACCGAACCAAGATGGGTGCTCGACCGCAGGCTCGGGAGGCACCCCGCTCGCCCTATGGATCATTGGCTGCGTATTTCTACTGCAGCGCCGGAGGAAGCATGTTCGATAGATTATACGCGGCCCGACTCATCGGGTTGGTGTCCACCCTCGCTCTCTCGGCCGCTTGCGGTGGGGACGATGATGGGCCCGCGAGCGCCGACGACGCGGGCGTCGCTCCCGACCTCGCGACGGTTCTGGACGCGGGCGACGTCACGGACGGGGGCATGCCCGACCTAGGACCGGAGCCGTGCTCGAGCGAGGGCGAGACACGCCTGAGTGACTGTGGCAGCTGCGGCATGCAACAGCAGACCTGCTCGGGTGGGACATGGGAACCCACCAGCGAATGCCTCGGGGAAGGGGAGTGTGCGCCTGGTGCCCTCGACCAGGAGAACACCGACATGTGTGGGGAGCGCCAACGACTCTGCTCCGCCACCTGCACCTGGAACGATTGGTCGCTCACGGAAGCGGAGGGCGAGTGCGTCGCCGGCACCAGCCGCGAAACGGACGAGGGCTGCGGCCCCGACCAGACCAAGCAGCAGTTCTGCACGGACGGCTGCGCTTGGGAAGACATGACGGCGTGCGAATCCTCGTGCGGCCCTCTCCGGACCGCTCCAATGGATTCCGAGGAGGTCTGCGTACCAGCCGGACCGTTCATTCGCGGCGACGACCGAGAGACGAACGCTCCGAGCGCGACGGTGATGATGTCGGCGTATGTCATCGACCGATACCCGGTGACGTTCCGTCGGTACCGCGCTTGCCGAGCCGCCTCGGGGTGCAGAGGCGACCTGTACTCGCCCGAGGCCGAGGCCGAGGCCAACGACGACGCGTTCCTCGACTACCCCGTTCGGGACGTGAGCTACGCCCAAGCAATCGAGTTCTGTGCCTGGGATGGCGGACGACACCTGACCACGGAGGCCGAGTGGGAGAAGGCCGTGCGAGGCCCGGCCCCTCGCGACAACGGTTGGACCTATGGGGATACCTATGAGTGCTCCAGATGGCCCGACGGGAGCGAGTGCGGAGCGCGCAATCCACGGGCGCCGATCGGGTCCTATGCTGCGGTCAGTGGTTACTACATCGAAGACTCGATCATTCCGGAGTCGAATCAGTGGATGTCAGACTGGTACGCCTCCGCATACTTCAGTCACCCAAGCTCCTTGAGCGACCCGACGGGTGCTCCCGCCGGAACACAGCGAGTCTTTAAAGGATCAATGGGCGGCGAACGGTTGACGAGAATCTCACAACGAGCTCCCGCATACCCCGAATACCGTGGCGCATTTCGCTGTGCAAGGAGCGCTCTCTGATGACTGGCTACAAAATGCATCTGATTTGGATCCTGCTTGTCGCGACAGGTGTAGCCGCCTTTGGCTGCTCCGATGCGGATCCGTCGCTTTCGGTCGGAGGTGACAACGGCGCGCCCGACTGGACTGAGCGTCGTCGCCGGATGAACATCACTGCCGGAGTCGATGGCGAGTCACGCGACATCACGGTAGACGAGCTCGTGCATGGCGAGTTCGACCCACAGGTCAATATGCCAGACGACAAGGGGATTCGTGCGGATTGTGAGCTATTGCTACTTGATCCGCCCGAGGACGGCGGCACGGCTCCCAGCAACTGCACGTTCCCGACCGACGTCCTCTCGCCAGGCACGGTGAAGAGCTGCCGGCAGACCGCTTGCGAGCTGCAACTGAGGTTGTGTGTAGCCAACCGGCTCATGGAGCTCGCTGACGTCCCCCAGTTTGATCGCGAAATCGGAAACTTCACCGTGGGACCCCAGGATCGCGCGGCCCAGGCGGGCCTGCACGAGGCCGCGATGGATGTAGCCCGTGAGACGATGATTCTGGCGGCAGGGTCGCTCGAGACGGCGCTTCACGACCCTAGCGGAAAGCTCTGTGTTCCCGGCAACGGTGTCGACGCACTCGAAGGTCTGTATCTCGGCGCCCCTGGTCCGACCAATGGCGAGGTCATCGGCCACGCGATGGCGGAAGCGTACTACCTCATGCGTGATGCGGCCGAGAAGGCCGTGAGCGACAATCTCGCCTTGGGCGACGAAGCGTTTGCGGTCGAATCTTCCCAGACGCGGGCCGCTCGCGTCGCCTACACGGCTCCTGTCCTCTCGCGGGGCCACGCGGCGCAGATCGCCATCGGAAACGACCCGACCCTAGATCTATCCACCGGACAGACTGCCCTTCCCTCGCTGGGAAACCAGCCCCTCTTTACGCGCGAGCGCTCGGAGAGCGCGAGCTTCCGAATGGCGCTATCGCTATTCCGCGATGCGGCCCCGTCGCCGCGTGAAATCCTCGCGACGGACTCTGTCTCGCTCGACGCTCTCATCACCGATGGCACTCCGGAGGGGACCCTCTCCAAGCGTCTCGCAGAGCGTTACGACACGGCGCTGCCTACGAACGCCGACGATTTTATCGAGCACTTTGGGACATCCCGTGAGGATCTTCGCGAGGCCCGCGAAGTCCTCATCGAAGAGCTCATCGGGTTTGACCGCAACCTCGACCAGAAGCTCGTCGAGAACTTCGACTACGTCTCCGGACCACTGGCCAATGTCCGCTACGCCGCAACTGCGACGCCCCCTTCGACGCCCCCGGGCCGGTGGGCGGCCCTCGCTCTGCAGGGCCATCCGGACGAGGCGGTCACTAGTCGGGTCACCGAGACATCGTTCGCGGGCTCGCCCAAGCTCGACGGCGACTATGCCCGTCGAAGCATGGCGAACGCGGTCGACTACGCCCTGAGCGCAGCGAACGAGTTGATGGCGAACAACGTGAACGAGCTTTCGGACGCCACCATCGGTAGCTTCGCTTCGCTGCTCTCCGAGGCCGATGAGCGACCCGCGCGGCTGGAGTACATTCTCAAGCCAGACGGAAGCCTCGTGCTGCGAGTTCTGGGTGGCTCCTTGGCGAATGTGTTCTTTGTCAAGGGCACTTCGGGCCTGGAGTGCGCGCTGAAGGGAACCGTCGAGGGACAACCCTGTGACCTCGAGGAACATTCGGTCAAGAGGTCCGAAGGGAGCGACTTCGCGCTGGGTAGCGCTTCGCGGCTTGGCTTCGATGGCGGCGTCGAGTATTCCGCGACCGACTCTTCGCCCGCGGTGGGAGAGACCGCGATCTTCCACGCGATTTTCGAGACCGACGTGGACCTCGGGAACCGCGACCTACTTGGCAGCGTCCCGGTTACCAATCCGAACGTTTGGCAGGTGCCCGAGCTGAGCGCGGCGATTCCAGCCAACCCTTGGGCGGCGGAGCTAGTCCGAGCTTCGCTCGCACCCGCCGACGACGATCCCACCGAGCCAATCATCAACTGTGCAGGGGTCGACACCACCCAGGCCATCCCGCTCGAGAACGAGCTCAGCGAGGATGGTTCGGGGGTGGAGAGTAGTTGGCGAACCTACCTGGCGCTCGCGAAGCAGGCTGCCGATGAGGCCGACCGAATCGGTCAAGACCTCATCGAGCAGGGCCTCCGGATGGACCTCCGCGCCGAAGGCGCGCTCGATGTCCTAGCCGAGACCTGCGGCACCAACATCGACCTCGACTGGACGAGAGTGAATCTCGACTCCGACGGAGATGGCGCCGTGGACCTCGTCGATGGTCCCTGCTCCACCGGTTGCGCCGAAGGCCGCGTTTGCCATCAGGGCTACTGCGTCGCTGACCCCATCGAGGGCCTCCTCGCCTCCGCCGGGAGCGACGATGCGAACCTCAGCCGCCTGCGGGCATGCGTCGCAGACGCAGAAGTGATCCCGTTCGTGTCACTCGGCAGTGACGACCTTTGTGTATGGCGAAGCAGGAGTAACCCGAATGATATCTGTCAAGGCTCCCACCCGGGCTTCGAATGTCCTTTCAGGCTATCCAGGACTTTGGAGGCCTCGTCAACCCATGCATCCTGCGAAGAGATCCCCGAAGGCATGGTTCCGAACGATTCAGATATCGAGTTCGTGAGCGTGCATCCGTTGAACTTGTTCCAAAGCGATGGGCCGGGCACCAGCTCTGGCCCACAGCGCCGTGCACAACTTTGTGATGCGCTTCGGACTATGCGAGAGCCTGGTGGAGGAGGGTGGAGTCAGGCCTTTAGGAAAAGTGCAGCATGGCTCCTGATCGACGAGGGGAATGAACTCTCTGCGTCCAACCTATACGCCAGCGGAGCTGCGCTGAACGTAACCTATCGTGCTGGCGGATTCTCGTCTTTGTCGATCGGGAAGAAGAACTGGTTTGTCGATATGGGAGACCTGGAACGGGGGCCAAATATTGGACGCTGGCCGTGTCGCGTGTCCGCGACCATTCCCTCGCAATCACCTATGGCAGAGCGGTGCGCGGAGCACGGCGGCGTGGGCTTCTGGTGTCAGGAAGGAAACGTGGACTGTGCTGACCCAGGCCAACGTTTTGCCTTCAGTAGTCGAATGGTGAATGCCGTAGTAGCTGCGAAGCTGATCTCTGGTGCGACGCTGGAGGGAAGTGCCATCGGCTTCCACCACGTTGACCCTTTGAGACTCGAATCGTGTGGAGGCGTGCAGATGCGCTCACTGTACACAGGTCTCGGAGGTTCAGACTTTGCAACGGAAAGGTGCGAAGGCGTCGACGACGACGGTTGGGACCCCGGGAACCTGACTTTTGAATACCATTTCCGTTCTGGTCCTTACATCCTGGATGTTAGCTCCTGGCCGTGGCTGTCGGAGCCGCCTACTATCGTAAGCTACGGTGACCATGTTCAAAGGCAGGATTCGGTGGTCGGCCCCACCATGCAAGGCTTGGCCTATCGAGCAACCTCAATTACCTCAGGCTTTCAGGGGCGACCCTCTTCGCCGTTCGGTGGCTTTCGGTTGCATGAGGTGCTGCGCTCCGCATCGGCTGAAGCCGCAATCCTTGGCCGGTGGCATGATGCTGACGCAACTTTTGGCTACGGAACTAGGACGGATGACTACAGGATGGCGAACTTGGAAGAGTGCAATCCCCTCGTGCCTTCCTCCATTACAAACGGCAGTGTTCGAGATGCTGCGGAGATGCTCTGTGAGGTGCCGCTCAATGGCTCTGTGGGCACCGCAAGCTGCGGGCAGCCTCCCAGTGTCTCAACGGCTCAGGATCTTCCGGTATTGGTCGATTTTCTAGAATGCGCAGCCGATACCTTTGAGCAGAGTGGTGAGCGGATGGTCTTTGCGGGCATGCCTCTAGATGTCGCCTCCGCGGTGCAGAGTGGGGACTCGTTTGCGGTAAATCCCGGTGCTGGAGGAGTGTACGGAGATGCACTCAGCGGCGTGCGACTTGCGCTTCGAGACATTCCACAGTTGCAGTTGACAGTTGCATCAAAACTGGACCAGTTTGCTGCCGCGATGCGAGGTACCGAAGCCCGGCTGCGCTCGATCGGAATTAGCGATCAACTGAGTACGATGAGGCTGGCGTCGACCATCTCATCGCAGGCTGCGGCGTGTGGAACTGCGATAGCGCGGGGGGCTAGCGGTTTGGGAGCGATCGGGGGCGATATCGCGGCCGGCGCGATCACATGTGTCAATTCGGCAGTGCAAATCGGGCTAGCGTTCGCGCAAGCTGGCCTTGAAGCCGAGCAAGGTGACTCTCAGCGGCAGGAGGTTGTCGCAACCATCATGCGAGATCTTCTCACCGCGGTGGAACAGATGGAGTCGGCCACGCTTGCTCTCAAGACGGCACAAGAGAAGATCGATGCTGGCCTCACGGCGGTCGAGAGCGCCCGCCGAAAGGCCAAGCGAGCGGTGAGTCGAGCTCTGTTTGCTGATAGCGACGCTAGCGGGGCGGTGTACCCGGTGAATACTGTCATGCGAAGGCAGAGCAACACTTTGGCCATTCGGTATAGAGAGGCTCATCGGCGTGCTCTCATGATGGCTTCTCTGGCGCGACTCGCGCTGGAACAACGTCTGGGCGTAAGGCTCGAAGAGTTGTCCGATATGGCTACCTCGGGAGGACTTTCGCTAGTAGAGGATCCTGCTGAATGGGCGTCGGACCTATGCACTATGAGTGGAGTCGACTTTGGTTCCCTCAGAGACGGGCGGACGGTTCACGACAGCTATGAAGACGAATTCGTGGGCGACTACGTTCGTCGACTCGAAGGTGTGGTCGAGACCTATCGACTAGACCTTCCGTTCTCGGATGGCCGAGATCGTTCGGTTGTCTCCGTTAGGGACGACATAATGGCTGTAAATGATGAAGGCGCCGAGTGCACGGAGGCCGAAGCTCAGCGAAACCTTCTCTATGACGGTTCGCGCTTCTTGCTGGGTAGCCCGATCGACGCAGCGGCCGAGCTGCCGATTGGGTGGAGCGTGGCGGGTTGTGAAGCCGTTTCCCTGGAGACCGGAGAAGAGCCGGTAGTTGTCGACTGCGTCTCACTCATTCCCTTGGCCGAGGGCATGGTTCCCCAAGGAACTCCCGAAGAGCCCTCGGTTCCCGGCGGTCATCGTCTCGTTTTCGGCAACCATGAGAGTGCTGCCGCTGCAGCCGGCGATGAGACCGATGTCACGAGGACGAGTTTGAGAAATGAAACCAGCATTCGTCAGCCGTTGGACGTTATGCCTGGACATACCTACAGGGTGTCGTTTTACTATCGGCCGAGCGAGTTCTTCTATAGGTCGTCGGACAGCGTGGCGTCTATGCCGATAGGTCCGTCGCCACAAGAGCTTGCGGATGTCGAAGGCCTCGGCGGTAATTCAGCACGGTTGCCGATTTGGGGGAGTC
The DNA here is from genome assembly GCA_002320815.1 of Myxococcales bacterium UBA1660. Classification (GTDB taxonomy): domain Bacteria; phylum Myxococcota_A; class Polyangia; order Polyangiales; family Houyiibacteriaceae; genus UBA1660. The sequence goes on from DCLA01000033.1 coordinate 79,889, forward strand.
AATCGGTCGGGGATTCTGTTACCAGAGAGTGGTTCTTTTTTACCGCTGAGCCGGGTGCGCAGTATCGTCTTGTCCTTCGTCCCGCTCCCGGCAGCGGCGGAGAGCAGCCTGTCGATCAGGCGATCGACGTGGCTGGATTTATGATGGAGGACGTCAGCCGACTTGACGTTACGGCGGCATCCGTCGCTGCGGACTTGCCTCCGGAAATGTTGGAGCATTCAGGCACAAGGTATCGCCTGTGCGAAGACACTGACGGTTCTGCGTTTCGATCGAGGTGGCGTCGGAAATGTGAGAGGACTTGCGTCGCAGGCGGCGCTGCATGTTCGTCGATGGTGACGCGCTGCTTCTGGGAGACGGACTTCGCTTTGGATATCGCTCGTGACGATTCGCGTTGGTTGACCTCGGGCGCTGGGTATGCTCGTGGAAACTACAACTACAGAACCGAAGCCGTTGCCGTGAACTTCGTCGGCACTGCTCTCCGTGACTGTGAGGGTGTGGCGAGCGGCAGTGTTTGCTATGCAAATGGCTCGATACCGTATTCGATCTATCATGATGCGGGGTTCCAGGTGCGCAATCACGTGGGTAATATATACTCCGCGCCCCTGAATCCCGGCCGCATCGAGACGGCCCGCGGCCTCGCTGCTGAGCGGTACATTACCAACCCGACGTCGGGTGCTGACTCTGCGTTGCTATCCGGTTACATGCGTCGTGAGATGCAAGGGCGTCCCATTGCCGGGAACTACCGGATCCGCGTTTGGGACGAGCCTGGCGTCATGTTCGATAGGATCGAAGATGTGCAGCTCATCATCGACTACCGCTACTGGACCCGGCTCAACTGAACGATGCTTCGGGCGGCGCAATGGTCGATACCCTGCTGCATCCTCTTCGCCGCTGCTTGTGGCGGCGGAGAGGAGAGCCCTCCGGTAGTCGAAGGCGGGAGCGACTCGGGGGCTGTAGACGCCTCGATGCCGGAAGCCGACCTCGGCGTCGATGTCGACGGTGGTGTTGTCGACGGTGGCGCGTCGGACGCCTCCGCGGACGATGCGGGGCTTCCGGACGGCGGCGCCTGCATTTGCCCGGACGCTACGGGCTGTCTGGCTTATAGCTGCGATGAGGGTGGCAACTGCATCGAGGCGCCGGCTGAACGCGGCACGAGCTGCGCGCTCTCCGAGACGGCAGACGGTGTCTGTCTCGCCGGCGCCTGTGTTCTGCGGGGCTGCGGCGACTCCTTCCGGGAGCCGGGGCCCGACCCTGTTGCCGAGGAGTGTGATGACGGGAACACGGTAGCGGACGACCTCTGTGATCTCGAGTGTCGGCCGACGGTTCTCGACGTCCACCGACACGAGTTCGATGAACTCATCGACCTGGGGGTCCAACGCCGTCATCCGGTCGTGGGTGTTGCTGGGGACGGCTCTGCTCTTGCGGCCTGGGCCAAGGAGGACTCGGACGGTACGGATCCGGTGCTTCGTATCCGTTCGACGAACCACGTC
>DCLA01000034.1 GCA_002320815.1 Myxococcales bacterium UBA1660
AAACGTCGAGCTTTTTGGGGGTGCCCGCCGGCGGAGGGGTGGCGGACCGCCGGCGGCCGCCGGGTCCCGTTCAACCCCGGTCGGCCTCTGGGCGAGTCAACCCCGGTCGCTGCGGGCCCGGGCTCCCATCGTGTTCAACCCCGGTCGGACCTCGCGGGCGCGATCCCTACCTCTTGGGGGCGGCTGGCAGTCAACCCCGGTCGCCGTCGCGGGTGCTGGCGGTCAACCCCGGTCGCTGGCGAGACGCGGCTTTTCGGGGGGTGGGGGCGTGCTATGCGGACGGCATGGCGCTCCTCCTGGGCACACACAGCGGCTCCTTCCACGCAGACGACGTCCTGGCCGCGGCCCTCATCCGGGTGTTCCTCGATCCCGAAGCGCGCGTCGTGCGTAGCCGCGATCCCGAGGTCCTCGCAGAAGCCGACATCGTCTTCGATGTCGGATACGTGTTCGACCCCGAGGCTCGCCGTTTCGACCACCACCAGCGCGAGTACGAGGGCGATCGAAGTTCCGCCGGGATGGTCCTCGACCATCTGGAAGCCCAGGGGCACGTCCAGCCGGCCTTGGCGGCCCGCCTTCGCGAGGAGCTGGTGGACTACGTCGACGCGGTCGATGTCGGGGCCCGCCAGCCCGACCATGGAGTCCCGTGCTTCTCCATGATCATCGGCGTCTTGACCGAGCGCGCCGCCGACGATTTCGACGCCTGGTACGAGCGCGCCGTCGCGATCGCCCAGGATGTCGTCGAGGGAATCCGTGCAGGGGCCTTGCGCGCCGAGGCCGACGCCGCCGCGGTCCGAGCCGCGATGGATGCCGCCGTGGAGCGGGGCGATCGCGCGCTTCGGCTCGACCGATATCTCAAGTGGAAGCCCGCCTACTTCGCCGCGGGCGGCGCCGACCACCCCACCGACCTCGTGCTCTTTCCCGGCAAGGGGGACTGGCGACTGGTGACCATCCCGGTGGCCGAGGGAAGCCGCGATGACAAGGTCAAGCTCCCGGAGCGGTGGGCCGGTTTGGAGGGCGAAGTCCTCGAAGAGGCGAGTGGTATCGAGGGAGCCCGCTTCTGTCACCGGAACCGCTTCATCGCGGTCTTCGCGACTCGCGAGGCTGCGGAGAGAGCCCTCGACGAGGTGAGTCCCGTCCCCCAGTCGGGGGACTGACGCGCGCGCCGATTTGAGCCACTCTTCCCCGGTGACGGAGAGGGGAGGCGAGGCCCGGGGAGAGCGCGCTAATAATGCGGTGACGACGGGACCCCGGATGTCGACCGCCCGTCGCTCCGAGCTGGAGCGAGGCACCGTCGTCGGACGCTTCGAGGTCGAAGGGATCATCGGAGAAGGCGGCATGGGGGTCGTCTACGCAGCGCGGGATCACGAGCTGCGGCGGCGGGTCGCGCTGAAGCTCCTGCGAACCACGGCCACCGAAGATTCGGGAGGAAGCGCCCAACGGCGACTGCTCCGCGAGGCCCGCGCGATGGCGGCCGTCAGCCACCCCAACCTCGTCACGGTCTACGACGTCGGCGTCTACGTCGCCGACGTTTTCATCGCGATGGAGCACGTGCGGGGGACACCCCTCGGGGACTGGCTGATCGATCAGAGCCCGTCGACCGAAGCCATCGTCGACGTCTACGAACAGGCGGGCCGAGCCCTGGCCGCGGCCCATCACGCGGGCTTGGTCCATCGCGACTTCAAACCGGACAACGTCCTGGTCACCCCGTCCGGACAGGCCAAGCTCTTGGACCTGGGCATCGCGCGGCGCTACCAGCTCCCGGACGCGGTGAAGTCGTCAGCCGTCGAGATGCTGGAGGGTCAGGGAGACGCGCTGGACGAGGACTCTGTCTCGTCATTCGGAGACGTGCAGCCGGGCACGCCCGCGTACATGTCTCCCGAGCAGCTCCTGGGAACCCCCGCTTCTCCGGCGTCCGACCAGTTCTCCTTTGGCATCGCGCTCTTCGAGGCTTTGACGGGCTACTATCCCTTCGAGGGTGCAACGGAGCTCGAGCGGATCTCGAACCGGATCGCGGGGCGGGTCCGGGAGTGGCCCGAGGGCGATGTCCCCGAGCAGATGCACCAGGTGGTGGAGCAGATGCTCGCTGGGCGGCCCGAAGCCCGATATCCAGCGATGGAAGCGGCCCTCGACGCGGTGCGATCCGCGCTCGGCGTCCGTGGACAGATTCGATTCCTCGCCGCTCGTTGGCAGAGGCACGGTCGACGCGACGAGTTCCTGATGGGCGCCGACCCCATGCTCGACGAAGGGGTGGCGCTCCTGGACGCCAACCCCGGTGCCTTCGATCCCGAGCAACGAGCGTTCCTCGAGGCCTCGGCCACTGCCCGCCGCGGCCGCCTGCTCAAGCGCCGTGCCCTGCTCGGTGGCATCGGCGCTCTCGCGGCGGGGTTCGTCCCCTTGGTCTTTTGGCTGCGCCGCAGCCAACGGGAGCTCCGGGTTGCAGCCCGCGACGTCTCCGAGGGCACGCTCGAGGTGGTGAGACTCGGGGTGGAGGGCCTCTTCGGCGAGGGCGACGCTCAGCTATCGCTCATGCTGGGACAGAAGGGCGCGTGGATTTCCACCGTGGAGAGGGCCCTCTCGTCATCGGACCCCACGGTGCTGTTGGACGCGGTCTCCAGCGCGAACGACTTCTTCGGCCCCGTGGTCCATCAGAGCGCCCTCATCTCCTCGCTGATGGTCGCGACCGACGACTTCGAGCTCTTGGTGTTCGACGACCCCGACGGCAGCCGGTTCGACCCTCCCTACGATCTCTACAATCGCGTGGTGAACCGCGCGCTCTTCGGCGACTCCGCGTATGTCGTGTTCTCTGGAGACGAGGGGATCGGGCGTAGCCAATGGCTTCGCGCGGGAGAATTCGACGCTCGCGGGAACCCGTGGACGGGATACTCCCCTGCGGAGCGCGTCTGGTTTCAGCGGGCTCGCGCCGCCGAAGGTCATGCCTGGACGCGGCCCTACCTCTTCTTCACCTCGAAGGATGTCGGCATCACGGGCGCGACGGGCTTCATGCACCGAGGTCGCCGCTTCGTGCTCGGCATCGACCTGATGCTGACCGATATCTCGTTGATCACCATGAACGTTGAGGACCCCAATGTCCTCGCCGTCGTTCTGACCCGGGGCGACGAAGTCGTCGGACTCCCCCGAAGTAGGGGACGCACCGGGACCGATGACGTCCGCCAGTTCTACCGACGATTCGACGCCGTCCGGCGCGGTGACGAAGACGCCATCTTGCCGAGAGTGGGGGACCTTGGTGAACCCGTCATCGAGGCCGCCGTCGCTGCTCTGGCATCCGCGAACGGAGATGCAGTCGTATTCACCCACGAGGGACACGAGCATTTCGTTCGACGCTCCGCCATCGGCCAGCCCGACCAAGACTTGAGTGTCGTCGTCGTCGTCCGCTCGGACTGAAGCCCCATCGGTCGACCCCGGTCGAATGGGTCAACCCCGGTCGAATGGGTCAACCCCGATCGAATGAGTCAACCCCGGTCGAATGGGTCAACCCCGGTCGCGTTCGTCGTTGGCACGGCGAATTCGATCTCTTCCGATAAATTCGTTATCGTCGAGGTCGACGAGGTGGGCGTCGACGGGGGGAGAGAGCTTCGTGGCACACGCCAATTGGCAAGGATCGAGAGGACTGGGCTGGTGAGCCGCGCGGACGAGTCTGGGGGGTACATGGCTCGCTCGCCGCTGGGCGCGTTCCCGGAGGCGGCGCTGCTCCTCGACCACCGCGGCCGCCTCGACGCCGTCAACGCGCGATTCACGGAACTCGCGCTTCGTATGGGGCGCCACGTCCCCGAACGCGGAGATTCCTACGGAGACTTCCTGCGCTCCACGCTCGGTGTGTCCGCGCGCCAAGCGGACGCGATCCAGGACAAACTCACCTATTTATCCATCGAGCACGCACCGGGGTTGGCGTTCGTGCGCGAGGTCGAGTGCCTCTGCGATGGGGAGCACTACTACCACCGCATTCAGATGGTGCAGTGGGGCGACGACGAGCCTCGCCGGATCCTCGTGATGCACGTCGACGTGACCGACGCGCGCAAAGTGGAACGACGGGCGGAGCTCGAGCTCGAGCTGTGTCGCGCTTTGAGCCAGACGCCGGGGTCCATTCGTAGTCACCTCGTGGCCGCGCGAGTCTTCGCCGGTCACATCGGCGCCGCCTCGATCGCCCACGTGCCGGTCGACGAGCGTGGGCGGATGGGAGCCGCGCGCCACGTGCGCCGGGTTCCCTCGGAGCCGGAGTTCGACACCGAGGTGCTCCTCGGCGCCCACTCGGTGGCTGCCCGCGCGATCCAGTCCCGCGCGCCGGTCATCGCCGACGCCGGTGACGATGAGCTTCGCCTGGCCCGCGCGTTCGGCGTCGAAGGCCCCGCGCTTCGCTGCTGCGCGGTCCCCAGCGTCCGCCTCGGTCAACTCGAAGCGGTGATCCTCTTCATGCTCGACCGGCCTACGCCGCGGGAGCGAGAGGTGGTCGCGCTCTTTGCCGGCCTCCTCGGCGTCGAGATGGACGACGGTCCTCAGAGCTCATCGGCGAGTGTTCCGCCGCCGCAGTCGGGAGATCTGGACTCGATGGCCAGCCTGGCGTCGGACACCGACGCTCCGGTGCTGGTTCTCGGCGAGAGCGGCGTGGGCAAGACCCGATTGGCCAAGGTCATCCATCAACGGAGTCAGCGACGGGAGGGGCCCTTCCTGGACCTCAACTGTGCGGGCCTCTCACCCCAGCTGCTCGAGAGCGAGCTCTTCGGGCACGAACGTGGCGCCTTCACTGGTGCCCACGCGCGCAAGATGGGCCTCCTCGAGAAAGCCGAAGGCGGCACGGTGCTCCTGGACGAGGTCGGGGAGTTGGACCTCACGGTCCAGGCCAAGCTGCTCAAGGTGATCGAGAGCCGGGCGTTCCGGCGGGTCGGGGGCGAAGCGGAGATCCGCGTCGACGTGCGCTTCATCGCCGCGACGCACCGCGATCTCTGGGTGCGCGTGCGCGAGGGTGCGTTCCGCGAAGATCTGCTCTACCGGCTCAACGTCGTCCAGATCGCGGTGCCGCCCCTTCGGGACAGCCCTTGGCGGGTCCCCGCTCTCGCCCGCGAACTGCTCGTGGAGCTGGGGCGCCGCGAGGGACGCCAGCTCTCCCTCACGCCGGAGGCGGAGCTCCTGCTCATGCAGCAGCCCTGGCGCGGCAACATTCGAGAGCTCGCCAACGTCCTCGCGCGTTCCGCCCTCGGCGCGACCAAGAGCATCGACGAACGCAGGATCCGCTTCGCGTTGGGTGCGACGCAGGACCAGCGAAAGTCGGTGCCCACCACCGGGACGTCGCTCCGGTTGGACGACGCCGAGCGCGACGTGGTCATGAAGGCGCTCGCCGAAACCGGCTACAACATCAAGCGCGCCGCCAAGCGCCTCGGGATCGCGAGATCCACTCTCTACGACAAGATCTCGCGGTACGAGATCGACCTCGACCAGGCGCGCCGGGCCGCACGCAGCAACTGAGACCCCGGTCGGCGGGTTCGACCCCGGTCGCGCTCAACCCCGGTCGCGCTCAACCCCGGTCGGCGGGGTCAGGCGGGGGCGAGGGATTCGGCGAAGCGGGTCACGAAGCGCTCTTGGCCGGTGGTCTGGATCGAGCGCGGGCTGATGTCGCGGACGCGCTGGATGGCCCGTTCGGGGTCGTCGCCGCACCACACGTGGTAGGCGGCCAGGATGGTGCCGGTGCGGCCGAGGCCGGCGCGGCAGTGCACGACCACGCGCTCCCCCTGGTCGACGAGGCGGGCGATGTCCCGGCAGAGGGACGCCGTTCGAGCCAGGGGCGGGACGTCCATGTCCCGGATGCCGAAGTGCCGAACGTAGATGCGGCGCTCGCCCAAGGTGGGATGCCGGAAGGGCTCCTCGGTCAGGGAGAGCAGGGTGCGGACCCCGGCTTGCTGGAGCGCTCGGAGGTCGCACTCCACGTCCTGGAGTAGCCCGGGGGTGCCCATGCCGCCCAATCGTCCGGGGACGTACCAGCGGAAGTGGCTCGGGAGCGGGCTGATCTCTTCGGGGCAGGTCGGCCAGACGTTGCCGTGGTGCACGAAGCGCTGGGCCAGCGGGCCCGGGGGCTCGTCGAAGAAGAAGGGGGTGGCGCCCCGGGCCGCGATCCCGCCGGCGCAGAGGAGGTAGACGTCATCGGCGACGGCGCGAGCGAAGGCCACGTCATGGGTGACGACCACGGCCGCGCCCCGGCGCGAGTGCGCGGCGAGCCGCTCGGCCAGCGACCGCCGGGAGCACTCGTCGGGCAACGCGGGCTCGTCGATGAGGAGGAGGCGCCGGTCCCAGTCCACGTCCTGGGCGGGCTCGGGATCCTCTCTCCGCTTCTGCGGACCCCACCACATGTCCGTGACGTCGGGGCCGCTGCGGAGCCACGCGCCCTCGAGGCCCACGTGCTCGGGCAGGGGCCGACCGGCGAGGCTGCGCAGGAAGAGGCTCTTCCCGGTACCACCCGGACCGAGCAGCACGGTGGTCGCGCGGTCCCGAATGGACGCCGTGATCCCGCTGAGGATGGGCGCGGTGGGGCCTCGGATGCCCGCCTCGCGCAGAAGGAAGACCGCATTCATCTCAAACCCCCTTCTCCAGTCGCTCCCCGATGGCCCCCGGCAACCCCGCCGCCTCGATCGACCTCAGCGTGGCCTCTAGGTCGTAGCGGAGCCGGATGTTCTCGACGGTCCGCTGCTCCGTATCCACGATCGCGTAGGAGGCCCTCCAGTCCCCGTCTCGGGGCTGCCCGACGGCACCGGGGTTGACCAGGACGGCATCGAACTCGGCGGGCCAGCGCATGCGGGGCACGCTCATCTCCACCACCGACCCGAGCCGACTGTAGGCGGTGACGGGGATGTGGGTGTGGCCGCAGAAGCCCAGCTTGGGCCAACCGGGGTTGGCGGCGATGGCCTCCAAGTTGGCCGGGACCATGGTGCGGGTGACGTAGCCTTCGACGTGGAAATCGTTGAGGTAACAACCATGGACGCCCATCCACTCGGCGCCCTCGACCCGGCGGGGGAGTCCGCGGAGCCACTCCTTTTCATTCTCGCGGAGCTGCTCGGCGGTCCACTCCTGCATCTCCCGGGCGGTCCGGTGGGTCCCCGGCGCGCGGTGGTCGCTACACGCGGAGAGGTCGTGGTTCCCGGCTACGACGTGCTCGACCCGCTCCCGGACGAGCGCGAGGCACTCCCGGGGTTGAGCGTTGTATCCGACCACGTCGCCGAGGCAGACCCGGAGGTCCACGCCGCGGCTGTCGATGTCGTCCAGGACGGCCTCGAGGGCAGCGAGGTTGGCGTGGACATCGGCGAAGACGGCGAGGCGCATGACTCAGCTCAGCGCTCCGACGCTGACGAGGAGACGCTCACGACTCGCTTCGGCCTCGCGCTGCCGAAGGGGGACGTCGACCAGGAGGTCCCGGAGGTCCAGCACCCGCGCGTCGGCGGCGCTCAGCCGCGCCGGGAGCTCGCGTTCCAGGGTCCGCAGGTAGCGCTCGACCGCCGCGGGAGCGTCCGCGTACTCCTCGACGCGTCGCAGGAGGGCGTAGCCGGCGGTCGCCACGCGTCGGTCGTCGGCGATGTCGTCGTCGATGTAGACGACCTCGCCCTCCACGCGGGCGAAGTTGCTGGGGTGGATGTCCAGGGAGACGCCTTCCTGGGCCGCGAGGCGGAGCGCTTCGACGGCAGCGACGCCATACGCTTCGAGGGAGTCCCCGAGAGCCTCTTCGTCGCCCTCGCTCTCGGCGCGAGTCATCTCCGCGCGCAGCGACGGGGTCCAGGGCGCGAGGGTCCAGAGCCAGAACACGTCGGTTCGGTCCAGCTGGAGGCACAGGACGGTCTTCGGCGGCTGCAGGGTCCGCAGGGAGACCTTGCTCCGGGCGAGCTTGACCAGAGCGACGCGACCACTCTCCAGGTCGGGGAAGCGTCGCTGGGGGCGCGTCTTCAGCGCCCAGTCCTCGGCCTGATAGATCACGGTGTTCGATCCGCTGCCGTCCGCCTTGCCGCGCTGACCCGTGAGGTCGGCTCGCAGCACCGCGTCGTCGAGGTCGAGCTGCCGGAGCACGTGGCGGCCGAGGACCGGAGGCCAGAGCTGCATGCTCGGCATGTCCCGCTGGGGCAGCGGAGGGTCGGGGATCGGCTCGGAGCGCGCGATGGTGGGGAGCCGGGTGGTGGGTGTCCCCGGGCCCGGCTGGTAGGGCGTGGTCCGGCGCGCGGGGGGGATGGGCGTCGGGAGGTCGGGGTCGAAGGTGGCGAAGCGCTCGGCCAGGGAGGCGTGACTGCCCGAAGGGTGCGGCGGCGCCGGCGCGGGCCGGGTCCGGGGGGACGCCGGCCGGTCGCCCGCCGCCTCCTCCGCGAGGGACACTTCGTCGGACGCCTGACTCTCGGCGTCCGAGGTCTCGTCCGCGGCGGGCGGACTCGACGGACTCTTCGCGGTCAGGTTCCGCAGCAGCTCCTCGTTGACCCGCACCTCGATCTCGGGAGCCTGCGGCGTGTCCTCGGCATCCGCATCGAACTCCAGCGCGAGCTCATCGTCGAAGTCCTCGAGGTCGTCCTCGAGGTCCTCGGGTTCGTCCCCGCGCGGCGCGGGCTCGGACGAGGGCAGCGGACGTCGCCGCGCCTCGACGGTGGCCGGGTCGGGCACCTCGAAGTCGATCCCGATGGCCTGCATCTGCTCGAGCAGGCGAGCTTCGTCGGTGACGACGCCGGTGAGCGAGAGGACACCGTGTTCGGCGACCTGCACCTGGAGGATCTCCGCCGCCGACCGCAACGCGAGCACGGCGGTCTCCTTCACGCCCACGCCCTCGTTGGCCTGACCGCCGACGACGGGGACGTCGGGTTGGAGGTCGAGGGCCGCGCGGATCTCCGCGGGGCCGAGGGCGCCCGGGAGATCCTGCTTGTTCGCCTGGATGACCAGCGGAAGCGGGGCGTCCTTGGGGCGGCTGGCGCGCAGCTCGTTGAGCATCGGGCGAGCCGCGCCGACGCCGGTGGCGGTCCCCTCGCAGACGAAGACCACGACGTCCGCGCTGGCGAGGAGGTGGGCCCGGCGACTCCGCAGGACGCGCTGGCCGGGGACCGTGACGAGCTGACACCGGACCCGGTGGCCTCCGATGAGGCCGCTCTCCAAGTTCAGCCAGTCGAAGTGGAGCGTCCGCCCCTGGTCGGACTTGGCGGGGGTATAGAGTTCCCCGCGGCGCATGGTGGTGAAGAACCCGCAGAGCTGCTCGAGGTTCGTGGTCTTTCCGGCGCGCCCGGGCCCGTCGTAGACGACTCGGACGAGGATGCGCTGGGCATCAGGATCGTACACAGCCATAGGATCACGTCTTCATCCGGGCTTTGACCAACAGGCCGAGTTGAGTGGGGCGAACCAGGAAGTGGGCGACCAGCAGGTCTCCTTCGGTGGTGAGCGCGAGCTGGCGATCGCTCGCGCTCCGCCAGACGGCGAGCTCGATCGAGGAGCCCTGCCCGAACTGGCGGAGCATCTCCTGGAGCTCGCGGAAGAGGCGTCCGCGGTTCGTGAGGTCGTCGCCGCCGACCTCGTCGAGCTGGACCGCCGCGACCGGGAAGGCATCGCCGCATTTGCTCTGGAGGAAGGCGACGGCGGGGATCTGGGTCCGTGCGAGGACCGCCTCGGCGTTCCGCACGGCGTCCGGGTAGACCTTGCGGGCCACCCGGAGCGCGATGTCCAGGGTGTCGAAGGTGTAGCTGGGCGAGTAGCTCGTGGTCCGATGCGCCACCCAATCGAAGGTGACGTCGTCGCGATGGCCCACGCGGACCAGCGCTTCGGAGGTGTGCTCGGCGAGCGCGTTGCGGAGGCCCCCCGCCTCCACCACGCCTCGCCGGACGAGCTCCTCGCCCAGCGGCACGTTTCGACCGCGACAATCCCGATAGATGCTCTCGAGCGACTTCCGGTCGAGCCGGTCGTTGCCCTCGAGGAGCAGGTCGGTGAGTCGACGGCGCATGCCGGAGGCCACCGCCCAGCAGATCCTCCCCTCCTCCAGGAGCACGGTGGCGAGCTGATCGCCCGACGCCTGGCAGATGAGGGCGCCGGTACCGGCGTCCGTCTGCTCGACCCGATGGATCAAACTCATCAGGGTGCCCGAGTGGAAGCTGGGGGAGGCCATCATGGGACCGCTCCTAGAGCGCCGCCTCCACCTGGCTCAGCTGGGCGCGTGACTTGGTCAGCACCATGCCGAGGTTGGCGGAGATCCGGCAGACCACCACGAGCACCATGTCGACGTTGCGCTTGGCGCGCTGGAAGACGTGGAGCAAGTTCTCCGAGAGGACGATGACCTCCTGGAAGTAGTGGTGGTCCATGTCGTCCGTCACGCCGCGGGCCTTCTTGAACATCTGCTCGATGGCCACGACGTTCGCCCCCTGGAAGAGATCACCGGTCGCCGCCGCGACCAGATCCAGGACCTCCTGCGGATGGCTGTCGACGGTCTTCACGCCGAGGAGCATTCCGGTCTTCATGTCCACATATCCGGCGGCCAGACACTCCGGCACGGCCTTCACCGTGTCATTGATCGCGTTGTCCAAACTCATCGTGTTCCCTCCTCGTCGCGTTCCCTGTCGAACCCCTCACGAAGCCCAGCGACCCCCGGTGCGTCAGGGGATCATCGGCTCCACTTCCGGCACGATGGATTTCAAACTCGCCCAGCCCATGCCGATGCTGGTCTGCTTGCTCGTGACCAAGACGATGACGGCCTTGCCGCCCTTGATCGTCTTCATGAAGTGGAAGTTGTGGCGCGAGGAGACGTGGATCTCCTCGAAGTAGTGCTCGCCGTTCTCAGGCATGCCGCGGTGCGAACGCACGAGCTGCTCGACGCGGCTCACGTTCGGACCCCGGAACATGTCCATGGCCGCCGCGCCCACGATCTCGTTCAACGTCTGCGAGTACCCGGCGTTGTTGTGGACACCGAGGACCATCCCGGTGTCCAGGTCCACCACGCCGCACGCGACGCCGCCATCGACCTTGTCCACCGCGTTCTTGCAGTACTCATCGATCTTACCCATTGTCACCGACCTTTCTGCTGCTTTCGTCCCGACCGACTCGGGGTGATCTTCGGCGGCCGGGGCCGCTGCGGGCGGCGCGGCGGACGCCGCCTGGGCGACCTCGGCCTCGTCGCTCGCCGGCTGCGCCGCTTCGACTTCGGTCTCCCCGCCGTCGCCCGCGTCGCCCTCTCCGCCGTCGTCCCACTCGATGGTGAACTCGTCGTAGGAGTCCTCGCCGTCGGCGGGCTGGACGGCGGGGAAGAGCCCGCTGGACTCCTCGTCGGCCTGGCGCACCAGGTCCAAGAGGAGGCCCGAGAAGGGGCGCTCGATGGTCCGCGGGACCTTCTTGAGCGGCGAGGTCTCCACCGAGCCCGACTCGCTCTGGAGGATCTTCGCCAGCGCGCGCTCGCCCTTCTTGTCGTCGTACTCCGCGTGGATGATCTCGCCCTGCTGCACGTGGAGCGAGGCGCGGTGGACCCCGCCGAGGGTCACGGTCACCGAGCGGCGGCCGAGGTGGTACATCTGGAGCAGGTCGAAGAGCGACAGGCCGTGGAGGCTCCCGCGGAAGCCCTGCTGACTCTCCGCCGCGCGCTGCACCGCGTCCCGGAGTTCCCCGGGCGTGAAGGGCTTCGAGAGCACCGTCACCGCGCCGAGCCGGGTCGCGAGCTGGTGGTCCCGAGCGGTGGCGTACGCGCTCATCAAGATGGGCCGGAGCTCGGGCAGCACGCGGATGGCGGCGGCGATGAGGTCGATGCCGTCCATGCCGCTCATGCGGAGGTCCGTCAGCAGGACGTCCCAGGGCTCCGCCTCGAGCATCGAGAGGGCGTCGGCGCCCGACGGCGCGGCGCCGGTCTCGTAGCCGCTGTCCCCGAGCTGCCGCACCAGAGTGCCGCGCAGCTCGTCGTCGTCGTCGACCACCAGGACTCGGGTCACGCCGTCGCCTCCATGTGCGGGAGCCAGATGCAGAAGGCGGCGCCGTCCCGGGTGTCGCAGCAGAGCCGGAGGTCACCGCCGCAGGCGAGGATGGCCTCCCGGGCCATGGGCACGCCCAGGCCGGTGCCGCCGTTCTTGGTGGAGTAGAAGGGGTCGAAGATGCGACCGCGGTCGTCTTCGGGGATCCCCGGTCCGTCGTCGCGAACCATGATGCGAACTCCTTCCGGGAGCGCGACGCGCCCCTCGGGCTCCATGGCGCCTTCCGGGCGCCGGTCGAAGGCCTCGACGGTGATCTCGACGCGCAGCGGCTCGTCGCTGGCCTCGGCGGCGTTGACCACCAGGTTCACCAGCGCCTGCTCGAGGATGAGCGCGTTGGCTCGGACCCGCGGCACCTGCGGGTTCATCCGCATGACGAGCTGGTGCCCCCGCTCGCGGAAGAGCGGCCGGAGCAGCCCGTGGATGCGCTCCAGGATGTTGGGGATGTCCACCGGGTCCACGTCGACCCGACCGACGCGCGCGTAGTCGAGGAGCGAGTCGATGGTCGTGGTGAGGCGCGAGGCCGCCACCCGGACCGACCGGAGCATCTGGTCGATGTCCTCGTTGTCCAGCATCGTGCGGCGCTCCCAGGCGCTCTCCACCTCGAGCACGAGCGCGGAGAGCGGGGTGCGGATGTCGTGGGCGATGGTCGCCATCAGGTGGCCGACCGTCTCGAGGCGCTGCTGGTGCAGGCGCCGGGTCAGGGTCTGCTGGCGGTGGGAGATCTCCTGCATGGTGAGCAGGAGCCGGTCCTCGCCGAGCGGGTGCCAGTTGTAGCCGAGGCGCCGGCCGTGCTGGCCATGCCAGACCGCCGGGCCCTTGGTGCCCTCGGTGACCGCGGACCACATGGCGGTCGGGAGCGGCTGCGGCAGGTTGCGGGTCTCCGCGCCGCAGCTCGCGAGGAGCGAGAGGCCGGTCGGCGTCGCGCCCAGGAGCTCACCCTTCTGGGTGCACACCGCCATCGGAGCGGAGAGCTCCGAGAGGTGGATGATTCCTTGGTGGAGGGCGTCGGCGATCACGGGTCTGACCGAACCCATCGCAAGCTCCGGACCACTTCCCCGGATCCGCGGGATCTAGGGCGATCTCGCGCAAGATCGCGATCGGCGTCCGCTGTGGGGTGTCCGGATGCCGGACACCGACGCCCGGCGCGCTCTCCCCCGTTTGGGCAAGTCAGACTGCAATTTTGAAATTACACCAACAGATCCGGGCACTTTTGCCCCAAGGATCGGTGTCGTGTCCGGATGCCGGACATGTCGGACGGTCGCGACACCCCTCCGAAAGGGGTGGCTTGGTCGGCGCCGACGGACTGTCGAATCGTTCAGCCGGGCTGGGTCGCGACCGCGATGCGCTCGCGGAGCTCGGCCATGCTGAAGGGCTTCCGGAGGAAGACGAAGTCGTCGCCGGTGCCCTCGAGGCGGTAGCCGGTGATGACCACCACGGGGAGGTCGGGCGCCGTCTCCCGCATCCGCCGCGCCAGCTCCACGCCGCTCTCTCCGCCCGGGAGGTTGTGGTCGGTGACCAGCGCCCGGATGGCCAGGGGGTCGACCTCGGCGGCGGCCTCGGCGGCGTTGGCGAAGGTCAGGACCTGGTACTCGCCGCCGAGCGCGCGGGCGAGGGCGGAGCGCACCAGGTCGTCGTCCTCCACGAGAACGATGACGTCGGGGGAGGCGATGGCGGGGAGCCACGCGGACCAGGTGGTGCCCGAGTCGGACTCGGAGACCTCGACGCGTCCCCCGTGGCCGCTGACCAGCGCGCGGCAGATCGCCATCCGTAGGTCGAGGGGCGGCCGGCTCTGCATGGGATCGAAGAGCGCCTCGACCTCGGAGTCGGGGGGCTTGGGGCCGGCGTGGTGAAAGGCGATGGCGGCGCCCGTGCGCCCCTCGGAGTCTCGGGAGACCGACACCGACGCGCTCACCCGCTGGTCGGGGCTCCGGCGGCTCGCTTCGGCGTGGAGCGAGGAGATCAGGAGCTCGAAGTCGAAGGGCGGGATGGAGACCTTGGGGGAGCCCTTGGCTTCCACGGGGAGGTCCGGGAAGTGCGCGCGCAGGGCGGGGACCACGGCGATGGGCTCGGGGGTGCGCCCCTCGGCGGACTCGTTGAGCCGGGTGAAGGGCGCGCTCGCGTCGAGCCCGCGCACGAGCTGGGCGCGCGCTTTGCGGAGGGGTCCCAGCGCCGCCGGATCCAGGGAGCCCCCGTCTTCGAGCTCTTCGAGGAAGGCGTCGGCCATGCGCAGGCGCTCGCCGAGCTCCCGGGTCAGGCCGAGGGCCACTCGACCGAGGCTCGCGCGGCGGAGCTCGTCGGCGCGTTGCGCGATCTGGGCCGCGCGCTCGCGCAGGCGCAGGCGCAGGTGGAGCTCGTCCACCACGATGGAGGCCAGGTCGGCGAGGACGGCGCGGTCGTCGTCGGACAACGCGCCGCGCGGCTCGAAGTCGAGCACGCAGACGGTGCCGATTCGGTACTCGCTGTCCACGATGATCGGCGCCGCGGCGTAGAAGCGCAGACCGAAGTCCCCGGTGACCAGGCTGTTCTGCGCCGTGCGGGGATCGTTGAGGGCGTCGAGGACCTCGTAGGTCACCGTGTCCGAAGCCACCACGCTCGAGCAGAGCCCGGGCTCCCGAGGGATCTGCGGGATGGACAGGCCGTCCTTGGCCTTGAACCAGATGCGGTCCTCGTCGACCAACGAGACCAAGCCGACGGGCGCTTTGAACCAGCGTCGAGCCAGGGCCGCGACCCGGTCGAACGCACCGTCGGGGGGCGTGTCCAACACGTCGTAGCGGCGGAGGGCGGCGAGGCGTTTTTCTTCGTCCACGGGGGAGTCGTCCTGACGGCTCATCGAGGGCGGCGTTTCGTCGGTTGATTCCGTCGAGCCAGGGTGGGCCGGCTCCCTCCCCGCGAACCTTCGGGTACGAGTGTCACCCACTCGAACGCTCCGCTCAAGGGCGAGATCCGCGTCGCGCGGGTGAACGAGGACTCAGTGCCCGAATGCGTCGGGGTCCGGCGCCTCGAGCTCTTCGAGAGGGTCGCGACCTCGGGGCGTCACTGGGGTCGGGCGCCGAGGGAATCCCCCGGCGCCCGGGTCGTCAGCGAGCGGCGAGCGCGGGGGTCTCGGCGGCGGCGCGGCGGGTGTTCGCCGGGAGCACCGGGACCTCGGGGACCTCGGCCGCGGAGACGGCGCGACAGAAGTCGGCGAAGGCGGCGTAGGCCTCGGGGGTCACGTTGGTCTCGGGCACGATGAGCTTGCGGACCAGGACCAGCGCGCCGTTCTCCACCCGAGCGGTGCGGCTGTAGCGGGCGCCGTCCTGGCCCTGGAGCTCGATCGCCGGGAGGGCGCGGACGGTCTCCTCGGGGGCGGTGATGCCGCGGACCGTGGTGACCACCTCGAGGGCCCGGGAGGCGACGCCGAGGGTCGTGTCCCGACTGGGGAGCTGGGCCAGGCCCTGGGCGAGGTCGGCGGCGAAGACGTTCGGCAGCAGCACGACGTTGCCGGCGGGCCGCCCGAAGCCGGGCACCTCGGCGGTGTACTCCATGACCAGGGCCTCGCCGCGGGCGCCGGGGTTGGGGATGTTCAGCTCGCGGACCTGGGCGCCGGGGAAGAGCCGGCCGATGTAGTTCTCGCCCAGGAGCCGGTCGAGCTCGGCGGCGGGGACCTCGCGGAAGGTACGGCGCCAGACCGAAGCCGGGGCGCCGGCGTGCCGCTCCTCGACCTGGACCGTGGCCGCGCCGCCCTGACCGAGCTGCACGTCGACGGCGTAGTGGCGGAGGTCGGCGCGGGGACCGGGGTCGGGCACGGTGATGCGCGGGAAGCCCTCGGCGAGGACGATGCCCTCCTGGCCGCGGATCCCGGAGGGGATCCAACGCCAGTCGGCGTCGCGGTTGCCCACGGAGACGATCAGCGGGTCGCCGCTCTCGCGACCGACCACCAGGACGGCGGTGTCGTAGATGGAGCCGCCCGCGAGCTCCCCGGGGAGCTCGTCGTGGATCCCTCGGACCACGGCGATCTCGGTGTCGATGCCGCACTCGTTGAGCAGGTAGCGCGCCACGCGGGTCTGGTGCCCGCGCTCGGCGTAGAGCATGGCGGGGCCCGCGGCGCCCCAGCCCTCGCCGGGCTCGATCTGGTCGTGCACGAAGGTCACCACGCGGCCGACGGCCTCTTCGCGGTTCTCCGTGCCCTGGGTGATCGACCGGCAGACGGCCTGGCCCAGGGGGTGCGAGGGGTCGACGTTCATGAGGTAGTCCCGCTCGGCGAGGAAGTGGGGCTCCCAGCCCGCGCGCCACCCGAACTGCAGGGTGGGCCACGTCGCCGGCAGCGGGACCGTGTCCGGCTCGGGCTCCCAGATGGGCACCTGCTGCATCAGCCAGCGGACCACCCGCTCGCCGCCCCGGCGCTCCTCGGTGGGCTCGGGGACCGGGCCAGTGGTCTCGATGTCGAGCTCCACGCCGTCGGGGATGACCGCGATCATCTCGCTGTGGTGGAAGGGCTGCACCGTGCTGGAGAAGGACCAGCCGGAGGAGAGGTACCCGCCGTTGAGCCGCGGCCGGGAGGTCATGATGTACTCCTCCTCCACGTAGTCGCCGACGGCGAGCTCGGTGAGGGGGATGCTGTTCACGCCGCCGATGCGCTCCGGCTCGAGGCGGCGGCCGTCGGGCTTGATGGTCCGCAGGGTGAGCATGCGGCCGCGGGGTTGGTACTGACCCAGGCGGTCCTTGGCTTCCTCGCTCTGTACCCGGGTGATCTGGTGCACGAGGTGCCGGGCGGAGCCGTCCGGGTAGACCCGCGAGACCATGTAGTCGAGCACGAGCACCTGGGGCGCGTCGGGGTAGGGGTCGCCCTCCTCCTCGTAGCGGGCGAGGACCTCGGCGCCGTCGATGCGGAAGGCCTCCAGGTCGTCCCGCCCGGTGAGGTCCCGGCGGAGGTTCCGGAGCCCCTCCATGTCGGTGGGGTCCCGCTCGGCGGCGGCGTCGAGGAGCGCCAACGCCTGGTTGCGCTGCCCGTCGGCGATGGCGCGGTCGACGTGCCGGAGCGTCGCGGAGGGGGCCTCGGGGTTCTCCTCGCGGATCTCTTCGCGGAGGGCTCGCTCGGTGGCCTCGTCGCCGCGCTGGATGGCCAGGCGGAGACGGAAGGAGCGGTGGACCTTGGGCTCCATGAAGCCCTCGAGGCGCGCGAGCTCCTCGGCGGCGTGGTCCCACTCGCGCTGCTCCATGAGCAGGGCGAGGCGGGCGGTGCCCGAGGCGTCGCAGGTCATCAGGTCCTCGACGAGCTCGTTGGCCTCGGTGACCCGACCGTTCGACGAGAGGAGCGAGCGGAGCGCGCCCACGGGGCCACACTCCTCGGGGAAGTCCTCGATGATCTCGCGGAGCTCCACCTCGGCCTCGCGCGGGCGACCGCGCTCCTCGAGCATGCGCACGTGGAGCAGCCGGAGCTGCACCACCTCGGGGTAGTGGTCCCGGAGTCGCTCGAAGCCGGCGAAGACCTCGTTGGGATCCTCCTGGCGGGCCACCTCGCGGATCGCCGGGAGCAGGGCCTCCGGATCGCGCTCGTGGGCGTGGCGCATCAGCTGGGCGGCGAGCTGCTCCTTGCGGTCGTCGGGCAGGTAGGGCTCGTCGCCGATGAGACCCGCGCGATGGACCAGCATCGCCGACGAGGCCTCGGGGCCGCCGTCGTCGAGGCCGATCATGGCCACGGCGTGGACCGCGTCGCCGCGGCCCTGGAGGGTGTGGGCCACGACCAGGAGCTCCATGGGGGTCTGGGGCTCGGGGATGGCCACGCCGCGGTCGGGGCGGTACCCGGTGCCCAGGCGGCCGGGCCAGTCGAGGGCCACGGTGGCGCTGGGGGTGCGGTCGTAGGTGGTGAGCTTCAGCTCGATCTCGTGGCGACCGGGGGCGAGCTCCAGGGGCACGAAGACGTAGCTCCCGTGGATGGTCGTGCGGCGGTCCAGGGTGTGGACCAGGGCGCCGTCGACGTGGACCTTCAGCGAAGCGCCGGTGTCGATGCGCAGGAGCTGGGAGCCGCCCGCGGCGATGTCCACGAAGGTCTCCACCACGGTGGTGCCGGGACCCGAGTCCTCTTCGGGCGCGAAGGTGAGTCGGCACCCGTCGGCCTCGGCCTCGAAGACCTCCTGCTCGTCGATCCCGGGGCGCAGGTTCGTGTACTTCTCGGCGAGGGGACCGGCCGCCTGGGCGGGCTGCTGCTCGTCGAAGGAGAGGTTCACGTAGGGACCCCACGGGCCCGAGACCCGCCACTCGGTGAGACAGCCGAGGCGCTCGACGGTCTCCTCCTCGGCCTCGTCGTCACCGCGCCGCTCGCGCATGCCCATCAGGGCGATGGCCGCGGCGTCGACGGCCGGATGCCCCAGGGTGCCGGGCTCGGCGAGGGTGCGCGCGAGGGTGGGACCCACGCGCTCGTCGAAGTGGGCCACGCCGCCGCGGAGCTCCCGGACTCCGTCGAGGGCGATCTCGCCGAAGAGGGGACCCCAGGTGGAGCCGGCGACCGCGGTGGGGACCTGCCGGGAGGCGTCGATGGCCGCGAGGTAGGCCTCCAGGGCGCTCGGCAGCCGACCGTGGTGTTCGTGCTCCCAGGCGGAGACCAGCGAGAGCCGGGCCTTGGCCAGGGGCGAGGGCGCCAGCCCGAGGGCGTGGTCGATGGCCGCCCGGGCCTGGGCGGGATCGCCGGCCTCGCCGAGGAGCTCGAGCTCCGCCAGGAGGGACCAGACGCGCGCGTCGTTCGGGTGGGCGGCGGCGGCGGCGCGCAGCTCGGCCATGCGGGCGGCGGCCTCGCTCTGGTCGGGGGTGGTGGTCGTGGACTGGCGGCCACCGCAGGCGGCGAGGACCACGAGCAGGGCCAGGAGCTTCGGAGACTTCATGATCGAGTTCACTGGGCGGCTCCCGAGCGGACGGTGATGCGCTCCCGGAGGAGCTGGTCGGCGGCCTGGATCCACTGCCGGAAGGCGGGATACTCGCGGGGAGCCACGCGGGCCGTGGTGAAGGTGATGGTGGTCTCGGCGGTGATGGCGTTGCCATCGCGGCCGTAGGTGATGGCCACCCGGCCGAAGGGCGAGGTGGCCTCGCCGCCCCGGGGGAGGTTGGCGGCGGTGTGGCCGGCGGGCAGGTGGAAGACCCGCCGCTCGGTGAAGGTCTCGGGGGGCCCGAGCATCAGCGGGTGCCGGCGGGTCGGGGTGGTCGCCAAGCTGGACAGGCGCCCGGCGCTGGCGGCCAAGCGGAGCTCGGAGCCCGTGCTCTCGGCGAGCTGGGGCACCGAGGCCTCGTAGGTGAAGCGCACCGGCTCGCCCGGGTCGAGCTCCTGGAAGGACTCCTCGGTGACCTCGACGCCGGCGAAGATCCCGCGCAGGGCTTCCTGGAGGCGCTCCTTGCGGGTGGCCTGGGCCTGGTAGCGGCGGCGCATCATCCCGGCGCGGGAGCCGGTGATGGTCTCCTCGCCGCGCACGGTGGCCGAACCGTCGGCCGCCAGGCGGACGTCCAGGGCGCGCTCGCGGCGCACGTCGTCGGGGGACATGTAGGGGGAGACCTTCAGCTCGGCGGTCTCGGGGCCGACGATGAGGGTCAGAGCGCCCTGGTCGCCGGCGGGCAGCTCGCTCATGCCGTGGGTGTCGGTGGTGCCGTCGAGGTAGAGGTTCAGCTCGGGCACGTAGGCGATGGCGTGGTTGAACGCGGCCAGGCTCGCCGGCTCGTCCGAGATCATGCCCAGGTTACTGGTGCGCACCAGGGCGATCCGCGCCTCGATGCCGGCCAGCTCGAGCATGGCGTAGAGGAGCGAGGCGGTGTCCTTGCAGTCGCCGAAGCCACGCTCGACGACCTGGGAGATCCGGTAGGGCTTGAACCCGTGGATGCCGAACTCGAGGCCCACGTAGCGGGTGTTCTCGGTGACCCAGGCGTAGATCTTGGCGACCTTCTCCCGGACGTCGGTGACCCCGGCGGTGAGCTCGCGGACCGTGCGCTCGATGCGCTCGTCGGGCCGGAGCTGGTCCCGGGCGAGACCCCACCACCAGCGACCGACGTCCTCCCAGGAGGCGTAGGTGGAGACGTGCAGGTAGGGCGCGATCTCGGTGATGCCGGGCATGTGCTGCTCGGAGCGGATGGCGGGGATGGACTCGGCCACGAAGCGATGGACCTGTTCGTCCTCGGTGCGGCTGACCTCGTGCTCCAGACCGCGGAGCGCGGGCTGGTTGAAGTGCAGCTCCCGGGAAGCCGGCGCGACGAGGACGTGCTCCAGGTGCGCCGTCGGGATGCTCCGCTGGAGGGGCTTGAGCAGGCCGAAGTAGTCGTTGAAGGCGTTGCGCCGGGACACGTCGTCGACCCGGTAGCGGATCTCGACCACGTCCCCGGGCTCCAGCTCGGGGAAGCGGATCACTCGCTGGCGCATGTCGTAGTAGACGCGGAAGGCGGCCTCGCCGACGGAGCTGGTGAACTGCTCGTAGTTGTCGAGGACGGCGCCGTTCGAGCGGAAGGTCTTCACCGAGCGGATGTCCACCCACTCGCTGCCGGGCTCGAAGGGGATGCCGAAGCTGCGCGCGCGACGGGCGCCCTCCTCGCTGTGCACCTGGAAGACGTACTGGTGGAAGCGGTGGGTCAGCCCGTTGGGGTGCACCGTGGCGACCGTCAGATCCTGTAGGACCGACATCGGGTAGCGGGCCTCGTCGTCCCGCCGGGCCAGGAAGGTCTCCGGCGTGATGGCGCGGGCCTCGTCGGGGCGCTCGGTGGGCTCGAGCTGCTCGAGGCGCTGCCGCACGGCGGCGTTCTGTGGGCTGAGCGCCAGCGCCTGGCGGAAGGAGGCCACCGCGGCATCGGTCTGCTCGAAGCGCAGGAGCGCGTCGCCGAGGTTCACGTGGTAGTCGGGCTCCTCGGGGGTCCACTCGATGAGCTGGGCGTAGATGGCCAGGGCGTCGTCGCGGCGCCCGAGGCCCTCGAGGATCCCCGCTTCGTAGAGATGCTGCTCCACGTTGGCGGGCTCCAGAGCGCGCATCGCCTCCAGGTGCGCGAGGACGACGTCGGTGTCGCCGCGGGTGCGCGCGTCGTCGATCATCTTACGGTGGAAGTCCATGTTCCCCGGGCGCAGCTCGAGGAAGGCCTCGGCGGCCTCGTGGGCGGCCTGGACGCGCCCGAGGCGCGCGACGGCGTTGGCGTGGCGCTGGACCCAGCGGGCCGCGCCGCCGGTGCGGCGGACGTTGCGCTCGATGATGGCCAGCGCGCTCTGATCGAGATCGCGCTCCTCGTACATGGTCGCGATGTACCAGTCGGCCTCGAGGCCTTCGGCGCCGCCGAGGTTGCTCTCCAGGAGCAGCCGGAGGGCGCGCCCCGGATCGGGACCGGTGGCCAGGAGCAGCGCGCGCTGGAGGATCACCCGGGCGTCCCGGGGGCTGCGCTCTTCGGCCTTGGCGACCCAGCGCATGCGGTCGGCGCGGTTCTCGGCGAGGTCCGCGGCGAGCTCCAGGTGTTCGACCTTCGGGTCCAACTCGGCGGCCTTCTCGGCGAGGTCCCGGGGGCGGGTGGAGCCCTCGTCGCCGGCGCCGGTCCATTCCAGGAAGCGCGCCAGGTCGTAGCGGACGGCGGCGCCGCGGGCGGTCTCCGGAGCGGCCTCGACCAGGGCCTCGAGGTTGGCCAGGGGCGTCACCGGGGCGGTGCCCGCGCGGGCGGACCCCGCGGCCGCGGCGGCGGTGCCGTCGGTCACGACCTCGAGCTCGGGGAGGGGCGCGCCGTTCTGATCGGCGACCCGGAGGGTGAAGCCCCAGGCGCCCTCGGCGGTGCACTCTTTGACCAGGATCCGGTTGAGCCCCTCGCGGCCGGCCACGGCGGCGGCGAAGCGGTCGTAGTCCACCTGCCGGTACTGGGTGTCCTCCAGGACCTCCTCGCCGTTGAACCAGACCTTGGCCGCGCCGTTGGCGCCGAGCCAGAGGGTCAGGGGCTGGGCGCGGTCCAGCTTCACGAAGGTCTCGGCGTAGGCGCAGACGTTGATCCACGGGCGGAAGACGGCGTCGAAGCTGATGTACCCGGTGGGCGCGAGCTCGGCGGGGAAGCGGCGCCAGCGGACCTCGCGCTCCTTGCCGCGGTAGGTGGTCTCGCGGTTGGCGGCGTCGTTGCGGGCGGTCTCCGGCGGGAACTCGCGGGCGAGGCCCAGCTTGCCTTCGTTGTCGAAGGCGCCGACGACCATCCAGTCCTTCACGTACCCCAACGAGTCGAAGGTCGCGCGGGAGACCGCCAGCTCGCCGGTGGCCTGCTCCACGATGCCCCGGAGCATGGTGGCGTAGGAGCGCAGGTGCGGCAGGAGCCGCCGCGAGGCGCTGAGCCGACCCAGGGAGGCCTTCACCACGCCGGGGGAGGCCCGGTCGAGGAGCTGCTCGATGCGCAGCATCGGCGGGAGGGCGCGACCGGACTCCCGGGCGGAGCGGCCGTAGCGCTCGACCTCGCGCTCCAGGCGCCGGACCTCGGCGTCGTTGGGGTTGCTGCCCTGGGCCTCGCCGGAACCCTCCGCCAGGAGGCCGACGAAGGCGATGGCGAGGGCGGTCAACGTGGGCCCCATCGCCCGCCGCGGCCCCTTTCGCGCGTACTCGTTCTGGGTCATCGGCGGACCATACCGGACTCCCCCGGCCGGGGCTTCCCCTTCTTGGGGGATTCTCGATGTGTCGGGCGCGCTTCGATGCGCCCCGAGTGCGATAGAGTCCGAGTCGTGTCGCGGGTCTTCGTCGTCTGTCTCTGCCTGCCTTGGGCGTGCGCTTCCCCGGAGCCCGCGGGCTCGGACGACCCGAGCTATCGGTGGGGCCGCCTCCTCTCCGGTCCGACCGAGGAGAACGAGATCGACGCCGTCGCCTCGGACGCCGAGGGGAACGTCTTCGTGGCCGGGAAGTTCGAGGAGATCCTGACGATCGCCGGCGCGGCGGAGCGGCTGGTCTCCGCCGGCCGGGCGGACATCATGCTCGCCGAGTACGACCGTGAGGGCGCGCTGCGCTGGGTCCGCCAGTACGGCGGCGCGAGCGAGGACAACGTCTTCGACGCCGACTGCGACGCCGAGGGCAACGTCTATCTCAGTGGATACTTCGGCGGCACGGTGGCGTTCGGCGACCACGAGCTGACGACCACCGGACTCCGCGACTTGGACGCGATGGTGGTGAAGGTGGACCCGATGGGCGAGGTCCTCTGGGCCCGGAGCTTCGGGTCCAGCGCTGCCGTCGATGGTGGCAACGAGCTCACCGTCGCGCCCTCGGGCGCGGTCCACGTGCTGGTGGACTCGGCGGACCCGACGTGGGACGGCGCGGCCCGGTGGTCGCTCCTCGACGACCCCACCGGCGCGGCCACCCCCATCGGGGATCCAGTCGAGGGCGGGCGCGACGGGTTCCTCCTGGTCCTCGACCCCGACGATGGCGCCGTGCGCTGGAGCGCGCAGGTCGGTGGCGCCGGCGCGGTGCGGATGAAGTCGTTGGCCGTCGACGCCGAGGGGACCGTCTACGCGGGCGGCGACCTCGACGGCGCGAACGTCATCGCCGGCGAGACCCTGGCGACCTTCGGCGGCCGCGACGGCTTCCTGGCGAGCTGGACCGGCGCGGGGGAGCTCCGCTGGCACCACACCCTGGGCGGCCCGGGCGACGACCTCTGCAAGGGGCTCGCGATCGCTCCTGGGGGGGCCTACGCGGTGGGCTCCTTCGAGTCCACGGCGCGCTTCGGCGCGGACTCGCTGGCCGCCGACGGGACCGATATGTTCGTCTGGCGGCTCGCCGCCGACGGCACGACCGAATGGCTCCAGGCGCTCACGTCGTCCGCGCCGCTGACCGGCGCGGAGGTGGTGACCGCGCCCGGTGGCGGGGTGATCTTCGGGTTCCGGATGTACGCCGAGACCGAGCTGGGCAGCGCGACCGGCGCGGTCCCGGTGGCGCTGCCCGAGCCCGGGACGAGCTGGCCGCTCCTCGTGGCCTACGAGCCCGGTGGAACGGTGGGGTGGACGCTCCTGCCGGAGCGGAGCACCGACGCCAACCTCGACGAGATCAGCCGATCCGGAAGCCGGATCTACGTCGACCTGCCGATCTTCGCGGGGAGCTACACGATCGGGGCCGACGTCCTGGAGAACCCGACGGGTACCAAGGACGCGGTGATCGCGGCCATCGACCTCTGAGCTACGGGACGGCGACGCCGGGGGCTTCGCGGCCGGACTGGGCCACGTACTCGCTGTAGCCGCCGCCGTAGGGGTGGGCGCCGTCGGGGCCGAGCTCGAGAACCCGGTTGCTCAGGGCGCGCAGGAACTGCCGGTCATGGGACACGAAGAGCAGGGTGCCCTCGAAGCCCTTCAGGGCGCCCATCAGCATCTCCTTGGTCTGGAGATCGAGGTGGTTGGTCGGCTCGTCGAGGACCAGGAAGTTGGGCGGGTCGTAGAGCATCTTGGCCAGGGCCACCCGGGCCTTCTCGCCTCCGCTGAGGACCGCGACCTTCTTCTCCACGTCGTCCTTGGGGAAACCGAAGGCGCCGAGGAGGGTGCGCAGCTTGCCGCCGGAGGCCTTGGGGTACTCGCGCTCCAGGGTCTCCAGGACGGTGAGATCCGGGTCCAGGGTCTCCATCGCGTGCTGAGCGAAGTAGCCCATCTTTACGCTGGCCCCGATGCGGACCTCACCCTCGTCGGGCTCGCTGGCGCCGGCGATGAGCTTGAGCAGGGTGCTCTTGCCGGCGCCGTTGACGCCCATCACGCACCAGCGCTCGAGGCGCCGGATGAGCAGATCGAAGCCTTCGTAGATCACCAGGTCGCCGTAGGCCTTGGAGACGTTGGCGAGGCTGGCCACGTCTTCGCCGGAGCGCTCGGGCTGGTGGAACTCGAACTCGACCACCGTGCGCTTCTTCGGCGGCTCGATGGTGTCGATCTTCTCCAGCTTCTTCACCCGGGACTGCACCTGGGCGGCGTGGCTCGCGCGGGCCTTGAAGCGGTCGATGAAGGCGCGCTCCTTGGCGAGCATCGCCTCCTGGCGAGCGAACTGGGCTTCCTGCTGCTTGGCGGCGATGTCCCGCTGCTCTTCGTAGAAGTCGTAGTCGCCGGTGTAGGTGGTCAGGGTGCCCTGATCGATCTCCACGATCTTGGTGACCAGGCGGTTCATCAGCTCGCGATCGTGGCTGGTGAGCACCAGGCCGCCGGCGAAGTTCCGCAGGAACTGCTCCAGCCAGAGGATCGACTCGATGTCCAAGTGGTTGGTCGGCTCGTCGAGGAGGAGCACGTCCGGGTCCATCAGGAGGATCTGGGCCAGGGCCACGCGCATCTTCCAGCCGCCGCTGAGCGCCCCGACGTCCTCGTCCATGCGGCCCTGGGTGAAGCCGAGGCCGGCGAGGATCTCCCGGGCCTTGGCGTCGAGGGCGTAGCCGTCCAGCTCGGTGAAGCGGGCCTGCACGTCGCCGAAGCGGTCCAGGATCTTGTCGAGCTGGTCCGCCTGCTCGGGGTCGGCCATGGCCGCCTCGAGCTCCTTCAGCTCCGCGCCCAGCTCGGCCACCTCGCCGGCGCCCGCGATGGTCTCCTCGACCACGGTACGGCCGGCCATCTCGCCGACGTCCTGGGAGAAGTAGCCCACGGTGACGCCCTTGTCGGTGATCACCTGGCCGTCGTCGGGGCCTTCGCGGCCGGTGATCATCCGAAAGATCGTCGACTTGCCGGAGCCATTGGGGCCCACGAGGCCGACCTTCTCGCCGCGGAAGACGCTCATGGAAGCGTCGACGTAGAGGATCTGCGCGCCGTGGCGCTTGGAGACCGAGTCCAACCGGATCATGGCGCCTGACCTAGCCGAAGCGGCGCCGAGCGCCAGTGCTTCGCCTCACCCCGGGCGCGCGAAGGGGCCGTCGTCCCGCGGGCCGCGGGCGATGCACTCCCGAAGCCACTCCCGCGCGGCCTTCTCGGTGGCGAAGATCCGCGAAGGATAGGGCTGCGGGCGTCGGACCCAGAGATGGGTCCGGTAGAGCATGCGCACGACGAGCGAGGCGCTGATGCACGCTTCGGCCTGGACCACCGCCGGATACCGGTCCTGGGCCTCGTCGAGGCGCTCGGCGAGATAGTGGCGCGTCGGCGCTTCCACCCCGCGCAGGTCCAGGTGGCGCAGATCGACCAGCGTCCAGATCGGGCCGCCCCGCTCGCCGACCTCCAAGAGCGCTTCGACATACGCATCGATCGCGCGACGCGACACCCGCGCCGGGTAGACGATGCGAAGCAGCGGCGTCTCCGTATCGTCGACCTCGAACGCGCCGCCGTTCCCCACTCCCCATAGACTCGGATCGTCCTGCTTTGGTTACAAGAGCCCCTGTTGGTGGCCATGTCCGCTGCGGAGCCGGTCGAGCCAGATCCGCGCGGCGCGTTCGGTGGGGAAGATGCGCGCCGGGAAGCTCTGGTTGCGTCGCAGCCACTGGTAGGCCGAGTAGTAGGCCCGGACCACGAACGACGCGCTGACCGCCGCTTCGGCCTGAACGCGCCCGGGGAGATCCCGATGGACCGCGTTCATGCGTTCGGCCAGGTGATTCCGGAGCTCTTGCGTCGCGGCGCGGGGGTGGACCTGCCGGAGATCGATGAGGACCCAGTACTCGCCGCGTTCCCCGAGACCCCGGACGACCTCGGCGTACGCGTCGATGACGGCGGGTTCCAGGCGCTCCGGGTAGACCACCCGCACGAGCGGCCACTCCGAGTCGTCCACCGCGATACTGCCCACGGGGTTCACTGGCGCTTTCTGGGGCAGAAAGTGCCAGGTCACAAGGGTGTGTCGCTCAGCGAAACACTCGGCAGAGATCGCACACCCCGACTGGAGGGGGGGCCTTCCGTGTGCAAGGTCGCGCGCATCCCGGATTTCGGGCTCGACGGAGAACTCCATGACGACACGCTTCCTTACCCGGCTCGCGCTCTGCGGCGCGCTGGCCGCTCTCGCCGCTTGCGGTGACGACGACGACGGCACCCCCGTCGACCTCGGCGCCGATGGCTCCACCGACGCCGACGTGCCCACCGACATGTTCGTGCCCCTCGACGCCGAGGTGCCCGAGGACCTCGGCCTGGACGACCTCGGGGTCGACATGGGCGAGGACCTGGGCCTGGACGCCGGGATGGACATGGGCATGGACGCCTGTGTGCCGGTGACCTGCGGCGCCGATCAGTGCGGCACGATCGACGACGGCTGCGGCGGCACCGTGGACTGCGGCATCGACTGCTCCGCGCTGGGCACCAACGGCGCCTGCGACACCGCGACGAACACATGCGAGTGCACCCCGACCACCTGCGGCTCCGACGCCTGCGGGTCCTTCGACGACGGCTGCGGCGGCACCCTGGACTGCGGCACCGACTGCTCGGCGCTGGGCACCAACGGGACCTGCGACACCGCGACGAACACCTGCGCCTGTGCGCCCAGCACCTGCGGCGCCGACCAGTGCGGCGCGCCCGACGACGGCTGCGGCACCGCGCTCGACTGCGGCGTCTGCACCGGGCTGGGCGAGACCTGCGGCGCGGCGTTCACCTGCGAGATCAGCGCCGCGGTCCCCACCGCCGGCCAGGTGCTCATCACCGAGCTGATGTTCGACCCGCACGGCGCGCTGAGCGACAGCAACGCCGAGTGGATCGAGCTCTTCAACGCCACCGCGGTTTCCCTGAACCTCACGGGCTGCACGGTGAACGACGCCTCCGGGAGCAGCGGCGCGACCTTCGGGTCCTTCGTGATGCCCGCCGGCGGCTATGTCGTCCTGGCGCGCTCGCTGATGGACAACGGCCTCCCCGCCACCCCGACGACGACCTTCGGGTTCGGGCTGAACAACGGGGCCGACACCGTGACCCTGGACTGCGGCGGGACCACCATCGACCAGGTCGCCTACGACGACACCGCCGGCTGGCCGGAAGCACAGTTCGTCTCCATCTCGCGGGACCCCGCGGGTAACACCACCGCCGGCTCCGCCGACCCGAGCCAGTGGTGCGTGGGCAGCACGCCCTACTACGGCGCCGGCACCGCCGACGAGCACCGGGGCACCCCGGGCGCGGCGAACCCCGCCTGCCCCGAGACCCTCCCCGGCTTCTGCCGCACCCACTTCCCGGACACCCTGACCCTCGCGCCCCGGCAGGAGGGCACGGTCTACGGCCGCGTCTACGCCGCGGGCATCACCGACCGGACCACCGGCACCGACGTGGACGCCGACCTCGTCGCCGAGCTCGGCTACGGAGCGCGCGGCAGCGACGCCGAGACCGCGGGCTGGACCTGGAGCTCGGCCATGGCCAACCCCGGTTACGACGACGTCACCTCCGGCGAGGCCAACAACGACGAGTACCAGGCCACCCTCTCGGTGCCGGTGCCCGGCGACTACGACTACGCCTACCGCGTCAGCATCGATGGCGGCGCGAGCTGGCTCTACTGCAACACCGGCAACCCGGGCACCAGCCCGTCGACCGCCTACGACCCCACCCTCAACGGTGAGCTCACCGTCACGCCCTTCGGGTCGGACGACCTGGCGGCGATTCGCGCGGCGGCCGACGGGACCCTCGACGTGGCCGTGGACCTCGTCTACGTGACCTACGTGAAGCCCGCCGTGGGCGGCGACCCCGCCGGCGTCTTCGTGCAGGCCGAGCCCACGGGGCCGGCGCTCTTCCTGGTCGACGTCATGGGCGTCGCCGTGGGTGACGGTATCACCTTCACCGCCACCGAGAAGACCACCGTCGCCGGGCAGACCCGGGTCACGGTGCTCTCCGGTCTGACCACGGTGACCACCGGCTTCGCGGTCTCGACGCTGCGGCAGGTCGTGGACACCGCGACCGACCTGGTGAGCGACCTCGACTCCTACGAGAGCGAGCTCATCGGCGTCGACGCGACCATCACCGGCTCCTTCGGCTTCGCCGGGAGCGGGCACCTGCAGGCGACCATCGACACCGCCGGCATCACCGGCGACGCCGACCTCCGCCTGCGCCTCCCCGAGGACCTGGTGGTCAGCAGCGGCGTGCGCCAGGGCTGCTCGGTGACCCTCCTGGGCGCCGTGTGGCGCTTCAACGCGACCGCGCAGCTCTCGGGCTGGGTGGCCGCCGACCTCACGGTGAACTCCTGCCCGGCCCCGGTGGTCAGCGGCGCCTCGGCGACCGCCGACGACACCGTGGTCGTGACCTTCGACAACGACCTCGACCCGGCCAGCGTGATGGCCTCCGGGGCGCAGTTCACCATCGCCGGGCTCACCGTCAGCGCGGCGAGCGTGAGCGGGAACCAGGTCACCCTGACCACCTCCGCTCAGACCGCGGGCACCAGCTACACGGTGACCGTGGCCGCCACGGTGACCGACGAGCTGGGCACCGGCGTGGACGCCACCATGAACAGCGCGACCTTCACCGGCTTCGCCGGCGCGCCCGTGCTGATCTTCAGCGAGTACGTCGAGCCGAGCAGCGGCAACGACAAGGCGGTCGAGATCGCCAACATCGGCGGCACTCCCGTCGACCTGTCGAGCTGCGCGGTGATCCAGTACGCCAACGGGGGCGCCTCGGGGTCCACCATCACGCTCTCCACCACGCTGGCCGCCGGCGACGTCTTCGTGCTCTGCAACAGCAGCGCGACGATGGTGCCCAACTGCGACCAGACCACCGGCTCCTTGACCTTCAACGGCGACGACCGGTTGGACCTCGTCTGCGACGGCGTCGTCCTCGACCGCTTCGGCGACATCGAGGTCGACCCGGGCAGCAGCTGGCCGGCCGCGACGACCGTGTGTGCGGGTTCGCTGAGCACCGCCAACATCGCCATCGCCCGGAACTGCTCGGTGACCGCCGGCTACACCGCCGCCGCCGGGTTCTGCCCCGCCGACGAGTGGGCCCAGAGCGGGACCGATACGATCGACTTCAGCGGCTTCGGCTCCTACACCTGCCCCTGACGCCCGATCGGGCAACCGTCGACGAGGGTCGCTGGGTCTCCCAGCGACCCTCGTCGCGTTCGGGTGGTCCGAGACGCGAAAGGCCACCGACCCGATGGGGCGGTGGCCTTCGCTCTGGGGGCTCGCGGCGAGGGCCGCGAGCGGGGTCACTCGGGCTTGCGGAAGCGGAGCGTCATGCGGTCGCTCTCGCCGATGGCCTCCCACTCGGCGCGGTCGGTGTCACCGAGGCGCAGCGAGGGCGGGAGGGTCCAGACGCCCTCGGGGTGGTCGTGATCGTCCTGGGGGTTGGCGTTGATGTCCGAGCTCTCCTCGAGCACGAAGCCGGCGGCGGTGGCCAGCTCGACCACCTTGGACTGGGGCACGTAGCCGGTCTGGGCGGAGGCGGCGACGTCGACGCCCTCGTTGGCGCGGTGCTGCACCACACCGAGCACGCCGCCGGGCTTCAGCACGCGGAACATCGCCGCGTAGACGTCCTCGGCCTGGCCGCGGTTGATCCACCCGTGGGTGGAGCGGAAGGTGAGGACCATGTCGGCGGAGGCGTCGGCGCCCAGGCTGAGCTGCTCGGGCGGCTCGAAGGTCACGCGCTCGACCTCGGCGAAGACCTCGGGATCCTGGGAGAAGCGGGTGAGGAGGCGCTGGGTGTACTCGCTGGTCTCCGGGGCGATGGCCACGCTGAGCTGGCCCTCCTCGGCGAGGACCGGGGCGAGGATCTCGGTGTACCAACCGCCGCCGGGACCCATCTCGACGACGTTCATGTCGGGCTCGAGGCCGAAGAAGGCCAGGGTCTCACCGGGGTGCCGGTAGGGGTCACGGGCGCGGTTGTCGGCCGAGCGGTGGGGCGCGGTCAGGGCCTCGGCGATCGGGTCCGCGTCGGGCGCCTCGGGCGTCGGCGCGGCGGCCACGTCGGCGCCGGTGGTCTCCGAGGAAGAAGAGGCGGTCTCGATCTCGGCGTCGCCACCGCACGCGGCGAGGGAAAGGACACAGGCGAAAAAGAGGTGGGGGGACTGGATGTTCATCGGCACCCAAGGTCGCCCAACCCCCCCCAGGGTTACGCCCCGACTTGCATAAGGGACGCACTTGCACACTTGCACATCGGGGACGCTCTTGCAGAAGGGACGCACTTGCACAGTTGCACATCGGGGACGCTCCTCGCCTCTCCGCCCCGATCAGCCGCGCCGTCGCCGCCGCCCCGTGCTCGATGCCGCCACCCCGAGCAGGATCCCGATTCCCAGGGCCGCCACCATCGGCTCCCCCGGGGGCCCACGTCGCGAAGCGTCGCTGGGCCTCCGGGGCCGCGGTTAGGCGGGGGGCGCGAAGGGCATCGGGGCCCGGACACGGGGGGCGGCGAAGTTCCGCGCGCGCCCATCGAAACTCCCCGCGTCGAGATCAGAAGGTCACGCGGACGTCGACCCGGGCGCCGCCCACGGTGGGCCCGGCGCTCACCGCGCCCCGGGTGATCAGGGCGCCGATGAGCCCGCCGAGGGCCAGCGCGCCGCCCAGGGCGAAGGCACCGTCCGCCAAGACGGCGTTGCGCCGGGCCGCGCTCAGCGCGTCGCTGCCCGCGGCACCGGTGCTCGCGTCGCGCGCTTCGTCTTCGCGCGCCCCACTGGCCAGACCGAACGCGACACCCGCGGCGAGCACGGCGACGCCCCCGCCCATGAGAGCCCAGGTCCACCCGGCGGG
Organism: Myxococcales bacterium UBA1660; assembly: GCA_002320815.1. Taxonomy (GTDB): domain Bacteria; phylum Myxococcota_A; class Polyangia; order Polyangiales; family Houyiibacteriaceae; genus UBA1660. The sequence continues at coordinate 31,476 of DCLA01000034.1, forward strand.
TCCGCGGCGCTCGGGGGCCGGCGGTTCGGGCGCCCGGTTCTCCGCTTCCACGCCAGCTCGCTCTTCGGCCGCGGCTTCGGCCTCCGCCGCGGCTTCGGCCTCCGCCTCGGCCGCTTCGGTCTCGGCGATCCGCTCGTCGAGCATGCGCAGCCGCTCATCGATCGCGGGCACCCGCGGGTCGTCGGGCCGGAGCGACACGAAGGCCCGGTACGCCGAGGCGGCGTCGGCCCACTTCTCGAGGTGCTCCCGGGTGCGCGCGAGGTTGTAGTAGAGCGCCGGGTCGTCCACCTGCACCAGCGCCTCCTCGAGGAGCGCTTCGGCGGCCGCCGCGTCGCCGGCGTCGAAGGCCGCGCGGGCCTCGGCGGCGAGCTCCGCGGCACGCTCGTGCCGCGCCGACTGGGCCGACGCGACCGTCGTGAACCCGAGGCAGGCACCGATCGCGAAGGCGGCGACCCCACTCGCCATGGGAGTCACGGCGCGGTCACCCGCAGCTCGAGGTCGAAGGAGAGGTCCGAGGAGACCCCGTCGTCCTGTTTCACCATCACCGCCACGTAGTTGAGCCCGTCGACGATCAGGGCCGCGGGCACCGGCACGTCGACGACGACATTGTCGCCCACCCCTTGGGCGATGGTGAACGCGGCGTGGGCGGTGTCGTCGACGTTCTCGCGGCCGACCTCGGTGCCGTTCACGTAGAGCACGAAGCCGTCGTCGTAGAGGACGTTGGCCACCGCACCCAGGGCGTCGCCGCTCGTCTCGAAGGTCCGCCGGAAGTAGGCGGTGGGCACGTTGGGCTCCGCGTCGAGGAGGAGCGTGGTCTCGTCGCCGTCGCCATAGCCGAGCTGCCCCTCGCCCAGGGGCCACTCGCCGGCCACGGTCTCCCAGCCCGCCGGGGGCGCCTCGTCCTGGTCGTGGTATTCCCAGAGCGCGCCGTAGGGGATCGCCGTGCGGGTCACCGGGGGCATGTCGGTCCCCAGGTCTTCGGGGCCCGCGTCCGTACCTCCATCGACGCCCAGGTCCTCGGGGCCCGCGTCCACTCCGCCGTCGGTCCCGAGGTCCGTGCCTCCATCGTCCGGGCCCGCGTCCTGGGTCTCGACGTCGGCGGCTTCCCCGTCGACCACGCAGCTGTCGGTGGCCGGGTCGCACTGGTATCCGTCGCCACAGGGGCACGCCTTGCCGGTCAGATCCACGTCCGGAAGGGCGCAGGAGACCAGCAAGAAGCTCAGGAGAGCGAAGCGCACTCGCGGAGGGTCCCACGAAAGCGGGTTCGGCGGCGAGAGCTCCGATCAGAACCTTTGCGATGCGCCGCGGACCGGTGGCACCCTGCGTGGCCCATGGAGACCGCCCCCGATGCCAGCCTGCCGGCGACGGTAGGGCCCTACCGAGTCGTCGGACGGCTCGCCATGGGCGGCATGGCCGAGCTCCTGATGGGGCGGCGCGTGGGGCCCAGCGGGTTCACCCGGACGGTGGCGGTGAAGCGGATCCTCCCGCACCTCGCGAGCGACGAGGACTTCCGCAACATGTTCCTCGACGAGGCGCGGCTGGCGGCGATGATCCAGCACCCCAACGTGGTGCGGGTGGAGGACCTCGGGCAGGACGGCGCCTCCTACTACATGGCCATGGAGCTCCTCGAGGGAGACACGGTGGCCTCGCTCCAGCGCGCTCTGGCCGAGCCCCTGGAGCCCGACCTGGCCGCCTACGTGGTGGCCGAGTGTGCCGCGGGACTCCACGCCGCCCACACGCTCACCGACGCCGAGGGGCGCAGCCTGGACGTGGTCCACCGCGACGTGACCCCCCACAACGTCTTCGTGACCCTCGACGGCCGGGTGAAGCTGATCGACTTCGGGGTCGCCCGCGCGGCCCAGCGGATCACCACCACGCAGAGCGGCGTCATCAAGGGCAAGTTCGCCTACATGTCCCCGGAGCAGCTCCGGGATCAACGGGTGGATCACCGCAGCGATCAATTCTCCCTCGGCGTGGTGCTCTTCGAGCTGCTGACCCGGCGCCGGCTCTTCGCCCGGAGCAACCAAGGCGCGACGGTGCACGCGGTGGTGAGCGAAGAGGCGCCGCCGCCCTCCACGCTCCGGCCGGGGTTGCCGCCGGCGCTGGATGCGATCTGTCAGCGGGCCCTGGCCAAGCGGCCCGAGGAGCGCTTCGCCGACTGCGACGCCATGCGCGCCGCGCTGAACGAGTACCTGGGAACCTCGACCGGCGAGGCCCGGGTGCGCGAGCGGCTGGCGGGGTTGATGACCCTGAGCTTCCCGGAGGCCCGCGGTCGGGCGAGCTCCAGCGGCCAACTCGTGGGCGAGGCGAGCTCGGCCGCCACCGGCCCCTCGATCCATCCGCGGCCCAAACCCCGGCGGCCGCTGTGGATCGCTCTGGGGATCGCGCTGGCGATCGGGGCCGCGGCGGGTCTCTTCTTCGCGCGATCGGACGACCCCGAGGCGCCCGTCGTGGCCGCGCCGGCGCCGATCTTCGTGGAGATCTCCAGCGACCCGCCGGGCGCGCACATCGCGATGCCCGGGGTGACCGATGCGGTGACGCCGGCGCGCCTCGAGCGCGCGCCCTCGGTGGTCCCGGTGTCGGTCGAGCTCACCCTGCCGGGCCACGAACCCTGGTCGCGCACCCTGACCTTGGACGTCTCCCAGCGAGTGCACGCGACCCTGGCGACCTCGCCCTTGGCGGCCGTGCCCCGCGAGGAAGCCGGCGCGAGCGCGGCGCCCGAAGCGGACCCCGCGGCCGAGGAAGAGAACGCAGCGGCGGCGCGAGCCGCGGAAGAGAACGCCGACGACGCCGTGCGGACGGACCCCGCCGACGAGGCCCGGCCACGACGCCGAGGCCGGCGCCGCGAGGGCGCCGACACCGCCATCCCGCTCTGGGACTGAACGCGCAGGCATTGTCAGGCCCGGTCGGGATAGGGTGCGCACATGCGGACCCTTCGACTCTTCTTGGCCTGTGTCTTCCTCTTGGCCTGCGGTGACGACGACGGCGCGAGCGAACCCGATGCGTTCGTGGCGCCGGACGCGGCCTCGATGGACGGCGGCACGCCCGACGACGCGGGCGAGGGCGAGGAGGACGCCGGGGAGCCCGACCTGGGTCCGCCGGAGCCGACGGTGATCCTGCCGCGCACGGGGATCGAGGCGCGGGAGCTCGGGGTGCTGATCAACGACGACGACCCGCTGAGCGTGGCCCTGGGCGCCTACTACGTCACCGCGCGCGCCATCCCCGAGGAGAACGTGGTGCACCTGAACCTGCCCACCGGGGCGGTGCTCTCCCAGGGCGACTTCGAGACCGCCAAGGCGGCGGTGGACGCGGCGTTGCCCGCACACGTCGAGGCGCAGCTCATCACGTGGACCCAGCCCTATCGCGCGGCGTGCATGTCGATCACCAGCGCGTTCGCCCTCGGGTTCGACGAGATGTACTGCAACACCTCGGGCATGACCTGCGGAGGCACCGCGCCCATCGACTACTACGATTCGGACTCGGTGCACCCGGTGGCCGATCACGGGCTCCGGCCGACCATGATGCTCGCCGCGTCCAGCGAAGCCGGCGGCGAGGCGCTCATCGATCGCGGCGTGGCCGCCGACGACACCCTGCCCGCCGGGGACGGGTACCTGGTGCGCACCACCGACACGGCGCGGAGCGTGCGCTACCCGACCTTCCCGGGGATCGTGGAGCGCTGGGACCACGAGGGGGGCCTGCGCTTCACCTACGTCGACAACGCCGACGGGTCGGGGTCCAACGTGATCGCCGACACCGACGACGTGCTCTTCTACTTCACCGGGCAGGCGCGGATCGGCGACATCGACACCAACGGCTACCGCCCGGGGGCCATCGCCGACCACCTGACGAGCTTCGGTGGGCGGGTGCCCACCAGCGGTCAGATGAGCGTCACCGAGTGGCTCGACGCGGGCGTCACGGGCTCCTACGGGACCGTGATCGAACCCTGCAACTACCAGACGAAGTTCCCGGCGGCGGCGGTGGTCATCGAGCACTACTGGCGCGGCGAGACCCTCGTGGAGGCCTATTGGAAGTCGGTCCAGTGGCCCGGCGAGGGGCTCTTCGTGGGCGAACCCCTCGCGCAGCCCTTCGGGCGCCAGGACGTCACCATCGACGCGGACACGATCACCATCGAGACCAACGCGGTGGTGCCCGGGGACACCTGGGCCCTCGAGACCGCCGACGCCGAGGACGGCCCCTGGACGGAGCTGATGGAGGTCACCGCCGAGGAGTGGATTCGCCAGACGATCACCTTCGATCGTCCCGACGCGCTCTTCATCCGCCTCGTGCGTCGCTGAGGCTTACGAAGGCTTACGATCGATGACCTAATCCGCCTGGATCGCGACGGGGGTCTGCCCGATGAATGACCCATGCAACGAGGCATCATCGGGTTGTCGCTCCTCGCGGTCATCACGGCTCTGCCGTTGATCGGCTCCGCGCAGGAGCGGCCGGGACGGCGGGTGGACACGGAGCGGACCGACACCCGCGCGGAGCGCCGGCAGGACCGTCGCCAAGACGCGCGGGAAGACCGCCAGGAGCGCCGGCAGGATGCTCGGGAAGACGCCCGCGAGGATCGCCAGGAGCGTCGCCAGGATGCGCGGGAAGACGCCCGCGAGGACCGGCAGGATCGCCGGCAGGATGCTCGGGAAGAGGCCCGCGAAGACCGTCAGGAGCGTCGCGAGGAGGCCCGCGAAGATCGCCAGGAGCGTCGGCAGGACGCCCGGGAAGACGCCCGCGAGGACCGGCAGGATCGCCGGCAGGACGCTCGCCAGGATGCCCGCGCGCAGCGGATCCGCACCCGGCAGTCGGCGCGGGCCCAGCGGCCGGTGGTGAACGGGCACGCGGTGCGCACCGAGCGCGGCGCGACCACGGTGACCATCCGCGGGGATCGCTTCGACGACTCCACCGAGGTCTACATCGGCGACCGCAAGATCGACGGCGCCCGGGTCTCCGGCCGCACCATCAGCTTCGCCGCGCCCGCCGGGGCCACCGGCGTGATCACCGTGCGCCACGGCGGCGAGGCCCTGGTGGTCGGCCGCTACGCGGGTACGGTGGCCCAGCGCCAGGCGCGCTCCTCCGCCGAGCGGCGCACCGAGGCGCAGACGCGCTGGCGCGAGCGCCGCGCCCAGCTCGCCGCCGAAGAGGCCGAGCGCCAGGCCGCCCTCGAGGCCCGGGAGGCGGCCCTGGCGCAGAACCGCGCCGAGCGCCGTCGTGCCCGGCTGGCGACCATCCGCGAGCAGTACGAGCAGCGCTTCCTGGCGCAGACCGCCGTCCAGGACGAGATGGCCCTGCACGCCGCGCGCGTGGCGCGCATCGAGCGCATGCAGCGGCTGGTCGACGTGAAGTACGAGGACGAGCTCGCCGTGCGCATCGAGGTGCTCAGCGAGCGCGAGGACCAGCGCCACGAGGCGCGCATGGCCGACCTGCGCGCGGCCTTCCAGGGATCGTGAGAGGAGCCGCCATGAAGCGAATCGCCATCGTGTTGTTGACCCTCGCCGCGTGCGGCGGGGAAGAGGAAGCCCCCGAGACCGAGGCCCCGGCCGAGGTCGCCGCCGCGCCCACCGAGACCGCGGTGGACGAGGAGGTCGAGCCGGAGGCCGACGAGCCCGACGTGGCCACGGTCGCCGACTTCGAGGCCGAAGCCAGCGACGAGATCACCGCCGACAACCTGGAGAGCGAGGTGTCCGAGCTCGAGGACGCGCTCGACGAGGATCTCGGCGAGGAGTAGTCCGCCGCGAAAAGGTTCGTCTTTTCGACGAGGCGCCCCCCGAGTGGGGGCGTCTCGTTTCGAGCAATTCACCCGCTAGCGTTGCCGAAGCGGGATCACCTGATCCATAGTTCCTCCTCGATGGCCGCCCTCCGCTGCCTGCTGCCCCCCTCGGCTGGTGACATTCGAGCCGCTGCTCGCGGTGAGATGCTCGCCCTGGCTCTCGAGCGCGTGCTCGACGAGAAGGTCGAGGTGCGCGTGGCGCGCGACTACCTCGGGCTCATCGACGCGCTCCTCGACTCCCGAGCGGAGATGGCCTGGGTGCCGGCCGCGGTGCTCTCCCGGGTGGAGACCGTCCGGCCGGGCACGGCGCGCGCGATCTACAAGATGCGCCGCGCGAACCGCTCGACCTACCGCTCGGCGGTGTTGGTCCACGCGCGCTCCGGCCGCTGGACCACCGGCGACCTGGAGGGCGCGAACGCCGGCTGGGTGGACCCGCTCTCGCTGAGCGGCGGCATCCTGGCCAAGCGGCTTCTCGGCGAGCACGGCGTGACCCTCGGCGAGGAGCGCTACTACGGATCCCACCCGGCCGCGCTCGAGGCGCTCCTGAACCGCGAGGTCGACGTGGCCGCGGTGAGCACCTCCAGCGCCGTCGACGTCGACCTGCACACCGCGTTGGTCCGCAACGTGGGCAGCGCGGGGGCCCACGAGATCCGCGCGCTGGCGTACAGCCAGGTGGTCCCCACCGACGCCTTCGTGCTCACCGACGCGATGGACGAGGGCCGCGCCGCCGGCGTGGAGCAGCGGGTCTTCGGGGGCTCGGCGCTGCGCCTGGCGCTGGAGACCGAGGGCTTCGAGCCCACGCTGGCCGAGGAGTACTCGGTGCTCGACGCCCTGCTGCCCCACGACTTCGCGCTCCGCCAGGTCGGCTGAGCGCGTCGTCGAGGTCTCCGCGGCTCAGCGGTAGGCGAGCAGGGGCATGCCGGCGCGGACGCCGCCGCGCTCGATGACCGCGTGCTGCCAGGCGTCCTGCATCTGCACGTCGCGGACGTGGGCGCCGAACTGGTTGAGCACGAAGTGCGCGAGCTCGCCGGCGGTGAGAACGCCGTCGTGGGGTCCGACATCGGCGTCGCCCTGGAAGGCCATGCGCAGGAAGTGGCTCAGGTAGCCGCCCGCCTGGAACTGGGCCGCGACCGCGGAGAGGACGTCTTCCTGGCTGGAGAAGAGACCCATGCGGCCCGGGCGCGAGATGACGTCCTTGGCGAAGCCGCCGCTGAAACACGAGTCGAGGGCGACGATGGCCAGGCCTTGGATGGGCTCGAACCACTGGGCCACCTCGTCGTCGACGACCTCGCCGTCGTAGAGGACCAGGGTCTCGTCGATGCCGTCGAGCTCCAGGCGGTCCCCGGAGTTCATCCGCTGCCCGCCGTGGCCGCTGTAGAAGAAGACGAAGGTGTCCTGGGGACCCATCTGGCGGGCGACCTGCTGGAAGGCGTTGCGCACGGCGTCGCGGGTGGCCCCGGCGTCGGTGAGGACGACCTGCTGCGCGGGGGCCATCAGGCCAGTGCTGCGCAGGGTCTCGGCGAGCTTGATGGCGTCGTTGGCGCACTCGGGGAGATCGTTGGCGCTGCCGGGGTAGTCGCTGATGCCGGCGAAGATGCCCCAGAGGCGACCGCGGCCGTTGGTGTTGGTGGCCACGCCGGACTCCATGCCGCGGTCGTTTCCGCCGGCGGGCGCGGCGGTCACGCGGCCGGCGCCGTAGCTGAGCACGTAGGCGCCGGTCTCGCCGGGGCGGTAGCTGGTGACCAGCACGCGGTACTCGCCGGCCTCGGCGGAGGGGATGTCCACCCGGGCGTTGGTGTCGTTGGGGGCCGCGTCGTCGTTGTCGAGCTGCCGGCCGCTGGGCGTCTGCACGATCAGGTAGGTGTCGAAGGCCGAGCTGGTGGCGCTGATGTGCGCGGGCTGACCCGGCGTGAGCGTCACGGTGTGGGTGTCGAAGAGCTCGCCGCTCTGGAGCTGGGTGTCGCCCTGCTGGAGCGAGCCGCGGCGGTCGCCGGGGCGCGCGCTCGCGTTCGGGTTGGTGCCGCCGTTGGCGGTGCCGCCGTTGTTCGCGGTGCCGCCGCCGTTGCCCGCGCCGTTGTACTGGGCGACGAGCTGGTAGGCACCGGTCTCGCCGGCGCGGTAGCTGGTGACGAAGACGCGGTAGGTGCCGGCGGCTTCGGTGCGGATCTGGAGCGCCGAGCTGGTGTCGTTGGGGCTCACGTCGTCGTTGTGCCGCCGCTCGCCCGAGGGGCTCATCACCGCCAGGTAGGTGTCGAACTGGGCGCTGGTGAGCTGCAGGCTGACGGTGCTGTGCGCGGGCAGGTCCAGGGAGACCTCGTCGACGAACTCGCCGCTCTCGAGCTGCGCGTCGCCGGCGGCGAGCTCGCCGGTGATGGTGCGCGCGTCGGCGTTGGCGGGCGCCGTCGGGGTCGCGCCGTTGGTGTTCGTCGTGGCGCCGTTCGCGCCGTTCGCGCCGTTGGGTCGCAGCTCGGCGCCGCGGGCCTCCAGGGTGTACTGCCCGGTGGACCCGGCGCGGTAGCTGGTGACCAGCACCTGGTGCACACCGCTCTGGGCCACGGTGAGGGCCAGCATGGAGTTGGTGTTCCCGCCGTCGTAGTCGATGTCGTCGTTGGTCTGCTGGGACCCGTCGGGCCCGGTGACCGCCAGGAGCGTGTCGAAGGCCGACGACGTGAGCTGGATCTCCGCGCGCTGCCCGGCCTCGAGGACCACCGCGTAGCGGTCCACGAAGGCGCCGGACTCCAGGCGCTCGTCGCCGGCGGCGAGCTCACCGGTGGAGCGCGAGCTGGCCTGGGCGGCGGGCGAAGCGACGACGCCGGCGCGAGCGGTCTCGGCGATCTTGAGGGTGTAGCTCCCCTGCTCGCCGCGCTCGTAGCTGGTCACCACTACCCAGAGGGAGCCGCGGCCGTTCACCGGCACCGTGAGCGCGGAGTCGCGGCCGCCGTTGGCGTCGTCGTTCTCCCAGTGCTGGCCGGCCGGGTCGACCACCATGAGGTAGGGGTCGAAGTCGCCGGACCCGAGGTCCACGCTCAGCTCGTGCCCCGGCTGCACCGCCACGCGGTAGAGGTCGGCGGTCTCGCCGCTGGGCAGGCGCACCGACTCGGCGCCGAGCTGGCCGCGGGTCTCCGAGCCGACCTGGACCTCGGTGGCCGGGGCCTCGCCCTGGGGGAAGAGGTGGTGGGCGCGACCGAGCGCGGGCCAGGCGGTGCCGCCGCCGCGCTCCGGAGAGTCCACGCTCAGGCTGTAGGCCGTCACTGCGCCGGCCGCGCCGATCACCTGCACCCGGTAGACGCCCTCCTGGCTGACCACCAGCGAGCCACCGGGGTTGAGCGAGAGCTGGCGGCCGGCGGGGTCCAGGAGCACCGCTTCGGCGCCGGTCACCGCCAGCGTCTGGGGCCGGCCCGCGGGCTGCTCGAGCACGAAGGTCTCCACCGGGCGCCCGTCCGGGAGCTGCTCGTCGGCGCCGTCGAGGGACCCCTCCACCGTCTCGCCGCTGGCGAGGACCCGCCGCCCGGCGGGCTCGCTCTGGCCCTCGGTGAGATCGACGTCTTCCACCTCGTCGACGGGCTGCGGAGCGCCGCCGCAGGCCAAGATCAGCGGGAGGAGAAGGGTCGTTCTACGGAGGGCGGAGTTCGACATCGACGGTATTTTACGACATGTGTGCGGGCTTCTTCCCCATGAAAGTGGCCGAACGTCGCACCTGTTAGGTATTCCCGTGCTCGATGGCCAAAGCGGGGCGGAAGAGTGGGGGCTACTCCCAGGCGACGCGGGTGTTGAAGCTCCTCGATTACCTGAGTGGGCGGCGCAGCGGCGCCAGCTTCGAGGAGATCGCGGCGCGCTTCGAGGTGAGCAGCCGGCAGGCCCGGCGCGACGTCGGCGCCCTGGAAGAGGCCGGCTACTACTGCGAGCCGGTGACGGTGCGCGGGGCGACCGGCGTGCGCCTGATCGAGGGCCGGCCGGGGGCGGTGCGCCTCACCCAGCGGGAGCGCTACACGCTCCTGGCCGTACGGCGGGTCTTCGACGTCCTGGAGGGTACCCCCTTCGCCGAGGACGTCCAGGCCATCTTCGACAAGGTGCTGGCCTCGCTCCCCGAGGCGCCCGACGAGGCCCTCGCCGACCGCTTCGTCTACCTGCCCGACGGCGGCACCAAGCGCTACGACGACGAGGGCGACATCCTCGACGCCCTGCTCACCGGCGTGCTGCGCCAACAGAAGGTCCGCTGCGTCTACCGCTCGGCCCGGGGCAAAGACAGCGAAGGCACCCTCAGCCCCTACGCGGTGGTCCTCTACCGCCACGGGGTCTACGTGGTGGGCACCTGGAAGGACTACACCGACGTCCGGGTCTACGCGGCGGAGCGCTTCACCGACGCCGAGTGGTTGCGCGGCGAGACCTTCGAGCGCCCCCAGGCCTTCGACCCCGACCGCTACTTCGAGGGCGCCTTCGGCGTGTTCACCGGCCACGAGCGCCACCGGGTCGTCGTCGAGCTCGCGCCGGAAGTCGCCCACCTGGTGGAGCATCGCCAGTGGCACGCGTCCCAGCGGGTGGGTCCGGGCGCGGACGGCTGGCGCCGACTGGAGCTGGAGCTCTCGAGCCTGACGCAGCTCACCAACTGGCTGGTGAGCTGGGGCCCCGCGGTCCGGGTGTGCGAACCGGCGAGCCTGGGCGAAGCGGTGTTGGCGCTCCACCGCGCCGCCGTCGACGTCCAGGAGTAGCGGGGCGACGGGGTTGGCTCCGCGGAGCGGGGCGACGGAAACGGAGAAGGCGACGCGCGGGGGCGCGTCGCCTTCGGCGTCAGCGAGCGGGGCTCAGTTCTGGGGAGACTTGGTGCCCTGGCCGGGCTTCTTCCCGCCTTGCGGCTTCTGACCCTTGTCGGAGCGCTGCTCCTTGCCCTGGGCCTTGCCCTTGGACGGGTCGTTGGTCTTCTTCTCACCGGTCTTGTCGTTGCTGTTCATGGCAGCTCCTCAGTGCATCGCCCGGGCCAACGACCACGCCGTGTCGGAGCCGCGCCCGAATCCCCAATGGTTGCCGCCGCCGCTACAGCCGCGCCGTCTTTGCGTGCGTCGCGGTAGCGTTGGGCCGAGGCTTTCGGCCTCGTCGAGGCGCCGCTCCGCTGGGCTTTTCACCCCATATGGGCCCGACCCTCTGGGCGACGCACCGCGCTTCGGCCGAATGATCCACCCATCGGGGGCCGCACGAGGGCGGCCGACATTCTTTGTCATCGGGTGACCCCATGGTCTGGCCATGCCCAGTCTCTCCTCCCCGCCCAGTCGCACCGCCCCGCCCAGTCGCCCCGCCGCACCCATTCGCGCCGTCCTCCGCCCCGAACGGCCCGGCGCCGTCGTCGACCTGCGTCGCGCGCGTTTCCTCCTGACCGTCGAGGCCACGGAGCCCGCGCCCGGCGAGCGCCATCTGGTGGTCGCACTGGACCGCTCGAGCAGCATGCGGGGCAAGCCCCTGGCGGACGCGGTGCTCGCGCTGCGGACCCTGGTGCGGGCGGCGCCCGACGGCACGCGGCTCAGCGTGCTGACCTTCGACGGGTCCATCCAGCGGCTCCTTCCGCCGACGCTCTTGGCCGAGCGGAGTCGCCCCTTGGTCCTCGCGCGGTTGGAGGGCATCGAATGCGGGAAGTGGACCGACCATTCGGCCGCGCTCCTCGCGGGCTTCGCGCTGGGCAACGAGGCGGGCGGCGCGGCCCACCTGCTCCTGCTCACCGACGGCTACGCGAGCCGCGGTCTGTGCGGCCTGGACCAGCTCGTCGAGCTCGTCCGCCACGGCGCCGGGCGCACCACCGTGAGCACCCTGGGCCTGAGCGACGACGCCGAGGGTTGGGTCCTCGGCGCGCTCGCCCGCACCGGCGGCGGCATCTACCAACACGCGCCCGACAGCCGCAGCATCGAGCCGGCCATCGGCGCCGAGCTGGGCCTGCTGGAGGGGCTCCACGCCGCCCAAGTCGAGGTCCGCTTCCGCCCCGCACCCGGCGTGAGCCTGCGAAAGCTCTACCACCGCGGCCCCGCATGGCGCGATGGCGACGCCCGGGCGCTGCGCCTGCCGCGCCTGGTCCACGGCGAGCCGCTGGAGGTCGCCTTCGAGCTCGAGCGCGAGCCCGGCGCTTCCGCAGGCGCTGGTGCCTCCGATGCCGCCGGCGCTTCGAGGGGCTCTATCCGTTGGGGCATGGTCGAGGTGCGCGCGGTGACGCCGGCGGGGCGCGAGACGCGCCACGAGGTGCCCATGGACGGCGACGCCGGGCGCGCGGGCTCCAGCGGCGTCGACGCCCCGGTCGCGGCGGCCATCCTGCGGCACCGGGTCGGCGTCGCCATCCTCGACGCCTGCACCGCCCAGGTCAGCGACGCTCGACGCGCGGCCGCCTGGCTCCGCGGCCGCCTCCGGGAGCTGCAGGTCCTGGCCACCGAGTACCAACTCGACGACGCCGCCCTCCGCGCCACCTTCGCCCGCGCGGCCCTCCTCCAACGAGAGCTCGACGACGCCGCCGAAGACGGCGAAGGCGCCGCCCTCAACGGCCTCATCGACCTCGCCGAGCTCTGCACCCGCGGAACCGGATCGGTCGTGGATCCCAGGGCCCTCGCAGCCAACCCCATCGGCACCCGAAGCCAAGGGATCCAGTCCATGCTCGTCCACCGCGACGACTGACAGGGACGATCGTCGTCATTTGTCGTCATTCAGGGACGATCGTCGTCATTGTCGTCATTTCGGCGTCGCAGGCTCCGCCGAGTCGTCAGGGACGATCGTCGTCATTGTCGTCATTTGGCGCCGCGGCCTCCGCGGAGCCACGAACGGCTCCGCGGAGTCACGAACGGCTCCGCCCAGCTACTCCAGTGACCAACCGAGACGGGGGATGGCGTCGAAGACATCGGCGCCGGCCTCGTACACCGCGGTGCTCGCGTCGCTCCCGATCGCCTGGCAGACCCCTCCGGACCGGGAGGTGTAGTACTGGCCGTCCGGAACTTCTCGGCCACGGAGCCAGGCCCCGCCGATGCTCTCGAGCCAGGGGGCCGAGCAGGAGTAGCCATCCCTCTGGATGAGCTGGACGGGCTCATCACAGCGGTCGGTGAGCGCCACGGGAATGTCCTCGCTGCACGTCGGGTCGGCGGTGCGGCCATCGGCCACGTTCGCCGAGCGGGTGGGTACGCAGCCGAAGTCGTCGCCCGACCCGTCCATGGAGTAGACCGTGCACTCCCGCTCCAGCTCCGAGTCCCACCACTCCTCGCGGGAGACGAGCGGCGTACCCTCGGAGTCGACCCAGTGGTTCACCTGAAGCCGGCCGGTGCCGACGCGCTCCATCCTGGCCTGTGGGATGGTGGCGAGGTCGATGGGCGCGCCCGGGCGGTACGCATCGAACCGGCTGGTGTCGAACATCTGCACGACACAGTCGCCGTCGAAGTTGCGGGTCCACATCCCGGTGATCTCCGCGCGCTCGCCGCGCTCGAAGAACTCGATCCGCGCGATGCAGAGGTCGTCGGCGTAGAGGATATCCTGGAGCATCTTCGGCTGCAGGGGTCCACGCCAGTGGCCGTAGACCCGGTCGGTGCACCCGGCGTCGGCGAAGAGCGGCTGGAACGGGAGCGAGCGTTCGAAGGTGCCGGGTAAGCAGCGGCCTTCCTCGTCGAAGAGGCACTCGTAGTCGCGTTCGACGTTGCGAATCGCCAGGGTCGCCAGGCTGCCGTCCTCGCCGTCGCCCATGATGGCCTCCAGCCCGTCGGCGCGGGCCTCGGTGCGCGGCTCGAAGCGGACGAAGGACTCCGACGGCATCACCTCCGCCCGACGGTACTCGCCGTCCTCGTCGACGGCGACGGCGGAGCAGTCTTCGCCGCCGTAGAGCGGTCCATCGCCCGGCTCGAAGACGGTCGCGGTGGCTCGGTAGAAGCGGTCATCGAAGCGGCTGCGCGCCTCGGACCAGGAGCAGGCGGCCGTGTAGAGCACGGGGTCGGTGCAGCTGGCGTCGGCGAAGAGCACCTCGGCCTCGCCTTCCATCGGCAGACACCGGATGGCGCCGTCAGCGGCCTCGCCGGGCTCGCAGGCGACACGGAGCTCGTTGTCGTACCAACGAACGGCCCGAAGCGCGTCGTCGCCGGCCGCGTCGAACATGCGACGGAGCCGGGTGCCGCGGTGGCCCGTGGGGTCGATGCGGAAGGACTCGGGTCCCATGTCCACGGGCGCCATGTCTCCGGGCGCCCCGTCCAGCGTCCCCGGGCCTCCGTCGTCGGTGCTCACCGGACCCGCGTCGGGAGGGGGCGTCGCGCCGTCGTCGCCGCAACCCGCGAGCGCCAGGGCGCCCAGCCAGAGAAGTGCGCGTCCATCAAAGTTCCAGTCCATCGTCATCGCCTTTCCAGCCGGGCTCCGCCGGCTGCGGCGGTCCCCTCGGTCGTCGCCCGCCCCAGTTGCGCACGCCGGGGAGAATCCGGGGACGATCGTCGTCATTGTCGTCATTTGGCGCCGCGGAGTCGTCAGGGACGATCGTCGTCATTGTCGTCATTTGGCGCCGCGACCGCCGTTGGCTCCGCGGAGCGTGCGACAGGCAAAGCCTGGAGAAGGGGAACGAGATGATCTGAAACCTTCAGTGAGACCTAGCGGGTACCCAATCCCGCCCGGCCAAGGGATGGCAACCAGCCGGAACCGAGTGTTGCGCGCCGAGGGTGACCGAAGGCGTGAAGCGTACACAGGGAGTGCTCGGGCTGCGTGATGGAGCCTCGAAATGAGCCAAGACGTGAGGCCGACGCCTTGTTCCAGGCGGAAGGCAGCATCGGCGCGTCGCCAAGCCAGGCGGGTCGACTCACCGGGGTCGTAGAGCGGGGCACGAGCACGATCAGGTCTCCCAGGAACCTGGGAGATCCCCACATCTCCTCGGAAGGAACGCGGAACGGGACCGCGATACCAACCTCGCCCAGCGTCGATGCGCCTCCCGCGCTGGGGTCAAGAGCGAGGCGCTCCCGAGGTACCGTGAAGCGAAGGAAGACGGAGCGACGCGGGATGGAGATGGGGAAGTCAGAGCTGCTGACAGTACCGATGAGGACGGGGAACGCGGCCCACGTGGACCCGGAGGAGGGATACGGCAGCCAGGAGTGATGAACCGACGAAAGGAAAGACAATGGAGACATCGAGCTCCAAGGACGTCTCAACGAGACTTCGACGGATAGCCGAGCTGGCGAAGCAGTCACCGACGATGGTGATGACGACGCTCGCCCACCACATCGACGCGGAGCTCCTCCGCGAAGCCTACCGACGCACCCGGAAGAACGGAGCGGCCGGAGTGGATGGCCAGACGGGCAGCGACTACGGAGCGAACCTGGATGAAAATCTGGACGCGCTACTGGGTCGCTTGAAGTCGGGCCGCTACCGAGCGCCGCCCGTGAAGCGGGTCCACATCCCGAAAGGCGACGGTCGCAAGACTCGGCCGATCGGGATCCCGACCTTCGAGGACAAGGTCCTCCAAAGGGCGGTCGCAATGGTCCTGGAGGCCGTGTACGAGCAGGACTTTCTGCCCTGCTCTCACGGCTTCCGCCCGGGACGCTCACCGCACGATGCGGTGCAGGCGCTCTGGGAGGCGATGATGGACGTGGGAGGCGGCTGGGTGCTGGAGGCGGACATCGAGTCCTTCTTCGACACCTTGAGTCATCAGCACCTACGAGACTTTCTCGACCAGCGGGTACGCGATGGCGTTCTGCGCCGCGCAATCGACAAGTGGCTCAAGGCGGGGGTG
>DCLA01000116.1 GCA_002320815.1 Myxococcales bacterium UBA1660
TGCGTCCCCATGGCAAGTCGGGGGTGGGATGTTTCGTGTGCGAAATATGTTGCCGGGGGTGGGAGAGGGCTGTTAGGTGAATGGTGATTCACCACGGGCGGTTCGCTGGGCCGCCGGAGAGGGAGGACCCATGAGCAGCCCGTACCAGGAGGAGCACGACCTCTTCCGCAAGACCGTCCGCGACTTCGCCGAGAAGGAGCTCGCGCCCCACGTCGACGAGTGGGAGAAGGACGAGCTCTTCCCGAATTGGGTGTTCGAGCGTGCGGGCGAGCTGGGGATCTTCGGTGCCCACTATCCCGAGGCCGTCGGCGGCGCGGGCGGCGACTACTGGATGAGCATCGTGAAGGCCGAGGAGCTCACCCGCTGCGGCGCGGCGGGACTCACGATGGGCCTCCTGGTGCAGTCGGACATGGCCACGCCGGTCATCAACGACATCGGCACCGACGAGCAGAAGGCGGAGTTCCTGAAGCCGGCGCTCGAGGGCGACAAGATCGCCGCCCTCGGCGTGAGCGAGCCGGGCGCCGGGTCCGACGTGGCCGGGCTGCGTACGACGGCGCGCCTCGTCGGCGACGAGTACGTCATCAACGGCTCGAAGACCTACATCACCAACGGGACCCGGGCGGACTTCGTCACGCTGATGGTGAAGACCGACCCCGAGGCCGGGCACAACGGGATCTCGATCATCCTCTGTCCCACGGATCTGCCGGGCTTCAGCGTCTCCCGGAAGCTGGAGAAGGCCGGCAACTGGTGCAGCGACACCGCCGAGCTCTTCTTCGACGACGTGAAGGTCCCCAAGCGCTACCTGCTCGGCAAGCCCGGCATGGGCTTCGTGTACCTGATGCAGAACTTCCAGTCGGAGCGCTTGGTCGGTGCCGCCTCGGGGCTCGCGGCGTCGCGCCGGGCCCTCGACCGTTCGGTGGCCTGGGGCCGGGATCGGGTCGCCTTCGGCAAGCCGCTGATCAAGCGCGAGTACTGGCAGCAGAAGTTCGCCGACCTCTACACCAAGCAGGAGGCCGCCGAGGCGCTGACCTACAAG
This sequence comes from Myxococcales bacterium UBA1660, assembly GCA_002320815.1. GTDB lineage: Bacteria > Myxococcota_A > Polyangia > Polyangiales > Houyiibacteriaceae > UBA1660. The sequence continues at coordinate 1,037 of DCLA01000116.1, forward strand.
GCCGTCGGTGCGTACAACGAAGAGAAGTACGTGAAGAAGGGCATGCTCTCGATGGAGACCACCAAGCTGGTCTCGATGAGCAAGGCCTACGTCGGCGACGTCACCGGCGAGATCATGGACGAGTGCGTCCAGTTCCACGGCGGCATGGGCTACCTCGAAGAGCTCTGGGTCGCCCGCGCCTGGCGCGACGCCCGCCTGCTCCGCATCGGCGGCGGCGCCACCGAGGTCATGCGCTACGCCATCGCCAAGATCATCGGGCTCTGAGGCCGCGCGACCAACGCATCACGAGAAGGACGAAGAAGACATGGGCACCGCATACATCATCGACGCGTCGCGTACCCCGCGGGGGCGCGGCAAGAAGGACAAGGGCGCGCTGAGTGGGATCCACCCGCAGGAGATCCTGGCGCAGACCCTGAACGACCTCGCCGCCAAGGCGAAGATCGACAAGGCGGACGTGGACGACGTGATCGTCGGCTGCGTGACCCAGGCGGGCGAGCAGGGCGCGTCGGTGGCGCGCAACGCGGTGCTCGCCGCGGACTGGCCGGAGGAGGTCACCGGGGTGACCCTGAACCGCTTCTGCGGGTCCGGGCTCCAGTCGGTGAACTTCGCCGCGATGGGCGTGATGAGCGGCCAGCAGGAGCTGGTGGTCGGCGGCGGCGTCGAGTCGATGTCCCGGGTGCCGATGGGCTCGGACAACGCCGGCATCGACGGCAACAACCTCGTGCTCCGCGAGAAGCTGATCCAGGTGCCCCAGGGCATCAGCGCGGATCTGATCGCGACCATGGAGGGCTTCACCCGCGCCGACGTGGACGCCTTCGCCCTCGAGTCGCAGAAGAAGGCCGCCGAGGCCATCGAGAAGGGCTACTTCGACGGGGCGATGTTCGCGGTGAAGGACCCGAAGACCGGCGAGGTGGTGCTCACCAAGGACGAGCACCCGCGGCCGGAGACGACGCTGGAGAGCCTCGGCGGGCTGAACCCGGCGTTCGAGCGCATGGGCGGCATGCAGATGGGGCCCAACGGCGAGACCATCGACGAGCTGGCGCTGAAGCGCTACCCGGATGTGAAGGCCATCCAGCACGTGCACACCGCGGGCAACTCCAGCGGCATCGTGGACGGCGCGGCGGCCGTGCTCCTCGCGTCGGAGAAGTACGTGAAGGAGAAGGGCGCCAAGGCGCGCGCCAAGATCCGCGCGGTGGCGACCATCGGCGCCGAGCCGGTGATCATGCTGACCGCGCCGACGCCGGCGTCCCAGAAGGCGCTGAAGATGGCGGGGATGACCGCCGCGGACATCGACCTCTGGGAGATCAACGAGGCCTTCGCCACGGTGCCCCTGCAGACCATTCGCAACCTGGACATCGACCCCGCCAAGGTGAACGTGAACGGCGGCGCCATCGCCCTCGGGCACCCGCTCGGGGCCACCGGCGCCATCCTGCTGCAGACCGCCGTCGACGAGCTCGAGCGGCGCGACCTGAACACCGCGCTGATCACGCTCTGCATCGGCGGCGGGATGGGCATCGCGACCATCATCGAGCGCGTCTGAGTCCGCCCGAGCGCGGACCGTAGCTCCGACGACGCCCCGCGGGTCCGCCCGCGGGGCGTTCGCGTCTGGGTCGCGGCAGGGGGCGTGGGGTGTTGCGGCGAGCGGGGCGGGGGCTACACGTACGGAGACCATGGGGGACCCACCGAACACTCGATGTGCGCGCTGCGGCGAGGTGGTGCTGACCCTGAGCACCGCGGCCGACCTCGTGCGCTGCGTGGGCTGCGACGAGTACATCGCGCCCGACGGTCGTCGGCTCTCGGGGAGGGAGGGGCGCAAAGCGCTGGCGCTCGCGAAGCTCGGCGAGCTCCCGGCCACGGTGGAGGCGATGGACGGGGCGCTGCGACCGGAGCCCTCGGAGTCCGCGGTCGAGCGCGCCGCGCTCCTGGGCGAGCTCTGCCGCGCGCACCGGGAGCGAGTGGGCATCCCCGAGGGCCCGCCGATGCCGGGGGTGGAGCTCGAGCGGGTCGAGGCCCAGGGGGGCTATCGCGACGCCGCGACGCCGGCGCGGGTCGAGGTGCGCTTCGCGGCGGACGCGAAGTCGAAACCGCCGGCACTCGCCGTCAGGCGGCGCGTGGGCTGGGTCCTGGTCGGGGCCGGGGTGGTGGTTCTCTTCGCCGGGGGGATGCGGTCGGGGTCGTTGTGCGGGGTCGCGGCCCTGTTCCTCGCGGTCGCGGTCCTGCTGCTGCCGACGAAGCGCGCTCGGCCCATCGCCGCGCTGACCCGCGTCGACGGGAGCGGCGACATCCTGGTGGCCCATGTCCGCGGCGGGGAGCGCGCCGTTCCGGCTCATCAGGTGGGGTTGCGGATTCGCGAGGTGACCGTCCAGGGCGACCGACCGAGTTGGGCCCTCTGGCTGAGGGTCGGCGCGGAGACGTACCGGCTCACGGCGAAGCATGGGGTCGAGGAAGAGGTCCTCCGGACCCAGCTGATCCTGGAGGACGCTCTGGGCCTCGAGACCTCCCAGCGGCTGGCGCCCGCACTGGCCGAGCGCCTCGGGTCCTGAGGCCGAGGGGTGGACGTCGGGGGGTGGGGGCCGATAGAGGAGGCATGACCGAGTCCGAGCGTCGCTTCTCCATCGCCCAATCCGCCCTCGATGCCGCCGCGGAGCTGCCCCTGATGCGGACGGCGGTGGTGCACCCGGTGAACCGGGAGAGTCTGGATGCGGCGATCGAGGCGGCGGAGGCCAATCTGATCCAGCCGGTGCTGGTGGGGCCGCGGGCGCGGATCGAGGCCGCGGCCAAGGAGGCGGGGGAGGACTTGGCGCGCTTCGAGGTGGTGGACACGGAGCACAGCCACGAGGCGGCGGAGGTGGCCGCGGCGATGGCGGCGGCCGGGGAGGTCGCGGCGCTGATGAAGGGGAGCCTGCACACCTCGGAGCTCCTCGAGGCGGTGCTCGGGGAGAAGCGGCTGCGCACCGAGCGGCGCATGTCGCACGCCTACGTCCTGGAGCTGGACGCTTACCCCAAGCCGCTCATCGTGACCGACAGCGGGATGAACGTGGCGCCGGACCTCGCGACCAAGGCGGACATCGCCCAGAACGCGGCGGACCTCTTCGCGCTCCTGTCCGGCGGGGTGCGGCCCGCGAAGATCGCGGTGCTCGCGGCGGTGGAGACGGTGAAGCCGGAGATGCCGGTGACGATCGACGCGGCGGCGCTCTGCAAGATGGCCGACCGGGGTCAGCTCCAGGGCTGTTTGGTCGATGGGCCCCTGGCCTTCGACAACGCGATCAGCCGGGAGGCGGCGCGCATCAAGGGGATCGTCAGCGAGGTCGCCGGGGACCCGGACATCCTTCTGGTGCCGGACGTGGAAGCGGGGAACATGTTGGCCAAGCAGATGACCTTCCTGAGCGGCGCGGAGGCGGCGGCCACGGTGCTCGGCGCGCGCTGCCCGATCATCTTGCCCAGCCGCTCGGACACCCTGCGGACGCGCCTGCTCTCGTGCGCGCTGGCGGTGAACGTGGCCGCTGCGCGCGGGCGGCTGGCGGCGTCCTGAGCGGAGGCGATCGATCGCTCACGCGGGCGTGAAGGGGAAGGGAAGCGCGGCGAGTTCGGTGGGGTCCAAGGGTCCACCGACGACGACCCGAGCGTGGCGCCAGGAGCCGTGGGAGGCCATCTCCGTCAGGAGCGCGGCGACGGCGTCGGCGTCGGGGCGGCTGCCCAGGTTGGGCACGGTGACCAGGGAGGTGGCGCCGAGGACGACCACGACGACCCGGGCGTCGCCGCCGCGGTAGTCGGCGGCGGCGGCGGTGTGCGGGAGGGCCGCCTCCAGGCGGTCCAGGGGCTGGGCGATGCGGTCCGGGGCGCGGTCCTCGGGGACCGGTTCGTCGTCCAGGCAGCCGACCTGGGACCAGGCGGCGCGCTGGTCGAGGAGCGCGCGGGTGACCTCGGCGACGCAGCCGTCGCCGGGCAGGGCGGACCACCGCTCCCGTCGGGTCAGGAGGCTCTCGCCCAGGGGTAGCCGCACGGCGACGCCGACGACCACGGTGTCCAGGGCCAGGGTGGGGTCGACGTAGCGGCGTGGGGCCGGGCGCTCGTCGTCATTGGCGGCGCGCGAACGGAGTCGGTTCCAGACGAAGCCCGCGAGCAGCAGGACGCTCAGGCCGGTGACGCCGAGAATCGTCGAGGAATTCTCGGCCCAGTAGCCCTCCTCGTGGGTGATGCGCCAGTAGGTGTCCATCGCCAGGAGGGTCAGGAGCAGCGGGAGCACCAGGAACCAGGGGAGTCGGCCGTGGTGGGAGGGCGGGATCACGCCGCATCGGACCACGTCGGCGCGCGGGGCTCAACGGTGGGCTCGAACGGCGTGCGGTCGAGCGCCGCGGTGGATGGTGTGGCCCATGGCGTCGGCGAGGGCGTCGTCGATGGCGTCGGCGATGGCGAGGGACGCCGGTGGCATGGCCAGGAGCGGGGCGGGATCGGGCGGCCGGAGCGCAGCCCAGCGGTCGAGGAGCGCGCGGTCGACGGCGTCGAGGGGCGCGGCGAGGCCGAACCCCGCGGCGCGGAAGAGCTCGCCGTTCATGCGCTGCTCGCCGTCGCGGCGACCGTAGAGCGCGAGGAGCGGCTTGCCGAGCATCACCGCTTCGGCGGGGAGGTGGTTGCCGGCGGAGGCGATGACCGCGCGGCAGCGGGACAGGTGGTGGGCGAAGCTCGCCGCCGAGGGCGCGTGGGCCTCGACGCCGGGGGGCACCGGGCCGCGGCCGAAGCAGACGACGCGCTCGCCGCGAGCGACCAGCGCGCGCAGCACCGCCTCGCCGTCGTCGTCGCGGAAGTAGGTGAGGACGAAGTCCTCGGTGGGCGCGTCGGGATCGAGGTCGGCGCGGAGATCCGGGCGCGCGATGGTGGTCCCGGCGGTGCGGGCGCGAACGGGGGCGAAGTGCGGGACCACGCGGCGCGCGGCGGGCCAGCTCGAGCTGCCGGCGTTGAAGCGCTCGTAGAGTCGAATGGCCGGCGGCACCGGGATCGGGAGCTCGGCGTGGTGGAAGAGCAAGCCGTGGCCCACGGCGACCGAGGGGATCCGCAGCAGGGCCGCGGCGTGGACGCTGGGCGCGTCGCCGTCGCTGAGGACCACCGCGGGCCGGAGCTCGCGGAGGGCGGCGAGGTCGTGGGCCAGTCGGCGGGCGAAGGCCGCGGGCATGCCGCGGCCGGGGGCGCAGAGCCCGACGACGGTGAGGGGCAGGTCGGCCAGGAGCTCGGCGGCGCGGCCGGCGGCGAAGAGGTGGACGGTGTGACCGCGGGCCTCCAGGGCGGCGACGGCCTCCCGAGCCCGGGAGGCGTGGCCGGCGCCGCGACCGTGGACGAAGCAAGCGACTCTCATGGGGTCCTCGGGTAGCGGACCACGGCCGTGCGGGTGCCGTGGTCGGGGTCGTGGGGGTGCGCTTCCAGGTCCCATGCCCAGCGCTCGGCGCGGAGGGCGACCAGGGTGGGCTCCCTGCGCGCGAGCTCGCCGTGGACGGTGCCGAGGAAGGCGTCGCACTCGTCGGCGCCCTGCTCGGTGAAGCAGCCGTGGAGGGTGCGGCGGTAGCGGCCGTCGCGGAGGATGGGGAAGAGCGCTTCGGGGCGGGCGCGGGTGACGCTGCCGTCGACGTGCTCGGCGAGCAGCCGGTGGTGGACCACCGGCCCGGGGGTCTTGTGCGAGTACATCTGCACCGCGGTGAGCGGGTAGGCCTCGATGCCGAAGGTCCACACCACGGCGAAGACGCTCAGGAGGGCGAAGGTCGCCCGACGCGCGCGACGGTCGGGGACCAGGCGGGTGCGCGGCAGGGGCCGCCGCCGATCGAGGAACCACCAGCCCACGAAGAGCAGGTCGAGGAGCATGAGGTCGAGGAAGAGGATGTTCTGCGCGAGCAGGATCCCCAGGTGCATGGCCAGCATCGCCAAGGGGAGGACCAGCGCGAAGGTCCGGTGGACGAAGACCAGGAAGAAGAGGAGCTCGCCGGCCATCGCTCCGGCGCCCAGGATCTCGAGCACTCCGTCGGGGAGCCGGGCCAGGGCGAGGCCGAGGTCGAAGTCGAACTCCATGGGCTCGAGCGAGTCCCGGACGAGGAGGGACCGGAGGTGCGCCGCCTCGAACCAGTGGAGGCCGCCGTGGCAGAGCTTGGAGAGCCCCGCCTCCACGTAGAGCGCGGCGACGACCGCGGCGCCGGCGAAGCGGAGCCAGCCGAAGCGGGTCCCCTCGCCGCGGCTGGGGCGGAGGGGCGGCTGGGCCCAGGCGTCGACACTCCACCGCGCGCCGGCGGCGCGGGCGTCGCAGGCGAGCACCGCCAGGACCAGCAGCGGCGCGAGGCCGGTGTGGAAGAACTTGTAGGGGGCGCGGATCAGCCCGCCGAAGAGGAAGGTCAGGGCGACCGCGGCGGGGAGGGACACCCGGCTCCGGAGGCCCAGGGTGGCGGCCCCGCAGGCGACGAGGACCAGGGCCTGGAAGGCGCCCAGGGCGAGCTCCGAGGAGAGGAACGCGTCGGCACCGGGGAGGGCGAAGAGGATCGAGAAGAGGGGCGGCGGCGGGCGGAGCATCTCGCGAGGCAGCGCGGCCAGGCTGGGCAGGTGTTCCCCCGCGACGCCGAGGGTCAGGGCCGCACCGCTGACGATGCGCATGAGCGCCACCGCCTCGCCGGTGGCCGGACGCACCCGGCTGCGGACGAGGCCGGCGAGGTCGCCGCCGCGGAAGCGCAGGACGACCACGACCACCGCCAGCACCAAAGCGAGCCGCCGCGCCAAGTGGACGGCGAAGGCCTGGAGCTCGCCCGGGTCGAAGCCGAGCCCGGCGATCCAGCCACCGAGCCCCGGGGCGCCCGGGACCGCGCTCGCGAAGAGCGCCTGGGCGCCGAGGGCGAGCGCGCCGATGCCCAGCGCGCCGGTGGCACCCACGGTCAGGGCGCGGCCGTGGTCGGTCACCGGGGGCTCACGGGTGGGTCACCCGGGGGGTGGCGGTGGTGGAGCGAGGGGTGAGGCGAGCGTAGCGGGCGAAGAGCGCGTCGAAGTGGGCGTCGACGCTGCGCACGCGGGCTTGGGCGCCGCTCAGCGCGGCGGCGCGGAGCTCGGTGGGGTCCCGGTCGAGGAGGCGATGGATGGCGCGCGACGCGGCCTCCGGGTGTCCGGCGGGGTAGGTCTCGGCGTAGGCCGGCGCGGCGAGGTCGGCGGCGCCGCCGCGGTCGGGGACGACCAGGGGGAGGCCGGAGACGAGGGCCTCGGCGACCACGAGGCCATAGGTCTCCGCGGCCGATCCGTGCAGGAGCGCATCGGCGGAAGCGAGCGCGTCGGGGAGCTCGTCGGGGCCGCGGGTGTACCCCGCCAGGTGCACGCCGGGGAGCGCCGCCGCGCGGTGGGCGATCCACGGGCGGAGCGGACCGTCGCCGAAGATCACCAAGCCCACGGGTCGGTGGGAGAGGCGGGTGCGCCGGAAGGCCTCGAGCAGGGTGCCCAGGCGCTTCTCGGGGTGCATGCGGCTGACGCAGACCAGGAGCCGGGCATCGGGGCCGAGGCCGCACCGGGCGAGGAGGGCGGTCCGGGTGGCCTCGGTTCGGCGATGGGGGCCGAAGCGGGCGCGGTCGATGCCGAAGGGCACGGCTTCGGCGCGGGGGACGCCGAGGCGCGCGAGCTTGGCGGCGAGCCACTCGCCGCTGGTGAGCGTGAGGTCGTAGCGCTCGGCGAGGCGCTCGATCCCGCGCCAGTAGGGGCGGGTCCAGCGGGCGAGGGTCTCGGGGGAGACGAAGCGGTCGAGGGCGGTCTCGGGGTAGACCGCCACCGGGTCCTGATGGAAGACGAGGACCTTGGCCGCGGCGTCGGCGACGGGGCCGCGCCAACGCGCGGTGAACCAGCCGCCGGTCCACACCGACGAGCCTTCGACCACGTCGGGGCGGAGCGCGTCGAGGACCCGATGCACCGCGCGCTCGCGGAGGAGCACGTGGTAACGGGGGTCGAAGGGCATGGGCGGGCTCTTGAGCCAGACGATCCGGCCGCCCTCCCGGCGCTCTTCGGCGTCCCGCGGACCCGGAGCCACCACGACCACCTCGTGGCCGGCGCGCGCCCCGGCGCGGAGCTTGGCGTTCGCGTAGCTCTTCACGCCGCCGCCGCGCTCGGCGTAGAACTCACAGACGTCGACGACGCGCATTCAGGCGGCGCTCCGCTCGGCGTCCATCTCGCGGGTCACCCGGTCGACGGTCTCCAGGGTCCAGCTCGGGGGCCGCGCGCGGTTGCGGTTCACCTGCACCGGCGCGCGCAGGAGGCCCAGGGCGCTGGCCACGCCGTTGAGGCCGGCCCAGCGGGCCAGGGCCTTCAGCTCGTCGCTCCGCTGGCGGCCCCGGGGGGCGTGGGCCGCGCAGTGAGCCTGCGCCGCTTCGAAGGCCTCGTGGTAGCGGGCGACCACCCGCTCGGGGTTCCCGCGGAGGCGCGCGCGACGCATGGCCTCGACGCGCATGGTGTGGCGCCGCGCGGGGTCCGCGAGCAGCGCGGTGATGGCCTGGCCCATGGCGGCATCGGCGTCGGGGCGAGCCGGGTCGACGAGGAGACCGTCGCGATCGTGGGTGACCTGCCCGGAGACGCCCATCTGGTCGGCGAGAGCCACCACCGGCGCGCCGCAGTAGAGGGCCTCGCTCACCACCTGGCCGTAGGTCTCGGAGAGGGAGGTGTAGGTGAAGAGGTCGGCGTGGGCGTAGTAGTCGACCATGGCGGTCTGCGGGAGCTCCCCCAGCCAGTGGGTCGCTCCCAGGATGCCCAGGGCCTCGGCTTCGGCGCGGAAGGCCTCCGAGTCGGCGCCGTCGCCGACCAGGGTGAGGGTGACGTCGGGGCGCTGGGGCAGGACGTGCTCGGCGACGATGCGCAGGAGCTGGGAGAGGCCCTTCTCCCGGACGTGGCGGCAGACGACCAGGAGGCGACCGCCGCGCGCGGCGGAGGCGGGGAAGGGATCGGGACCCGCGGGGCGGTCGAAGATCTTGGGCTCGATGGCCCGGGGGATCACGTGGATGGGCGCCTGGACGCCGAGGCGCTCCCAGTAGCGCTTCATGCCCGGCGAGAGGACGATGAGCCCGTCGCTCTGATCGTAGGTGCGCGCGGTCTGCCGCTCGGCGAAGGGGACCAGGCGCTCCTCGAAGAGGTAGCGGACGCCCCGTTGGTCGGCGACGGCGTCGGGGACCAGGGTCACGTAGGCGCTCGGCAGGTGGAGCGTGTTGACCATCAGGAAGGGGATCCGCTGGGTCTGCCGGAGGTGCACGCCCACCTGCATCAGCGCGTTGCAGGTCTGACCGAGCACGAGGTCGAAGCGCCGGACGCGGAGATCCTGGAGCGACTCCGGGGTGGGCAGCGCGAGGTGCACGCCGGGGTGGTTGCGCAGCGGGAGCGCGGGGAGGGTGACGTGGCTCGGGGGCAGCTCGTCGGCGGTGGCCTCGGGGTCGTGGGGGCCGACGACGGTCACGCGGTGGCCGCGGCGGGAGAGCTCCCGGAAGAGGAACTGGGACGCGAAGCTCGAGCCGTTGGCGTAGGGGATGCGCACGTAGTCGTTGAGCAACGCGACGTGGCGCATCCAAGCGCAGGGGGCGGTCGGCAGGGCGGCGATGGTGGGGCGAAGCGTCGGGCTCACGGCAGTTCTCTCGGTGAGGGTTCGCGCTCCTACGAAGCACTTCGCGTACCAGCGCGGCCGTCGCGCGCGGCGCGAGGGCGAGGTGACGGCGGGGTCTCGCCCCGTGACGCCGATGACCCGCGCGCGCGGGGGAGGTGTCGTCGCGATGACGAGGTCGCCGCCGCGGCGCGCGTTCGACCCAATCGACGAAGGGCGATCGTGAATCGTGGATGTGGCGACGACTCACACCGTGAAAGTAGGCCCACACGTCGTCCGGGGGAGGCGAGACGGGGCCGTCGCGCTCCGGTCACGCGGAGGACGAAGGCGTCATCGGGTCGACGCGTGGGCCAGCCGCGCGGTGGTCAGGAACATCGCCCCGAAGGCGATCAGCGTGGCGACGGCGGCGCCCATCTCGGCGAAGCGTGGGACCAGGATCGCGTTCAGGGCGACGTTCGCGGTGGCGGTCACCAGCCCGATGAGGAGCACCGAGAAGCTGCGCGAACGCGCGTAGAGCGCGGCCTGCCAGAAGGCGCTGGCGCCCTGGAAGCCGAGGCCCAGGACCACCACGGGGATCACCGGGAGCGCGGCCTCGTAGTCGGCGCCGAGGATGGGCACGAGCCAGAGGATCGCCGGCAAGGCGACGGCGAGGAGCAGGACCACGCCCAGGGTGCGCAGGGCGGTCAGCTTGGCCAAGGCGAGGGCGGCCTCGGTGTCGCCGCGATGGTGGGCGTCGTAGAAGAGCGGATTGAAGCTGCGCAGCACCACCACGTTCACCGTTTGAGCGACGAGCGCGACCTTGTAGGCGACGTGGTAGCGGCCGACGGATTCGAGGCCCTGGTAGGCGGTGAGGAAGAGTCGGTCGGCGCTGTCGTAGGCGACGTAGGCCACCGTGGAAGCGACGATGGGGAGCGCGAAACGCAGGGCCGCGCGGACCTCGGTCTCGGGACCCGGCGCGCGCACGCGGCCCCGACGGAACAGGAGGACGAGCGCCAAGGCACCGGCGCCGGCGTGGGCGAGGACCAGGCCGCCCCAGCGGGCCTCCCAGGTCCAGCCGAGGAGCACGAAGAGGGGCACGGCGATCAGCGGCCGCGCGCCGTCGACGGCTTCCTTCCAGAGGGACGCGCGCACCGCCTGCCCTTCGCCTTCGGCGATGCCCTGGGCGATCTGCCGACCCACCGCGAGACCGCCGGCGACGAGCACGCCGGCCAGAGCCCAGCGGGGCACGCCGGACCCGAGGAGGCGCGCGAGCCAGGCGTCGGGGACGACGAGCACACTCGCGGCAGCGAGGCCGCCGAGGACGACCGAGGCCAGGGCGAAGACGCCGGCCCGCTCGGCGAGGGCCTGGGGTTCCTTGCGGACGAAGACCAGGTGCACCTGGTGTTGTCCGAAGGTGAAGAGCGCGGCGGCGAAGCCGAAGACGATCTCCAGGTTGGCGAAGCGGCCATAGTCCTCGGGCGAGAGGAAGTGGGTCCACACCAGGTTGCCCACGTGGAGGGCGCTCCCCAGGAAGACGCTCGCCGCGCCATAGGTGAGGACGCTGCGCCAGAAGGGCCGGCCGGGACGGGTCACGAGGGACTCGGTTAGCAGGACCCGTGCCCGGGTTCCGTCGCGTGACGCGATCGCCACCAGGCGGACCCACTCGGCACGTAGCATGGGGTTTGCAACGTGCGCGGCCGTGACCGCGCCCCACGACCGCCGTTCTTTCGCGCACCGTTCCTTCGCGCACCGCGCCCTGGCTCGACTGGCCCGAGCCCGCTGGTGGGTGGTCGGCGCCTGGGTGGTCTTGGCCATCGTCGGGGCCCGGGGCGCGCGCGAGCTGCGCGTCGAGGCGAACCTGGAGGCGCTCCTGCCGGACGACACGCCGAGCCTGGTGGCGCTGGACGCGATGCGCGAGCGGGTCGAGGTCCGCGCGCCCTTCTTCGTGTTGGTGGAGTCGGGGGACCCGGCGCTCAACCGGGAGCTCGCCGCGCAGGTCCGCGACGGGATCGCCGCGTGGCCGGAGACTCGCTGGGTCACCGACCGCCGGGACCCGAGCGTGTTCGTGGAGCATCGGCTGCTCTACCTGCCCACCGGGACCCTGGAGGAGCTGGCGGACGACGTCGAGGCCCGGGTGCGCTGGGAGAGCTGCGCGCTGGTGCCCGGCTGCGTGAACTTCACCGACCCGGTGGAGCTGCCCACCGAGGCCGACCTGCGGGCGGCCTTCGCCGCCGAGCCGGGGAACGCCGAGCTGCTGCAGCTCTTCGGCGACGAGGCCACCCTCGGGGAGCCCTCGCCGGACGACGCGCCCCCCGGTCAGCTCTGCTCGCCCGACGGGCGGGTGTGCATGGTGACCGCGTCGCTCGAGGGCGATCCGGGACGGGTGAGTCACGCCGAGCGCATCCTGGAGCGGGGCGAGCGCTTGCTCCGCGCGGTCACTCCGGCGGACGCGCCGGCCGACCTGCGCATGGAGGTCGGCGGGCGCTATCGCAACGTGCCGCTGGTGAAGCGGCTCACCGAGGTCGACCTCTCGGCCACCGGGATCCTGTCCACGGTCTTGGTGCTCCTGCTGGTGCTGGTGCAGTTCCGCGGCGTGCGCTCGGTGGTCGCGCTCGCGCTCCCGCTGGGCGGGGCCATCGTGGTGACCCTTGGGGCGCTGGGCTGGGCGGGGATCGCGCTGAACCTGATCAGCGCGTTCACCCTGGCGGTGCTCGCGGGCATCGGCATCGACTTCGGGCTCCACCTGCTCACCCACTACGGCGAGCAGCGCGCGGAAGGCGCGGACCCCGAGGCGGCTCTGGCCAGCGCGATGGGGGCGCTGGGGCGTTCGCTCTTGGTCGCCGGCGCGACCACCGCCGCGGCGTTCCTCGCGCTCGCGGCCGCGCGCTTCGCCGGCTTCGCGCAGATGGGCTGGGTGGCCTCGCTGGGCGTGGTGGTGGCGCTGGTGGCCTACCTCACCTTCTTCCCCGCGCTGCTCCTGGTGTTGCACCAGCTCTGGCCGGAGAAGCGCGCGCTCTTCCGCCGGAGTCCGCTGGAGCGGATGCCCCAGCCGTCTCGTCGGATGGCGCGGTGGGTGGCCCTGGGCGGGGTGGCGCTGATCGCGGCGGCGGTCCCCTTCGCCCTCCGTCTGGACTTCGAGTACCGCTTCCACCGGCTCCAACCCGCGGGGGTCGCCAACGGGATCCTGCGTGGAGACGCCGAGCGCGGGCCGACCGGGACCGCGGTGTACCTGCTCGCCGACGACCCGGCGGACCTCGACGACCTCCACGCCGTGCGCGCGAGTCGCCTGGGCGGGCAGGCGCCGGTGGTGATCACGCCGCGCACGCTCGTTCCCCAGGACCAAGGCGCCAAGCTGGCGGCGCTGGCGCGCATCCGCGCGGCGATCGAGCGGGTGGATGGGCGGCTCGACGAGGACGCCCGGGCGCGCTTGGCGCCGCTGCGGCCGGCGCTGGTCACCGAGCCGCTGACCGCCGACTCGTTGCCGCCCTGGGCGGCGGACCATGTCGGCAGTGGGGGTCACGCGCTGGGCGTGGCCTACGTGCCGGTGCGCGGCTCGGACGCGCACCAGATGGAGGCCCTCGCGGGGGAGCTCGAGCGCTGGCGGGCGGCGCACCCGGCGGTGGTCTTCGCGTCGCCGGAGGCGGTGCTGGGCGAGGTGGTCCCCGCGCTCCGCAGCGACGCGCCGCGGGTGGTGCTGCTGGCGCTCCTGGGCCTCGGGCTCGCGGTGGCGCTCATCGGGCGCTCGGTGCGGCGTCTGCTGCTGGTCCTGGCCCCGGTGGCGGCGGCGGTGGTCGTCGGGCTGGGGCTCGCCGTGCTCCTGGACCTCCGGCTGAACCTCTACAACACCCTGGTGCTCCCGGTGGCCTTCGGGGTCGGGGTGGATGGCGCGATCTACGTGGTCTGGGCCCTGGGCGGCGACGGCCCCATCGACGAGCGCTGGCGCCGCTTCACCACCAGCGCGCGGGCCATCGTGGGATCCACGGCGACGACCCTGGCGGCCTTCGGGAGCATCCTCGTCGCGAAGAACCCGGGCCTGGCGTCCATCGGTTCCCTGGCGCTGATCACCATCGGGTTCACCCTGCTGGCCAACGTGGTCTGGCTGCCGGCGGTGATGCTGGGGTGGGCCCGCGCGCCAGCCTCGCGATCAGTCGTGGGTGCGCAGGCGGCGGATGGCGATGCGGGAGACCACGTTGTCCACCGCGTGGCAGAGGGCGGTGCGTAGATCGGAGCCCTCCGAGTAGTCGGGGCGCAGGATGTTGTCGACCTTGTAGAGGCCCTCGGCGTCCTCGCTCATCGACCAGTCGCCGTCGTCCTTGTTGAGCGCCAGCGCGATGCCGCCGCGCTCGGCCATCAGCGCGAACGCCGGGAGGTCGCTGAGGCCGTCGCCGACGTAGACCATGTGGTCGATGGGCACGTGGAGCCTCTCCTCGTCGAAGTCGGCAAAGGGATCGGGCGGGTTCCCCTGGACCTCGTCCAGGCCGCGGGCGATCTGCAGGAGGTAGTTGGCCTTCTCGGCGTGGGTCACGATCTTCTTGGCCGCGCGGACCCGACCCTCGTCGTCGAAGTGGCACTCGCAGGCCCAGATCTTGTCGAACTGCGCCGACGCGGGCGAGGCCTCGATGATGCGCATCAGGCCCGCGGAGACGATGTAGAGCTCGAGGTCCACGCCCTCGATGCGCTCGGCCACGTGATCGCGGAGCGCGTCGAAGACGGTATCCACGCCGGGCAAGAGTTCCAGGTCCTCCCCGCAGCCGCGGAGGTCGTCCTCGGTGACCCCGAGCTCCTCGAGAAGGAAGAGCCGCGCCAACGCGCCCTCCCAGCCTTCGTCCTCGACCAGCGGCTCCAGGCGCTCGGCGCGGAAGCGCTCGGGGTCCTCACCCTTGTGCCGCAGGATGGCGTCGTAGGAGTCCGCGGCCAGGGTGCCGTCCCAGTCGAAGACCAGGGCGATGCGGTCGAAGGTGGGGCGCGTCGAGGAGTCGCTCATGGCCAGCTTCTGGGGCCAGGGGTCCGGGGGGCAACGGGCCCCCGGAGGATGGGGCGCGGTGCCGAGAGCGTTTCGTCGGGATCGGGCATGGACCCGACAGGATCCGTCATGCGCGCGCCGTGAGCGGGACCGAGAGTTTCGAGCGGGGGCAATGAACGGAGACGACCATGAGCGAGAAGAACGACGAGCGCGCCCCGGTGAAGAAGGACTGACGGGTGACCCCTTCCGCCGCGGGGACTCGCACGACGGAAGCAACGGTCGGGGGTCGAGCGCGTCTCTTCGCCGTGCGCCTCCCGCTCTTGCTTCTCGCCTGGGCCCTCCTCTCGGTAGGAGGGACCGCCCTGGCGCAGTCCGGTGCCGATGGCGCCACCGCGGAACCCGCGGAACCCGCGGTCGCTGCCGAGGTCGTGGCGACCACGGAGCTCGACGCCGAGGTCGCCGAGGTCGCTGGCCCCGCGGGGACCGAGCGCGCGACCCCGTGCCCGCGCTGGCGCCGCCGTTTGGCGCCGGTGGTCTCGCTCCTCGCGGGCCCCGTGGTCCACGGCGCCGGCGCGTTGACCGGATGCCATCGGCTGGCCGGGCGTCGGCTGGGGCTCACCCAGGCCGCGGGCCTCGGCGCGCTCATCGTGGGCGGCGGGGGCCTGGTGATCACCGGCGCGTCCCGCAAGACCATCGCGCCCTTCACCTATTTCGCCATCTCGGGCATCGGGCTCTTCATGTTCTCGTGGGTCGCGGACCTCTATGCGGCGATCAGCGACGGCCAGGCCCGCGGGCGACCGGGACCGAACACCGCCTACGAGCTGAACGTCGGCTACCGCCAGGTCCACGACCCCCAGTTCGACCACGACGCCTTCGCCCACGTGGGCTTCGGGGCGTGGCTGGGCCAGCAGCGGCTCTTTGCCGAGGTGGACGTCGCGCTGGACACCGACACCCAGCGGGGCCGCTTCGGGATCGCGCGGCGACTCCTGGGCGGCACCGGGCGCGGTTCGTCCCTCGAGCTGGAGCTGGCCTCGACCTGGCAACGCTTCGGCGCCGACGGGTTCGCCACCCTGACCGGCGAGCTCTCCTTCGCGGGTCGCTTGGACCTCGCCGACTTCGCGCCGGCGCTGGTGGGGAGCTTCGTCGAAGGTTCCCTGGGTATCGGGCTGCAGATGGTCGGCTACCAGGCCACCGGCGGCGGCGTGGGCGAAGAGGCCCACGCGCTGCTGCTGACCCGGCTGGGCTACGGCGTCTACCTCGGCGAGACCGGCGAGGTGGTGCTCTCCTATGACCACCGGCGCGACGGGCTCGAGGGCGGGCTGAGCACCGAGAGCGTGGGCGCGGGGAACATCGGCTTCCTCGACCTGCGCGGCCGGGGGTGGTTCCCCGGGGCGCCCCGCTGGGGCGTCGAAGGATCGATCACCGTGGGCAGCGCCTGGATCGTCGGCGCGTCCATCCTGCACCGAGGGAGTCTCGACCGATGAAGCG
Source organism: Myxococcales bacterium UBA1660 (assembly GCA_002320815.1). GTDB lineage: Bacteria > Myxococcota_A > Polyangia > Polyangiales > Houyiibacteriaceae > UBA1660. The sequence continues at coordinate 17,050 of DCLA01000116.1, forward strand.
CTTTCTGCCCTGGGCGGTCCTCGTCGCCGCCTGCCTGCGGCCCTCGGAGGGTCACGTGGAGCTCGACGACGAGGTCGGCCGCGAGATGGCGGCGGGCTCCACCCTGACCATCGACGGCGGACTCGGCGCGGTGCGTTCCCTCGAGGCCGCGGCCGGCACGGTGTGGTCGGCGTCGCCGGTGCTCGCCGTGGATCTGGTCCCCGGCGCGACGCCCTTCACGCTGGAGGTGCGCAACCTCCCGGCGGACGCCGAGCTCGTGGTCGATGGCGTCACGGTCGCGCCGAGCGCGACGCCGCGGCCCACGGTGAAGGTCTGGACCCTCGACGCCGGTGGCCGGCTGCGCATCGCGCCCCCCGACTCCGACACGCCCGGGCCCCATCGCGTCGCGGTGCTCAGCGACATCCAGAGCGCGGTGGACGAGGTGCAGGACATCTTCGGCCGCATGAACCAGGACCCCACCATCCGCTTCGTGGTCTCTACCGGCGACCTGACGGACAACGGGACCTTCGACGAGCTCACGAGGATCCAGGACGAGCTGGAGCTCCTCGACGTGCCCCTCTACTCCACCGTGGGCAACCACGAGGTGCCCGGCCCGGAGAACTGGCACGAGCTCTTCGGGCCCTTCAGCAGCTACTTCGAGTACCGCGGCATCGCCTACTCGCTGGTCGACTCGTCGAACGCGACGGTGGACCCCACCGAGCTGGCGAGCTTGCGCACCTGGGTCGACGCCCACGAGGGCGAGACCCACCTCTTCCTGACCCACGTGCCCATCTTCGACTACGCCGGGCTCCGCTCGGGCTCGTTCCGCAGCCGGAACGAGGCGGCCCGCCTGGTCAACGTGCTCGCCGAAGGCGACGTGGACGCGCTCTTCTTCGGCCACGTGCACAGCTACTACGCCTACGGCCTCGGCGGGATCGACGCCTACATCTCCGGTGGCGGCGGCGCCATCGAGGAAGAGCTCGACGGCATCGGCCGCCACTACCTCGCGGTGGATCTCGATCCCGCGGTGGGCATCGAGGGCGTGCAGATGGTGCGGGTCGACTGACGGCAGGCGGATGAAAGAGGCGCCCGAAGGGCGCATCTCATCCGCCTGCTCCCCTGCCCCCCCGGTGGTCTTCAGTCGGCTTCCGAGAGGCGGGCGGTGATGCCCTCCCACCACTCGCTGGTGCCGACGAGGTCCACGATCATCAGGGCCTCGGCGGTGGCCACGTCTTCCCGGCTGCCCAGGGAGACGAACTCCTGGGCCAGGCGGCGCAGGAGCCAGAGGCGGGTGGCCATCTCGCAGCGGGCCTGCTCGAAGGAGCCGTAGGCGGTCCAGTAGAGGCTCCACAGGGAGTCGGCGACCCAGTCGCGGATCATCGCCTCGGCATCGTCGGCCTCGGGGACCCGGGTCAGGACGCGGTCGAAGCTCTCGGTCCAGGGGCGCGCCTGGTGGTCCATCGTGCCGCCGTCGCGGACGTCGATGGCGGCGCCGAACCAGCTCAGGGCGTCGTCGAAGCGGCTGTCGGTCTCCACCACGCGCATGCCGCCGGCGATGGCGCCCCAGGTGCCCTCGATGAGGTTGGGGAAGGGCTGGCGGTCGATGACGTCTTCGGGGCGCGCGCCCTCTTCGAGGAGCGCCTTCAGCATCGGGGCCTCGATGGCCTCGTACTCGGCGAAGGGGATCATCTCGTCGCGGCGGATGGCCACCTCGGCGTCGACGGTGTGGTTCGCGCGGGTGCGGCCGTCGCGCTCGACGAGCTCCTGCGCCGCCTTCTCCAGGGGGACCTCGGGGCGGTCGCGGCCGATGGTGCGGCAGGAGCAGCGGTGCTCGGTGGTGATGCGGCCGCCGGTGGGGGTCGCGGTGAGCCCGTAGGGGAAGCGCCAGCAGGGGTGGGGCTTGATGAGCCCGTTCATCGGCTCGTGGAGCATGCAGCCGGTGTCGCCCAGGAAGGGGCAGGTGCCGTCGGGGCGCATGCGCAGCACGTGGGCGTCGGCGAGATCGCTGTAGCCGACCACGTCGGGATCCACGGCCTGCAGGCGGACGACCTCGTCCTCCTCGAGCGCGCCGATGGCGTGCATGTCACTGCAGCACATCCCGTCCCCGAAGCAGCGATAGCGGACCTGGCCGCGTATGCGCATCGGGTGAAGCTTCCAGTCGGGCTCTTCCTGGCGGTCGGAATCGGGCACGGCAGGCCGTTTACGCGAGGCGGGGGCTCTCTGCCAGGTAAACGAGCTGGGCCCCCGCGGGGACCGCTTCGGCGTCGTCGGGGTTCAGGCGGCGCTGGCCGCTGGCGCCGTCGCGATAGCCGATGACCATGATGCTCTGCTGGTCCCGGAGTGCGCGGGCCACCTCGCCGAAGGGCTGGCCGGCGAGCTCGCCGGGGAGGGGGCCCAGGTAGAGGTTCTGGTCCCCGGCAGCGACCATCGTGGCCGCGGCGTCGGCGGCGCCGGGGTAGCGCACGGTGTGGGAGATCATGGAGTAGCCCAGACGGCGGGACTCGATGACCTCGTCGGCGCCGGCGGTGCGCGCGTGGGCCACGTTCTCCGAGTCGAGGATCTCGGCGACGACGTGGAGCGGCGCGCTGCGGCGCTGGTCGCGCTCGTGCTTGTGGAGGTAGGCGCGCACGGTGAAGATGGTCAGGATGGTGTTCGCGTCGGCGAGCTGGGGCGTGACCTCGCGGCGGCCGACGACGATGATCGCCCGGGCGTGGCCCAGGCGCACCTTGTCCAGCTCGGACTCCTTGGAGGGATCCCCCTGGACCCAGAGGAACGACGCCGGCACGTCGGCCGGGCGGTCGCCGTCGGCGAAGAGGACGACCTGGTGCTCGTCGAGGTCCAGCTCCTCGCCGAGGGCGTCGAGGAGCAGGGTGGAGCCCTTCTCGTAGCCGCAGACGATGATGTGATCGACGTAGCTGCTCATGCGGAACTGTTCCTCGCGGATGCTGAGCACCGCGTTCAAGAGGGTGTGGCCCACGATGCCGGCGAAGAGGGCCAGGGTGACCATGCCGCCGACCATGAGTACGGCGCCGATGGCGCGGCCGAGGTCGGTGACCGGGGAGTAGTCGCCGTAGCCGACGGTGGTCAGGGTCACGAGCGCCCACCACAGGCCCTGGCCGGGGGTCTTCACCGAGGCCCCCGGATCGGTGTGCTCGACCAGGTAGAGGCTGAGGCCGCCGAGGATGGTCTCGATGCCCAGGACCGAGAAGGCGAAGAGGAAGAGGATGCGGTCCCGCTCGAACGCGGCCATGAGGCCGGCGAAGGGGTTGCCGTGCTTGAAGAGCCGACCCGAGCGCAGGAGGCGGAGGGTCCGGAGCACGCGCAGCCCGCGCAGGCCGGGGACCACCGCGATCACCGCGGCCAGGTCGACGAGCTGGCTGGGTTTGAGGAGGTAGCCGAGGCGGCCGGTGAGGTGGCGCCGGGCGCGGGCGAGGGGCGGGTAGTCGAAGACCCGGAGCTCGGGGGGGACGAAGGTCAGGACCCGGAGACCCAGCTCGACGGCGAAGGCGAGGAGGATGATCCGGTCCAGCACGTAGAGGGCCGGGTGAGCGCCCACGAGGGGCTCGAGGACCAGGAGGACCACCGAGGCGGCGATGAGCAGCCAGACGATGGCCTCGACCCACCGGTGCACCCGGGTGCGCGGCCGGTGGAAGGCCGCGTGGAGCGTCTCCCACACGGAGAGGGGAGTAGCGCCTGCGCCCCACGAAGACAATGGCCCCCCGGGGACGACCTTGCCATGGGGACGCACTTGCCAACTTGCGTACTGGGACGCCTTAACGCGGCGTGACGGCCACTTTTGCTTGCAAGAAGCGCAAGTTGGCAAGTGCGTCCCCATAGTATGGTGCGGCGATGGAGCCGCATCGTCACGAGGTCCAGATCTACTACGAGGACACGGATCACTCGGGCCTCGTCTACCACGCGAACTATCTGAAGTACTTCGAGCGCGCGCGGGAGCACCTGCTCGGGGTGGACGAGCTGGTCCGGCTGCTCGACGAGGACGGCATCGGCTTCGTGGTCTACAAGGCCGAGCTCACCTACAAGAAGGGCGCGGTCTTCGGGGACACCATCGAGATCCGCACCACCGCCGATCGGGCCAGCGACTTCCGGCTGACCTTCCAGCAGAACGTCCACCGGCCCCGCGAGAACGGCGCGCTCCTGGTCGAGGGGCGGGTGGAGATGGTCTGCGTGGATCGGGACGGAAAGCTGGTCCCCATCCCGGCGTCGGTCCGCGACCGGCTCTGAAATCCACCCCCCTTGTGTCCGAGGGCGCACCTCCAGTAGCGTGCCTCCTCTACTACGAGAAGGGGGACCCAGTGGGTTTCATCCAGAAGATCATCGACATCATCCTCGGCATGCTGGGCATGAAGAAGAGCGCGCCGATGTCGCTCGGCTCGGCGACCACGCCGACGACGGACCACGAGAAACAGCGCGCCGCGGCGCAGCTCCAGGGCACCGAGAACCTCTCCGGCATGGAGCACGTCGAGGTGCACGGCACGGGCGACGACGATGAGGTCGTCATCCGGCAGAACGGCGCCTCGCTCATCCGGGACGAGGACGACGGCTCCGAGCTCTGGGTCGACACGACCGACAAGGAAGTCATCGCCGCCAACTGGCAGGACGATTGGGGCCCGCTCGGTGGCCCGAACGACGAGAGCCTGGTGGAGTTCCTCTACCACGAGAAGAACTTCGACATGGCCCACGAGGGCGACCCCCGCGCAGCCCAGGAGAAGCTCCAGGGCTTCGGCTACCAGGACGTGGGCCACATGTTCCGGGTGCGCACCACGATCCTGAAGCACTTCGGCACCGCCGGCGGGCAGACCCTGGACAGCTACGTCTTCCAGAGCCAGCAGGTCATGAGCGCGGCGATGAAGGCCGCGCAGCGCATGCATCAGGACACGATGAGCGCGACCGCCGCCGCCAACCCCGAGATCGTCGAGCCCATCGAGGGCGTGTCGGTCGAGCTCTACGCGCAGATCTCCGCGAAGGCGGCCCAGGGCATGGACATGGCGCAGCTCGAGCAGGAGCTCGCGAGCCACGGCCTGGACAAGGCCACCTGGGACCGGGCGTCGGCGGGCTGGATGCAGCGCATGCAGAACGACACCACCGCGACCATCGCCACCATCTACGGCCAGGCCTTCCAGAGCGCGGGCCAGGGCCAGTTCGGCGCGGCCGGCGCCGCCCACGCGGCCACGGGCTACGACGGCACCGCCGCCGGCGGTGCGGAGCCCATCCCCTTCGAGAAGGCCTGCGAGATCCAGGGCGCGACCAGCGCCTGGTCCAAGACCGGCCAGGACGTGAACGCGCTCCTGCAGCAGACCTTCCAGATGAACGCCGCCGACTGGGCCGCCGCCAACAGCTGGTGGATGAGCCAGCTCACCGCCGACGTCGCGCGCTTCGACGAGTACAACAAGAAGGTCGAGATGTACGAGACGCAGTACATGGGAGCCGCGGCCGCGCCGACCGACCAAGACATCGCGTTCTGACCGGTGGATCCCGCCGACGCGCTGGCCCAAAAGCTCGACGCGCACCGCCGCCACGTCCTGGACGCGGCGGCGGGCAAGGAGGCCGACTCCTTCGGGGCGACGGCCGCCACCTACGGGGTGACGGCCTCGTCGCCCACGCCCGAAGCGCTCACCGCCATCGGTGAGGCCATCGTGGCCCACTGCTCCGAGGCCCTGACCCAGGTGCAGGGCCAGGCCGATCCGCGGCGGGTGACCTTCCTCCGGGGCCGGCTGGAGCGCTACGCGAGCGAGCTCGCCCAGGCGCACCAGGCCACCAGCGGCGGGAGCAAGCTCGGGCTCGGTTCCATCTTCGCCAACGCCACGGCGCACGCCGGCTGGACGGGGGGGCACGGCAAGGTGCGGCGGGTCATCCGCTGTCACCGCTGTGGCGCTGCCCAGGAGCAGGCGTTGGTCTTCGTGTGTAGCTATTGCGGGGGGTCGGTCTTCCCCACCGAAGAGAAGGCCTGAAAGGGAGCGACGACGTGAACGGAGAACAGAAGGCGCTGGTGGAGCGCTGGCGGTCCTTCCTCGACAAGATCGCGGAGCGGCAGGAGGAGATCATCGCGGAGGCCACGGCGGGCTGCGCCCAGCTCGCGGCCCAGCACCCGGTGGATTCGCTGCCTCTGAGCAATGCGCTCTCGGGGCTCGATCATCGAATCCGGCAGCTCGACGACCGCATCGAGGAGACCTGGGAGCAGCAGGTCGAGGACAAGTTCAGCAGCCACGGCAGCGAGTTCTTCGATGTGGGCATCGACATGCGCAAGGACGCGGAGATGGCCCTGGAGCATCGCTGGCAGACCGCGAAGGCGAAGATCGTCGCGGACCACGCGCGGAGCCTCTACCAGCTCGCGCTGGCGAAGTTCGACGAGCAGCCCATGTGCGAGCGCTGCGGCGCGCCCATCCAGCCGGCGAGCCGGACGATCTCCGAGACCATCGCCTGCGGCGCCTGCGGGGCCCAGAACAGCTACCAGCCGGCGATGGAGATCCAGATGTACCGCGGCGCCGGCGCCCACGCGCTCGCCGAGGAGGCCTCGCTGGGGCTCCGGCAGGAGCTCGAGCGCTGGCGCGAGGAGGTCGACCGCTGGCGCCGGGCCCGGGACTGGGCGCCCGAGCCCCTGGAGAGCCTGGAGCAGTGGCGCGCGAAGGAGCTCGCCTGCTGGCAGCGCTACGCCGAGGAGAAGGCCAAGCTCCTGGGCGAGCCGGTGGACCAGGCCTACGTGGACAGCCGGATGCAGTACTTCGACAAGTACCAGCTCCACATGAACCAGATCTGGGTGAAGGCCCACGGCAAGGGCTGACCGGCTCCGCTGGGGCGCCGCTCCGCGGAGCCCCGACCGTTGACCCGGCCACGCTCATGCCGCAAGACCTGAGCGTGGCCGATGCATTCGATTACACCGCGATCGTTCGACGCGTCCTCCGGGGCGTGATGCCCGAGGTGCTCGGGCGGGTGGCCGCCGAGGGGCTCCCCGGCGACCACCACTTCTTCATCGTGTTCTCGACCACCGCGCCGGGTGTGGTCATGCCCAGCCACCTGCGCGCCTCGTACCCGGACGAGATCACCATCGTGATCCAGCACCAGTACGAGAACCTCGTCGTCGACGAGACCGGCTTCGGCGTGCGCCTGCGCTTCGGCGGGGTGCCCTCGGACCTCTGGGTCCCCTACGGCGCGGTGAAGCTCTTCACCGACCCCAGCGCGCAGTTCGCGCTCCAGTTCGACGTGGACCTCGAGGAGGTCGCCAACGCGCCGGAGCCGGAGCCGGAGGCCGACGAGGCCCCGAGCGAGAAGCCGCGCTCCGACGAGGGCGGCACCGTGGTCCAGGTGGACTTCGGCAAGAAGCGCTGAGCGCCCCTCGGTCGGGTGGGGCCGCCGGTCAGCGCCGCCGCCGGTCGCGAGCGCCTCGATCAGCACGGCCGCCGGTCGGCGAGCGCCTCGATCAGCACGGCCGCCGGTCGGCAAGCGCCTCGGTCAGCGTCGTCGCCGGTTGGCGAGCGCCTCGATCAGCACGGCCGCCGCGTGCAGGTCGACGGCTTGGTGTCGCTGCCGATGCCCATGGCTCCACCAGAAGCGAGCGTTCCCCTGGATGCGAGCGGCCTCGAGGCCGACGCGCTCGGCGTCCTGGTCGATGGCGGCGACCAGGTCCATGAGGGGCTTCCGCCAGCGATCGGGGAGACGTGAGACGAAGACCCGGAGTTCGTCATCGGCAATCACTGAGACCGGGATTGAGCACACCCGAGCTACGAGCGGAATCACCCCTTTTGCCTAATCCATTCGAGTGACCCCTGTCGGGGGCGTACTCGTGCCGCAAGATTGTCGACAGCAGCGTAAAAGTCCCCGACAATGCGTCTCGATGGAAGGACTCTCCTCGGAGGCCGAGCGTCTCGAAGCGCTCAGGTCGTACGAGATCATGGATTCGGAGCCCGAGCCGACGTTCGACGGGATCGTCCAGTTGGCGGCTTCGATGACCGGCACGCCCATGGCGGCCATCTCGCTCCTCGACGAGGCGCGCCAGTGGTTCAAGGCGCGCGTCGGCCTGGAGGTCGAAGAGACCCCGAGAGAGATCGCCTTCTGTGACCACACCATTCGCTCCAGCGAGCCGATGGTGGTAGCCGACGCGACGGCCGACGAGCGCTTCAGCGACAACCCCCTGGTCCGGGAGGCGCCGGGGATCCGGTTCTATGCCGGTGTCCCCATCCACGGCGGTCCAGGCGCGCGGCTGGGCACCCTCTGCGTCCTCGACCGCAAGCCTCGTTCGATGCCTCCCGAGCACATGGAGGCGCTACGGCTGCTCGCGCAGCAGGTGGAACTCCTGCTCGCCACGCGGCGCAAGGAGCGCGCGCTGGTCTCCGAGCTGCAGCGGTGCGTTCGGGAGAACGACGTGCTCGCCTCGGTGGTCGAGAAGGCTCCGGTGATGATGTTCGCCAAGGCGTGGCCGAGCCTGAACGTGACGTTCTGGAACTCCGCCGCGGAGCGCATCACCGGGGTGCCCCGGGATTCGTTGGTCGGGCGGACGGGGATGGAGAGCTTCCCGCGCCACGAGATGGAGGCCTTCCTGGAGCGCGACCGCAAGGTCCTCACCGAGGGGGTCGAGGTCGAGGTGGTGGAGACGGTCACCGGCCCTCGGGGACCCCGCACGCTTCGGACGCGGAAGATTCCCGTGACGGGCACGGACGGTCCCTTCCTGTTGGGAATCTCGGAGGACATCACGGACCTGCGCGCTCGCGAAGCCGAGCTGGACGAGCTCAACCAGGGGCTCGAAGAGCGGGTCGAGGAGCGCTCCCGGCAGCTCCTGGACCTCGAGGAGCAGCTCCATCAGGCACGACGGCTGGAGGCCCTGGGGCGACTCGCGGGCGGCGTCGCTCACGACTTCAACAACCTGCTCACCGTCATCCTGGGCTACTCGGAGCTCTTGGCGCGGGACAAGTCGCTGAGTGAAGACGTGCGGCGCGACATGGCCGATGTCGCCGATGCCGGCGCGCGCGCCGCCCGGCTCACTCAACAGCTCCTCGCCTTCGGCCGCCGACAGGTCCGCCGGCCGGTCCCGGTCAACCTCGGCACCGAGGTACGGGAGGCGCTGCCACTCCTCCGTCGGATGATCAGCTCGACCATCGACATCGTGGTGGTGGAAGAGCCGGGGCGTCTGGTCGTCGAGGCGGATCGCGCGCAGCTCGAGCAGGTCCTCACGAACCTGGTGGTCAACGCCGCCGACGCGCTGCCCAACGGGGGCCGCATCACGCTGCGCATCTTCTCCTTGGCCGACGGCGAAGCCGCGACCGACGGCTTCCTCGCGGAGCCGGTCGTGGGCCTGGCGGTCGAGGACGATGGTGTGGGGATGACGGCGGAGGTGCGTGCGCGCATCTTCGAGCCCTTCTACTCGACCAAGAAGGAAGCCCGCGGGACCGGTCTCGGCCTCGCCACCGTCTTCGGGATCATCCAGCAGTCCGACGGTTACATCGACGTGGACTCGGAGCTCGGGAAGGGTACGACCGTACGGGTTTACTTCCCTGCCGAGCTCGAGCGGACCGCGTTTCCCTCGTCGGCCCCGGGCGCCGAACCGCTCGAGGTGCCCCGACGCAGCGACCGCACCCTACTGGTGGTCGACGACGACGAGTCCGTGCGTGGCTTCGTCTCCCGAGTGCTCCGCGAGGCGGGCTACCAAGTGCGGGAGGCGGCCAGCCCCGGCGACGCCCTCTTGGAGTGCGAGGGCCGCCTCGACCAGATCGACCTGCTGGTGAGCGACCTGGCCATGCCGCGCATCACCGGCGTCGAGCTGGCGCGGCGACTCCGAGTAGAGCGACCCGACCTGCCGTGCATCTTCATGTCCGGCTACGCCAGCGATGGGGCGCCCATTCCCGAGACCGACAGTCTGGTTCCCAAGCCGGTGTCGCCAGCGGAACTCTTGAACGCGGTGGCCTTGGTCCTCGCCGAGCCCTGACGACCTGGCGCGCCCGCGCCGGCGCGGGAGTCACGCGCGGGGGCCCCGAGCGTCTATGCTGACGTCGATGTTCGCGTACCCGCCCGACCTCGCCCGCCGCTTGCCCAAGTGTTGGCCCGGCCGGCTCGCCGTGGATCCGGAGGCGCTGGAGCACGTGCTCTCGGTGGCCTACCAGGCCTCGCTGATGCGCGAGGAGGGGCGGGCGGTCCGATTCCGGCTGCTGGTGGCCCGCCCGGAAGAGGTCGGTGAGGCGGAGCCCCTGGGCGCGCAGCGGCTGGCCTTCGAGCCCTCCCGGGAGCTCTCGGCCGACGAGCTCCGGCGGCTGAGCCCGGCCACCGGGTTCACCCACACGCTCATCGGGGTCTCGCTCGAAGGCGGGGAGCCGCGCATCTGGGGCATCGTGAACACCGGGCCCAGCTGGCTCGCGCGATCCTGGGGCGGGCGCGCGCTGCCCTCCCACGGCGCGGCGCCCGACCAGCTCCCGGAGCACGCGCCGGTGATCCACGTGACCGGCCCGGGGCGCATCCTGGTCCACTCGGGCGAGACGCTGGTCGCGGCCCTCGAGCGCGGGAAGGTCACCGACGCGGTCAACGACGTCTTCAGCGCCGACTGGCTCTCGGCCCTCTTCGCCGGGGGCCGCGAGGAGCTCCACCAGCGGCACCGGGACGCGACCGGCGAGGGCGTCTGGGCCGAGGTCGACGACTCGCTGGTCCACAACCTCTCCCAGCACATGGTGCGGCGGGCCCTGACCCACATCCGGCAGGCGGCCCACGGCGGCATGCTCCTCTTCGCCGACCCCTCGGTGGCCCGGGGGTACCTGAAGGGCCAGGGCACGGTGCGGGTGAAGTACGGCCTCGCCGACGGCGCACCCCGGCGCCGCTATCGCTCGCTGACCCAGCGGGTGATGCGCTCCCTCGCCGAGGCCCGGGAGGGCGCGGTGGGCTGGGACGACTTCGTGGTCGACCGCAGCGCCGCCCTCCGCGAGGTCGAGGACGCCATCTTCGAGCTCTCGCGCTCGGTGGCCATGATGGCCGCCGTGGACGGCGCGGTCCTCCTGGACAAGCGCTTCGAGATCTTGGGCTTCGGCGCCGAGGTCTCCGCCGAGCTCCCCACGCCGCCACGGGTCTGGGAGGCCCTGGATCCCGCGGGCGAGCAGACCCGGGAGGACCGCGCCGAGTCGGTGGGCACCCGGCACCACGCGGCCTATCGCTTCGTCACCGCGCACCCGGAGGGGCTCGCGGTGGTGGTCTCCCACGACGGCACCGTGCGCTTCGTGGCCCACCGCGACGGCCGCGTCGTGTGGTGGGAGCAGTTCTTCAGCGGTTGAGCCGGGGCTCGCGGCTCAGCCGGTGAGCCCGGACTCGAGGCTCAGCGGGTGAGCCCTGGCTCGCGGCTCAGCCGGGGACCAGCTCGCCTTGGCGCTCGGCGGGCTTCTCCACCTGACCGCGCCGCTGGAGCTGTCGGGCTACCATCCAGGCCATCGCGGCCCAGAGTCCGCCGATGGTCCAGCCCGCGAGGACGTCGGTCGGCCAGTGGACGCCGAGGTACACGCGGGAGATGCCCACCATGATCGTGATGAGCACCGCGAAGCCGACGATGAACGCGCGGGTGGAGCGGCGCGCGTGGGCGCGCATCAGCAGGGCGCCCAGGGTCAGGTAAGTGACCGCGGCCATCATCGAGTGGCCGCTGGGGAAGGACTTCGTGTAGACGATGGATCCGTGGGGGACGAGCGCGGGGCGGGGTCGGTCGAAGCCCGTCTTGAGCAGGATGCTCAGCAGGATGCCGCTGGCGACCGCGGTGAAGAGCAGCACCGCGTTGCGCCGCTTGCCGGTGAGGAAGAGGTAGAGCGTCGACATGAGCGTCAGCAGGCCGAGCACCGCGACGCCGCCCAGGGCGGTGAAGTCGCGGCCCATCTCCTCTACCCATCCGGGCCCGACGGGGTCGGAGAGGTCGGCTTCGTTCCGCATGCTCATCAGGATGGACTCGTCCATCGCGTGGGTGCTTCCGGCCATGACCTCGGTGGCGATGTGGATGAACCCCCAGCCGAGCCCGGCCATCAGGACCAGGACCAAGAGCGTGCGGAGTTCGAAGCGGGCGGTGCCGGCGCGGAGGCGGTCGAAGGACCGACGTAGGGATTCCATCGCGCCGAGAAGAGCAACATGCGTGCCCCCGGCGATCGTCCGGACAAATGGGTCCCGGGGGCGTGCCCGATCGAGTCGCGACCGCACGGGGGAGGCGTATTGCGACACTCGCCGATGAGCTCCGCGAGGACGAACCGGATCGTGGTCGTCGGCGCTTCGGGGTCGGGGAAGTCGACGCTCGCGCGCTCCCTGGAGACCCGGTGCGGGCACGCGCGCCTCGAGCTGGACGCGCTGCATCACGGGCCGGGGTGGACTCGGCGGCCGGCCGAGACCGTGCGCTGGGAGGTGCGCGCGTTCCTCGAGCGAGAGGGCCGGTGGGTGATCGACGGGAACTGGTTCGGCCTCCGGGACCTCGTCTGGCCTCGGGCCGACACGATGGTCTGGCTGGATCCATCGCGGGCGCGGCTCCTCGCGCAGGTCGTGACGCGCACGGTGCGGCGGACCCTGACCCGCGAGGAGCTGTGGAACGGGAACCGGGAGCCCTGGAGCAACCTCTACTCGTTGGATCCCGAGCGCTCGATCATCGCCTGGTCGATGACCTCGCTGGCGGGCTACCGGGCGGAGCTCGCCGAGCGGATGAGCCGCGGGGAACCCGGGAACGCGCGCTGGGTGCGGCTCACGTCGCGGCGCGAGGTCGAGGGCTTCGTCGCGCGGCTCGAACGAGACCGAGGCGCAGAGGGCTGAGGCGCGGCGGAGCGGCCGCGCTGGCGCGGGGGTTCAGCGGGCGGTGCCGAAGATCAGATCGGGCAGCGGGGTGAGCGACGAGTAGTTCTTCGACATGTCGTTCAGGTGATGGACCTGGTGCTTCTTGGTCAGGAAGTTCAGCGGACCGAAGAAGCGCAGGTCGAGCCCCGAGTGGATCACGATGTTCAGCGTCGAGTAGACGAAGAAGGCGATCAGGAACGCCGAGACGTGCACCGGGCCGATGAGCAGCGTGGAGCCGAAGAGGAGGCCCAGGCCGGCCAGGAGCTCGATGGGGTGCAGGTAGAAGCTCTCGAGCGCCGAGGGGTTCCGGACCCGGTGGTGCATGCCGTGGACCAGCCGCATCAGCTTCTTGTGATGCAGGGTGCGGTGCAGCACGTAGTAGACGAAGTCGTAGATGGTCAGGATGCCGATGGCCTGGAGCGCGACGACCCACCACGCGGTGGGCTCGAAGTGCACCAGGTGGTCGAAGAGCAGGTAGCTGGGCCCCATCACCGCCGCGAGCGAGAGCGTGGAGATCATGGCCATGACCATGAGGCGGTTCCGGGGATCGACCTTGATCGACGGCCGGTCGCTCAGGCGCCGATCGGCGAAGCGGGGCGAATGGTAGGCCCACGCCAGCGAGCCCAGGAGGACCGCGTCGAAGAGGAGCGTGACCGCGACGACACCGTAGAAGAGAGCCATCGCGCGCACCCTACGACCGTCGATCCCGAGGTCGCAGCCGAGCCGTGCGCAAGCTCAATGGCCGCCGCGCGCCGCCGATCGCGGCGGGTTCAGTCGTCGCCGTAGCTGAACACGTAGCCCAGGCAGGTCACCTCGCCGCCCAGGCGGCGGACGCTGGCGTAGACGTCGCCGTCGTCGCTGGAGTCGCCCTCACAGGTGGGCTCGATGTCCATGGCGGCGCCGCCGTCGGTGGTGGTCATGCAGCAGCCGCGGAGGTCGCCTTCCATCGCGTCGGTGGTGCCCTCGGGGCAGGTGAAGGTCGTGGTGCCGCCGTCGCAGACGAAGTACTGGCAGAGTTCCCAGGGCTGATCGCTGGTGCGCGCGGCGAGGGCCACCCGGGGCTCCATGTCGCCGCCGGCCACGTCCTCGTCGTGGAAGACGAACCAGTCGATGTCGTCGATGGGGTCGATGGTCCCGAAGATCTCGCCCACCGGGAAGTCGGCCGACGAGTCGATGTCCGGGAGGTCCTGGGCGGTCTGGGGGGTGTCGTCCGGGGTCTCGTCGGGACAGTCGGTGCCGGCGTCCGGGCCGCCGTCGAACGAACCCAGGTCCGGGCGCGGGTGGTGCCCGTCGTCGCCGCAGGCGGCCAGGGAGAGGAGGAGCAAGGGCAAGGTAAGGAGTCGCTTCATGGTCACCGTCGGATCTGGGGCCGTGGGGCCCAGGGTCGAGACGGATCGAGGGGTCGCGCCGCTACAGCGTGCCCCCTTGGGTGGGGGCGCGCGCGGGGATAGGATCCCGCCCATGGCCACCAAGGGACCGAAGCTCCTGTCGGGGGGGAACCCCCAGATCCCCAAGGGCGACGGCCCCGAGCCGGTGCGGGCCTACCTGGCCGCCATGCCCGGATGGAAAGGCGAGGTGGGCCAGGCGCTCCACGCGTTGGTCCTCGCCGAGGTCCCCGGCGTCCAGCAGGCAGTGCGCTGGAACTCGCCCTTCTACGGCGTGGAGGGCCAGGGCTGGTTCCTGAGCTTCCACTGCTTCACCAAGTACGTAAAGGTGACCTTCTTCGCCGGCGCCGAGCTCGACCCGCCCCCGCCCGAGACCTCGTCGAAGGCGGAGGTCCGATACGCGCACCTGCGCGAGGGCGAGGCCCGGTGGCGGAGCTGGATCCGGCAAGCGGCGGCGCTCCCGGGGGACCCGCTGTTCTGAAGGGCGACGGTCCTGCGGCCTGGGCTTGCTCGGCCGCCTAGGAGTAACCCAGGATCAACGCTCTTGCGAGGAGGTACCAGCCCTCGACGAGCACGAAGAGGAGGAGCTTGAAGGGGAGTCTCACGGTGGTCGGGCTGAGCATGTGCATGCCCAGGGCGAGCAGGACGTTAGCGACGACCATGTCGACGATGAGGAAGGGGATGAAGACCAGGAAGCCGATCTGGAAGGCCTCGGCGAGCTCGGTGATGAGGAACGCGGGCAGGAGGACCAGGAGGTCGTCGGGGGTGACTTCGGCGCGGCGGTCGGGGTCGCGGACCTGTCGGGCGAGGTCGACGAAGAGGACGATCTCGCGGCTGCCGGCGTTGCGCTTCAGGAAGGCCTTCAGCGGCTCCTTGCCGGCGTCGATGGCCTCGAGGAGGGCGTCGTAGGAGTCGCCCTCGAGGGGATCGTCGACGTTCACGCGCGCGGCGGCGGGGCCGGCGACTTCGGCGATCTCCTGGCCCACGGGGGTCATCACG
>DCLA01000003.1 GCA_002320815.1 Myxococcales bacterium UBA1660
AGTGTGCAAGAGCGTCCCTTCTGCAAGTCGGTGGGCATGGGGATTGCTCTGGGGAGGGGCATGGCTTCGGGCCTCATCGGGTGCTGCCGACCTCGGCGAGCGCGGTGGTGACGCTCGTCTTGGAGGTGAGTCATGAGAGCTTGGAAGAGCGCCGTCTTCGGCGCGGTGGCGTGTGCGTTGGCGACGCCGGGAGCGGCGTGGGCGGTGTGCCGCGTGGTGGAACCGGTGGGCGAGACGGGCGGGGTGGTCTTCGACGAGACGACGTCGGTGCTGGTGGTCCAGGCGCCGGACCAGGTCGTCGACTACACGTGCGACGCTCGGCAGCTCCGGGGCGAGCCCGACGAGCCTTGGTCCCGGGAGGACCCCGCGACGTGCCCCGACGGGACGCCGGCGGAGCCCACCCTGGACACGCTGACCCACGTGGTGGTCCAGCCGACGGTGCTGGCCGCCGGGGGCCGCGCCGGGCTGGTGATGCCGCTGCCGCGCCGCAGTGACGTGCACGAGGTCGCCGGCGACGTGATGGCCGCAGCCGACGCGCTGGTCCCGGCGACGGTGCGGGAGCGCGTCGAGTTCGTGGAAGACCGCTCCCTCGGGCTGCAGTGCTCCGATCCGCACTACGCGCAGGCGGAGCCGGCGGCGGGGATGAGCCCGATGGCGCTCTACGGGTGCGGCGACGAGGGCTACTACCGACCCGGTCTGGAGGGCACGGGCACCAGCGTCGTGGAGTACAGCGACGGCGCGACGGTGGAGTACGAGTCCATCGCGGTCTCCGACGACTACGAGGTCACCGTGCTGAGCGCGTCGAGCCTGGAGGCTCTCACCCAGTGGATGGACGAGCGCGAGCTGGCCCGCGACGAGGTCGCCGACGCCGCCTTCGCTCGCTACGTGGGCGAGGGGCGTTGGTTCGTGGCCATCGAGGTGACCCCGATGGACCTCGGCGGCGAGGCCCGGGCGCTGGCGCCGCTGGTCGTGACCTGGCGCGGCGCGGACTTCCCGCTGACCCACGAGCTCACTTACGACCCGCGCGGCGGCATCGTGGAGACCGACCTCTACGTGATGGCGCCGACGCGCATGGCGCTCGCGGACGGCGACGGTCGGACGCTCTACGCGGCGCCCTTCGAGCTGAGCGAGACCGACGCGGTGCTCGGCCCCTTCGGCCTCGACGCCGGGTGGCTCACCCGGATCCACGTGGAGCGCCGCATGAGCGACGCGCTGCAGCGGGACACCGAGCTGGTCCCTGCCGAGTTCGAGGAGGAGGTCGCGCGCGTCATCGATCGCGAGACCCGGGTGCGCATCGCGCAGGGCTGCTGCAACGGGAACCAGATCCCGGACTCCGACGCGCCGGGGCGCACCTTCGTGGAGCTCCGGGAGTACCCGCTGGGCGAGGCGCCCAGCGACGACACGCTCTTCTACTCCGCCCCACCCCAGGACCCCGACTACTGCGTGGGCGGCGCCCTCTACGACGAGCCCGTCCACGACTACGACTACGGCTGCACCGTCGTCGGCGCGGCGTTCAGCTGGTCGCCGCTGGTGATGGCGCTCTGGCTCACCGCGCGCCGCCGCTCGCGCCGCCGACGGTGAGGCAGGCGGGCCCGCGACGAGCGGGCCCGCGACGGGCCCGGGTCGTCAGAAGCGGAAGATGCCGCCGAGGCCGAAGCGGAACTGCTGCAGGGTGTAGCGGACGCTGACGTCGGGATCGAAGTCGGGCCAGAGGGCGTGCATCTGGTAGCCCATGCGCAGGTTCACGCCGACGTTCCGGGTGAACCAGAGGTTCGCGCCCACGCGGAAGCCAAAGGCCAGGCCGAGCTCCGAGTCTTCGAAGTCGACGTCGTTGGCCGTGGCCAGGGCGAGGCCGAGAGAGACGCCGGCGGTGGGCTCGAGGACCATCGAGCCGAGGTCGATGGGGATCTGGACCCCGAAGAGACCTTCGAAGCCGTACATGAGCAGGCGGTCGGCGTCGTCCGACGCGTTCTCCCCGATGTAGCCATCGAGGCCGAAGCCGAAGCCGGCGTAGAGGATGTCCGCGATGGGCAGCATCCCCTGCAGGCGCATGCCCAGGGTCGTGCCCAGGTCGAAGGTCGCGCTCTCGCCCTCGGCGGAGACCTTGCCGGTGCCGCCGAATCCGGCGTCGAAGTCGACGAGCAGTCGGAACGAGCCCGGGTCGGCCAGGGGGTTCCCGTAGCTCTGGGCCTGGGAAGCCGAGGGGGCGACGAGGACGCCGAGCAAGCCGGCGAAGAGAAGACCAAGTGTCTTGTGCATCGACGAGAGGTCGCATTCCTCGCGGAGCGGAGCAACGACGTCTCTCGTACGATGTACGCGCGGCCCGGCCCGCGGAGCCCGGGTGGGCTCAGCGGCCGGCGACGGTCATGGCGCTGACCCGGAAGGTCGGGCTGGCCGTGCTGGTGCGCAGGTCGAGGTCGTTGCCGACGGCGTCGATGCGCTTGAGCATCTGGTCGAGGTCGAGGCTGATGGTGACCTCGGCGACCGGCTGGGTGAGCTCGCCGTTCTCGATGAGGAAGCCCGCCGCGCCCCGGCTGAAGTCGCCGGTGACCGCGTTGAAGCCGAAGCCCATCATCTCGGTGACGTAGAGGCCCCGGGGCACGTCGCGGACCTGCTCGGGGGTGAGCTCGCCGGGCTGCAGGAGGAAGTTGGTCGTCGAGGGGCCGACGCCGCCGCTGGCTCCCCGGGAGGCGCTGGCGGTGCTCTCCATGCTCAGCTTGCGCGCGGCGTAGCTGTCCATGAGGTAGGTGCGCAGCTCGCCCTTCTCGACCACGACGTTCTTACGCGAGAGGAGCCCCTCGCCGTCGTAGGGGCGCGAGCCCGGCGCCCGCGGGATGAGCGGGTCGTCGACGATGGTGACCAGGTCGGAGGCGACCGCGGTGCCCAGCCGGTCGAGGAGGTAGCTGCTCCGACGCCAGATGGCGCCGCCGTTCACGCAGCCGGCGAGGAGCCCGACGATGGAGCGCGCGGCGTCCGGGTCGAAGACCACGGGCATCTCTTCGGAGGCGATCTTCGCCGCGCCCAACTTGCGCAGGGTGCGGCGGGCGGCCTCGCGGCCGACGGCGGCGGCGTCTTCGAGCTCGGCGAGGTGGCGCCGCGCGGTCCAGTGGTACCCGCTGCGCTTCTTGCCGCCCTCGTCGTCGGCGACGGGGTTGACCACCAGCGAGGCGTAGGTGCCCACGCTGGTGCCGCGGAAGCCGCCGCTGGTGACCAGGGCCGAGCCGCCGCTGGCGCGGGTGAAGGTCGCGCCCTCGCTGTTGGTGATGCGCGCGTCGGCGTCCCGGGCGGCTTTCTCGCCGGCGATGGCGCGCTCGAGCGCCTCCTCGGCGCCGAAAGCGTCCATGGTGGGGTCATAGGTGTCGAGGTCGACGTGGTCCTCGGTGCGCGAGAGCAGGCTCGGGTCCGGGGGACCGGCGAACTCGTCTTCCTGGCTCAACTGCGCGAGCTCGATGGCGTCGGCCACGAGCTGGGCGCGCCCCCGGGCGCTGAGGTCCGAGGTGTAGGTCACGGCGACCTGTCGGCCGACCATCACCCGCATGCCCAGGGCGCGGGAGCCGGCCTCTTCGACGAGCTCGGGGGCGCCCAGGCGGATCTTGGTGCTCAGGTGCGAGCCCTGGCGGATGGTGGCCTCGGCGACGGTGGCGCCCTTGGCGCGGGCCGCGGCGACGACCTCGTCGCCGATCTCGAGCAGGCTCTGCAGCGTCTCGTCCATGCTCACAGCTGAGTCCCTCCGACCGTGACGGCCGAGATCTTGATGGTGGGGCAACCGACGCCGACGGGGACGGACTGACCGTCCTTGCCGCAGGTCCAGATGCCGTCGGAGACCTCGAGGTCGTTGCCGAGGGCGACCACCTTGCGCATCACGTCCGGGCCGTTGCCGATGAGGTTCACGCCCTTGAGGGGCGCGGTGATCTTTCCGTCCTCGATGAGGTAGCCCTCGGTGAGCGAGAAGACGAAGTCGCCGTTGGAGATGTCGACCTGGCCGCCGCCGAACTTCCGGGCGTAGACGCCCTTCTTCACGCTCTTGAGGATCTCCTCGGGGTCGTCCTGACCGGCGAGGAGGAGCGTGTTGGTCATGCGGGGCATGGGGTGGCTCTTGAAGGACTCGCGGCGGCCGTTGCCGGTGGGCGAGGTGTCCATCACCTCGGCGCTGTGCCGGTCCTGCATGTAGCCGCGGAGCACGCCGTTCTCGATGAGGGTGGCGCTCTCGGGCTCGAGGCCCTCGTCGTCGACGTTGATGGTGCCGCGGCCGAAGGGCAGCGTGGCGTCGTCGACCACGGTGCAGAGCTCGCTGGCGACGACCTCGCCGACCTGGTCGGTGTAGTTGCTGGTCTTCTTGCGGTTGAAGTCCGCTTCCAGCCCGTGACCGACCGCCTCGTGCAAGAGGATGCCGCTGTCGCCGGGCGCGAGGACGACCTCCATCTCGCCGGCGGGCGCTTCGCGCGCGTCGAGCATCTGCAGGGCCTGGCGCACCGCCTCCTGGGCGTGCTCCTCGGGGGAGTGGGAGTCGAAGTACTCCATGCCCATGCGGCCACCGCCGCCGCTGGAGCCCGACTGGCGCTTGTCGCCGTCCTCGGCGATGGCGCGGATGCCGAAGCGGATCAGCGGCTGCCGGTCGCGGACGAAGCGGCCGGTGCTGGTGGCGATGAGGATCTCGCGGACCTCTTCGCTGATGGAGCCGGTCACCCGTACGATGCGCGAGTCGGCGCGGCGGGCCGCGGCGTCGGCGCGCTCGAGGATGTCGCGCTTGGTCTCGCCCGGGACCTCCAGGGAGAGCTGGGCGATGCCATAGCGGGAGGGGACCCCGGCGGCGACGAGCTGGGCGGGGGCGTGGGAGCCCGAGGCGGCGATCTGGGCCGCCGTCCGCGCGGCGTGCCGCATCGCGCCCATGTCGAGATCCTCGACGTAGGCGTAGCCCGTGGCGTCACCCTTCATGACGCGGACCCCGAGGCCCATCGTCACGTAGCGGCCGACCGACTTCAAGATGCCGTCGTCGTAGGAGTAGCTGCCGCTGACCGAGTATTCGAAGAAGAGGTCGGCGTAGTCGCCGCCCTTTTCGAGGGCGACGGTGAGGAGCTTCCGGGCGATGTCGGGATCGATCGGTGCCGGGCCCTCGGGACCGAAAGGGGCCTGATAACGGGACATGAGCGGGGCACTCTAGTGCTTGTCGCCCGGGGAAGCCACCCCGGCGGGGAGCCGGGGTTCGGCCGACGCGGTCCCGGAGCGCTCAGGAGATCTCGAGCATCCGCTTGGCGCGCTCGTCGGCGGCCTCGCGGAGGGTCTTCGCCTCGTCCTCGGGGAGGTTCAGGCGCTTCACGAGCTCGTCGAGGACGGCGAGCTCCTTCTCGTGCTGCTCGCCGTCGACCCAGGTGACGATCACCGCGTGCTGCAGAAGCATCCGGCGGTCGGTGGCGCTGAGCTCGGTGAGGGGGATGTCGGCGATCGAGCGCTCTTCCTTGGCGAACTCGCGGATCCCGTCGGCGTCTTCGCCGCCGATCCCGAAGGCCTCCAGGAGGGCGTCGATGACCTGGGTCTCCTCGCCGTCGAGTCGCCCGTCGGCCCAGGCCACCGCGACCAGGGACTTCACCATCGCTTCTTCGTGCGGCTGCATCGTCTCTCCTCGGCTCCGCTGGGGAGCTCCCTCTGGCCCCGGAGCCTACCAGAGGCGACCTCGGCTCGGAAGGCCGTGGGGATGGCGGGGGGATGGCGTGGGGGTGCGCCCGGAGGGCTCCCATGGCACACCGAATGGGATGCGCTTTCTCTTGGTGTCGGCCCTCGCCCTCGCGTTGGCCTGTGGCGGCGACGACCGCTCGCCGGATTCCGGCTCCCCCGCTGCGGACGCCGCGTCGACCCCCACCCCGCTGCGGGTGATGACCTGGAACGTCGAGAACCTCTTCGACGAGATGGACGACCCGGAGACCATGGACGACGTGCCGACCGCGGGCGCCGTCCAGCGGAAGCTCGACGACATCGCCGAGGTGGTCCGCGCGGTGAACCCGGACTTCCTGGCGCTCCAGGAGGTGGAGAACATCGGGATCCTCGACCGGCTCGCCGACGAGCTCGACGGGCTGGGTTACGTCCACACGGGGCTGGTGGACTCCACCGACCCGCGGGGGATCGACGTGGCCTTCATCAGCCGGGTCCCGCTGGCCGAGTACCCGACGACGACGAGCCACATCGGGGAGCGCTTCCCCGAGGCCGACGGGACGGGCACGGTGGACTTCACCCGGGACGCGCTCGAGGTCTTCCTGGACGTCGAGGGCAAGACCGTGGGCATCGTTATCGTGCACTTCCTGTCCCGGCGGAACAACGACGCGGACAAGGAGCTGGTCCGCCAGTCCGAAGCGCTGCAGACGATGCGCATCGCGCAGGCGCGCATGGACGGCGGCATGGATCGCGTCCTGGTCATGGGAGACATGAACGACCGGCCGGACTCCCCGACGGTGACGAACGTGCTGAGCGGCTCGCTGACCAACGTGACCCAGCGGGTCGCCAACGACGACCGCTGGACGTACGTCTTCGACGGCGTGCGGCAGCAGCTGGACTACATCATGGCCTCGCCGGCGATGAACACGATGGCCCGGGACGTGGTCATCCTGCACACCGACGCCGTGGACGCCGCGAGCGATCACAAGCCGGTGGCCGCCGACTTCGTCGTCGAATGAGCCGCGCGCTCCTGCTCGACGCTGGGAACACGGTGGTCTTCCTGGACCACGGCGCCGTGGCGGAGACGGTGGGACTGCGCACCGAGGCGGTGGCGGCGGCGGAGCCGGTGGCCAAGCGTCGCTACGAGGCGCTGCTGCGCTCGGGGGGCAGCCACGAGGACGGCTGGGGGCTCTTCATGGGCGAGCTCTGTCGCGAGGCCGGCGCCGAAGGACCAATGGGCCCTCTCGTCGACCGACTGCGCGCGGCGCACGACCGGATGAACCTCTGGCGGCGGGTCCCCGAGGACTTCCGCGCGGCGCTGGAGGAGGCGCGCGCCGGGGGCTGGCGGATCGGCGTGGTGTCCAACTCGGAGGGGAAGCTCGACGAGCTCTTCGAGGCGGTGGGCCTGCACGACGCCTTCGAGGTGGTGATCGATTCGGCGCTGGTGGGGCTGCGCAAACCGGACCCGGCGATTTTCCACCTGGCGCTCGAGGCGCTGGGGGCCGAGGCGGCGGAGAGCTGGTACGCCGGGGACCTGCCGGCGGTGGACGTGGTGGGGGCGCGCGCGGCGGGGATGAACGCGGCGCTCATCGACCCGCTGGGGCACTACGCGGACTACGACGAGGCGCCGCGCTTCGCGAGCGTGGGTGCGCTGGTGCGCACGCTGGGCTGACGCGACCGCTGGGCTGACGCGACCCACGGGGGTCACTGGGTCACTGGGTGGGGACGGGGGAAGGAGCGTCCCTTGTGCCAGTGTGCGCGCCCCTTCTGCAAGTCGGGGGGAAGGAGCGTCCCTTCTGCAAGTCAGGTGAGGGTGGTGAGGATGGCGGTGGCGACGCGGTCGCGGTTGGCTTCGGTGAGCTCGGGGCCGACGGGGATGGCGAGGACCTCGTCGCAGGCGCGTTCGGCGATGGGGAGGCTGCCGGGCTCGTAGCCGAGGTAGGCGAAGCACTCCTGCAGGTGCAGGGGCTTGGGGTAGTAGATGGCGGTGGGGACGCCGGCTTCGGCCAGGGCGTCGCGCAGGGCGTCGCGTCGGTTGGTGCGGATCACGTACTGGTTGTAGGTGTGACCGGGGTCGGCCCGCTCGGGGAGACCGAGGCGCTCGGGGGCGAGGCCGGCGGCGCCGAGGCGCTCGTCGTAGTAGGCCGCGTTGGCCCGGCGGGCGGCGATCCAGGTGTCGACGTGGGGGAGCTTCACCCGCAGAAAGGCGGCCTGCAGCGCGTCGAGGCGGAAGTTCCCGCCGACCATGGCGTGGAAGTACTTGGGGTGAGCGCCGTGGACGCGCACCCGGCGCATGCGGGTGGCCAGCTCGGCGTCGTCGGTGCTGACGAGGCCGCCGTCGCCGAGGCCGCCGAGGTTCTTGGCCGGGAAGAAGCTGAAGCAGACCGCGGGGACGTGGCCCCCGATGGTCTTGCCGCGGTAGCTGGCGCCGAAGGACTGGGCGGCGTCCTCCACCAGCACCGCGGGGCCCGCGGCCTCCCGCAGGGCGTCGAGGTCGCAGGGCTGGCCGAAGAGATCGACGCCGATGACGGCCTTGGTACGCTCGGTCCGCGCGGCGGCGACGGCGGCGGGGTCGAGCTCGAAGGTGCCCGGCCGGATGTCCACGAAGACCGGGCGCGCGCCGAGGCGATGGACGACCCCGGCGGTGGCGAAAAAGGTGAAGGGGGTGGTGATGACCTCGTCCCCGGGGCCGACGCCGAGGGCCATCAGCGCGACGAGCAAGGCGTCGGTCCCGCTGGAGACGCCTACGGCGTGCGCGACGCCGAGGTAGCGGGCCACCTCTTCCTCGAAGGCGTTCACCTCCGGGCCGAGGATGAAGGCGCCGGAGCTCAGCACGCGGTCGAAGGCCGCGCGGAGCTCGGTCTCCAGGGCGGCGTGCTGGGTGGCGAGATCGAGGAAGGGGACGGAGTCGGTCATGGGATGCGGGTGCAGGTCTCGGCGTCGATGCGGTAGCGGTCGCCGCAGCGGCCACAGTGGGGCTCGGGCTGGTCGGGGAGGCGCTCGCCGCAGCGGCACGCCCAACCGTGGCGGCGCGCGGGGGTCCCGAAGACCAGGGCGTGGGGCGCGACGTCGCGGGTGACCACCGAGCCGGCGCCGACGAAGGCGTACTCGCCGATGGTGTGCCCGCAGACGACGGTGGCGTTGGCGCCGATGGAGGCGCCGCGGCCCACCGGGGTGGGCAGGAACTCGTCCTTGCGCTCCACGTGGGCCCGGGGGTGCATCACGTTGGTGAAGACGCAGCTCGGACCGAGGAAGACGTCGTCGGCGACCTCGACCCCGGCGTAGAGGGAGACGTTGTTCTGGACCTTCACGCCGTCGCCCAGGCGGACGCCGGGGCCGATGAAGACGTTCTGCCCGAGCACGCAGCGCTCACCGACGACGGCGCCGCCGCAGACGTGGACGAAGTGCCAGACCTTGGTCCCGGCGCCGAGCTGAACGCCCTCGTCGACGACCGCGGTGGGGTGCACGAAGGGCGCGCTCAAAGGTCGATCTCCACCTCGGCGCCGCCGGCGGCGAGGGACCGGCTGCCGGCGTCGAGGGCGCGCACCACGGCGAGGCCCGAGTGGCCGTCGCCCAGGGGCGGCTCACGGGTCTCGATGGCCCGCACGAAGGCCTCGTGCTCCCGGCGCAGGGGCTCGCTCATGCGGATGGCGGGGATGCGGATCTCACCGGTGCGCACCCGGACGCCCTCGTCGTAGCGGAGGGACGCGGGGGGCTCGACGCCCTTGTCGTAGACGGTGAGCTTCTGGTCGCCGGAGGTGTCGTCGAAGACGGCCATCTTCTTGGAGCCGACCACGGTGAGCATCCGGGTCTTGTGCGGGTCGAGCCAGCTCACGTGCACGTGGGCCAAGCGATCGCCGGCGAAGCGGACGGTGCCGAAGACGACGTCCTCGATGCCCTGCTCCCGCTGGAGGAAGGTGCCACCGGTGGCGCTGACGGCGACCGGGTCGGCGCCGAGGAGGTGGCGCGCGATGCTCAGGTCGTGGGGCGCCAGGGACCACCAGGCGTTCTCGTCGCGGCGCACCACGCCGAGGTTCAGGCGGCGACAGACCAGGTAGAGCACCTCGCCGAGCTCACCGGAGTCCACCAGGTCCTTCAGGGCCTCGACGACCGGGTGATGGAGCAGGAGGTGACCCACCATCAGGATCCGCCCGCCCCGGTCGGCGCGTTCGACCAGGTCGGCGGCGTCCTCGGGGCGCAGGGCCAGCGGCTTCTCCACCAGGACGTCTTTGCCGGCCTCGAGCACCTGGCGCGCGACGGCGGCGTGGGAGGGCGCGTGGGTGGCGACCACCACGCCGCGCACCGCCGGGTCCGCGAGGACCTGGGCGAGGTCGGGGGTGAAGGTCGGGCCCGGGTGGTTCTGGGCGAGGGAGGCGCGGACGGCGTCGCTCTGGTCGCAGACCCAGCGCAGGTCCACGCCGGACATGGTGGCGAGGCTGCGGACGTGGTTGCGTCCCCAGCTCCCGGCACCGACCACCGCCAGACCGACGGGCTGGCTCGCCACGCTCAGCTCTCGCGCTCGAAGACGGCCGCGAGGCCCTGGCCGACGCCGATGCACAGGGTGGCGAGCCCGAGGGTCGCGTCCTGGCGGCGCATGGCGTTCATGAGGGTGCCGACGATGCGGGCGCCGCTACAGCCGATGGGGTGACCCAGGGCGATGGCTCCGCCGAGCACGTTCACCTTGGCCGGGTCGAGCTCCAGCTCGCGCACGCAGGCCAGGCTCTGGGCGGCGAAGGCCTCGTTCAGCTCGACCACGTCGAGGTCGGCGGCGCTCAGCCCGAGGCGCCCGAGCACCTTGCGGGTGGAGGGGATGGGGCCGATGCCCATGACGTTGGGGTGCACGCCCGCGGACGCCGAACCGAGGAAGCGCGCGATGGGCTTCGCGCCGTTCTCCTCGGCCCAGCGCCGGGTGGTCATCAAGACCACGGCGGCGCCGTCGTTCAGCGGGGAGGAGTTGCCGGCGGTGACCGAGCCGTCTTCCTTGAAGACCGGGCGCAGCTTGGCGAGGGCCTCGGCGGTGGAGTCCGGGCGGATGCACTCGTCGCGCTCCACGGTCGTCGGCTGGGCCTTGCGGTGGGCCGGCGGGACGGTGACCGGGATCACCTCGTCGGCGAAGGCGCCGGCCTCCCAGGCGGCCGCGGCCTTCTGGTGACTCGAGGCGGCGAAGGCGTCCTGGTCGGCGCGGGAGACGCCGTACTCGGCGGCCACGTTCTCCGCGGTCATGCCCATCCCGATGAGCGGGAAGCGCTTGGCCATCGCCGGGTTCTGGAAGCGCCAGCCGAGGCTGGTGTCGTAGACCGTGGGGGGCTTGCGGGGGAAGGCCTCGTCCGGCTTGGAGTAGGCGTAGGGCGCGCGGCTCATGGACTCGACGCCGCCGGCGACCATCACCTCGTGGTCGCCCATGTGGATGGCGCGGGCGGACTGGATGACCGCCTCGAGCCCGGAGCCGCAGAGGCGGTTCACGGTCACGCCGGTGACCTCGTAGGGCAGGTCGGCGAGGAGCGCGGCCATGCGCGCGATGTTGCGGTTGTCCTCGCCCGCCTGGTTGGTGGCGCCGAGGATGATCTCCTCCAGGGCCGCCTTGGCGGTGGGGTTGCGCTCCAGGAGCCCGCGCAGGACGTGGGCGGCCAGGTCGTCGGGGCGGACCCGAGCGAGGCTGCCGCGGGCCTTGCCGATGGGCGTGCGGAGGGCGTCGAGGACGACGACGTCGTCGGGGCTCTTGGCGGGGAGGGTCATGACGCTCACTTACCCTGGAACGACGGATCGCGCTTGCCGACGTGGGCGCCGATGCCCTCGGCGGCGTCGGCGCTGGCGAAGAGGCGCTGCTGGAGCTCGCGCTCCAGGGCGAGCCCCTGCTCGAGGGGCAGGTCGGCGCCGCTCTGGACCGCGCGCTTGATGAGCCCCACCGCCAGGCTGGCCTTGGTCGGCGCCGCGAAGGTGCGCGCGTAGGCGAGCACCC
Source organism: Myxococcales bacterium UBA1660 (assembly GCA_002320815.1). Classification (GTDB taxonomy): domain Bacteria; phylum Myxococcota_A; class Polyangia; order Polyangiales; family Houyiibacteriaceae; genus UBA1660. Next base: position 11,606 of record DCLA01000003.1, read on the forward strand.
GGTCCATGAAGCCCTCGGCCTCCCAGACCTCGTGGACCAGGCCGAGCTCCTGGGCGGCGTCGACCCCCAGGAGGTCGCCGGTGACCATCATCTGCATCGCGCGGCTGCGGCCGAGGAGCCGGGTCAGCCGCTGGGTGCCGCCGGTGCCCGGGAGCACGCCGAGGGCGACCTCCGGGAGGCCCAGCTTGCCGCGGCCCTGGGCGGCCACGCGGAGATCCGCGGCCATGGCGACCTCGAGGCCGCCGCCGACGCAGTGCCCCTCGATGGCCGCGATGACCAGCTTCGGGGTGTGCTCCAGGCGGAGCAGGGTCTCGTTCGCGTGGAGGCAGAAGTTGTACTTGAAGGCCGGGGTGACCTTCTCGAGCATGGCGATGTCGGCGCCGGCGCAGAAGAACTTCTCGCCCTCCCCCGCCAGCACGATCACCTGCACCTCGTCGGCGAAGCGCGCCTGGAGGATCGCGTCGTCGAGGTCGCGCATCATCTCGTGGGAGTACGCGTTGGCCGGGGGGTTGGTCAGCGTGATCACCGCCACGCCACCGTCGTGGGTCTCGTAGCGCACGAGCCCGTTTCGCATCGTCTCTGCCATGGGGCCCGGTATACCAACCGCGGCGGGCCCTGGGGCATCGCGGATTCTCACGGCGTCGCCATTCGAGGGTTCGCCGGTGAACGTTTCGCGGGGTCCATTGCGATTTTCGCCGCGTTTCCGCATACCTGCAGAGTGGCGCTGCGCTTTCTCCTGCCCCCTTCGACGGGAAGCGCCCGCGCGCGAGCGCGGGGGGAGATGCTCCAACGGGTCCTGGAGCGGGAGCTCGGGGAAGCGTTCGACGTGCGGGTGGCCAACGACTACCGGGAGCTCGACGCGGCGCTGGTGCGCGGCGAGGCGGAGCTCGCCTGGGCGCCGGCCGCGGTCCTCGCCGACCTCGAGGCGCGGCACGCCAGCGGGATGCGCTCGGTCTTCAAGGTGATGCGCGGCGGCCGCTCGACCTACCGCTCGGCGGTGGTGGTCCACGTCGACGCGCCCTACCGCACGGTGAAGGACCTGCGGGACGCCCGGCCGGGCTGGGTGGACCCGCTCTCCCTCGGCGGGTGCCTCCTCGCGATCGACCACCTCCGGCAGCGGGGCCTGCTGCCCTCCGAGCTGGGCAAGCCGCGCTACTTCGGGACGCACCCGGCGGCGCTGGCCGCCTTGGCGGCGCGGGAGACCGACGTGGGCGCGGTGAGCGTGATCAGCCCCTTCGACGAAGACGTCCGGGCGGCGCTGGAGCTCCACGCGGGACCGGCCGCGCGCCACCTGCGCTCGCTGGCGGTGACCGCGGCGGCTCCCACCGACGGCGTGGTGATCACCGACGTGCTCCCCCTGGCCCGGGTAGAGCAGGTGGAGCGAGCGCTCTTCCTCCCGGCGGACTCGGCGCTCTGCGTGGCGATGGAGATCGACGGCTTCGAGCGCGCCGCGCCGGGCGAGTACGCCGAGCTCACCCGCTTGTTCCCGGACCGCTGAGCGCCGGGGCCGCGGTGAAGCGCCCGGGCCGGGGTCGCGGTTGGGGTTCCGAAACGCGACGAGCCCCCCGGCTGGGAGGCCGAGGGGCTCGCGCGGGCTCATGGGGAGCTCAGTTGCCGAAGCCGATCATGATGCCGGCCATGGCGCTGGCCCCGGCCTCACCGCCGGCTTCCCTGCGACGGGTGGTGGCCATCGCGGTGCTGCCCGCGCCGGCGGACGCGCCGCCGCTGGCCATGACCGAGACCATGGGCACCTCGACCATCGGCGCGGTCACCTGGACCATCGCCGCGGCGCCGCGAGCGGCGGCGGCGGCGCCCCGGATGCGGTCGGCCGCGCCCCGGACCTCGACGCCGGCCATGACGGCCGCGCCGCGGGCGGCGGCCGCCTGCTCGGCGACGTCCCCGGCGACCTCACCCATCACGGAGGCGCGCACGCCGCCGCGACCGCGGGCGCGGATGTCCGGGCCGGCGAGACGGACCCGGGCCTGGCCGGGCGGGACGGCGCCGCCGGCGCCGGCCTCGATGCGCGAGCGCCAGGCCACGCCGAGGGCGCGACCCGCCGGCGCGGCGATGCCGCCCCGGTGCATGTGGCCACCGCGACGGACGCGGACGCGCATGGGCGCCGCGGAGACGTCGACCTCGGGCGGGACGACGGCCACGTAGGCGCCGGCGTCGGCGTCCCAGGTGGCGGGGATGGGATCGGTGTGGCCACCACCGAAGGCGAAGCTGAGCTGCGCGTCGGAGTCGATGGACGCGCCGTCGCGACCGAGGACGTAGGCGTAGACCTTGCCGTCCGCCTGGGGGACCAGCTCGACGGTCATGTTGCCGACGACGACGACGTCGCCCTCGTGGCTGGGCGCGCGGACCGGCGAGACGGCGACCCGGGTGCTCTGCTCGACGCCGGAGCGGACCACGGTGAAGCCGAGGGGCCCGTTGCCGAGCTCGAGGCCCTCCTCGACGCTGCCGAGGTAGGCGCTGGCGTCGGCGTTCCAGACGAGGTTCACGTCGTGGGAGGCGCCGCTGGTGTCGGGGACGGAGACCTTGATGTCCGCGTCGCCGGTGAGCGCGCCCTGGGGCCCGTAGGCCACGAGCTGGATCGCGCCGATGGGCAGGGTGACGATCTCCGCGGAGACGTCGCCGGCCACGAGCACGTCGCCGCCGTAGATCGGCGTCGGCGCCACGGCGACCACCTCGACCTCGCCGGTGGCCGGCTCGAAGTCGTCACGCTCGACGGATACCGAGAGGGGACCGCTGGCGATGAGGTCGGCGCTGGCCTCGGCGTCCGCGCCGGCGACGGCGCCCACGTAGGCCTCGGCGTCGGCGTCCCACTGGAGCTCGACGGGCTTCGCCGAGCCGTCGGCGCCCTTCACGGTCACGGTCAGCTTGGCGTTCTGCACCACGTTGCCTTCGGCGTCGTAGACCAGACCGCTCACCTGGCCGCCGGCCATGGGGAGCACCTCGACCACCAGGTCGTTGCCGGCGACGAGCTTCGCGCCGCCCAGGCGCGCGGTGATGCTGGAGAGCAACGCGGCCGGATCGAAGGACGGTGCCTCGTCGACCTCGGGCGGAGCCTCGACCTCGGCGACCTCTTCGGTGTCGGCCTCTTCCTCGTTGCAGCCGGCCGTCGCGATGGCGAAGGCGAGCAACAGAGCTTCGATGGTTTTTCGGGTCATTTCACGTCTCCAATCCAAACGGGGAGGTTCCCCAAGCGTGCCGCTTCGACCCCCCGTCGCGGCACGGACCTTGGGTATACGCCAGCCTTCCGTCCCTTGGAAAGGGTGGGAAACGCCCTACCGGAACAGACGTTCCGGTGCAGGATTACAGGAGAATTTCGGCATCGAGGCGGTCGGCGCCCCGGTCGGGACGTCGACCCGCCGGGTCGTCGATGGGTCGGGCGAGGGTCAGCGCAGAACCGCGCGACACTCGCTCACGTACTGGCCCTGCCCCTGGTTCACGCAGTTCTGATAGGCCTGCATGGCCCCGGCGTTGTCCCGCAGGGACTGGCGCGCGGCGCCCAGGGTGATCCAGGCCTTGGAGCTGGTCGGATCCACGGTCGAGGCCCGGTCGGCGAAGTCGCGCGCCTCGGCGTAGCGGCCCCGGTTCAGGAGGAGCCAGGCCAGCTCGGTGAGCGCTTCGGCGCCGGCCGGGTTGGCGGCGACGGCCTCGCGCAGCTTCTCTTCCTTGCGGCGGCCCCGGAGCCCGTTGGCCTCCTCGAGGAGCGTCGCGTAGTCGCCCGCGGGAGCAGCCGGCGCCTCTTCGGGGGCCGCCTCGGCGACCTCCGCCTCGGCCTCGGTCGCTTCGGCTTCGGCTTCGGTCGCCTCGGCCTCGGTCGCCTCGGCTTCCGCGGTCTCGGCTTCGGCGAGCTCCGCCTCGGTGGGCTCCACGGCCTCGGCCTCCGGCGTCGACCCGACGGGCTCCTCCGCGACCGGCTCCTCGGCCTCGAGCTCCTCGTCCTCGGGGGCGTCGTAGTCCATCGGCTCGATGACCGGCGCGGTGGTCCGGCGCATGGCCGAGATGTCGACGGGCTCGACGTCGCCGAACTGCTTCCAGATGAAGAAGCCGACGAAGAGGCTCGCGCCGATGGCCAGGGCGATGAGCGTGTTCCGCTTCCACCGCTGGTCGTCCTTGGAGAGCTTCATGGGCTCGGCCTCGAGGTCGGCCCAGTTGTCCGGCTCGATGGTCGACTCGTAGCTCGGCGCGGTGAAGAAGTCGCTGGCCACCGCGGCGTGCTCGCCGGTCTCGGTGATGGCCTTGATGGTCTGGGACGAGGTGGTGTCCTTGCCGGAGCCCGCCGCGGGCGCGGTGGAGCGCGTCTTGGCGCGGCTCTTCTTCTTCTTTTTGCCGCGGGTCTTCTTCCCCGAGCTCTTCGAGCCGGGATCCGACGCGCGACCGCCGGAGTCCGCCTTGGCCGCGGCCTTCTCGTCGGCCTCGGCCTTCTTCTTCTTCTCGGCCTCCGCCTTCTCCTCGGCGGCCTTCTTCTCGGCCTCCGCCTTCTCGTCGGCAGCCTTCTTGTCGGCCTCCGCC
>DCLA01000008.1 GCA_002320815.1 Myxococcales bacterium UBA1660
CAGCAGTAGTCGAACTCGATGCCCTGGCCGATGCGGTTGGGTCCGCCGCCGAGGATCATGACCTTCTTGGTGTCGGTCGGAGCCGCCTCGGACTCGCGGCCCCAGGTCGAGTAGAGGTAGGGGGTCTTGGCGACGAACTCCGCCGCGCAGGTGTCCACCCGGGCGAAGATGGGCTCCACCTCCTCGGCGCGGGCGGCCCGGACGGCCTTCGCCTGGGTGCCGCGCAGGTCGGCGATGCGGCGGTCGGTGACCCCGTGCTCCTTGGCCAGCCGGAGTAGCTCCGGGGTGAGCTCGTCGGCCGCCTTCAGGCGCTCCTCGAGGGCGACGATCTCGTGCATCTGCACCAAGAACCAGGGGTCGATGTGGGTGGCCTCGTGGACTTGGTCCACGGTGAGCCCGACCCGGAAGCCATCGGTGATGGTCCACAGGCGGTCCGCCAGCGGGGTCCGGATGACCTCCAGGATCGACTCCTGGAGCTCCTCGGTGGTCGCCGGCGGGAGCTCCTGCAGCGGCCGGTGGAGGTTCATCGCCTCGCCGGTGTTCTTGAGCCGGCGGAGCTGCGCCGCGAGGTCCCGGTAGTCGATGTCGTCCAGGAAAGAGACGAGACCGTCGCGGCCGGTCTCCAGGCTGCGGGCGGCCTTCTGGAAGGCCTCCTTGAAGGTCTTGCCAATGGACATCGCCTCGCCGACCGACTTCATCTGGGTCGTGAGGCGCGGGTCGGCGCCCTTGAACTTCTCGAAGGCGAAGCGGGGCCACTTCACGACCACGTAGTCGATGGTCGGCTCGAAGGCCGCGCTGGTCCCGGTGATGTCGTTGCGGAGCTCGTCGAGGGTGTACCCGACGGCGAGCTTCGCGGCGATCTTGGCGATGGGGTAGCCGGTGGCCTTGGAGGCCAGCGCGCTCGAGCGCGAAACCCGCGGGTTCATCTCGATGACCAGCAGCTCGCCGTCGGCGGGGTTCACCGCGAACTGGATGTTCGAGCCGCCGGTGTCGACCCCGATCTCGGTGATGATCTTCCGGCCCGCGTCGCGCATGCGCTGGTACTCGCGGTCGGTGAGGGTCATCGCCGGCGCGACGGTCACCGAGTCGCCGGTGTGCACGCCCATCGGGTCGATGTTCTCGATGGTGCAGATGACGGCGAAGTTGTCCGCCTTGTCGCGGATGACCTCGAGCTCGTACTCCTTCCAGCCGAGCACGCTCTGCTCGACCAGGCACTCGTGGACCGGGCTCTGCTGGAAGGCCCAGCGGATGGCGGTCTGCATCTCCTCCATGTTGTAGGCGATGCCGCCGCCCGAGCCGCCCATGGTGAGCGAGGGGCGGAGGATGATCGGGAAGCCGATCTCCTTCGCGGTCTCCAGCGCCTCTTCGACGGTGGTGCAGGTCCGCGCCCGCGCGCACTTCAGGCCGATCTTCTCCATGGCCTGCTTGAAGAGCTCGCGCTCCTCGGCCTTGCGGATGGCCTCGGTGTTCGCGCCGATGAGCTCCACGCCGTGCTCGGCGAGGACCCCGCGCCGGTCGAGCTCCAGCGCCAGGTTCAGCGCGGTCTGCCCCCCGAGGGTGGGCAGCAGGGCGTCCGGCTTCTCGCGCGCGATGATGGCCGCGACCACGTCGGGGTCCAGGGGCTCGACATAGGTACGGTCGGCCATCTCCGGATCGGTCATGATCGTGGCCGGGTTGGAGTTGACCAGGACGACCTCGTACCCCTCTTCCCGGAGCGCCTTGGCGCCCTGGGTTCCGGAGTAGTCGAACTCGCAAGCCTGGCCGATCACGATCGGGCCCGACCCGATGAGGAGGACCTTCTCGATATCGTCGCGACGCGGCATGGGCTGTGAAATCTGCTTTCGCGGAGAGCCCCCGACCGGACGACCGGGAGCGGACGCTCAGCGAGCCGCCGAGCGCTCCGCACCTATCAGAGCGGCGGGCGTGGAGCAAGGCTCCCCCGGGGTCGTAGCCCCTTCCCCGCCGGCTCCGGGCGGACTACCGTCGCGCCGGGGCCTCGCGCCCGGAAAGGATCGAACGGATGACCAGCGATTCGAACACGGACGAGGTCCTGACGGCGGCGCGCGAGAGCGGTCACCTGGAGTTGGACGAGCGCAACGGGGCGGTCCTGGGCGCCAAGATCCGGACCGATTGGGAAGCGAACGTCCAGCCCATCGAGATCTTGAAGCGGGTGGCCGCGGTTCACGGCAAGGACCTGGTGAGCCTGACCCTGGGCCTCTGGGACGCGGAGGAGAACGACTACGGCGGTCTCGACGAGTTCGTCGACGCCGAACGGTTCCCGGCCCTGCGAGAGCTCTTCGTCGGTGACTTCGACTTCCCCGAGGAGACCGAGATCTCCTGGAGCCACGTGGGCAGCGCCGACGGGTACCTCACCGGCCTACCCCAGCTCCGCTGGCTCCGGCTCCGCGGCGGCAGCATCGAGCTGACCCGGGCCCACCACGAGCGGCTGCGGACCTTGATCCTGGAGACCGGGGGTCTCCCCGCCGAGTCCGCCCGGGCCCTCGCCACGGCCGAGCTCCCCCACCTGGAAGAGCTCGTGATCTGGTTCGGCGACTCCAACTACGGCGCCGACACCACGCCCGAGGACTTCGAGCGCTTCTTCACCAACCCCTCGTTCGGCCAGCTCCTTCGGCTGACCCTCGGCAACGCGGAGATCAGCGACGCCCTCGCCGCCCGCGTGGTCACCAGCCCGCTCGTCGCGCAGCTCCAGGAGCTCAGCTTCGAGATGGGCACGCTCACCGACGAGGGCGCCAAGGCCCTCGCCGCGGGGGCCGAAGCCTTCGAGAACCTGCAGAAGCTGCGCACCGGCGAGAACTTCGTCGGGAGCGAGGGGCGGGCGGCGCTGGAGAAGGCCTTCGGCTCTCGGCTCGTCTTCGGGCAGCAGGAAGAAGGCGACGTCTGGGACGGGGAGGTCCACCGCTACGTCAGCGTCGGCGAGTGAGCGGCCCGGCGCGGGTCGTCCTCGTCGGCGACCTGAGCGACCGGCGCGCCGAGCTCTTCCTCGGTGCGGCGCGCGCGGGGGGGCTCGAGGTCCTCGGCGCCGTGGACCACCGGGAGCTCCTCCGCGACCCCGCGGCGCTGCTGGCCCTCCCCGAGGGCCCCGCGTGGATCCGGCTGGACGCGCTCGGCGCCGAGAGCACGCCGGCGCTCCTCGCGCGGGGCGGGGTCTCGCCGCGGCCTCTCGCGCCGGGGGAGCTGGCGGCGCCCGCGGCCCGGCACCGGGGTCTCGGCGCCTACCTCGACGACGTCGGCGCGGTGGCGCGCCAGCGCCCCGCCTGGCGCTGGCTGACGTCCCCCGCGGTCGTCGCCCGCTGCTTCGACAAGGACGCTACTGCCGCCCACCTCGCGACCCTGGACGTGCCCATGCCGCGCGCCCTCGTCCTCGCCGCCCCGACGACGGATGCGCTCGCGGCCGCAATGGTCGAGGCGCCGCGCGTCTTCGTGAAGCTACGCTGGGGCTCGTCGGCCAGCGGGCTGGCGGTGGTCTCCCGTCGTCCCGCGGGGATGACCGTGTGGACGACCATGGAGCGCGACGGCGACCGTTGGTTCAACTCGCTGCGGCTCCAGCGGCTCGACCGCGCGGCCGACCAACGCCGCTGCCTGGACTGGCTCCTCACGGAAGGAGCGCGGGTGGAGGTCGCCGAGCCCAAGGTCCGGCTCGGCGGTCGCCACTGCGACCTGCGCGTGGTCGTCGTCGAAGGGCGGGCGCGGCTCGCCCTGCCTCGCACCAGCACCCACCCGATCACGAACCTCCACCTCGGCGGCCGACGCGGCGACGCCGATGCGCTCCGGGCGCAGGTAGGCGGCGAGCGCTGGGACCGGGCGCTGGGGCTCGCCGAGCGCGCGGCCGATGGGGCCTTCGTGGCCGGGGTGGACCTGCTCTTCCGGCGCGACGATCACGCGCCGCTCGTCCTGGAGGTGAACGCCTTCGGGGACCTCCTCCCCGGCCTGCGCAGCGAGCGGAAGGACGCCTACGACTGGCAGGTCGAGGCGATCCGAGCGCGCGGTGCGCCGACCACCGGCAGCCGGCGCGACGTGGGCAGCGAGCGCTCGAGGAGCCCCGAGCCGTAGAGGGCTCGGAGGCCCAGCCGATCCAGGTGCACGTAGCCGATGTGGCACCCGCAGGTCTCGTTGGGACACGGGCGGCGGGCGGGCGCGAAGGTGCCGTCGTAGAGGTTGCCGAGGACCTCGGGCACGAAGTGACAGCGCCGGACGTCGCCCCGTCCGTCGACGCTGATGGTGTCCCAGCCCGTGGCGCAGGCCTCGCCGCGGGAACGATGCCGGAAGGTGTTGGTCTCGAAGTGAGGATCGATGGCGCGGAAGGCCGACCGGAGCGCCTCGTCGTAGGCGCCGTGGGTCCGCTTGGCGGCGTTGATCCAGAGGTAGACGTCCTCCGGGAGTGCCTCGCGCAGGGCGCGCGCGGCGGCGAGGTGGGCGGGCATCCCGACCACCCCGACGCTGACGGTGGCCCCCGCGGCCCGGTGAGCCAGCACGCGCCTGACGAACGACCCGCGGTCGGTCTCCGTGGGATGGAAGGTGCACCAGAGGCCGACCTTCGCCGGCTCGGCGCGGCGCAACCATCGCGCGGACACCGAGAGGTTCGTCTGCAGGGCCACGCGCTCGACGTGGGCCATGCGAGTGAGCCGACCGATGGCCCGTTGGTACGCCGTGCGAACCAGCGCCTCGCCCCAGGGCGTGAAGAAGATGGCCCACCGCTGGCGCGAGTCCGCGGCCACGTGGTCCACGAAACGCTCCAGCGCGGCCTCGTCGCGGGCGCGCGCCGCGGGGTCCTCGATGCGCTTGGCGAAGGGACAGTAGGCGCACCCGTAGTTGCAGCTCTCGAGCGGGCCCCGGTAGAGCACCTGCAGGGTCATCGGGGCTCCCACTCCCCCATCGCCTCGTGAACCGCCGCCGAGTAGAGCCAGGGGCCCAGCGCGTCGCTGTAGCGCCACCCCTCCGGCCGCAGCCGAAGCAGCGGGTCGTCCGCCTCCGCGCCGTCGACCCAGGGCCGGCCCCGGAGCTCGGCGAGCTGGGGCAGGTCCTCGTCGACGACGGTGCCGAAGCGCGCGCGATAGGCGGCGCGGTCGAGGCCCTCTCCGTCGAGGAGCGACTGGATCACGAAGCGGCGGCGCGCCTCCGGGCCGCTCATCGGGAATCCATGGGCGACCTGACCGAAGGCGGCCTCCCCGCGGCCGACGTAGGCATCGAGGATGGCCTGGGTCTCGCTGCGCCCCACCGCGTAGTCGAAACTGTAGTGCAGCTCGCGCGTGTACGAGCGGGCGCCGCTGCCCAGCCCGACCATGCCGTCGTCCTGACAGCGGTAGGGCGGGTCGCCCTCGGCGCCCGGCGCGAGCCGATGGAACGAGCGCATGGAGCGCTGGTGGTAGCCCCCCTCCAGCAACCGGCCGCGGCCCGCTTCGTAGAGCGCGAGTCGGAGCGCGTCGTGATCGCCGCTCCGGTGGGCGCGGCGACCGAGCCCGGTGAGCGGCCGGACGTAGAGCGGGTAGAGGTAGACCTCCTCGGCCTCCAGCCCGATCGCCGCGTCCACCGACTCCAGGAACGACGCCGGGGTCTGCCCCTCGATGCCGTAGATGAGATCGAGGTTCAGCCGCGGGAAGCCCAGCCGTCGCGCGCGCTGGACCACCTCGAGCACTTCGGCGCGCCGCTGCAGCCGGCCGAGGCGCCGCACCTCGTGATCGTGGAAGCTCTGCACGCCCATGCTCAGGCGCCGCACGTTCCACCGGGCCAGCACCTCCAGGCGTTCCTCGTCGGCGGTCTCCGGCGAACACTCCACGCTCGAGGGCAGCCTCGCGACCGGCGCCCCGAACCCGTCGGCGAGCCCCCGGAAGAGCCGCTCCAGGTCCGTCGCCGCCAGATAGGTCGGCGTACCGCCGCCGACGGCCACCCGCGCGAAGCGCGCATCGGGGAGCGCCCGCGCCGTGGCCTCGATCTGCCGCAGCACGGCGTCGACATAGGCCCCGCCGACGTCGCCCGCGCGGGCCACGGTGAAGAGGTTGCAGAAGCCGCAACGCATCGTGCAGAAGGGCACGTGGACGTAGGCGAAGAGGCGGCTCCGGTCCTCGGCGGCCCAGACGTCCGCCAGCGGCCGCGGCTCCATCGCGCGGTAGGCCGTCTTGTGCGGGTACGCGTACGCGTAGCCCGCGAAGGGGCGTTCGAGGGCGTCGTCCAAAGCGCTCACGGGATCCACGCCTCCGCGTAGGGGACCGTCCAGACCACCGGGTGACCCAGCCGGTGGCCGAGGTAGCCCGCCTCGCCGTAGGCGGTCCCGTGGTCCGAGCAGACGATGAGCCACAGGGGGCCGCGGCGGAGAGCGGCGACCAGCCGCTCGACCAGACCGTCCACGTAGCGGAGGGCCGCGGCGTGGGTGGCGCGGTCGTCACGAGTCGCGCCCTCCAGGTAGTGGCGATTGGGTTGGTGGAGCGACGAGACGTTGAGCAACGTGAAGCGCCGTTCGTCGGGACGGAGCCCTTCCCCATGGGCGGCGATGGCGTCGAGCTGCCTGGCCAGTCCGTCCGGCTCCGTCACTCGGAACGCGGGCTCGAAGCGCACCTCCTCGAAGCCCTCGGTGAGCTGCGCCCCGAGGGTCGTCGCCGGGTCGAAGAAGCCGACACCGCCGACGCAGAGCGTGCGGTAGCCGCGGGCCGCGAGCCCGCGCGGGAGGTCCCGCTCGTCGAAGACGAAGGTGTCGGGACCCGTGGACTCGGAGCCGGCGAAGCGCGCCGCGAAGGGTCGCGGATGCGGGCCCGGCCGCGCCGGGGTGGGCAGGAAGCCGGCCAGGAAGCTCAGGTGCGCCCCCAGCGTGAAGCTGGAGGGCGTGTGGCGCTCCTCCCACCCCCCGGGGAAGAGCCCCGCGAACGCCGGGGTGCGCCCCGCCGCCATCTCCTCGGCGGCGACGTCGAAGCGGAGCGTGTCCAGGGTCACCAGCGCGATGTCCGCCCGACCCACCCGCTCCGGGGCGCTCATCGGTCCAACGAGGCGACCAAGGCGCGCCCCCGGGCCGACAGCGGCTCGACCGCGAGAGCCCGCGCCTCCGGCCCGGTGGTCTCCAAGCGCAGCAGCAGGTCGGCGCCTCCGAGGGCCTCGACGAAGGGCTCGCCCCACTCGACCGCCAGGACCCAGCCGCCCTCGTCGAGGCGGTCCTCGATGCCGAGCTCGATGAGCTCGTCGGGGTCGCCCAGCCGGTAGAGGTCGGCGTGGAGCAGGGGGAGCCGCGCCTCGGGGTACTCGTGCACCAGCGCGAAGGTCGGGCTGGTGACGGCGATCGCCGGGTCCAGGTCGAGGGCCGCGGCCAGCGCCTGGACGAAGAAGGTCTTGCCGGCCCCGAGGTCCCCTTCGAGGATCAGTACCTCGCCCCCCCGCAAGCCCTGGGCGAGACGCGCGGCCAAGGCGCGGGTGGCGGCAGGATCCGGGCATACGTAGCGCGGCATCCCGGAGGTGTACCGCTCGCGCGCGCCGAGGGCCACCGGCGCTCGCCGGTCGAGTAGGATGCCGCGGGTGCGCGCCGCCCCCGCTTCGAGACGCTCGACCCCCGAGCCGCGTCCCCTCTCCGTGCGCCTCGCCCCCCTGCTCCTCCTCGTCGCCGCGGCTCCGGCCGCCGCCCAGCTCCCCGCGGATCCCCCGGCCCATCGCTACGAGGTCGCCGCGTCGCTCGATCCCGAGGCCCACGTCCTGGACGGCAGCGTGGACATCCAGTTCCGGAACACGGCCGACCGGCCGCTGACCGAGCTGCTCTTCCATCTCTACATGAACGCCTTCGCCGACGACGAGACGGTGTTCATGCGCGAGAGCTCCGGCCAGCTCCGGGGCGTCGGCGCCGCCGGCCGGGGCTCCATCGAGCTCGAGAGCCTCCGAGTGGACGGGATGGAGCGGCTCCATGCCGCCGACGGCGAGCTCGTCGAGGGCGACCGCACCCAGCTCTCGGTGCCCCTGGTGACACCCCTGGAGCCAGGGGAGACGGTGCACGTCGAGGTCACCTTCGTGACCCAGCTGCCGCCGCTCTTCGCGCGCGCGGGCTACAGCGGCGAGTTCCACGTCGGCGCCCAGTTCTTTCCCAAGCTGGCCAAGCTGGAGCCCGACGGGTCCTGGGCCGGCTTCCCCTATCACGGCAATGGCGAGTTCTACGCCGACTTCGCGCGCTACGCGCTGGTGCTCGATCTGCCCCGGGAGTGGCCGGTCGGCGCCACCGGCGCCCTGGTCGACGAACGCACCGAAGGCAGCCGGCGCATCGTCCGCTTCGAGCAGGCCTGGGTCCACGACACCGCCTTCGTGACCGCCCCTTGGCTCGAGGAGCTCACCGGGACCGAGGGCGACGTCCGCATCCGCGTCCTCCACCCGCCGGGCTATGGGAGCGCCGCCGAGCGCCACCTGGAGGTCACCCGGGCCAGCCTCCGGCACTTCGGCTCCTACCTCGGCGCCTACCCCTACGCGCAGCTCACCGTGATCGTCCCGCCCCGCGGCGCCGAAGGCGGCGCCGGCATGGAGTACCCCACCCTCTTCCTCACCGCCGGCCCCTGGCTGGCCATGCCCCGGCTGCCCTTCGTGGCCCAGGACGAGGTCACCGCCCACGAGCTGGGCCACCAGTGGTTCCAGGGCATGGTGGCCAGCGACGAGGTCACCCACCCCATGCTCGACGAGGGCCTCACCGAGTGGATCACCGGCGACGCCCTGGCGGCCCTCCACGGCCCTGAGCGCTCGGGCATCGGGTTGCCCTTCCTGGCCCTCGACGGCTTCGAGATCCGGCGCGTGTGGAGCTTCGGCAAGCCCGGCCACCCGCCCGCGGCCCCGGTCCCCGACTTCGACGGTTCGGGCGACTACGGCGCCGCGGTCTATGGCCGCACCAGCAGCGTGATGGAGACGGTGGCGCGCACCTGGGGCCGCGAGAAGCTCCGGTCCGCGCTCGGCCACTACGCCGAACGCCACCGCTTCGGTCACCCGACCCCGGCGGACCTCTACGCCAGCTTCGACGCCATCTACGGCCCCTGGATGAGCCGCCGGGTCCTGCGGCCGGCGCTGGAAGGGAACCAGCGGGCCGCGCTCCACCTCGCGAACCTGCGGACGGACGACGCGGGATCCACGGTCGACCTGGTCCGGCTGGGTGAGGTCCCGGTGCCCACCCGCTTGCGGGTGGTGCGAACCGACGGGAGCACCGAGACCATCCCACTGCCGGCCCAGCGCTTCTTCCACGGGCGGCTCGAGGGCGGGGTCCGCAGTGCGCGCGTGGACCCCGGTCGCCAGAACCTGCTCGACCCCGACCGCCTCGACGACCAGGTGGGCGAGGCGCGCAGCACGGGGCTCCTCGCCCGGGCGCTGCACTTCTTCCAGGTCCTCGTGGGGAGCGTCGGCCCGTGAGGCCCAGCTTCCCCGGCAGCCTCCGCCCCTCGTTCTGGCCCGAGGCGCCCGAGGTGGACCCCGAGCGCACCCGCAAGAACCGGCGGGCGGCCTGGGCGGACGCCTGGCGCGCGCGTCCCACGACCTTCGCCATCCACCTCGTGGGGCTCGGCTTGGCCTCCTGGCCGGCCTGGGTACTCCGGAACGGCCTCCGCCGGGCCGCCGGTCCGGCGCCCATCGAACAGGGCGTGCTCCTCGACGTGCTGCGACAGGCGAAGACCAGCGGGGTGCTCGCGGCGACCCTGGCCGCGTTCGGGGCGCTCGCCGTGGCGCTCGCGCTCTCGGTCCCGCTCCAGATGACCTGGATGGCCGCGCTCGGGGGCGCCGCCCCTCGGGACGCGCTGCGGCGGGGTCTCCGCCGGAGCGGGGTCGCGATGGCGGTGAGCGTCGCGGTCGTCGGTCTGACGGCAGTGATGGTCGCGGTGTGCGCGATCCCGGTCTACGTCGTCCACGCCGCGACCGACGGGCCCGACGCGCGCCTGCACGACCTTCTGGTGCTCGCCTCCCTGGTCATCCCCCTCGGGGTGAGCCTGATGGGCCTCGCCTGGCTCGACCTGGCCCGCGCCGCCGCCCTCCGGCACGGGACGAAGGAGAGCCTGAAGCGCGGCTGGTGGTCGCTCCGGGATGGCGGCGGGACGTTTCTCTGGGTGCTCGGGGCTCGCCTGGCCCTCGGGCTCCCGCTCCTACTCCTGCCGATCCCGCCGCTGGCCGCCGTGGTCGTACTCCAGCTCGCCGCGCTGGCGGGCACCTTCCTGCGCTCCCGGTGGCTGGCGGAGGCCCGGCGTCACGTCATGGAGCGGGGTGTGCCGGTCGTCCCCCGGGCGCCGCGACTGCCGGTGGTGATCCCCGCCAACGAGTGACGCCTTCGCGGATCTTCCCCCGAACCCGTGAGTGCCCTCACGCGACGCTTTGGTGACGGCCACGAAACGCGCGACAACGCGGCCGGGTAACCCGCTTCCGCGGGCGCAAGGGTAGGAAAGAAACAGGCGAGATGATGAAGAAGCTTACGATTTCGATGGTTCTCATGGGTCTGATGGCGTTCGGCTGCGGTGACGACGATCGCGCCACCGACGATGACGGCATCACCATTCCCGACAGCGGCGTGGCGGACATGAACACCACCACCCCGGACATGAACACCACCACCCCGGACATGGGTGAAATGCGCGAGTGCGCGCAGGAGCTTCCCAACCTCGTCGAGATCAACGCGAGCCCCGAGGGCATGGGCATGATCCTGCCCCGTTGTGAAGCGGCCACCCTCGAGTGCCTCCAGGGCTGCGAAGACGCCGCCTGCGAGGAAGCCTGCTTCACGGCCGACGGCACCCCCGACCTGGACCTCGGCGGCGGCAACACCATCGACTGCAACCTCTGCTACAACGTCCAGTTCAACTACTGCATCTACGACGGATGCCCGGACGAGTTCTCGGCCTTCCTCTGCTGCGCGGAAGACAACGGCTGCTCGGACATCAACAACTGCCCGGCCTGCAGCGCCGAGCAGGATACGCTCCTCACCTGCGCCCAGCCCGTCCTCAACGGCTGCGGTGAGTTCGTGGTGCCCTGCTTCGCCACCGAGTGAACGCCACCCGGTGACACCGACGAAGGGCACGCGCTCCGGCGCGTGCCCTTTCTCGTTCCGTCCTTGCGCCGGGCCCGCCCGGTCGCCATGTCCCGCGGGTGCACCTGATCGTCGGCGACATCCACGGCTGCCTCACCGAGCTCGACCGGCTCCTCGAGGAGGTCGCCTTCGACCCCGCGAGCGACACCCTGGTCCCGGTGGGTGACCTGGTCGCCAAGGGCCCGGCCTCGCAGGGCGTCGTCGCCCGCTGTCGCGAGCTCGGCGCGCTCGCGGTCCGCGGCAACCACGACGAGCACGTGCTCCGGTGGTGGCGCGCCCGCCAGGCCGGTGAGGAGCTCCCCGAGCTCCGCCCCACGCACCAGGCCGTCGCCGACTCCTTGACCGACGACGACTGGGCCTACCTGGACGCCCTCCCCTTGCATCGACGGTTCCCGGGGCTGGCCGGCGACCAGGACGTCCTCGTGGTCCACGCGGGCCTGGTCCCCGGGGTCCCGCTCGCGGAACAGCGGCCCAAGTGGGAGATGAACCTCCGCTCCATCGACCGTCGCGGCGAGCCCTCGAAGCGCATCGAGGACGGCGCGCCTTGGGCGGCCTTCTGGCGCGGCCCGGAGCTGGTGGTGTTCGGCCACGACGCCGTCCGCGGGCTGCAGCAGCACCCCTACGCGATCGGGCTCGACACGGGTTGCTGCTACGGCGGAGCGCTCACCGCCCTGATCTTCGAGGGCGGATCCCACCGAAAGGTTCACGTGGACGCCGCGCGGGCGTACGCTCCGGTCGGATGAGCCGCGCGTGCGCTGCAGTGGAGAGGCCGCGGTCTCGATGAAGACGGTGTCGATCGAGAAGGACCAGGCGAAGCTGGTCCAGCTCCAGCCCGATCCCCGCGGGCGCCCCCGGGAGGCCATCGTGGTCCTCGCCGGCGACGGCAAGCCGCGGGTCTACCTCAACGAGTGCAAGCACATCCCCATCCCCCTGGACGCGGGGACGGCGGAGCTCCTCGACGAGGACTCGGGGATGCTCTTCTGCGGCACCCACGGGGCCCTCTACCGCCTGGAAGACGGCTACTGCGTCGCCGGGCCCTGCATGGGCGAGGCTCTCGACCCCCTGCCCTTCCGGGTGGACGACGAGGGCCACGTGGTCCTCGACGAAGACCTCTGATCGGGCGGCGCCCGGGCCGCTGGGCGGCGCCTACTTCTCGAACGCCGCCGGCGAGCTGAGGGGCCCCAGGTCCGACCAGGGGAGATCCTCGGAGTGCTTCACCACGGCCGGCCGACGGGTGAGCACCTCGCAGCCGGTGCGGGTGACCGCGATGGAGTGCTCGAACTGGGCGCTCAGCTTCCGGTCGGCGGTGAGCACGGTCCAGTCGTCGTCCTGGAGCTCGGTCTCGTAGGTCCCGAGGTTGATCATGGGCTCGATGGTGAAGACCATGCCCTCCTTGAGGCGGCGGTTCTTCAGGCCCTCGAAGAGCCCCGCCTGCTTCGCCGGCAGGTAGTGGGGGATCTGCGGCTCCATGTGGAACTCGCGGCCGACGCCGTGGCCGACGTAGTCGCGCACCACCGAGCAGCCCTGCTTCTCGGCGTACTCCTGGATGGCCGCGCCGATGTCCCAGATGCGCGCCCCGTGCTTCACCTGCTCCATGCCGATCTCGAGGGACCGCCGGGCGGTCTCGACGACCTTCTTGGCCTCCTCGCTGGGCTCGCCCACGTAGAAGGTCACGCTGGTGTCCCCGTAGAAGCCCTTGCGCTTCTCCTTGGGGAAGATCGTGGTGACGTCCACGTTGACGATGTCGCCGTCCTTCAGGACCGCGTCGGGCGAGGGGATCCCGTGGCAGATGCAGTCGTTGATGCTGGTGCAGACGCTCTTGGGGAAGCCCTTGTAGTTCAGGGGCGCCGGATAGGCGTCGTGCTCGACGCAGAACTCGTGGACCAGGGTGTTGATGGATTCCGTCGTGATCCCGGCGCGGATGTGCTCTCCGACCATCACCAGGCACTGCGCCGCGAGCTGACAGCTCTCACGCATGCGATCCAACATCTTCGGGGTCATCAGCTCGACGCCAGCCATGCGGGGTCGGTACCCCGCGGCGGGGTCCCGCGCAAGACGCCGCGACCATGAAAAGACGGGGCGAGAGCGTTGACTCGACCCCGCTCTGCGGCTAACACCCGCCTAGAACGTCATGGCCACCGCCACCAAGCCCAAGACCGACGCCGAGCGCGTCCCCGACTTCACGAACATCCCCATGACCGACGCGGAGCACCGCGCCTTCATGGAGCAGGACGCGAAGTGGTCGGGTCCGAAGCTGATCATCACCGCGTTCATCACGCTGGGCTTCGCCTTCACCGTGCTCTACCTGAGCTCGGCGAAGATCATCGGGCCCACGTTCCACGACGGCCGCCCCGCCGCCGCCGCGCACGACTGACGCTCGGGTCGCTTCGGCGACCGTGGTGGATTCGCGTCGCTTCGGCG
>DCLA01000010.1:0-217 GCA_002320815.1 Myxococcales bacterium UBA1660
CGTACCCGTGAGGGCAACGACCTCATGTGGGAGATGATCGAGTCCAAGCTCGACAGCGGCGAGCCCGTCTTCTCGAAGGCCGCCCTGGTCTACGGCCAGATGAACGAGCCGCCCGGCGCGCGTGCCCGGGTCGCCCTGAGCGCCCTGACCGTCGCCGAGTACTTCCGCGACGTGAAGAAGCAGGACGTGCTCCTCTTCGTCGACAACATCTTCCGCT
>DCLA01000010.1:521-67316 GCA_002320815.1 Myxococcales bacterium UBA1660
CAACATCTTCCGCTTCACCCAGGCCGGTTCCGAGGTGTCCGCGCTTCTCGGCCGTATCCCCAGCGCCGTCGGTTACCAGCCGACCCTGGCCACCGAGATGGGTAACCTCCAGGAGCGGATCACCTCGACCTCCCAGGGGTCCATCACCTCGGTGCAGGCCGTCTACGTGCCCGCCGATGACCTCACCGACCCGGCGCCGGCGACGACCTTCGCCCACTTGGACGCCACCACCGTTCTCAGCCGCGAGATCGCCTCCCTGGGCATCTACCCGGCCGTGGACCCGCTGGACTCCAGCTCGACGATGCTCGACCCGAACATCCTCGGTGAGCGGCACTACAAGGTCGCGACCGGCGTGCAGGAGACCCTGCAGCGCTACAAGGACCTCCAGGACATCATCGCCATCCTCGGTATGGACGAGCTCAGCGAAGAGGACCGCGCCACCGTCGACCGCGCGCGTAAGATCCAGAAGTTCCTCTCGCAGCCCTTCTTCGTCGCCCAGCAGTTCACGGGCATGAAGGGCAAGTTCGTCTCCCTCGAGGACACCATCGCCGGCTTCGAGGAGATCCTCGACGGCAAGTGCGACGAGATCCCCGAGCAGGACTTCCAGTACAAGGGCGGCATCGACGAGGTCCGCGAGGCCTTCGCCAAGCGCGCCGAGAGCTGAAAGAGGTAGCCCATGGCCCTCAACACCATCCTGACCCTCGAGGTCGCCACTCCCAAGGGGCTCGCCCTGCGCACCGAGGCCGACTCGGTCCAGGTCCCGAGCTCCCTCGGTGAGTTCGGCGTCCTCCCCGGCCACGTGCCCGTCCTCGCGGCGCTGAAGTCCGGGATCCTCCGCTGGCATCGCGCGGGCGGCGGCACCGAGGTGGCGGCCATCGGCCCGGGCTTCGCCCAGGCGGAGCCGGCTTCGGTCCAGATCCTCACCGACCTCTTCGCCCGCGCCTCCGACGTCGACGTCGCGGCCGTGAAGAAGGAGCGGGAGGAGGCCGAGAAGGCTCTCAAGGCCTTCGACGGCAACGCCCAGGACGCCGGCTACCAGGAGCTGCTCCGCGCGATCGAGTGGGCCCAGGCTCGCCTCGACGCCGCGGCCAGCACCCAGAACTGATCGGTCGCCGATGAAGGAGCGCCCCGGCAGGTCCCTATGGATCGGTGCCGCGGCGCTCCTCGTCGTTGGGGGGCTCGCGGTCTCCTGGCACCTCACCCGGGAAGACCTCGGGGGCGACTCCGGTCGCGCAGGAGCCCGGCGCTTCACGACCGGCGAGGTCGAGGCGCGGCACCGGGGCACCGAGGACGCCGCGGGCGACGAGGGCCCGAGCGAAGTTCGGGTCGAGGTCGCCGACGCGCTCCGGAGGGCCATCGCCGAGGCCCGCGCCGAGCGCGAGGCTGCCGAGGAGCGTGCGGCTGCCGAGGAGCGCGGGGCGGCTGGTGGAAACGAGGGACCCGCGACCGGGCGCCCCACGGCGGTCGTGGGGACGGAGGAGCCCGCGGGGGTGATGGACCCCGAGTACATCCGGGAGGCAGTGAGGGGCATCCAGCCGCTCCTCGAGGAGTGCTACGGGCTCGCCCTCGACGCGGCTGCCCGCGACGAGCGCGGGACCCCCGAGGGGCGCCTCCTGGTGCGCTTCGTCTTCACCGGCGAGCCCGAGGTGGGCGGCGTGGTGGAGGACAGCCGGATTCTGGAAGAGAGCACCCTGCGGGATCCGGTCCTCGAGGAGTGCTTCCGCGAGACCCTCTACACCCTGGAGCTCCCCGCGCCGGAAGCCGGCGGGACCCTCACGGTGCACTACCCCTTCGTGCTCCACCCCGACGAGCCGGAGTAGGGCCGCCGGCCGCCTTCCGGACGGCGGCACGGCGAGGGCAGGGGCTACTTGGTGCCGTAGAGGCGGTCGCCGGCGTCGCCGAGGCCGGGGAGGATGTAGCCCTTCTCGTTGAGCTTCTCGTCCACGGCGGCGGTGTAGATGGGCACGTCCGGGTGCGCATCGTGGAAGGCGGCGACGCCCTCGGGCGCGGCGAGGAGACACACGAACTTCAGGGACTTGGGCTTGAGCTCGGCGAGGCGCTCGACGGCGGCGATGGCCGAGTTGCCGGTCGCGAGCATCGGGTCGACGACGATGACGTCGCGGTCTTCGATCTCCTCGGGGATCTTGAAGTAGTACTCCACCGCCACGAGAGTCTTGGGATCCCGGTAGAGCCCGATGTGGCCCACGCGCGCCGACGGCAGGAGCTTCACCATGCCGCTCAGGATGCCGTCGCCGGCGCGGAGGATGGAGACGAGGACCACCTTCTTGCCGCTGAGGACCGGGGCGTCCATCTCCACCAGCGGGGTCTCGATTCGCTCCTTTTCGAGCTCGAGGTCGCGGGTGACCTCGTAGCCCATGAGCATGCTGATCTCGTCGAGGAGCTGCCGGAAGGCGCCGGTGGGCGTCTCCTTGCGGCGCATCAGGGTGAGCTTGTGCTGGACCAGGGGGTGGTCGATGACGGTGACGTCGGCCATGGGGTTCCTATCTCGCGTTGACGGAGCCCGGCGCGGAGCCCGGGCGGAGTTTCGATTGGGGGGTGCGCCGAGATGCGCGGGGGGGCCGGGCCCGAGGGCCCGGCCGCACTAGAAGACGGTGCCGTCGCTCTCGATGCGGATCGGCGGGGTGCCGTCGTCGCGCTTCTCGCGGGCGATCTCGCGTCCGGCGTGCCAGGTGCCGCCTTCGAGGACCTTGGCCAGCGGGAAGCGCTCGGCGTCGAGGCCCAGGCGCTCGCGCACCTTGACCGCCACGAGGTCCAGGAGGGCGACGGTGAGGGCCCGCCACTCGACGATGACCGCCGAGCCGGGCGCGTGCGCCTCGGTGACCACGGCCTCGTGCTTGGGCACCAGGACGCCGCCGTCGACGAAGAGGCCGCCGTTCCGGTACTCGGCGAGGCCGGTGAGTTCGTCCAAGCCGGTGACGGTGAGGCCGGCGGCCTCCATCGGCTCGAGGAGCGAGTAGGTGGTCCACTGGGAGAGCTTGTGCAGGGGCACGAGGCCCTTGGTGTCGCCTTCGCCGCCGGCGGCGGGGTGGGGCCAGACGTCGCCCAGCGGGATGCCATCCATCTCCAGCCGGCCGGGCCAGATGGGCCCGAGGCCTTGGAGGACCGCCTGCAGGATGCGCGCGGCGGGGAGCTTCCCGTCGTCGGCGGCGTCGTAGAGGTGATCGAAGAGTCCGCCCAGGCGGCCCTCGTCGCCGAAGATCTCGGGCGCGGCCACGATGGCTTCGCCGAGCTTGCGCAAGAGGGCCTCGCGCCCCTCGAGGCCGACCAGGGGGTTGTCGTCTCGAACCTGGAAGCCTTCGGCGAGGCCGCGCTCCAGGTCGACGAGCTCGTCGGCGTCGGCGCGCAGCGGATCGTCGCGCATCGCCGAGAACGAGCCATCGACGAACATGTGGTAGCTGGCGACTGCCAGGCCCTCGGAGCGCGCGTAGCTCTCGCGGCCCTCGCGGTAGCTCCAGGCGGGCCCCGCGCCGGCGTCGAGGAGGACGCTGGTCACCGCCAGGGCGACCCGCTTGCGGCCCTGCTCCCGGGCGTCCGCGCCGGCGATGCGCCCCTCGAAGTCCGCGACCCGGTCCACGCCGCCCACGCGGAAGTGCCCCCACCGGCTGTGGTAGGGGATCTGCAGGTCCGGGTAGCGCTTCTTGGTGGTCGCCGTGACCCGGTCGGCCACGTCGTCCAGGGCGTCGAGGTCGACCGCGAAGTGCTCGAGGGTCCCCTCGAGGCCGGCCGAGAAGACGTCACCGGTGCGCTCGCGGATGGTGGCCGGCTGGAGGAGGTGGCGGGCGCCCGTGGGTTCGCTCATACGTCCTCCAGGGTGCGGCCCTTGGTCTCCTTCAGGCGCTCCTCGTCGGGCACCTCGCCCACGGTGAAGTAGCCCGCGGCCATCTTGGCTTCCATCTCGACCTTGGCGTCGTCGGGGACGAGCTCGTCGGGGATCTCCACCCGCTCGGTGATCTCGATGCCGCCGGCGGTGACGTTGTCGTGCTTCATGTTGGACATGGAGACGAAGCGGTCGATGCGCTTCACGCCGAGCCAGTGGAGGCAGTCCGGCATGAGCTCCTGGAAGCGGGCGTCCTGGACGCCGGCGACGCACTCGGTGCGCAAGAAGTAGGCCTCGGCGCTGTCGCCGCCGACCTGCCGCTTGCGCGCGTTGTAGACCAGGAACTTGGTGACCTCGCCGAGGGCGCGGCCCTCCTTGCGGTTGTAGACGATGAGGCCCGAGCCGCCGGCCTGGACGCCCTTGATGCACTCCTCGATCCCGTGGATCAGGTACGGGCGGCAGGTGCAGATGTCGGAGCCGAAGACGTCGGAGCCGTTGCACTCGTCGTGGACCCGGCAGGTCAGCGCGTAGTTGGTGTCGCCCATCCGCTCGGGGGGGCCGAAGCAGTAGATGGTGTGACCGCCGATGGGCGGCAGGAAGACCTCGAGGTCGCCGCGGGTGACCAGCTCGGGGTACATGCCGCCGGTCTGCTCGAAGAGGGCCCGGCGGACCTCGGCCTCGGTGACCCCGAAGCGCTCGGCGATGCCCGGGAGGTACCAGACCGGCTCGACGGCGGCCTTGGTCACCAACACGGTGCCGTTGGCCTTGAGGACCTTGCCGTCCGGCTTCAGCCGGCCGGCCTCGACCGCCTGCATCAGCTCGGGGATGTGGAGGTGGGCCTGGGTGACGGCGATCGTCGGGCGGATGTCCACGCCGGCCGCCAGCTCCTCGGCGAAGACGTCGGCGACGTCCGCGCCCCAGGGATCGATGGAGACGATCTTCTTGGGGTCCTTCCACTGGTCGTGGGGACCGAAGCGGTGGGTCGGCGACGTGTTGGTCAGATCCGCCTTGTGATCCGGCGCCAGGGTGCCGGCGGCGACGGAGAGGGCGCGGTAGACGCCGTAGGAGCCGGAGTGGGTGCCGATGACGTTGCGAGCGGAGGGGTTCGAGGTGGTGCCGATGACCGGACCGCGCTCCTTGGGATCCGTCGCTCCCCAGTGGATCGCGCGCGGGCGCGGTGAGGCTCCCGGGTGCGTGGTGAGCCGGATGTGCTTCAGGCGCTTCTTCTGGCTGGTCGGTCCGCTCGTGGCGTCGCTCATCGCTTCGATTCCTCTCGCTCGTCCCCGGCGGAGCCAGGGGAAGCGGCTTGAATCGCACTTCGAGCCGCGGCTTTCAAGGGTGGAACGGGAAAGAGCCCCCGAGCAGGGACCGGCGGGGCGCCGGCGCTCGGGGGCTCCTCGGGGACCGTCCGCGGCGGCTCAGCGGCGGCGGCGGACCAGCACCAGGGCGGCGAGGAGGAGGCCGAAGCCGACCACGCCGGCGGAGCGGGACCCACCGACCCGACCCACGGTGCAGAGGCCGTCGTCCTCTCCCAGGGCGCGGTCGCGGGCGGCCGGGGGGAGGTCGGCCAGCTCGGCGCAGTGGCTGCCCCAACGGCTCGAGCACCAGGCGCGGTCGCTGGCGGGGACACCCTCGTAGGTCCGATGCGCGGTGTCGCCGATGACCAGGTCGAGCGGGGCCTGGTTCTCGTAGTAGTCCGCCGAGCAGCGACGGACCTCGGCGGCCTCGTGGACGTTGCTCACGTCGGGCATGGAGCCGTCGACCATGAAGAGCGGATCCACCGTCATCTCGTCCGGGTCCATCGCGGTGGTCATGCGGGTCAGGTAGGTGTGTCGGTCGACGAGGGCCTGCATGGCGTTCCGGGGGTCGACCTCGCTCTCCTGGAGGTGGGCCGCCAGGCCGGCGGGGTCGAAGCTCGTCGGGGCGCCGCAGCTCGCCACGGATCCGAAGGTGAGGCAGTTGTAGTAGTCCTGGGCTTCCTGGCCGACGGGCGGAGGCATGAAGGCCTCCAGCGCGGCGAGGAGCGAGGCGGTGCCGCTGAAGCCCCGGACCTGGAGCTCCATGAGGAACCGGGCGGGATCGCTCTCGGTGGCCAGGTCCGCGACCGAGGGCAGGGTCAGGGAGATCCCCTCGGGGGTGTCGCCGGCGTACTCGGTCACGAAGCCCTGGCCGCCGACGGTGTCCACCACCGCGCCCACCTCACCGCTCCAGCGGCGCTCGCCCGTCCAGAGCCCGGGGATGTTCTCCACGTCCACGCGGACCATGGAGTAGTTGCTGGGCACCACGCGCTCGCCGCCGAGGAAGTAGGTGGTGATGGGCATGTCGGTGGTCGCGGCGATGCGGGTGAGCCGCAGGGGGAGACAGCCGACCTCATCGGTCTCCATCGTGAGGGTGATGGGCTGGATGAAGCGGCTGGTGGCGCTGGTGGCCAGCTTCAGGGCCACGAAGACGTGGCCGGCGTCGGCGTAGGCCTGCAGCGGCTCCTCGGACTCGGCGGGCAGGTCGTAGCCGTTGTCGCCGAGCCACTCGAGCACGTCGGCGGCGCTGGTGGCGCCCAGGACCACGGTCTCGAAGGGGCCCACCGGACCCTGGGAGTAGACGGTGACCGGGCCGCCCGCGGAGGCGTCGGCGGCGGCCGCCGCGTCGAAGGCGGGGCCGGGGTAGTAGCCGTCGTCGGTCTCGGCGTACCAATCGCCCGAGCCGCAGACCTCGCCGCTCATGGTGTCGTAGCAGGTGGGCGGGGTGCGGCAGGTGCCCTCGGTGCGGAACTCGCTGATGTCGAACTGCTGGCGGGTCCGCTGATCGAGGGCAGTGAAGATGGCCTCGGTGCCGACGCTGATCGTCGGCGGAACCGGGGCCGGCAGGATCCAGGCGAAGGCGTCGTCGTCGCCCTCGTACTGGATGCGCACCGACATCGTCAGGGTGCCGTCGGGTTCCTTGGCGTAGACGATGGCTTCGCCGGACTGGTCCACCGGCGAGCGGGAGCAGAAGAAGCCGCCACAGGCCTCCGCGGGGGAGGGCGTCAGCGCGAAGCCCAGGGTCAGCGCGGCGGCGCCGAGAAGACAGGAGAGGAAGAGGCGCGTCATGCCGGGCGTCGTTGCACGGACCATGCGCGCGGTGAGAACGTTGCGTTCTCGGGGGGGACCCCGGCGCTCGTCGCGACGAGGTGGCGCACCGGCGGGGCGCGCCGTGTGCCGCCCTGTGTCAGCGATGGACGGGTCGCCGGGAGCGACCTGGGTTCAGAGCCGGCCTTCGATGCCCAGGTTCAGCGAGGGCGAGTGGGCGTTGCTCTGAGCGTAGAAGACGCCGTCGGCGTCGACGGTGAGCCCCACGTGCTCGGTGATCGCGAAGGCGACGCCCAGGCCCATGCCGAGGTAGCGGGTGTCGCCCACGCCGGGGACGTTGGCGACGGTCAGGGTGCGGAAGAAGGGCTCGTAGACCGACACGTGGAGGTCGAAGCGAAAGCGCCAGGGCGAGACGCCCACCTGCGCGTAGCCGGTGAGCGCATGCAAGAAGCCGGTGTTCAGCCGGACCCCGAGGTCGCCGGTGACCCAGCCGGGGGTCTGGCGGATCATGAACGAGCGACCGACCTGCACCTGCGCCTCGACCCGGTGGTTCTCGATGGCCGGCCGGTAGATCGTGGGGATGGCCTCGCCGTCGACGGTGACCGTATCCTCCCAGAGCACGTCGCGCCCGAGGGCCGGGGCCGCGTACCCGTAGGTGCCCTGGAGCGCGAGCCGCAGGCGCCCTTCGGTGATGAGCCCCACGCGGGCGCCGGCGACCATGGGGCCCAGGTAGTCGGCGTGCCGACCGTCGATGCGGGCGCGGCCCCAGGGCGTCAGGCGGCCGACGACGGTGACCCGCTCGTGGACGCCGACCTCCAGGTAGAGGTCGAGCTGCCCCTGCACGAAGCTGGGGGTGGGGACCCTCTGGCCCTGGGGACCGAAGGCGGCGTCCCCGAGGTAGAGGCGGCCGCTGAGCTTGCCGTAGAAGCCACCCTCGCGCTGGGTCCAGCCCCCCGCAGCGGCTCGCCTCGGCGAGACGAGCAGCGCCGAGGCGAAGGCCAGGATCAGCGCGAGGCGGGTCACCGCGCGCGCATCCAGTCGAGCATCTGCTCGGCCACGGGCGCGCCACCCGGCGGCGCCCCGAGGCCGAGGTCGACGGCGGGCGGGAAGCCGACGTGGCCGCCCTCGTCGAGGATGATCCGCTCGATGTTCGGGTGGGCCTCGAGGTGCGGCAGGACGGTGTGGAGCAGGACCATGGGATCGCGACGGGTCAGGACGGCCAGGGTGGGGACCCGCAGCTCGCCGAGCCGCGTGTGTACGCTCTGGGTCCGCCAGTAGTTACGCGCGCTCCCGAAGCCGAAGTGGGGGGCGACGACCTGCTCGTCCCAGTCCGCGATGGAGTGCACCCGGGCGAGGCCGCGGCGGTCCAGGGGTAGCCGGATCTCGCCGCGATCGAGGGTGGCGCCGTAGATGCTCTTCAGGCCCCGCAAGACGTTGGCCCGGTAGAGGTAGCGGTGGGGGCGGTCGATCTCGTGGACGCCGGCTTCGAGGTCGACCGGCGAACAGACGGTGACCAGGCAGCGAACTCGCGGGTCGGGCGTCAGCGTCGCGTACCGGAGGGCGACGTGGCCGCCCATCGAGTACCCGATCACCCGGATGGCGCGATAGCGGGCGAGCTCGGGGCTGGCCAGGGTCCCGGCGAGGTCGGCCACCAACCCCGCGTGGTAGAGGCCGCCTCCGCGGCGGTCGGCGCCCCGGAGGTCGAGGCGCAGGCAGTCGAGGCCCTCGCGATGACAGGCGTGGGCCATGGCCACCGCGTAGTTGGAGGCGTGGCTGCCGCCGAGGCCGTGGACCACCAGGACCAGGTCCTCGCTGCCGGCCTCTTGGAGGCGCCCGGTGAGCTCGACCCTCCGGTCCTGGTCCGGGTCGCGGTAGTGGACCCGGAAGTGCCGCGAGGGCGGGGGCGCCTCCGGGCGAAAGAGGTGCTCGAAGAAAGGGCGAAGAGTCCAATAGTGGCCGCGCACGCTCGGGAACTACCACGGGGTGCCGATTCGCCGAAAGCCGTGGTATCCCTCCCGCGTAGGGGGTCCGGGACCGCGGTTGACCGCCGGGGTGCCCATGCTAGCTACCGCTCGGTAGGTTCGGCCCGCACGGCTCGCGGGTCGCCCCTTGGGATCGCCATGAGTGTTTCTTCTTCCGGCCCCGACGACACGGAGGCTGAGTTCGGTCTCGCCGAGCGCATCCTCGACGAAGCCAGTCGACTCTTCGCGGAGCGGGGCTGGGCGGCGACGTCGCTGCGGGAGATCGCCGAGGCGGCCGGGTGCACCAAGCCCGCGCTCTACTACCACTGGGGCAACAAGGAGGCGCTCTTCCTGGCCGCGCTGCGCCGGGAGACCGGTCGCCTGACGGAGGTCATCGACGCCTCCTTGGCCAACGACGAGAGCACCCTCGAGGACCAGCTCATCCAGGGGCTACGCGCCCTCTTCGAGACCCTGGAGCGGTCCCCCCGCGGGATGGCGCTGCTCAAGGGGGCCGAGCTCCGGCCCGATCCCCACCAGCCCAAGTTCGACTTCGTCGGCTTGCGGCAACGGAACCAGGAAGCCATCCGCACGCTCATCGCCGGGGGCATCGCGCGCGGCGAGGCCCGCGACGACGTGCCCCTCGACGACCTGGTCCACGGCCTCACCGGGCTGGTGGACATGCGCATCCAGCACTGGCTGCAGGGCGCGCCCCTCGACTCCGACCTGCCCGAACGGCTGGTCTGCCTCTTCCTCCAGGGAGCTGGTACCCGATGATCCGCACCGCCCGATTCCTCCCCTTGGTCCTCGCCCTCGCCTGCGGCGGGGAGCCCGAGGCCCCGCCCGCCGAACGCGCCCCGGCCGACGTACCCTCGGCCACCGCCACCCGGGTGGAGGTCGCGACCGTCGCCCCCTCGCGGTCCACCGTCGAGCTCCGCCTGCCCGGCGAGGTCGAGGGTAGCCGGGACGCGCTCCTCGGCGCGGCCCTGGGCGGCTACGTGGAGCGGGTGCTGGTCGAGGAGGGCGACGAGGTCCGCCAGGGCCAGGTGCTGGTCCGGGTGGACACCGCCAGCCACGGCGCGCGGGCGGCCCAGCTCCGGGTCGAGCTGGACGCCGCCGAGAAGGAGCTCGACCGGGCCGAGCGGCTCAGCGGGGCCATCAGCGAGCAGCAGCTCGACTCCGCGAAGGTTCGCGTCGCCGCCGCCCGGGCCGCGCTGCGCTCGGCACAGGTGCAGGCCTCCCGGGCGACCATCCGCGCGCCCTTCGCCGGCACGGTGGCCACCGTGGGCGTGGAGCAGGGCGAGATCGCCGCCCCGGGCGCGCCCATCGTGCGGCTGGTGCAGCTCGACCCGGTTCACGTGACCCTGGCCGTGCCCGACCGAGACGTGGTCGCGCTGCGCCAGGGGATGCCGGTCACCGTGCGCACCGGGGCCACTCCCGAGCCGGTCGCCGGGTCCATCACCCAGGTGAGCCCGGCGGCGGACCTCCAGACCCGCGCCTTCGAGGTGGTGGTCGAGGTGGCCAACGCCGAAGGGCGCCTGCTGCCGGGCATGATCGCCCAGGTCGCCGCCCGGGACGAAGCCGGGACCACCGAGCAGATCGTGGTCCCCCAGTACGTGCTGGTGACTCGCCTGGACGGGAACGGCGTCTTCGTGGAAGACGGGGGGACCGCCCGCTGGCGCCCGGTCACCGTGGGGGCGGTGATGCGGAGTCAGGTGGTCATCGCCGAGGGCCTCGCAGCCGGCGACCGGATGATCGTCACCGGCCACCGCGAGCTGGCCGACGGAGACGAGGTCATGGTCATGCGCGAGGGCGCCTGCTGCACCGAGGGCCGCATCACCTTCGGGCCGGCCGGTCCGACGGTCGGGGAGGCGACTCCGGAGCCGACGGAGGCCGCCGCGGCGGAAGAGGGATGATCGAGTCCTTCGTCCAGCGGCGGGCGGTCATCTTCCTGGCCACCTTCTGCATCTTCGCCTTCGGGTTCCTCACGTATTGGCAGCTGCCGCGGGAGGCGAACCCCGACGTCACCATCCCCGTGGTGACGGTGACCACGCCGTACATCGGCGTGTCCCCCGAGGACATCGAGACCCTGGTCACCAACCCGCTCGAGAACGAGCTGGCGGGCGTCAAGGACCTCAAGAAGATGACCAGCACCTCCTACGAGGGGCTCAGCGCCATCATCATGGAGTTCGAGCCGGAGGTGGTGATCTCCGACGCCATCCAGCGGGTCCGCGACCGGGTCAGCCGCGCGCGGCCCCGCTTGCCCGAGGACGCCGAGGACACCGAGGTCCAGGAGATCAGCTTCGGCGACCTGCCGATCATGATCGTGACCATCGCCGGCGAGGTCTCGGAGACCGAGCTCAAGGAGATCGGCGAGGCCTTCGAGGAAGAGGTCCGCCGGGTCGACGGCGTGCTCGACGCCACCCTGAGCGGCGGGCGCGAGCGGGAGATCCGGGTGCAGGTCGACCCCCTGCGCCTCTCGCACTACGGGCTCTCCCTCAACGACGTGCTCGGGGCCATCGCCGACGAGAACGTCAACGTGCCCGGCGGCGAGGTGCAGGCGGGCGACGCCAGCTACCTGCTGCGGGTCCCCGGCGAGATCGAGCGGCCGGCGGAGATCGAGGACATCGCCATCAAGCGGGTCGGCGACCGGCCGGTCTTCGTGCGCGACGTGGCCCGGGTCGTCGACGGCTTCGCCGACCGGACCTCCTACGCACGGATGAACGGGCGCACCGCGGTCTCGGTCGCCGTCTCCAAGCGCTCGGGCGCGAACATCCTCGAGGTGGCGACGGCGGTGAAGGCGTTGGCCGCCGAGCACATGGCCGATTGGCCCGAGGGCGTGCGCTTCGAGGTCCTCGGCGACCAGTCGAAGTTCGTCGACGACATGGTCGGCGAGCTGGAGAACGGCATCGTCACCGGCCTGCTCCTGGTGGTCGGCGTGCTGCTCTTCTTCATGGGCGTGCGCAACTCCTTCTTCGTCGCGCTGGCCATCCCGCTCTCCATGCTCCTGGCGTTCGTCTTCATCTCCGCCTTCGGGATGACGCTGAACATGATCGTGCTCTTCGGGCTGATCATGGCGTTGGGGATGTTGGTCGACAACGCCATCGTCATCGTCGAGAACGTCTACCGGCACGTGGAGGAGGGGAAGGACCTGGTCCGCGCCTCCATCGACGGGACCCAGGAGGTCGCCGGCGCCGTCGCCGCCTCCACCGCGACGACCGTCGCCGCCTTCGCGCCGCTGCTCTTCTGGACCGGCATCATGGGCCAGTTCATGGGCTACCTGCCCAAGACCATCGTCATCGTCCTCATCTGCTCGCTGGCCGTGGCGGTGGCCATCCTGCCGGTGTTCACCGCCAAGATGATGCGCGCCGCCAAGAGCCAGCGCGACGTGGCCGAGGCCACCGAGCTGGGCCCGGTGATGCGCGCCTACCGGGGTCTCCTGGAGCGGGCCATCGACCGCAAGTGGTTCGCCTTCGCCGGCGGCATCGCGGTGCTGGTGGCGACCTTCATGGTCTATGGGGCCTACAACCACGGGGTCGAGTTCTTCCCGGAGACCGAGCCGAACCGGGCGACCATCTCCGTCCGCGCGCCCATCGGCACCGAGCTGGAGACCACCGACCGCATCGTGCGGCAGATCGAGGCCGTGCTCGCCGGCGTGGAGAACGTGGACGTCTTCGTGGCCGAGGTGGGCGTGGCCGGCGGTGGGCAGGACCCGATGAGCGCCAGCCAGGCCGCGGCCAACATGGCGCGCATCACGGTGGACTTCCTGCCCGACGCCAACACCGCCAAGCGCGGCCAGAAGGTCCGCGTGGAGGCGACCACCGACACCATCGACACGCTGCGGGACCGGCTGGCCACCATCGCCGGCGCGGAGATCGTGGTCGAGAAGGAGCGGATGGGTCCGCCGGTGGGCAAGCCCATCGACGTCCAGGCCACCGGCGAGGACGTGCACCGACTCGGCGAGCTCGCCGCGCGGGTCCGCCGGGACCTCCGCGAGATCCCCGGGGCCACCGGCCTCAGCGACGACTACCGGGTGGGCCGGCCGGAGATGCGGCTGCGCATCGACCGCGGCGCGGCCAAGCGGGTCGGCGCCAGCACCCGGGGGGTGGCCGGGATCGTGCGCTCGGCCATCGCCGGCCAGAAGGCCAGCGCCCTCCGGGATGGCGAGGACGAGTACGACATCGTGGTCGAGCTCGCCCCCGAGTACCGCGACGACCTCGAGGCGGTGCTCGCGCTCCGCATCGACGGGCGCGAGGATACCAGCCCCAGCACCTTCCCGGTGCCCCTGAGCACCGTGGCCAGCTACGAGCTGGCCGGCGGCACCGGGGCCATCCGGCACATCGACCAGGACCGGGTGGTGAGCATCACCGGCGACGTCGTCGAGGGCGTCCAGCCCACGGTCGTCCAGGCGGCGGTGCTGGAGTACATCGCCTCGGCCGAGCTGCCCGAGGGCTACCACCTGGAGCTCGGCGGCAGCAACGACGAGCAGGAGGAGACCGGCCGCTTCCTCATGCAGGCCTTCGCCATCGCCGTCGCACTGATCCTCGGCGTGCTGGTGTGGCAGTTCAACAGCTTCTCGGCGCCGATCATCATTCTCTTCTCGGTTATCCTCTCGCTCATCGGGGTGCTCTGGGGCCTGATGCTCACCGGGACGCCCTTCGGGATCATGATGACCGGATTGGGGGTGATCTCCCTGGCGGGCATCGTGGTGAACAACGCCATCGTGCTCCTGGACTACGTGGAGCAGCTCCGCGCCAAGGGCGTGGACATGAAGGAGGCGCTGGTCCAGGCGGGGCTCACCCGATTCCGCCCGGTGATCCTCACCGCCATCACCACCGTGCTCGGCCTGGTGCCCATGGCGGTGGGCATCAGCATCGACTTCTTCAAGCTCAAGCTGATCCTCGGGAGCACCTCGGCCGCCTGGTGGGGTCCGATGGCCATCGCCATCATCTTCGGCCTGGTCGTCGCCACCGTGCTGACCCTGGTGATGGTCCCGACCATGTACGCCATCTTCGACGGCGTGCGCGGCGTCTTCGTCCGCGAGAAGGCGCCGCCGCCGGCGGACCCGACCCCGGCAGAGTAGCGGACGCCCCCGACCCGGCGGCACACTGAGTCATGGGCGTCGGGGGCACGAGCGGAGGCCGAGACACCGTCCTGGTGACGGGCGCGAGCGTGGGGCTCGGGCTGGCCATCGCGCGGGAGCTGCTGCGCCGCACGGATCATCGGCTGGTGCTCACCGCGCGGGCCAGCTCGCTGGACCGCTTCGCCGCCGAGGGGATCACCGAGGGCGAGCGGATCCTGCTGCGGCCTCTGGACGTGATGGACGCGGACCAGCGGGTCGCGGTGGTCGAGGAGGTGGAGGCCCGCTTCGGCGGGGTGGACGCGCTGGTGAACAACGCGGGCATCAGCTACCGCTCGGTGCTCGAGCACGCCGAGGCCAGCGAGGTGCTGGACCAGATGGGCATCAACTTCCTGGGGCCCATGGAGCTCTGCCGACTGGTGCTCCCCGCGATGCGGGAGAAGCGCCGCGGGCGCATCGTCAACGTCTCGTCGGTGTCGGGCATGATGGCCATGCCCACCATGGGGCTCTACACGGCGTCGAAGTTCGCGCTGGAAGGGGCCACCGAGTCCCTCTGGTACGAGGTGCGGCCCTTCGGGGTGAGCGTCAGCCTGGTGCAGCCGGGCTTCATCCGCTCCGACGGCTTCACCAAGGTGCGGCTCACGCCCATGAGCCAGCACGCCACCGACGATCGGATGGACGCCTACCACCCGCACTACGGCTTCATGGCGCCCTTCATCGAGAAGCTGATGACCACCACGCCGACGACCTCCGAGAAGGTGGCCCGGACGGTGGTGAAGGTCCTCGGGCAGCGGCACCCGAAGCTGCGGGTGCCGGCGAGCTGGGACGCCAAGTTCTTCTACTACCTCCGCCGCCTCTTGCCGCGGCGGCTCTACCACGAGGTGCTCTACCGGATGCTCCCGGGGGTGAGCACCTGGGGGCGGATGCCGCGTTCGCTGCGACCGCCGCCCCCGGAGTGAACGTCAGGCGCCCTTCAGGCGCGCGGTGGCCTCGTCCCAGCTCACCAGCTTCTCCAGCCAGACGTCGATGAACTTCCCGCGGTCGTTGCGGTGGTCGATGTAGTAGGCGTGCTCCCAGACGTCCATGGTGAGCAGCGGGGTGCCGCTGCTGGTGACCGGGGTCTCGGCGTTGCTGGTGGCTTCGATGGAGAGCTTGCCGCCCTCGAGGACCAACCAGGCCCAGCCCGAGCCGAACTGACCGAGGCCCTTGGTCTTCCACTCCTCGCGAAAGGCGTCGTAGCTCCCGAAGTCGCGGGTGATGGCGTCCTTCAGGTCGCCGGTGGGCTCGACACCGCCGCCGGGCTTCATGCTCAGCCAGAAGAGGTTGTGGTTGTAGACCTGAGCGGCGTTGTTGAACTTCCCGCCGCTGGTGCTCTTCACCAGCTCCTCCAGGCTCCTGCCCTTCTCGGTCTCGTCGAGGGCCGCCTCGAGCTTCTTCATGTAGCCCTTGTGGTGCTTCTCGTAGTGGTACTCGAGGGTCTCGGCGCTCATGGCCGGTCCGAGGGCGTCCTTGGCGTAGGGTAGGTCGATGACTTCGATCTTCATGGGTGTCTCCTCGCGCGCGATGGCGTCTGCGTCGGAACATGGGGGCGCTCGGTTGTCTTCGCATCGGTTTGGATGTTTCATCGTCCGATGGTTGTCGAAGCATCCGCCGAGGGGCTGGCCAGCGCCGGCGCCCACCTGGCCCACAACGTCCGGCAGCTCCGGGAAGCGCGCGGGCTGAGTCAGGCGCGGATGGCCGAGCTCGCGGGGATTCCCCGGCCGACGTGGAGCACTCTGGAGCGCGGCGACGGGAACCCGACCCTGGGGGTGCTGCTCAAAGCGGCCACCGCGCTGCAGGTCTCGATCGAGGAGCTGGTCGCCCCGCCGCGGGCCACCGCGCGCCACTTCCCCGCCGGCACGTTGCCCCAGCGGCGGCGAGGCCGGGTGACGGTGGAGATCCTCCTCCCGGACCCGGTGCCCGGGCTGCAGCTCGAGCGCATGACCTTTCCGCCGGGGTCGGGCATGACCGGAGTCCCGCACACGGTGGGGACGCGGGAGTATCTCTGCTGCGAGCGGGGCGAGATGCTCCTGGCCGCGGGCGGCGAGAGCTGGACCCTCGCCGAGGGCGACGTCGTCGTGTTCCGCGGCGACCAGAACCACTCCTATCGGAACCCGGGGCGGAAGAAGGCCATCGCCTTCAGCGTGGTCGCGCTCGCGCCGGGGTGAGGGGGCGCGCTCGGAGGCGCACCCCGGGCCTCATTGGTGGAACGCCCTGCTCATTGCTGGACGCCGTGCTCATCGCTGGAACGCCGTGCTCACCAGCGGACGGTGATGACGCAGCGGCCGATGCCGAGGTCGGCGTCGCTGCGGGTCACGGTGCCCGCCTGACCGAGGTCGGCGAGGATGGCCTCGCACATGCCCTCGTAGGTGGTCAGGAGCCCGCGCCGCTCCCGGAGCAGGCGGGGCAGATCCTGCAAGCGCACCTCCACGGACCCCTCGCTCGCCTCGGCCTCCAGGGTGCCGCAGCCCTTGGTGAAGAGCCGATGCATCGTGGGGGCCATGCGCAGAAAGGACGCGGGGGTCCGGCCGTAGATGCGCTGGGCGCCCAGCGCGATGGGGCGCAGCAGGGGCGTCTGGGTCGCGCGACGGATGGCGTGTTCGAGCAGGAGGTCCCGATGGAAGTCCCGGGTGCGCGCGTGACCGAGGGCCTCCTCGATGCGCTCGAGGACGGTGAGGTGGAGCTCGGCCTCCACCCAGCCGGTCACGCCCAGCTCCCGGAGACGGCGCCGCTCGTCGCGCAGCCCCCCCAGGATGGGCTCGCCCTCCGGGGTCCGCTCGAGCTCGCCGAGGACCATCTTGGTCCAACTCGCGCGCACCTGCGGATCATCGCTCACGCTTCAGCGAGCCACGCGCCGGGCGCCTTGTAAAGGGTGCGCTGGCGCGACGCTCAGTTGTCGGCGACCAGTCCGTAGAAGGCCGCCCTCGCGAGGGGGGGAAGCGCGGCCTCGCGGAGCTGCACGGTGCGTACGGCCCAGATGTCGTCGAAGACCCGGTAGGTGAGGGCGGTGCGGTCCAGGTAGTCCACGCCGGCGCTGCCGCCGGTCCCGGTGCGGCGACCGATGACCCGCTCGACCATGCGCGCATGGCGCTGGCGGAAGATGAGCATGCCCTGCTCCAGCGAGACCAGCGCGTCGACGACCTCCCGGGGCCACGCGAGGAGCGGGAGCTCCCGATAGCTCTCGATGAAGACCAGCGCCGCACGGATGCGGCTGCGCTGCGCGCGCTCCTCGGGCTCGTCGACGTCCTCGGCCAGGAGGAAGCGACGGGCCGAGGCGCGCTCCTTCTCATAGCGGACCTTCAGGCGCTCCACGTCGGCCTCGGAGAGGGCGTCGTGCTGGGCGTAGGTGCTGGCCCGCTCGAGCTCGCTCGAGTGGGCTTCGAGGTAGGCCTCCAAGAAGGCCCGCACGGTCTCCGCGTCGCCCTCGTCGCCGGGGGTCGAGCCCTGGATGGGCGTGCGCCAGAGCCAGTCGTCGATGGCTTCCTTGAGGCTGGGGGTGTCCGCGAGCCGGCGCTCCAGCCGGTCGGAGGCGGCGGTGGCGTCGCCCTCCGGGCTGCGGAGCGCGCGCTTGTAGGATCCCTCGTAACCCAAGGCGACGCGCCGGGATTCCTCGAGGCCCAGGAGCACCTCGATCTCGCGGAGCTGGGCCGACTGGAACCCGCTCGCCGGGCTGAGCTTCTCGCGGAAGGCCAGGTAGTCCCGGGTGGTCATGGTCTCCATCAGCTCGAAGTGCGCGCTGAGCTGCTTGAAGAGCAGCTCGGTGCGGCGCAGCCCGCGGACCACGGCGGCCAGCGCCTGCTCGGGGACCGGCTCCTTGGCGAAGAGGTCGCGGACGCTCACCAGCTCGCGGATCACCAGCTTGAACCAGAGCTCGTCGATCTGGTGCACGGTGATGAAGAGCACCTCGTCGTTGGCCAGCTCGGTGTCGCTCTCGCCGAGCCCGTTCTGGAGCGCGAGGATCTCCTCGGTCTTGATGTAGTCCCAGTAGGTAGTCGCCTTACGAGCCATGAGACGCCCATGGCACGCCCCGCCCGGGCCGCCAAGGACGGAGGTCACGGGGGCGCTCGGGAGGTCGGTGCGACCCCGGGGCCGCCATGATGGGAGACCGAATGGAGACC
Organism: Myxococcales bacterium UBA1660; assembly: GCA_002320815.1. GTDB lineage: Bacteria > Myxococcota_A > Polyangia > Polyangiales > Houyiibacteriaceae > UBA1660. The sequence goes on from DCLA01000010.1 coordinate 18,620, forward strand.
CCGGGCGTCTGGGGTAGGATGGCCGTGATGCGCTTTTTGGGGCTCGGGTTGCTGATGGGGATGCTCTTGGGGGGCTGCGGCGCCGGCACGACGGCGGTCGAGGCCGACCAGGTGCGCGAGCCCCCGGTGCGCTCGTCGACGACGGGCCCGGAAGCCACGGGCGAGGACGTCGAAGCCGCGGAACCCGAAGCCGAGCCCGAACCCGAGCCGCTGCCGGCCTGTGAGGCGCGGGACGCGCGGCAGTGCGCGGCCGACGGTCAGTGTGTCCGGGAACCGCAGACTGGTGCCTGCCGGGCGCCCACCCACGAGTGCGAGCTGGTGGCGCCGCGGGACCCCGAAGGGTTCGCGGTCGGACCCGGGGACCGCTGCCAGGGGCAGCGCCGCGACTGCGGCTTCGACCCGCGGACCGGGCTCTGCGCGCCCTTCACGGCCTTGTCCGAATGTCCGGCCACCGCCGAGGAGGCGACGGCCGCCACCGTGCTCTGCGACCACTCGGACCAGCCCGAGCTCGACTGCCGCTACCGCGGGATGCACTGCTCCTGCCATCGGCCGCGATACTGCGGGGGTCCGGCTCCGCGGCCAGACCAGCAGCATCCGCCGGCGACCTGGGTCTGCCTGCCGCCCTTCGACGACCGCGGGTGCCCCACCGAGGGCGTGCGCGAGGGGACGCGCTGCCGGGTGAATGCGTCGGTGCAATGCATGGTGGGCTGCGACACGCTCTACACCTGTGAGCAGGGGCGCTGGCGGATCCGCGCGCTCCCCCCGCGCCCCTGACCGGCCGACCCCCGCCACGAGGTAGGATGTCGCCGTGACTCCCCGAGCTCGCGAGCGGGTCCTCATGCGCGGCTTCGTTCTGCTCTCGCTACTCCATGCCGCGGTCTCCTTCGTGGTCCCCGCGGTGCCCGGCTGGCGGATGTTCTCCCACGTCGAGGCCCTTCGGTACCGGATGGTGACCGCCGAGGGAGAGGTCGTCCGCTACGACGACGTCGCCCCGCTCCCGCACTACATCACCAACCCGGCGCCGCTGCTCGGGGCCGCCGCTTGGCTCGCGGACCACGAAGGTCGGGAGGTGGGACTCTCCCTCCGCGGAGACCGCACCCTGGACCTGGTGGTCGCCCCATCCGGCACCATCCGCGCGTGCGGTCGGGAGCCGGCGTCTTCGGAGCTCTGCGCGACGCTCCTCGCGGCCTGGCGTGAGGACCCGCCATGAGTCTGCTCGACCTGCGCTCGCGATCGGCGTCGCTCGCGCGCTGGCACGGGCGGGCCTTCGGGGCCCTGCTGGCGGCCAAGGCGCTGGAAGGCGTGGTGCTCGGGCGCGCTCGGGTCTTCGCGGGCGAGGGCTTCGCGCCCAACGGGCTCCTTCACGCTCCGGGCCTCGGCGTCTATCTGGCCGTCGTCGTATGCCAGGTTGGCGGGGCGCTGGCGCTCTGGCCGCGGCGAGGCCCCCCGGCGCTCCTGCGGGGACTGGTCGTCCTGGGCGCGGTGGCCACCACGGTGGACACCCTGGTGGCCGCGCAGAACAACCGGCTGCTGCTCACGATCATGGCCTGGCTCGTCGCGCTGGGTCCCCGACCGAGCGCGGATCGGGACACCTATTGGCACTTGGACGCCATCCGCTGGCAGGTGGCCATCGTGTACGCGACCGCCGGGCTCCAGAAGCTCTATCCGGGCTACCTCGCCGGAGACGCGCTGAGCCACCTGGGGCAGATGCCCCACGCCGTCCTCGGGCTCGCGCTGCCCTTCGGCGACGGGCACCTCGCCGCCGTCGCCGCCTGGCTGGTGGTGGCCACCGAGATCCTCTTGCCGGTGGCGCTCTTCGCCGGAGGACGCGGGACTCGGGTGGGTATCGGGGTCGCGGTGGCCATGCATCTGGCGATGACGCTGGCGCTGCCCGACGTGTGGAGCTTTTCGGCGACGATGCTGATCTCCCTCCTCGCCTTCGTGCCGGAGAGCGGGTCGCGGGCGTCGGGACCCGGGCCGGTCGCGATCAGCGCCGGTCGTTGATCCGCCTGCCCCCGTGTCGGGGCGGGGCGGTCTCAGGTCAGCGCGAGCGAGAGGGACGGCATCGCAGACCGCTACGCGCGGCCGCCTGACGATGTTCTCAGCGGAAGGGGCAGGATTCCCGCTGGTCGAAGTCCATGCAGCGGTCGAGGGCGTGGCAACAGAACTCGGCTTCGGCGCACGTCGAGCCGCTGCCGTCCTGGCGGATCCCGCAGCGGCGCTCGCCGGCGGGGACGGGGTCGTCGGGCATGCAGACGTGCCATTCCTGCCGGATTCGGTGCGTACTGCAGACGGTGACGATGTGCTGGCAGTAGCTGCCCGCCGAGCAGGCGCGCTCGCTGCAGTCGCGCTCGGCGCTCACGCACCCGACGTCGCACACGCCCATGCAGCCGTCCTCGGCGCTGCAGCGGTCGGGCGCGGCTTCGCAGACGTCGTCGAAGTCGCGCGGCGCGGCGTGGGAGCCGTAGCAGGCGAGGCTGCCGAAGGAGAAGGCGAGGGTGAGGGCCAGGCGCACGCCCGCGAGTCGTCGTTGGTCCCCCATCTCTCCCAGCCTGCCCGCGTTCGGGGGAGGGCGACGTGACGAGGGTCACGCCGGGGCGCGGCGGCGCCGCGCCCCGGGGGGGTCAGCCGAGGGTGAGGGTGTTGACCCCGTGCTTCAGCTCCGCGCGCCGGACCTCGGTGCCTTCCTGGCCGCCGGGCGGGAAGACGTCGAAGTGCTCGAAGCCCGCGTCTTCGCCATCGACGGCGTAGAGGCCGGGGGCCGACTCGGGGAGGTTGTAGCGGAAGCCGGCGTTCATCACGCGGCTGGCGTAGAAGGCGTCGCGGAGGGGCTGGCCGGCGGCGTCGCGGATGTCGAGGAGGAAGAGGGCCTCGAGGATCGGGCCCACCGAGTGCATCGGCCGGCCCTCGGCACGGAAGAAGCGCTCGACCTCGTCGGCGTCGCCGGTGTGGAAGCCGGCGTCGTAGGAGCCGCCGGTGACCTTGCCGCCGGGCGGCACCTCGTCGGGGCGCAGGATCTCGGCGAGGCGGGGCGAGCTGGAGAGGACGGCGGTCGCCGCCCGGACCAGGTCGAACCCATGGTGGGTGTCGTCCATGGCCGGCTCGGGCAGGGCGTCGAAGAGCCCGGCGGAGGCCGCCGAGCCGATGCGCGCGATCCAGTAGAAGCAGCCCCGGGGTCCGGTGCCCTCGGGGGCAATCCGCGCCAGCGCCTCGGGCAGGTCGTCGACCCGGAAGTACACGATGGGCGGAAGATCGGAGGCCCCGGCCCCGCCGGCGGGCGCGCAGGCGGCGGCGTTGCCGACCTTGGCGAGGTCCACGGCGCCGAAGAGCTCCGGGAGCTGGGCCTGCATCCGGCCCTCGGACTCCTCCACGGTGGCGCCCGGCGCGGCGGCGCGCTCGGGGTCGTAGAGGTACATCGACTGCCAGAAATGCCAGCCGCGGGTCTCCAGGGCGGCGTCGAGGTAGTCGCCGAACGAGGTGTCCGGCATCGGGCGCCCCTCGTTGGCCGGATCCTCGACCCAGTGGAGGGTCATCGTGGCCGGGTCGAAGCCGGCGTAGTACTCGTCCTGGGGCCAGTCGACGGGGAGGTAGGGCTTCTCGCCGTGGTCGTCGGTGGCCCAGTCCGGCCGGAAGACGCTGGCCAGGTCCATGATGCGGATCACTCCCCGGGCGCCGGCGTCGGCGCGGGTTCCGTCCGTATGGGACCACTCGATGTCGGCGCCGTTCAGCTCACGATAGAAGGCGGCCACCTCGGCGGGGAGGGCGCGACCGAGGAAGGCCTCGGCGGCGGCGATGTCCGCGTCCGACGCGGGCGCGCCGAGCTCGGTGGTGATGACCTCGATGTCAGCGTGGTCGTTCAACTCGCGGATGAGGGCTTCGAATCGTGCGCGCCAAGTCATGGATACCTCGTGGGGGGCTGATGGGTGACTCCCGTCGACGACGGGTCACCAGGGCATTGCGACGAGCCCCCGCGATCCGTCACGGGCCGCACGAAAAAAATGGCGCGTGGCGCGGTCCCGAGCCGGAACCGCTCAGCGGCGGCGGCGAGACCGACGAGACCGGCGGCGCTGGCGCCGGGGAGGCGCCGGGGGTTCTTCGACCTCGGGGTAGTCGATCCAGTCCCAGAAGGGCGGCTTGTCCTTGCAGCGGGGCCGGTCGTCGCCGGCGCAGTAGACGCGCATGTGGAAGTGCGAGTCGTGGGTTCCGTAGCTCAGGCTCCGCCGGGAGCCCCGGGTGCGCCGGGGCCCGACGGCCTCTTCGACCCGGCGCATCAACCAGGCCGGGGCGTGCTGCCGGCGGCCTTCTTCCAGGAGGCGCTCCTTGAAGGGGCGCACGCACATCAGGTACTGCACTGGCACCCGGTCCTGGCCCATGAGCGCGGAGACCAGCGCCCAGTTGCGCTCGTCGTCCCACTCGAAGACCCGGCCGTCCCGGGTGCCGCCCTTGCCGTTGGCGCGCAGCCGGACGAAGCGGTTGAGATCGGTGGCCGGCTCGCCGGCGGCGTCCTTCAGGTAGAAGCTGATGTCCACGTCGCGGCCTGCGCGGTGGGAGCGGTGGGGCCGGAGCCGGCCGCCGCGGGTGCGCGAGAGGTCGCCGACGACCAGCATCCCGCCGGGGTACCGGCGCTCGACCTCCCGGCTGGCCCAATGGATGAGGTCCACCAGCTCCTGGGTCCCGTGGGCGTGGGTGGCGTTCCGGACCCGCACCAGGTCGGTGGGCTCGAGGGCCACCGAGTGCAGGAGGCGCCCGCGGTTCCCGTACCCGATGGAGTGGCTCCGCGAGGGCTGGGTCACCGGGCCGGGCGGGAGACGCTGGCTCTCGACCGGCAGCGCGACCACGGCGAGCGCGAGGGCTGCGAGGGCGAGGGCGGCTGTGGGGAGGCGGGGCAAGGCGGGCAGAGTACGGGGCGGCCGAGGGGCGCGCCACGGGAGCCCCCATTCTGAGGCGGCGGCCCTGGGTTTGCGAGCGTTTTCGGCCGCTTGGCCAGTCCAGGGCAGGGTGCGAAGCGTCAACGGGAACGTTGCCCGGACCGCCTCCTTGGGTTACGCCCGGGGCACGATGGAACGGACTCAGCTTCTGGAAATGTTCAAGGCCAAGGCTTCCGAGGTCGCCGAGCGCGATTTCGACGGGCTCACCGAGACCTCCGTGATCGCCGACATGGGCGTCGATTCGCTGGCGATGCTCGAGGTCGTGGGCGAGATGGAGCGGGAGCTGGAGGTCCAGATCCCCGATGACAACCTGGTCGGCATCGAGACCGTCGCGCAGCTCCTCGACGTGGTCGAGAAGCGCATCCAGGCGTCCTGAGGCCGCCATGAGCGACGAATTCCACGTCAAGCTCTACCGGAAGTTCCAGACCTTCTTCCAGGAAGCCGAAAAGAAGCGGCGCTGGAACCCGGTCGAGGACATTCCCTGGAACGAGCTGAACCCGGACGCTCCGGAGAGCCTCGCGCTCTGCGCGGAGACGTTCCTCGGCGTGGAGAGCTATCTGCCCGACTACATCCGCGGCGGCCTGGAGGCCGTCCGGGCGAGCTCGGTCGCTCAGCGGTGGTTCACCGCGAACTGGGGCTACGAGGAGCTGAAGCACTCGATGGCCCTCACCGAGTACCTCGTGCGTTCCGGCAAGCGCACCGAGGAGCAGATGTTCGACTTCCAGGCCCAGCTCATGGAAGAGGAGTGGGAGCGTCCCTTCGAGACCGGTCGTCAGATGACCGTCTACGGGATGTTCCAGGAGATGGCGACCTTCGTCATCTACCTCCGCCACGAGAAGCTGGCCCTCGAGCACTCGGACAAGGCCCTGGCCACCGTGTACCGGCTCAACGCCCGGGACGAGTGCGCCCACGCGCGCTTCTACGAGGACGTGACCCGCGTCTACCTCGAGGAAGACCGGGAGGGGACCATCGCCGACCTGGCCTTCGTGGCCAAGCGCTTCCGGATGCCCGGTGTGGGTCTCGTGCCCGACTACGATCAGCGCATCGAGGTGATGCGCGACGAGGGCAAGATGGACCGCGACATCTTCCTCAAGAAGGTCTACTTCCCGCTCCTGAAGCGCCTCGACGTGGGCCGCCGGGAGCTGGTCGCGGCCGCCGCCGCCGAACGCCGCGCCGCTCGCGAGACCGAAGCCGCCGAGTAGCGCTCGACGGCGGGGCTCGGCGCTCTAGGGTCCTCCGCAGGAGGAACCATGACCCGCATTCTCGACTTGCTCGCTGGCGCCCTGGGGGACGGCCAGCTCGACTCCATCGCCGGCCAAATCGGCGCCCGGCCGGACCAGGTCCGAAGCGCCCTGGGAGCCGGCCTGGCCGCGCTGCTCGGGGGCCTGCAGCAGCAGGTCGGACGACCCGGCGGCGCCCAGGCGCTGGAGCGTGCCGTCGAGCGCGACCACGACGGCTCCCTCCTCGACGGGCTCGGTGGGTTGCTCGGCGGAGCGGGGCCGAACACCGGCGTGGGCGGCCTCCTGGAGATGGCCGGCAGCATGCTCGGCGCCGCGCCCGGTCCCGGCAGCGCCCGGTCGACCGACGGAGCTGGGATCCTCGGTCACATCCTCGGCTCGCGTCGGGGGGCCGTGGAGCAGGGGATGGCCCAGGCCGGGGGCCTCGACCTCGGTCAGGCCAGCAAGCTCCTGATGCTGATCGCGCCCCTGGTCATGGCCGCCCTGGGGAAGGCCCGGAGCGGCGGGGGGACCGGCGGCCTCGGGGACCTCATCGGCCGCGAGGCCGACTCGATGGGCCGCGCCGGGGGCGGCGGGGGTGGGCTCCTGGGGAGCCTCCTCGACCAGGACGACGACGGCTCCATCGCCGACGACCTCGCCAAACTCGCTGGCAAGAACATCCTCGGCGGCCTCTTCCGCTGAACGCGCCCGGTCAGAGTCGGCAGCAGACGATGGTCTCGACCTCGTCTCGCTCGATGGTCACCGTGCCGCCGGTCGACAGCTCCAGGATCCGGTCGGAGAAACGCATCTCCTCGGCGACGACGTAGACGCCGGCCGCGCAATACGCGGTGTCGGCGTCGCCGTCGTTGTCGCTGATGACGTCGGCTCCCAGACCGTCGAGGACGTAGCGGTCGTCACCCCGGTTCCCGTCGAGCTCGTCGTCGCCCAGGCCCCCGATCAAGGTGTCGGCGTGGTCGCCGCCCCGGAGTCTGTCGTTGCCTTCGCCACCGACCAGGGTGTCGCTCCCGGCGCCGCCCTGGAGCTCGTCGACGCCGTCGCCGCCGAAGAGGAGGTCGCCGCCCTCGCGGCCGTCGAGCTGGTCGTCGCCGTCGCCGCCCTCCAGGCGATCCCCCATCGAGCTGCCCATGAGGTCGTCGTTCCCGGCGAGCCCGACGAGATGAATGGCGAAGAGCCGACCGACCAGGTCGTCGCGCCCTTCGGTCCCGATCAGCACGCTGGACGGAGCGCAGGAGCCGTCCCCCAGGCGAACCCAATCATCGAGGCACTGGTTGCAGGTCGTGCCCCGGTAGCCCGCGCTACACGTGCACGCCTCGTTCTGGCACGTCGCCCCGGCGCCGCAGGTGGTCGCCTGACAGACCTCCGCGGGACAGACGAGCGCGACGCCCGCGTCGCTTCCCAGGTCCGGAGGCGCGGCCGCGTCGCCCGGGCTCCCGGCGTCGCTCACGCCCGCATCGGTACCCTCCGGGACCACGCAGCCCTCGAGGTCGCACTCCGTCGCCTCGGCGGGGTCCCCGGGGCCTGGACAGACCCGCTCGGCGCAGCTCGCCGCGATGAGCACGACCACCGTGGTGCTCGGCTGCTGGACGTCGGTGCGCACGGTCCGGGTGGCCACCGTGCCGCCTCCGCTCTGGAGGACCACCGTCACGTCTCGCCCACCGACGGGCACGCCGTCCAGTTCGGCGACCCGCACGCCGCTTCGGTAATCACCCATCGGAGCGCCCTCGGTGGACAGACCCTCGCCGTCGACGCGGATGGTGATGGCGTCGAACTCGAGGGGGCGCACCAGGTCGGTGCGCAGGTCCACGCGGAGGGTGGCGGTGTCGGAGTTGGAGCAGGCGATGGCGCCCCCCAGCGCCATCACGGCCATCGACCAACGAAGCATGGCCCCGAGGGTCTCACGTCGGGCCCCGGCGGAGAAGCTCGGGGCCCGACCGAGTTCAGGCGGAGAGCTGTTGGCCCCCGGAGACCTCGACGCGCTGTCCGTTGATCCAGCCGGCGTCCGTCGAGAGCAGCAGAGAGACGGCGCGGCCGATGTCGTCCGGTAGACCCACGCGCCCGAGGGCGGTGTGGCTGGCGATGGTCTGGTTCATGGTGGCGTCGTCTCGGACCACGCCGCCGCCGAAGTCGGTCTCGATGGCGCCGGGCGCCAGGACGTTCACGCGGATGCGCCGCGGCCCGAGCTCCTGGGCCAGGTAGACGCTCAGCGTCTCCACCGCGGACTTCATCGCGCCGTAGGCGCCGAAGCCGGGCAGGACGATCCGGTGAGGTCGGAGGAGACGTTGGGGATGGAGCCGCCATCCCGGAGGAGCGGGGCGACCGCCTGGGTCAGGGAGAGCGGGCCCCTCAGGTGCACGTTCACCAGGGTGTCGAACTGGTCCTCGGTGAGCTGCAGGACGGGCGCGTGGACGCCGACGCCGGCGTTGTTCACCAGGTGGTCGATCGTCGACCGGCCGAAGGTGGGCTCGAGCCGTGCGCGTAGCTCCTCGGCGAAGGCGGGAAAGGTTCCGGCGTCGGCCACGTCGAGCTGGAGCGCCAGGGCGCGGGCGCCGGCGGCTTCGACGGCGGCCGCGACCTCGGCGGCGGCCATCTCGTTTCGATGGTAGGTGAGCACCACGTCCACGCCGCGGTGGGCGAGGTGTTCGGCCATGCTGCGGCCGAGGCCGCGGCTGCCGCCGGTGACGAGATTCCCCGGACGCTGGCGGACCTCGACGGACACCTCCTGGTCCACTACGCCTCCGCGCTCTCCAGCGCGACCCTGGAGTTGGAGTACCTGGAGGACGGCGAGCTGTGTGCGCATCCGATGGCGGCCTCCATCACCGTCAACGGGAGCGACGCCTACGCCGCGGCGTGCCACGCCGGGCTCGGCATCGTGCAGGTGCCCCGGATGGGCATCCGCGACGGGCTCGCCAGCGGCGAGCTGGTGGCCATCCTCCCCGACCTGCCGTGCCCACCGCTCCCGGTGTTCCTGCTGCACACCCACGGCCGCCGGCTTCCCCAGCGCGTCCGCGCCGTGGCCCGCTGGATCGCCGACGTGATCACGCCCGAGCTGGAGTGAGCTCGGGTGGCCTTCAGCGGCGGCGGCGCGTGAAGCCCAGCAGCGCCATCGCGGCGAGGGGCAGGGCGAGTCCCCGCGGCAGCCGGCCGGAGGCGCTGCATCCGGAGGCGGCGTCGCCGGTGTCGACGAAGTAGGGCTCCGACACCTCGCTCACGTTCCCGGCTTGGTCGATGGTTCGGACCCAGACCCAGCGGTCCTGGCCCTCCTCGGCGACGGCGCCCCAGAGGAAGAGGTCCGCGACATCCGCGTCGACCCCGTCGGGAGCCACGAAGTCGTCGGGCAGACCGGAGTCGGTCGGCGTCTCGGTGATACTGACGGCGTAGGTCAGGCGCTCCGGCGGCGCGAAGTCGTCGCTGGCCCGGACCTGGAGGTCGTAGAAAGCCACCTTCTCCGCGCAGCTCCCGCTGCCGCCGCTCACGGTGAAGGTGGCGCCCTCCACGACCGGTCGCGCGGGGGGCGTCAGGTCGGGCGCCTCGCCGCGGGGGAGGTAGGCCCCGGACGCGACCTGGACCGGGTCGACGTCCGTCGGCACCCGGAAGAACTCGCCGGCCGGGGTGGTGAAGGCCTCCGCTGTCCCTCCGCGGAAGTAGGGCTGGCGGGAGGCCACGTTGGCCGGGACGCGCTCGTCGCCGCCGAAGTTGCCATAGCCGAAGACGCCCATGACGTCGTTCTGACCCGCGTAGGAGCAAGCGAAGACCGCGGCGGGTGCGGTGAGGCCCAGGAGCGAAGCGAAGAGGATGCGCATGGGAGAAGAGTGCCAGGGTCCCGGTCCCTCCGCCATGGCCCGTCAATAGAGAAAGGGGATGATCCGGAAGCGGGCTCTCTCGCAGTAGCGCTCCCAGAGTTCGCCGTACTTGGCGCGGCAGCGCTTGTCGTCCCGGCCGGCGCGCTGGGTGAGGAGAACGATGAGGGTCAGCGGCAAGACGTAGGGCCACGGGGCGGCGAAGCCGGCGCAGAGCGCGAAGCTGATGTACACGCCGATCTCGCCGGTGTAGTTGATCTTCCGGCCCACGCCCCACCAGCCGCTGATCAGTAGGCGTCCGTTCAGGGTCTCGGGGGGCTTGCCCCAGATGGGCGCCTGGGGGTCGCGCTTGAAGCGGTCCTTCTGCCAGTTCGCGCTGCGGAATACGGTGTGCGAGCAGAGGTGGAACGCCACCAAGAGCGCCGCGCCCCAGAGCGGGTAGGGCTCGTGGACCCACCCGGTGTCGGTCTCGCTCCAGCCTCGACCGAAGACCCACCAGCCCACCAGGCTGTAGAGGAAGGGCACGTAGACCAGGTCGCCCCAGACCAGCATGAAGCCGAAACGCTCGGCGATGATGTCCCAAGTGGAGAGCATGAAGTCCTCCCGGGCGTAGTGGCTGAAGAGGTAGGCCCAGGTGAAGCCCTGGTAGAGCCACATCTCCAGGGTGAGCGTGCCGAAGGTCTCCCATTGAGCCTGCGCGAAGGCCGCGTTCATCACACCCAGACCGATGAGGCTGGGGTGGTACATGAACATCTTCAGATCGACGCCGAGGAGGGTCGGGTTGAGCTCCGGTCCGAACCAGAGGTCGGCCAGCAGCGGCGGGAGCGGTGAGTCCTCCTTCGTGTGGGCGGCGCCCTTCGCGCGGCCGACGACGAAGAGGTAGGCGGTGAAGAGCAGCGCCCACCCGTTGGCCACCACGAAGAGGGACCAGAAGTGGGAGAGCAGGGCGTCGAGGCGCCAGCCGCCCACCGCGACCCCCAGCCCGAGGACCACGTGGGTCACCAGGAAGAGCGGCAGGCCGTGGAGCGCGTACTCCTTGCGGTCCCCGTTCGGCTGGGGGAAGCCCGTCCAGCGCGGCGCCGGCAAGACGAGGGAGCCCACGAAGAGTGCCACGACGAAGGCGCTCACCCAGAGGGTGGCATCGGTCAGGGTCTCGGCGGTGACCGGGAGGAGCTCCGGGAAGGGCTGGTCGGAGGACATCGTGGTGACCTTTGTACGCGGACTCGGGCGGAGCCACCCGCGGGGCCCGCTCTGGTCCGACCGCCCCCGGGCCGTCGATCGGGCTGGACACGGTACCGCGACTGCTCCCACGCTGTAGGGGCGCCCGAGAGGCGTGGAGGTCGGACCAGGTCGTGAACCCCGAGGACGAAGGCAAAGGCCCGGCGACGCCGGGGGGCAGCCATCTGCGCGGCGAGCTCTTGCAGCAGGCGGTGGAAGTCCTCCAGGCGGGGATCTTCATCTACACCCTGGAGGGGAAACTGGTCGACGTGAACGAGACGGCGTGTCGGCTGCACGGGTGGACCCGGGAGCAGATGCTCGCGATGAGCCCCGCCGAGTTCATCGACCCCTCGACCTATCACGTCTTCGACGAGTTCCGGCAGGTGGTCGCCCGGGGCGAAGAGTTTCGGGGGCTCGCCAGGGGCAAACGGTCCGACGGAACGACCTTCGAGGCGGGGGTCCACGGGGTGCCGGTGACCCTCGATGGGCGCGTCTACGCTTTCGGCTCGGTGCGAGATGTGACCGAGGAGCAGGCGCTCCGCGAGAAGGTCGCCCAGAGTCAGCGGATGGAAGCGCTGGGGCGCCTGGCCGGGAGCGTGGCCCACGACTTCAACAACCTGTTGACGGTCATCCGGTTGAACACCGAGGTGGCCCGGGCCTCGGACGACCCCCAGCGGGTGCGCACGCGGCTCCGGTCCATCGACGAGGCCACGAGCCGCGCCGAGTCCATCACCAGCCAACTCCTCAGCTTCAGCCGGACCCGTCCCATCCAGGAGGAGCTGCTCTCGGTGCGCGAGGTCGTGGAGAGCCTCGTTCCGATCCTGGAGCGGCTCTTGCCCGACGCGGTGCATCTGCGTTTGGACCTCTCGACCGAGCTCTCGGCCGTCCTCGGTTCGCGGCGAGCCCTGGAGCAGATCGTCCTGAACCTGGTGGTGAACGCGCGGGACGCGATGCGGGACGGCGGGGAGGTGGTGGTACGCGCCCAGCCCGTGCCCGAGGGGGTGAGCATGGAGATCGTCGACCAGGGCATCGGGATGGACCCGGAGACCCTGCGGCGGGCCTTCGAGCCCTTCTTCTCCACGAAGGGAAGCGAAGGGACCGGGCTGGGGCTGGCGACGGTGGTGGGCGCCGTGGAGCAGCTCCGCGGGACCCTGGACGTAGAGAGCGAACCGGAGCGAGGCACTCGCTTTCGCATCGAGCTCCCCGCGTCGATCGCTGGCTTGGCCACCGAGAAGGACAGCCGTAGCCAACCGCCGCAGGTCGACCGGCCCCTCGCGGGGCGCACCATCCTGGTGGTCGACGACGACGGGCTGCTGCGCCGCGCCGTATGTGCCGGGCTGGAGCGCTACGGGGCGGTGGCCCTCGAGGCGGCGCCGAGCGAGGCCGAGGGGCGCCTGGCGGACTCGGCCATCGACACCCTCATCTGCGACGTCTTCATGCCCGAGGTGTCCGGCCCGGCGCTCGTGGAGCGGGTCCACCGGTCACGGCCGGACCTCCCGGTGCTCTTCGTCTCGGGCTTCGCCGGGGCCGAAGCGGGCGACGCCCGCATGCTGGCGAAGCCCTTCTCGCTGCGGCAGCTCGTCGGCGCGCTCCTCGAGCTCTGAGGGCGCGCCGGCGCCCTTCAGATCTTGCGGAGCTTCATCTGCACGTCGCTCGACCAGTGGGCGTCGAAGGCGCGCACGCAGGTGTCGAGGTAGCGCTCGTAGTCCACGAAGACCTGGTCGCCCCACTTCTCGCGGATGGTGGCTTCGTTGGCCCGGAGCCGGCGGAGCCACTCACCGGTGGTCTTGCCGTAGCTGGTGCGCTGGGTGCGGACCTCGAGGATCTCCCAGTGGGGGTTCACCGCGGCGGTGAGCTCTTCGAGGCGCGGGTTGAGGCCGCCGGGGAAGATCACGTCGGCCGTGAAGGCCAGGTCCTCGAGGTCCTTGCGGCTCCGCGGGACGCGGTTGCGCAGGATGGCCTGGAAGCCGAAGCAGGAGCCCTTCTCGACCCAGCTCGCGCACTTCGCGAAGTACTTACGGTAGAGCTCGATGGCCATGCCCTTGCGGGACTGCTCGGGGGAGCAGAGGTGGTCGATCATCTCGATCGAGACCAGCGCGTCGTACTTCTCGGTGGGCTCGTACTCCGCGTAGTCCTTGACGATGGCGGTGATACCTTCGAGGCCCTTGGCGTGAATCCACTCGCACTGGGCGGTGCTGAGGGTGATGCCGTGGGCGCGCTTCACGCCGCGCTCGCGCACCAGGTACTCCAGGTTGGAGCCCCAGCCGCAGCCGATGTCCAGCACCAGGCTCTCCGGGGTCACCTCGGCGTAGTCGGCCAGGATGCGGCACTTCTGGATCTGGGCCTGCTCGAGGGTCTCGTCCCCGGTGAGGTAGCTCGCCGAGGTGTAGTGCATGTTCTCGTCGAGCCACAGGTTGAAGAACTCGTTGGAGACGTCGTACGAGACTTCGATCTGCTTCTGGGTGCTGGTCATGACGGGGGGAGCCTGCCACCGGGGGGGCCGCCTGTCACGCGCCCGTGCTCGGCCGCTGGGCCGGTTTTCTCGGGCCCGCGGAGGGGTCGCCGGGGCGGCGGCCCTGGCCGCGCGGCGGGGCCGACACCATACCCGTCCCGTGGGTCGTGTCTTCTCGGTCGCGTTGCTCCTCGCGACGTTCGTCACTCCTCTTCGTGCGCAGGATCGCGAGGACGGCGGGGAGGTCGCGGCGAGCGACGAGACCCCGGCCAGCTCCGAGGAGGACGCGTCCCCCGAGACCGTCCCCGCGGACGAGGAGGGCCCGAGCGCCGAGGCCTTCGCCAGCCTGCAGGAGGGCTTCGGCGTCCGCTCCCGGGACGGCGCGAGCGAGTTGCGCGTCGCCGGGCTCCTCGCGGTGCGGGGCGTGGTCTCGAAGCCGCCCGACGAAGACGCCAGCGGCGAGGCGCGGGTGCGCCTCGGGCGGCTGGCCGTCCAAGGGCACCTGGCCGATGGGCTGATCCGCTACTTCGCGCAGCTCGAGATGGCGGGCGGGGTCCAGCTCCTCGACCTGGAGGTCGCGCTGGCCCTGGCGCCCGAGCTGCAAATCCGGGTGGGGCGGATCCGGACCCCCTTCTCGCGCCAGTTCCTGGTGCCCCTCTTCGCCCAGCAACTCCCGCTGCGCTCGGTGGTGAGCGACTACTCCCGGGCGGGCCGCGACACCGGCCTCACGGTCGAGGGGCGCGCGTTCGACGGTCGCTTCGAGTACCGGGTGGGCGCCTACGACGAGCGCCTCACCGACACGCCCCTGATCGTCGGGCGGCTGGCCGTGGACCCCCTCGGACCCCTCGGCTACGACGAGACGACGGCGCGGAACCCGGGCGACCCGCGCTTCTCCCTCGGGGTGAACGCTTTCCGCGGGGGCCGCCAGCGCGAGGTCCGGGTCGCCGACCCGACCACCGGGGTGGTCACCTCGGAGCTCGCCCCGGAGACCCTGCGTTCGGCCATCGGCTTCGACGCCGCGGCGCGCGTCGGACCGCTCGGGGTCAGCGCCGAGGCCTTCCTGGGCCAGCGGAGCGCGGCCACCGGGGACGAGGCGAAGGGCGCCGGAGCCTTCGTCCAGGCGGGCGTCTTCGTGCTTCCTCCGCATTTCGAGATCGTTGCGCGCTACGACTGGCTCACGCCCGACCGCGACACCAGCCTGCGAGGGCTCCAGCGGGGCGAGGTCGGCCTGAACCTCTATCTGCTCGATGCGCACCTGAAGGTGCAGGCCAGCTACGTCTACACCGACGTGACCGACGCGGTGGCGGCGCAGGTGCCCGCCGGCAGCGGGCACCTGGTCGACCTGCAAGTCTTGCTCGCCTTGTGAGGACCACTGGCCCTACACTCGTGGGGAATGAAGGAGAA
Source organism: Myxococcales bacterium UBA1660 (assembly GCA_002320815.1). Classification (GTDB taxonomy): domain Bacteria; phylum Myxococcota_A; class Polyangia; order Polyangiales; family Houyiibacteriaceae; genus UBA1660. Next base: position 33,657 of record DCLA01000010.1, read on the forward strand.
GGACGGCGGGGGGTTCGTGCGGACTCTCGTCGCCATCGCCGACGGGGGCCACAGCGGGCTGCTCGAGGTGCGCGCCCAGCCCGTCACCACGCTCCTCTATTTCGCCGCCGGCCGCCTGGTGTTCGCGGAAGAGGGGACCCTGGGCGAGACGTTGGGGCGAATCCTGCTGCGCGAGGGCAAGCTGACCCCGCCCCAGTACTCCGCGATCATCGACCGCATGACCGCGGCCATCTTCGAGAGCGAGCAGATGCGCTTCGGCGAGGCGGCGGTCGCGTTGGGGTTCCTCTCGCCCCAGGAAGTGAACGACGCGCTCGGGCACCAGGTGCAGCGCAAGCTGGCGGGTTGCTTCCAGTATCAGCAGTTCGAGCTGGGGTTCGACCGGTCTCCGGAGCCGCTCCGGGCGGTCGCCCACTTCCCCTGCGCGGTCCCGCCGCTCGTGCGTGAGGGGATCGCTCGGCACTGGGGGCCCGACCGCTGCTCGGTCGTGCTCGAACCCCACCGCGCCGAGACCTTGCGGGTCGATGCGGCTCGGGTCGGGGAGCTCGGGCTCCCGGCCACCTCCAGCCGCTTCGTCCGCCAGTTCGATGGCCAGACCCTGGCTCGGGCGATGGAAGGCGATGGCACCCTCGACGAGGTGGTCCGGCTCCAGCTCCTCACCGCCTTGGTGCTCACCCGCAGCGTGGTCTTCGATCGGGCGGCGCCGGAGCCCAGCTCGGAGGAGCGGGCGCTGGAGCCGGAGCGCGAGGCGGCGCCGCTGCCGCGGTCCGGGCAGCCAGTACCCGAGCCCGACGCGCCCGAACCCGCGGCCTCCGAACCCACCGCCTCCGAGCCCCCCGCGCCCGAGCCGGCGGCGACCGGAGCGTCGGCGCGCTCGGCGGCCCAGCTCCTGGCCCAGCGCCTGGCCGCGCGACGCAAGGAACCCCCGCGCCGACGGAGCGCGCCCCCGCCCGACCTGCAGAAGCAGCGACTGCTGGCGGAGCGCTCTTTCGCCGAGGGGTTGCGCGACGTGCGCTACGAGGCTTGGGCGGCTGCGGCGAAGAAGCTGCGCAAGGCGGCCGAGCTGGAGCCCGATCTCGTCGAGTACGAGCTCTACGCCGCCTGGGCCGAATGGCGCGCCGACCCGCCCAGCGACGAGAAGGGGATCGAGCGCGCCCGGGCCCACCTGTGGGACCTGGCCGAGGGCGCGCTGAAGCGAAACCGCGAGAACGCCTTCGGCTGGCACGTCCGCGCGCAGCTCGCGGTGCTCGAAGGCGACGAGGAGCGGGCCCTCAAGCGCTTCCGCTCCGCGCTCCGCCTGGACCCGGAGGACCGGGAGGCGGAGCGCTGGGTGCGGCTCCTCGCGGGGCGCCTGAAGAAGAAGTGATTACTCGAGGCGGAAGATCGGCGGGACGTCCTCCGAGGAAGTCGCCCGGAAGCCGAGGTCCGTGAGCCGGCCGGTGGCCAGGGAGTGGATCCAGCCGATGACCGAGACGGGCTGACCCCGGTTCCACGCGCGCTGGACGATGCTCGAGCCGGCGAGGCGCTCGACCTGCGCCTTCACGTTCAGCTCGCAGAGGCGCGAGAGCTTGTCGACGCCCTGCAGGTCGGCCAGCTCGCCTTCGTGGCGCTGGTGGACGTCCTTGATGCTCGCCAGCCAGGGGTGGATCAGGCCGAAGTCCCCCTTGCCTTCGAGGGCCGCCTGGACGCCGCCGCAGGAGTAGTGCCCGCAGACCACGACGTTCTTCACCTTCAGGTGATCGATGGCGTACTGGAGGACCGCCAGGCTGCCCGCGTCGGTGGGCAGGAAGACGTTGGCCACGTTGCGGAGCACGAAGAGCTCCCCGGGGTCCGATTGGGTGGCCACCGCCGGCGGGACCCGGCTGTCGGCGCAGCCGATCCAGAGGGTCTCGGGGCTCTGGCCCTTGGCCAGCGGCGCGATGATGTCCTGGTTCTCGTCGGCCCAGTCCGAGTTTCGCTTCAGCAGCTCGTCGGTCGTGCTCATCCGTTCTCTCCAATCCCTGATGGCGAAGGCGTGAGGCTGGGAGCCTGCCATCGATGGAAGTATGTGTCACGGTTCTTCGTTCCTACGAATCGTCGGGGAAAATGCTAGGGTCCCGCCCGTGTCCATCCCCGAGACCAAGGTGGCCGAGGTCGTGGCAGCGGTGTCCGACCGGATGAAGGATCCCATGTACGCGCAGCTCGCGGTGGGGACCTTCGTCCAGGCGCAGCCCTACCTGAGCAAGTTCCTCACGGCGAAGATGGACCGCATGGGCGGGGGCGAGGCGGTGATCCATGCCGTCTTCCACGCCGAGCTGCTCGCCGAGTGCTTCCGCGAGACCCACGGGGGCGAGCGGGTGGTCGGCTTCGAGAAGCTCGACGAGACCCACGGTGACGAGCCCCTCGAGCGCTTGCGGGCGGTGGAGCCGGCCCTGGCCGACTACCTCCAGGGCAACGTCGATCCCCCCATGCGCGCGGTGGTGGCTCACGTGGGGCTGGCGCTGGCTTCGGTCTACGGCGCTTGACGCCGGCGGCCCGGCCGAGCATTGGGCAGCGAGAGTCTTCGGCGAGCGCGCCGAGTTCGATGACGAGGAAAGGAGCAGGTCCGTGAGCGAAGAGACACCGCTCGTCGGTGTGGTGATGGGCAGCCAGTCCGACTGGGACACCATGCGGCACGGGGTCTCCGTGCTGCGGGAGCTGCAGGTCCCCCACGAGCGCTCCGTCGTGAGCGCGCACCGCACTCCGGACCTGCTGGTCGAGTACGCCAAGGCCGCCGAGGCGCGGGGGCTCGAGGTGATCATCGCCGGCGCCGGGGGCGCGGCGCACCTGCCGGGCATGCTGGCCAGCATGACCGTGTTGCCGGTGCTGGGGGTTCCCGTGCGCTCCCGGGCCCTGAGCGGGATGGACTCGCTCCTGTCCATCGTGCAGATGCCGCGGGGGATCCCGGTGGGGACCCTGGCCATCGGGGAAGCCGGCGCGATGAACGCCGGGCTCTTCGCCGCGAGCCTCCTCGGCGCGAAGCATCCGGCCATCCGCGAGCGGCTCCGGGCGTGGCGCGCGGCGCGCACCGAGGCGGTGCTGAACGACCGGGAGCTGCCCGAGTCATGAGCGGTCCGGCGACCACCCTGGGGATCCTCGGCGGCGGTCAGCTCGCCCGGATGCTCGCCTTGGCGGCCCACCCGCTGGGGCTACGCACCGTGGTCCTGGAGCCCAAGGCGAACTGCCCGGCCAGCGCGATGGCCGAGCAGATCACCGCCGACTACGAGGACCCGGCGGCCCTCGACGAGCTGGCCGCGCGCTGCGGCGTGGTGACCTACGAGTTCGAGAACGTGCCGGTGCCCGCGGTGGAGCGCTTGGTGGCGACGCGGCCGGTGCACCCGCCGGCCGAGGCGCTGCGGGTGAGCTCCGACCGGCGGGTCGAGAAGGAGACCCTCAACCTTCTGGGGATCCCCACCGCCCCCTTCCGCGCCGTGGACGACCGCGCCGGTCTGGAGGCGGCGGTGGCCGAGCTGGGGCTCCCAGCGCTGCTGAAGACCCGCCGGCTCGGGTACGACGGCAAGGGGCAGTGGATGATCCGCGACGGCGCGGACATCGACGCCGTGCCCGCCCGGGGGGGGCTCATCCTGGAGGGCTTCGTGCCCTTCGAGCGGGAGCTCAGCGTGGTCGCGGTGCGCGGCGCCGACGGGTCCTTCGCCACCTATCCCCTCGCCGAGAACACCCACCGGCAGGGCGTCCTCCTGGCGTCCCGGGCGCCGGCGACGATCTCCGCGGAGCACCAGGCGCTGGCCGAGGACTACGCGCGGAAGCTCGCCGAGCACTTGCAGTACGTCGGGGTCTTCGCCATCGAGCTCTTCGACACCGGCGAGACCCTGCTGGCCAACGAGATGGCGCCGCGGGTCCACAACTCGGGCCACTGGACCATCGAGGGCGCCGAGACCAGCCAGTTCGAGAACCACGTGCGCGCGGTCGCCGGGCTCCCGCTGGGTTCCACCGCCGCTCGCGGCCCCACGCTGATGCGCAACTGCCTGAGCACCATGCCGGCGCCGGCGGAGATCGCCGCCATCCCCGGCGCGCACCTGCACGACTACGTGAAGGAGGCGCGGCCAGGCCGGAAGGTGGGCCACGTGACCCTCACCGCGCCCGACGAGGCGACCCTCGAGCAGCGCGCGGCGCTCCTCGCGCGCGTGCTCTGAGCCGGTCCCGCTCGCTCAGAGCGACTCGAGGAAGGCGACCAGGTCGGCCAGCTCGGCGTCGCTCAGCGTGCTCGTGACCCCGTGGCGGTCCTCGGGGTTACGGGTGGTGAGCACCGCTTCGAGGCTCGGCGCGCTGCCGTCGTGGAGGTAGCGGGGCTGGTGCCAGAGCCCGAGCAGGCTCGGCGTGTCGAGGCCGGTGAGGGGCTCGCCCAGGCGGCTGCCGCTGCCGGCGCCGAAGGTCCCCACGTCGTGCAGGACGGGGGCGCCGTCCACGAACCCGCTGTCGGTGTAGGCCGGGCCGGAGTGGCAGGTCGCGCAGCCCGCGGCTTCGAAGACCCCCGCGCCCCGCTCGGCGGCGGCGCTCCTCGAGCCGTCGGGCGACCGGTGCGGGCTCGACAGCTCGCTGTCCAAGGTGCGCAGGTAGGCCGCCAGCGCGTCGAGGTCCTCGGAGAGCCCCGCCTTGGCGGGGCCGAACGAGGCCGCCGTGGCCGCGTAGTCGGCGGGCGCCATGAGGCCCAGGCCGTCGAAGTGCTCCCGAATGTCGATCTCGAAGTCCTGGAGCTCGTCGAAGTTGCCGGTCCAATGGAAGGGCGCGAGCTCCATGCGCGCGAAGAGCGGCGGCGTGCGCCGGAGCCCTTCGCCGCGCTGGGTGAAGTCCCAGACGCGGTGGTCCGAGTCGCCCTCCAGGTGGCAGTGCGCGCAGGCGATGTAGGCGTCCCGGGTCAGCCGGGGATCGGCGGCGTCGTTGAAGAGCTGCTTGCCCCGGAGCACGTCGGCGGGGAGCGGCTCGACGTCCACGGTCGCGAGCATGGAGAGCGGGACGGGGAGGGCGGTGAAGTCGGAGACGTCGTAGACCTCGAGGCGCCGGTCCAGGCTGGCGTGGACCACCAGGGTGCGGTCGTCGGCGCTCAGGGCCAGGCCGTCGGGCGCGTAGCCGAGCGCCAAGATGCTGCCGGCGGCGCTCCCGCTGAGCATGTCGATCCGCTCCACCGTGCGCGCGCCGCGGGTGGCCACGAAGAGGAAGTCGCCGCGCTCGGTGAAGACCCCGGCCGAGACCAGCCCGCGGTCGTCGAGTTGCCGCCGGGCCGAGAAGCGCTCGATCCAGCCGTCCCCGTCGCGTTCCACGGTGGCGATGACGGCCCGGAGCATGGTGTCGGAGCGATGGTCCCTGCCGTCGAGGAAGCGGCCCTCCGCGAAGTTCGCCTGCAGACCGGAGACCACCATCCGCTCGCCATCGGGTGCGACCAGGAGCGCGTCGAGGTAGGAGGGGACGCCGCCGTTCTCCGTGTCCGAGGCCGGCTGCGGGTCGACCCGCAGCGCGACGGTCTCGACGGCCTGGGTCGCCGGGTCGAAGAGGGCCACCTCGGCGCCGGAGTCGGCCGAGCGCCACCGGCTCACGGCCAGGCGTCCGTCGGGCAGGCGCGCCAGCGCGCGGGCGTCCGGCACCACCGGGTAGCGGGCGACCAGGACGGGCTCGGAGACCCCCTCGACCCGGGCGAGCTCGCCGGTCCCCTGCAGCGTCACCCAGAGGCCTTCGGCGTCGCCCAGCGCAGCGTGGGGCTGCGACCCGTAGGGCATCGGCACCTCGTGGCGCTCGCTCTCGTCGCTGCGGACCAGGAGCAGCGTGTCGTGGCAGGTCACCGCCAACCACTCCGCCTCGCCTCGGGTGAAGGCGCTCACCGTCTCCGGGCCCCGCGGCGTGGGGATGCGTCGCTCGAGGGCCAGGGAGCCGCCGTCCAGCGTGGCGACGGTCACCTGGTCGTCGTCGGTCACCACTACCGCGAAGCGATCACCCGTGAGCCGCGCCAGGGTCCCGCTCTGCTCGGGGACGTGCACCGGCGGGGCCGTGATGGTCACCGTGGCCCCCGCGTTGCGGGTCGCTCCCGTGGCGCTGGTCGCCACGACCACGACGGCGTAGCGCCCGGGCGCGTCCCAGGACACCTCGACCACGCCGTCCTCGTCGTCCACCCGTCGGCCGTCGCCGAGCTCGAAGGTGAACGCGACGGCGCCGGTCGAGGCGCTGGCGTCGAGGGTCAGGGGCACCCCGGGGTCGCCGCTGCGCGGGGCGCCGAGGACCGCGACGAGGGCCTCGGCGCCGCCGTCGGCGGTCACCATCGGGTCGTCACCGCAGGCGAGGAGCGCGAGGAGCAGGATCGGGAGGGCGCGCGGCATCACTCCGTCGTGAACGTGGCGGTGAAGGTCTCGGTCACCGCGTTGCCGTTGAAGTCGGCCACGCCGCCCGCGGGGATCTCCAGGGTGTAGTCGGTCCCGGGCTCCAGCGCGCAGAAGGGGTGGAAGTTCACCAGGGTCTCCTGGGCGCTCACCGTGCCCGGGACTCGGCGACCGCTCTCGGTCTCGTAGAGCCGGACGGAGCCCTCGAACGCGCTCTTGACGGCGACCATCTCGCTGAAGCTCACGCCGACGCGCCCGCTGGTCCGGACGCCGGTGGCGCCGTCGGCCGGCCAGACGAAGGCCACGTGGGGCGCGCGGGTGTCCACCTCCATCGCGACGGGGATCACCGAGCTGCCCTGGTCCTCGATGGCGTCGTCGTCGACGCTCAGCACGGCGACGTTCCCGATGGGCGTGATGGTGTCCAGGTCGCCCTCGAGGTCCAGGCGGGTCACCTCGGTGATCGCCTCCGGGTCGCTGAGGTCGTAGATGGCGGCGAAGCGGCTCTCGCCGACGAAGGCCAGCTCGTCCTTCACGAAGACGTAGCCGCCGTTGCCGTCGCTGAGCCGCTCGCCGACGTAGCGGGGGTTCTCCGGGTCGGAGACGTCGTAGATGAGGATGCCGCCGCCCGAGTCCTTGTTGGCGTAGTGGATGCGGCCGCCGACGAAGTTGGTGAAGTAGGCTCCGCGGGGCTCGCCGGTCGCGTCCATTGCCTGGAAGTCCCCGCCGGGGATGGGCTGCGGGTCCAGCGGATCCGAGACGTCCAAGAGCGCGGTGCGGGGACCCTCGGTCTCGGTGGCGATCAAGAGGTTGCCCACCACCTGCACCTGACCGACCCGGAGGGTCGGGTCCCAGGCGTACTGCCCGACGAGGCGGGCGTCGGTGGGGTCGGTGGCGTCCACGATGTAGACCCCGTTGTCCGCCGCGCCGACGTACACGAAGGGTGCCTGCCAGAAGACGCTGAGGGACACGCGCGCATAGGCGTCCGGATAGACGAAGCCGGGCAGGTCGAAGTCGGCCGCGTGGGTGGGGGCCGAGGTGTCGCTCAGATCCCAGAACTGGATCCCGCCGGCGCCGCGCTCGAGGTAGCCGTTGAGCTGGTCGACGACCGCCCAGGCGCCCCCCAGGTGGCTGAACCCGATGGAGTGACTCTCGCGCATGGTCATCGAGGCGCCGGTCCCGTGGACCACCGGCGTGCAGGGGTCGCTGAAGTCCCAAAAGGTGAAGCCCCCCGCGCCGTACTCGGGGGCCCAGGGCATCAGGAGGTACCCGTCGTACATGGTGACCAGGTTGTGGTGGTCGCTGATGTCCAGCTCGCCGCCGTCGAGGTAGGCGCAGGTCTCGAAGACGGCGGCTTCCTCGAAGGTCACGGCGGGCCCACCGGGGCCGCGCTCGGTCCAAGAGTCCGGCGCCGGATACTCGCCGGGGTCGGCCGCGGGATCACAGAGCGACGCATACGCCGGGTCGTCGAAGACGAGCCCCGCATCCACCGGCGGCGGCCGCGTGTCCTGGGGCTCGGGGCCGGCGTCGACGACCGGGTCGGGCGTGCCGTCGTCGTCACCGCAGGCGGTGAGGAAGAGGGCGGCGGAGGCGAGGAGGAGACGGCGCATGAGGCGCGCACAGCCTACAGTGAGACCGTGCGCGCATCGCCCCCCTCGCTACCACTCGTAAGCTGGGTCGCTTCGTTCGTGATGACCCTCACGGCTTGCACCGTCGAGCCCGAGGTCTCTCGCCCCCCCGAGCCCCCGCCGCCGGTGGTCGACTCGGGCTGGGGCGGCCTGGACGTGGTGACCCGAGGGCCCGACGACGCCGCCTGCGCGGTGGTGCTCCTCCATGGGTATGGCGCGCGGGGTGACGATCTGGTGCCCCTCGGGATGACCCTCGCCCGCGCCAGCGATTGCCTGGCCGTGGTGCCCGCGGGACCCGAGCCGGCGCCGAACGGGAGCGGCCGCCAGTGGTGGCCGCTGGACGACTGGCGCCGGCGGCGCGCGGCCGGCGAGGACCTCACCAACGCCGTCCCCGAGGGCCTGGAGGACGCGAGCCGTCGCGTCCAGGGGGTCTTCCGCACCCTGGACCGCCGGGGCATCCCGCCGAGCCGCGTGGTGGTCGCCGGGTTCTCCCAGGGCGCGATGTTGGCCACCGAGGCCGGTCTCACGGCGGCGCGGCCCCTCGGCGGTATCGCCGTGCTCTCCGGGACCCTCCTGGCTCGGGATCGCTGGCGCGCCGCCATCGCCCGCCACGGCGCGCCGCCGGTGTTGGTCAGCCATGGGCGCCAGGATCCGGTGCTCGCCTTCGCCCGCGCGGAGCAGCTCCGCGCTCTGCTGCGCGAGGCCGAGGTGCCGGTGGAGGCGGTGGACTTCGATGGGGGGCACACCATCCCGCCGACCGTGCGCGATCGCTTGACGCGCTTCGTGAACGAACACGTCGGCCGCTCGGTCCGCTGAGCGCGCGGCCTCGCCGGCCTCGCCGATTGATCGGGTGTACTCGCCGGCCTCGCCGGGGCGAGACCGCAGCGGCGTGGTGCCTCGCCACGATGGTGGGGAGGGTTCCGGGCCGGCGAGCTGGCCCGCGACGTGCAGTTCACCAGGGCAGGGCGGTCGGCGCTCACGCCCCGTCCTTCACGCACCCCCCACCCAAAGAGAGACCATGAGCAAGAAGATCGCAGTGTTGTTGGCCAAGGACTTCGAGGACTCGGAGTTCAGCGACCCCGTCCAGGCCCTGAAGGACGCGGGCCACGAGGTCATCGTCATCGGCGCCGAGAAGGGCCAGACCCTGGCAGGCAAGAACGGCGACGTGAAGGCCGAGACCGACGCGGCCATCGAGGGCACGGACCCCAGCGGCTTCGACGCGCTGCTCATCCCCGGCGGCTGGTCCCCCGACCACCTCCGCACCGACGGCCGCATGGTGGCCTTTGCCAAGGCCATGGTCGAAGCCGACAAGCCCGTCGCCGCCGTGTGCCACGGGCCGCAGCTCCTCATCGAAGCCGACGTCGTCCGCGGTCACCGGATGACCTCCTTCGAGTCCGTCCGCACCGACCTCCGCAACGCGGGCGCCGAGGTGGTCGACGAGGACGTGGTCCTCGACGGCCCCTTCATCACCTCGCGGACCCCCGATGACCTACCGGCGTTCAATGCGGCGCTGCTGCACCGCCTGAGCTGAGCGCGCGGCCGCGTCCCGGCGAGACCCGCCGGGACCTCAGGATCCCTGCACGCCCTCGGCGGAGAGACGCTGGGGCGGGTGGGGGTCCGGCAGGTCCGGGGCGGGCGGCGGATCACCGCGCAAGCCGCGGACATAGAAGTAGACCACCGAGAGCGCACCCAGACCGAGACCCACGACCACGCCGCCGTCGATGATCCCTCGCCACGGCTGGGGCAGCGCCCGGACGGCCAGGATGACCAGCGTGAGCACGACGATGAAGGTCCAGCTGATCATCCGCTGGCGCTTCTGGGCGTGGTAGAGGCTCATCACGAAGGGCAGGGCGAAGACGACGTCCAGGGGCCTCGGGTTCTCCCCGAGGTGGAACGCGCGGCCGACCACCCGCGGACTGAACCGCTGGTGGAACCCGCGGTAGCCCTCGGTGTAGGCGTTGATGACCGCCCAGACGACGAAGACGGCCTTCTGCCAGAGGCTCATCTGGCCCTCCACCCAGGGCTCGATGGCGAGAGGGGTCAGTCGGTAGAGGGCGTTGCCTAGGAGCGCGAGCACGCAGACGACGCCCCAGGTCGCGAGGAGTCGCTGGCGCACGCGGACCCCTTAGCACGGACCCCCGCGCCGTACACGAACCACCGCACGCGGCGTCCCCCCGAGGCTCGTGATAATGCTTCGGGGTGGCCGAAGCGACCACCGCGACCGTGCTCCGCCGTTCCCTCGGGACGAGCGTGTCCTACGGGCTGCTCTTCCCCATCGCGGCGGCGGCGAGCTGCCTCCTCGGCGTCCCGCCGGCGCTGGCGGTGACGCGGCTCCTCGGCCGTCAGCTCGGCGGGGTGGTGGGCCCCGAACGCACCGGCGCCAAGGGTGGGTTCTTCTTCGTCTACGTCTTCGTGGTCGGCACCGTGCTGGCCGGCGCGGCCGGCGCGTCGGTCCTGGACACCGTGGCCGGGCACCTGGGGCCCGAGCCCGCGGCGTATCTGTTGGGCGCGGCGCTCGGCGCCTCGCTCTTCGGCTCCATCGTTCACCCCTTCGCCTTCACGCCCTTGGTCGTCCGCGACCAGGACGTCCCCGCGGGCGTCGCCTCCCACGCCTATCTCCTGGCGGCGCGCGCCGTGACCCGGCTCCCCGTCGGGACCCGCGTCTGGATGGTCCTCGCGGGCGCGGCCTGCTTCGTGGCTCCCCTCACTGCGTTCCTGCTGGTGGAGCGCGAGACCGCCGCGCCGCTCGCCGCGGCCGCCGCCGCCGCGGTCGTCTCCGGGACGTTGGTCCCCTTGGTGAGCGCGCACCACGTCGCGCGCTACCTCCAAGTCCGCGACGCGCTCGACGGAGAGCCCCTCGACGACGACCCGGTCGCGCTCCCCGCCGTCGCTCGGGCAGCGGGCGTGTCGGCGATGCTCGCCGGGCTCGCGGTCCTGGCGCTGGTGGGAGCGACCCTGGTCACGCCTCGGCCCATGGAGGTTGTCGACGTGTCCCGGGAGCTCCAGCCCTCGGCGCCGGAGCTCCTGCTCCCGGAGACGGATGTGGTCGTCCGCGCCGCCGGCCAGGGGGTCACGGTGGCGGCGCGCGACGGGGGCGGAGTGGGGCACGTGCCCACCGACTGCCCGGTCCACCGGGTGAACGTCGAGCCGCTGCCCGAGGCCCCGGGGCGCTTCCGAGTCCTCGGGTACTGTCCGGCGTCGGCGCGCGCGATGGTCGTCGACCGCCAGGGGGTCCGCCGCGACGACGACTTCGGAGACCGCCTCGGCGAGCGCACCGGGGGGACGTTCTGGCTCCTCCTGGCGGCGTCGCTCTTCGGATGGATCCTCTGCTTCCACCGTCCGTGGCGGGCGCTGCAGCGGGCGCGCTTCCTCCGCTCGCTGGCCTCCACCGAGGACGCCGAGGGCGGCGAGCTCCGCGCGCTCGAGGGCACGCTGCGCACCGAGGGGCAGGTGCGGGTCGACGGGGCGGTCTTCACCGTCGTCGGCGACGCGCGGGTTCAGGGGCCCGACACCTTGGTGGTGACGCTCCCCGAGCGCGGCGTCGCCCTCGCCAACGAGACCACCGTGCTCGCCGACGGGGCGCGGGTGGCGGTGGTCGCCCGCTTCGACAGCGGCTCCGGCGGCGGCTTCCGGGACGGGCCGGTGCCGTGGCCGGCTGGGGCGCGGCTGATGGTCGGCGGCCGTCGCGCGGCCGCCGAGGCGCTCACGGCGTCGACCTCCCGGGTCCTCGCCCTCCACTACGCCGCGCTCATCGCGCTTCAATCGGCGGCCGCGCTCGTCCTCGCGCTCTCCTGGTGATCCCCTTCCGCTGGCGACGGGCTGCCCTAGAGGGGGGCCATGCGGTCGCGCGACACCTTCGTCCGTCGGGTGGGGATGGCCCTCGGTTTGAGCGCCATGGCGGTCTTCGCCTTCCTGGCGGTCTTCTACGCCGGGCATGTCCTGCTGGTGGCCTTCGCCGGCTTCCTCCTGGCCATCTACTTCCGCGCCCTCGGCGACTTCCTGGGGAAGGTGCTCCCCATCCCCGGTCGCTGGCGGGTCGGCATCGTGCTGCTGGTGCACTTGGGTGCCGCCGTCCTCTTCGCCTGGTACGCCGCCCCGCTCCTCGAGGAGCAATCCAAGGAGCTCGCCGACCAGCTCCCGGAGGCCGTGCAGCGGCTCCGGGAGTACCTCGGCTCCCAGGCGTGGGGCCGGCCCGTGCTCTCGGCGATCCCCGATCCCGCCACCTTCACCGGGGAGGGCGGCGGACGCGTCATGGGCGTCTTCACGTCCGGGATCTCCTTCTTCGTCGATATCGTGGTGATCCTGATCGTCGGCATCTACGGCGCCCTGGAGCCCGAGGCCTACCGACGGGGGCTGCTGCTCCTCTTCCCGCCGCGGCATCGGGAGCGGGCCCTCGAGGTCTCGGTCGAAGCCACCGAGACCCTGCGGCACTTCCTCCTCGGGCTCTTCGCCTCGGCGACCATCATCGGCGTCTGCTCCGCGGTGGGTCTGTCACTGTTGGACGTGCCCCTGCCGGTCTTGATGGGGCTGCTGGCCGGGCTCCTCACCTTCGTGCCCAACATCGGGCCCATCGTCAGCGTGGTCCCGCCCGCCTTGCTGGCGCTGCTGCAGAGCCCCGACCGGGCGCTCTGGGTCCTGGTCCTCTACGCCGGCCTCCAGTTCCTGGAGAGCTACGTGGTCACGCCGATCATCCAGCGGCGCGCGGTCCAGCTCCCGCCGGCGCTGCTCATCCTGGCCCAGGTGCTCTTGGGGGTCCTCGGCGGGACCCTGGGCATCGCCATGGCCGCGCCGCTGACGGCGCTCACGCTGGTTCTGACCAAGGAGCTCTACGTGAAGGAGCCCGAGGCGGTCCCCGAGCCGGACGACGACGACGGAGCGAAGGAAGAAAGCGCCGAAGATGCGGCGCCGAAGGATGGGGCGGCGAAGGACGCCGACCCGCAGCGCTAGGCCGCGCCCTCGAAGCGGTCCCGGTGCCGCGCGACGGCGGCGAGTAGATCTTCGACCTGGAAGGGTTTGCAGAGCCCGAGGACCCCTCGCTCCTCGGCGCGCCGCTGCTGCTCGGTGGTGGTGGTGAGCAACACGGTCGCCAGGTCGGCCCGGCCCAGGGTGTCCAGCACCATCTCGCCGTCCATGCCGGGCATGGCGCAGTCGAGGACCAGCAGGGCCGGGCGATCGCGGCGGGCCGCGCGGACGGCCTCGTCGCCGTTCCGGGCCTCGATCACCTCGTGACCCTCGGCGCGCAGAATGCGCCCCAACGCCGCACGCAGCGTCGGATCGTCGTCGACGACCAGGATGGGTCCCCTCATCACGGCGCCGAAGCTGACATGGGCCCGCGCCCCGGGCGAGCCCGCTCGGCCGAAAAACGTGCGCCGCCGGCCCTCGCGGGGCGTGGAATCCTCGAATCGCCCGGATTCGACGGATCCGTCGGCCCCGGTCGCCTCCGCGATACGTATCGCGCGGGCGACCTCCCGGCGCAGAACGCATCGGAACCTATTGCGGTATTCCGGCCGCCCGACTACACCCGGCCCCGTGGAAAAAGCGGAGGAGAAGCGTTTCGGAGGCGCCTTCGAGCCCGTGACGGCGGAGGCCTGGGCGGCGAAGGTCGCAGCCGACTCGCGCGGCAAGACCCCCGACGCCCTGGCGAAGGACCTGACCAGCGAGGTCTGGGTGGAGGCCCTCTACACGGAGGCCGCCGAGCGGCTCCCGGAAGGCATCCGGCCCCAGCGCGGCTGGGCCATCTGGCCGTTGGTCGAGGACCCGCGGATGCACGAGGCCGCCGTCCAGATCCGAGCGGAGCTGGCCGGCGGCGCCGAAGGCATCTGGCTCCGCGCCGGCCTCGACCACGGGACCCGGGTGCTGACGGCGGGCGACCTCGGGGTGGTGCTGGAGCACTTCCCCCTCGGTCAGCTCCCCCTGCAGCTCGAGGCGCGGGGCGACTCCCTCTCGGCCGCGGCCGCGCTCCTCGCGTTGGCGAAGCATCGCGGCGTGGACGCCGGGGACCTCACCGGCGGCTTCGGCGCCGACCCCCTGGGCGTGCTGGTCCGCGAGGGCACCCTCGCGGGCGGGCTCACCACGGCGTGGGAAGAGGTCGACGCCGTGGTCCGCCTCACCCGGGAACGCGCGCCGGGGATGAAGGCGCTGCTCGTCGACACCCGTCGCTACCAAGCGGCGGGCGCCTCGGTCTCCGCCGAGGTCGCCTGGGCGGTGGCCACCGGGCTCGCCTACCTCCGGCGCATGGACGCCGCGGGGCTCTCGCTGGCCGACGCCACCCGTACGATGCGCTTCACCGTGGGCGTCTCCAGCCACGTGTACTCGCAGATCGCCAAGCTCCGCGCGCTGCGCTGGGTGTGGGCCAAGGTGGTCGCCGCCCTGGGCGGGGACGCCGAAGCGCAGCGGATGACCCTCCACGCGGTCAGCGACCGCGCCAGCCGGTCCCGGCGGGACCCGTGGGTCAACATGCTGCGGGGGACCGCCGAGACCTTCGCCGCCGCGGTCGGCGGCGCCGACTCGATCAGCGTGGTCCCCTTCGACGACGCCCTCGGCGAGAGCGACGAGCTCGCGCGCCGGGTCGCCCGGAACACCCAGCACGTGCTCCGGGACGAGAGCTACCTCGCCGAGGTCGACGATCCGGCCGCCGGTAGCTACGCCTTCGAGCAGCTCACCCACGGCATCGCGCGCGAGGCCTGGGCGGAGCTGCAGGACGTGGAGAAGGGCGGCGGCATGGACCGCGCGCTCCTCGCCGGGCGGGTCGCCCGCTCGATCGCCTCGTTCCAGAGGCAGATCCTCGACGCGGTCTCCACCCGGAAGCGCCCGGTGGTCGGGGTCAGCGTCTTCCCGGACCTCGACGAGGCCCCGGTGGAACGGCCCAACCCGCGCATCCGCGAGGTGGAGGTCGAGCTGGGCAACGAGCTGACCTCGGCCAGCTCCGACGAGCGCCACGAGAGCATGCTCGCGCTGGCCGAAGCGGTCCGCTCGTTCCGTGCCGGGGGCGCCCCCTACGACGCGGCGGTGCTGCGCTCCATCGAGCTCGGGGTCGACCTCTACAGCGTCGGCACCCTGGTGCGAACCGGGCGCGCCTCGCTCCACGTCGCGCCGGTGCAGCGGCTGCCGCCGGCCGCGCCCTGGGAGGCGCTGCGTGACGCGGTCGACGGATGGACCGCCCGCCACGGCGCCCGGCCCGACGCCTTCGTGGCCAACGTCGGACCCCTGGCCGAGCACTCGGCGCGGCTGACCTGGACCACCAACCTCCTCGCCGCCGCCGGGCTCGGCGCCCAGGCGTCGGACACCGGCTACGCGGACGTCGACGCCGCGCTCGCCGCTTTCGAGGGGCAGCGGCTGGCGGTCGTCTGCACCAGCGACGGCCGGCTGGCCGAGGTCGCCGAGGCGCTCGCGCCCGCACTCAAGGCCAAGGGCGCCAAGATGGTCCTCGTCGCCGGCCGTGGCGGCGACGCGACCGAGGCCCTGGAGAAGGTCGGCGTCGATCTCTTCCTCCACGAGGGCAAGGACCTGCTCCACGCGCTCGCCGGCGTCCTCGAGGGGCTGGGCATCGCGACGGCCCTGCGCGTCGTCGAGGGAGGCGAAGGCTGATGGACTGGCCCGATTTCTCTTCGCTGGCCTTCGACGCCATCGAGACCGCCGAGACGCCGGTGCCCGAGCGCAGCGGCTGGGACACCCCGGAGGGGATCCACGTGCCGGCGCGGTACGGCGCCGCGGCCCTCGAGGGCCTCTCGCACCTGGGGACCTACCCGGGCTTCGCGCCCTATGTCCGCGGCCCGTACTCGACGATGTACGCCAGTCGGCCCTGGACCATCCGGCAGTACGCGGGCTTCTCCACCGCCGAGCAGAGCAACGCCTTCTACCGCCGCAACCTCGCCGCCGGGCAGAAGGGCCTCAGCATCGCCTTCGATCTGGCGACGCACCGCGGCTACGACTCGGACCACCCGCGGGTCGCCGGCGACGTGGGCATGGCCGGCGTGGCCATCGATTCGATCCTCGACATGCGGATCCTCTTCGAGGGCATCCCCCTCGACCAGATGAGCGTGTCGATGACCATGAACGGCGCGGTGCTGCCGATCATGGCGCTCTACGTCGTCGCCGCCGAGGAGCAGGGCGTCGACCAGAAGCAGCTCTCCGGGACCATCCAGAACGACATCCTCAAGGAGTTCATGGTCCGGAACACCTACATCTACCCGCCCGAACCCTCGATGCAGATCGTGGCCGACATCTTCGCCCACACGTCGAAGCACATGCCGCGCTTCAACAGCATCTCGATCAGCGGCTACCACATGCAGGAAGCCGGGGCGACGCAGGATCTCGAGCTCGGCTACACCTTGGCCGACGGCCTCGAGTACATCCGCACCGGGCTGGCCGCCGGTCTCGCGATCGACGCCTTCGCGCCGCGGCTCAGCTTCTTCTTCGCCATCGGCAAGAGCTTCTTCATGGAGGTCGCCAAGCTGCGCGCCGCGCGGCTCCTCTGGGCGACGATCGTCCGGCAGTTCGAGCCGGAGAACCCGAAGTCGATGGCGCTCCGGACCCACTGCCAGACATCGGGCTGGTCCCTCACCGCGCAGGACGTCTACAACAACGTCGCGCGCACGGCCATCGAGGCCATGGCCGCCACCCAGGGCCACACCCAGAGCCTGCACACCAACAGCCTCGACGAGGCGCTGGCGCTGCCCACCGACTTCTCCGCGCGCATCGCGCGCAACACCCAGCTCCACCTGCAGCTCGAGAGCGGCACCACCGAGACCGTGGATCCCTGGGCGGGCAGCTACTACGTGGAGCGGCTCACCCGAGAGCTGGCCGAGAAGGCCTGGGCCCACATCCAGGAGATCGAGGCCGTCGGCGGGATGACCAAGGCCATCGAGGAGGGGCTCCCCAAGCTCCGCATCGAGGAGGCCGCCGCCCGCACCCAGGCGCGCATCGACTCCGGGAAGCAGGCCATCATCGGGATCAACCGCTTCGTGCCCGAGACCGCCGACGAGATCCCCATCCTCAAGGTGGACAACCGCGAGGTCCGGGAGGCGCAGCTCGCGCGGCTGCAGGCCCTGCGCGCCGAGCGGGATCCCGCGCAGGTCGACGCGGCGCTGGCGGCGCTCACCAAGTGCGCCGAGACCGGGGATGGGAACCTCCTGGCCCTGGGCATCGAGGCCGCGCGCGCGAAGGCGACCGTGGGCGAGATGTCCCTGGCGCTGGAGAAGGTCTACGGCCGGCACCAGGCGACCATCCGGAGCATCGAAGGCGTGTACCAGAGCGAAGCGGGCGACGACGCCGCCACCCAGCAGGCGCGGGAGCGGGCCCAGGCCTTCCTGGCCAACCAGGGGCGCCGGCCGCGGATCCTCGTGGCCAAGATGGGCCAGGACGGCCACGACCGAGGGCAGAAGGTCATCGCCACCGCCTTCGCGGACATGGGCTTCGACGTGGACGTCGGGCCGCTCTTCCAGACCCCGGAGGAGACCGCGCGGCAGGCCGTCGAGAACGACGTGCACGTGGTGGGCGTGAGCTCCCTGGCGGCCGGTCACCTGACCCTCGTCCCGATGCTCCGCGACGCCTTGGCCGCCGAGGGGCGCGAGGACATCTTGATCGTCTGCGGTGGCGTCATCCCGCCCCAGGACTACGAGGCGCTCACCGAGGCGGGCGCCGCGGCGATCTTCGGTCCGGGCACGGTCATCGGGAAGGCCGCCGTCGAGCTGCTCGACCGGCTCGAAGACTCGCTCGCGGGCTGAGCGATGCCCAAGCCGACTCCGCAGGAGCTCGCCCAAGGGGTGATGGCCGGCGAGCGCGCCATGCTCGCGCGGGCGATCACCCTGGTGGAGAGCGAGCTCCCGGCCCACCGCCCCGACGCCGAGGTCCTCCTCGAAGGCGTGCTGCCGGCCACCGGCGGCGCGCTCCGGTTGGGGATCAGCGGCGTCCCCGGCGTGGGCAAGAGCACCTTCATCGACGCCTTCGGCTCGCTCCTCGTCGAGCGGGGGCATCGGGTCGCGGTGCTGGCCATCGACCCCTCGAGCGTGCTCAGCGGCGGCAGCATCCTGGGTGACAAGACGCGCATGGCTTCGCTGGCGAAGGACGACCGGGCGTACATCCGCCCTTCGCCCACCAGCGGGAACCTCGGCGGCGTGGCCCGCAAGACCCGGGAGAGCCTCCTGCTCTGCGAAGCCGCGGGGTACGACGTGGTGCTCGTGGAGACCGTCGGCGTCGGTCAGTCGGAGGTCATGGCCCGGGAGATGGTGGACCTCTTCGTGGTCCTCATGCTCGCGGGGGCCGGCGACGAGCTACAGGGGATCAAGCGCGGGATCCTGGAGGTCGCCGACCTGCTGGCCGTCAACAAGGCCGACGGCGACAACCGGGCCCACGCGGAGCGCCGGGCCGCGGAGCTGCGGTCCGCGCTGAAGCTGATGCGCGGCAAGAGCGCGCCGGCGGTGCGCCTCACCAGCGCCCGCGAGGGGACCGGGCTGGAGGAGCTCTGGGACGCGGTGCGGGAGCGCGCCGACGCGGAGAGGGCCAGCGGGGTGTTCCATCGGCGTCGCGAGGACCAGCGAGCCCGCTGGATGCGGCAGCTCGTCGAAGAGGCGTTGCTCCGGGAGCTGCACACCCACCCGGCCGTCCTGGCGGCGTGGCCCGGTGAGGAGTCGGCGGTCCGGAGCGGCGAGCGCACCGCCGCGGCGGCCGCGCGGATCCTGCTCGGGCGCTTCCGGACCGATCGGTGAGCGCCGAGCCGTGAGCAAGCGAAAGAAGAAGCGGCCGGCACCGCGGCTGTCGCAGCCCGAGGACCCGGCCCGAGAGGTGGAGCCGCCTGCCGACGGTGCGCGCGAGCCGGGCGCGCTGGGCTACCTGCGCTGGGTCACCCTGGGGGCCTGGCGGCGATCCGATGCGCGCGCGCTGGCTCACCGACAGGCCCGGGCCGACGCCGGGCTCGGACCGGACTGGAAGCCGGCGGCGACCCTCGTCCTCGGCGCGCTGATCCTCGCCGCGCTCCACTACGCGGGCAAGGGCGAGGGCTTCGACGCCTTCGCGTCCCGCTTCGTCGACGCCGACTGGGCCCAGGACCGCTTCTCGCCGCTCTATCAGGCCAATGAGAAGCTCTGGTGGACCGGCTGGCGCATCGCCGGGTACCTGGTGGTCCCCGCGCTCTTCGTGAAGCTCGTGCTGCGCGAGCGGCTCCGGGACCACGGCCTGACCACCGAGGGCTTCGCCAACCACCTGGCCATCTACGGCGCCTGCCTCTGCGTGGTCCTCCCGCTGGTGGCCTTGGTCTCCTACGAGCCCACCTTCCAGAACAAGTACCCGATGTACGACCTCGCCGGTCGCAGCCTCTCGGACCTGCTCTGGTGGGAGTCCCTCTACGCGCTCCAGTTCTTCTCGCTGGAGTTCTTCTTCCGCGGGCACTGGCTCGAGGTCCTCGAGCGGACGATGGGCAGCCACGCCATCTTCGCGATGATGGTCCCCTACTGCCTGATCCACTTCGGCAAGCCGTGGCCCGAGACCGTCGGGGCCATCGTGGCCGGGCTGGCGCTGGGGACCCTCGCGCTGCGCTACCGCTCCATCTGGGCCGGCTTCCTGGTCCACGTGAGCGTCGCGGTGAGCATGGACCTGGCGAGCCTCATCCAGCGCGGCGAACTGCCTTCGAGCTGGTAGCGCGGGGTGCCCTCGCGGCACCCCGCGCTCCGCGTCACTCGCAGCTACCGCTGACCCCGGCCGCGACCTGCTCGAGGATGACGGCGACGGCGCCGTCGAACTCGGCGTCGCAGATGGAGGTCACGGCCGTCTTCGCGCCCGCGCTCTCGAGCTCCTGGGCCATGCCGATCAGCCGCCGCGAGGGGTAGGCGATGCCGTTGGGCGTCTCGCAGGCGGGGAGGAGCTGGGTGGAGTTGTCCGGGTCGGGGGTCAGCTGCATGCGCGGGTCGGCGAGCATGTCGGCGTAGGTCGCGCCCTGGAGGTCGACCGGGATGCCGCTGATGGTGGTGAAGACCACCTGGGTGGGGTCGGCCTTCAGCGCGAGCAGGCCGTCCCGGAAGCGGGCCAACGCCTGCAAGGCCTCGGGATGCTCGGTGCAGCGCAGGTTGATGTTGGGCGTGTACTCGGGCGCGGCGGTGTCGAAGAGCGCCAGGTCGCTGGCCGAGCAGTCGTCCTCGTCGGTGAGCTCGATGACCGCGAGGACCGCGTCCTCGCGGAGGAAGCCGGCGTTGGCGCCGTCGCCGTGACCGGTGGTCCCGCCGGCGAAGGTCATCCCCGACGTCGACGGGGTGAGCGCCTTGAGGGTCGCCTCGAGGTGCTGCTCGAAGCCGCAGCCGTCGGTGCCCAGGTTGCCGGCCACGCACCCGACGTCGCCCGCGAAGTCGGCGATGGGGGCTCCGGTGGCCGGCTCGAGCCACGCGGGGTAGGTCGCGGAGCACGACGGGTCCAGGGCGTCGCCGTCGTCCACGAGGATGCCGTCGCGACCGGAGCCGGAGCACGCGCCGCCCGGCCCGGTCCCCAGGTCGGTGCTGATGATGCCCACGTGCAGGGATCCGATGGCCGGAAACTCCTGCACGCCGTCGCCGTCGAGGTCGCCGGTGGCCAACACCTGCGCCAGGCGGGGGATCTCGGCGTTGAGGGCCGCTTGCTCCTCGGACATCGAGCCCGAGTCGTCGACCACGAAGAGCAGATCGAGCCCCTCGGCGGCCTGGCGGCAGCACTCGGCGCACGCGGTGCCGACGAAGGCCTGGCTGAAGTGGTGCACGCTGGTGGTGGCCCACGCGCCCTCGACCTCGGTGGGTCGGGCGGTGAAGGCGCCGTTGTCGTCGGTCCAGAAGATCGAGGCGACCGTGCCGTCACCGTCGAAGGGCAGCCGGATGGAGGCGGGGGTGGCGAAGGTGAGGCCCGCGGGCTCGAAGCGGAAGACCGGTGAGTAGGCGGTGAAGGTCCCGGGCGCCCGGTCGTCGATGGCGGTCACCTCGATCCGCGTGGGCTCGGCGAGCGCTCCCGCGGGGATGGTGAGCTCCAGGCCCTGGAGGGCGAGCGCGCCGCCCTCGGGGCCGATGAGCATGGCTTCGGAGGCCCCCACGGGGATCGGCGGCGGGGCCGGTTCGGTGTCGTCGACCGTGACGGTCCGCGGACATCCTGCCGCGAGGGCGAGGAGGGTGAGGGCGATGGGCGTGCGCATGGGGTCCTTTCCCAGCAAGGGTCGAGCCAGGCCAATCCGTGCCAACCCTTGCCACCCTCCTCGTCGTCCGCGGGGGCGCGCTTTTCCAAACCCACCGCTGAGGGTAGGGCGGGAGCCGCAACAATCGGCGCTGGACGGAAACGCTGCGCCTCGCCCTCGCGTCAGACCGGCATGCGTGGTGTGCGAAGATGCCCCAGCTGGGCATCCTTCGGTCTTCGTGGGGTGTGCCTGGTGGGGGCGCTGGGTCTCATGGGGCTCGTCGGGCCCGGTTCCGTCCGAGCGCAGGCGCCCGAAGAGGTGACCGAGGACGACGACGGCGAGGAGATGCCCGACCTCAGCCCGGACGGCCTCCCCCAGGCGCCGGTGGACTCGACGGCCGGAGAGCGGGTGACGCCCACCGAGGACGCCGAGCCCACGGATCAGGCCGAGGGGGAGATCGAGAGCGACGACCTCGACGATCTCCCGGATCCGATCGAGCCCGGCTCCGTGCCCACTCCGCGACCCGCGGGCGAGGCCCCGCTGCCCGAGATCCCGGCCGAGCCCGAAGCCGACGGCGAGCAGACGCTCCCGGGGCAGGCGCGGAACCTCACCGAGGAGGAGCGCACCCGGCGGGGGCTGCTCTGGATCCCGCGGATCGTCTTCGCGCCGGTGCGCTTCAGCCTCTGGCTGGTGACCCGCCCGATCATCGCGCTGGCCAAGCTCAACCGGAAGTACCAGCTCATCAACCGCTTCATGAGTCTCTTCGTCAGCGACGATGGGACCTATGGCCTCATCCCCTCCGCCTTCGTGGAGACCGGCTTCGGGTTGAACGGCGGGCTGCGCGCCTATCACCGGAACCTCTTCGGCAAGGGCGAGTCGATCAGCGCCCGGATCGGCTTCGGCGGCTTCTACAACCAGCGTTACCAGCTCTCCCTCTCGTCGGGGAACCGGTCCTCCCACGTGACCGTCGAGGCCGGCGTCCGCTACGTGGTCCGCCGGGCCGACCGCTTCTTCGGGGTGGGGACCGGGGATCGCGAGGACCCCTACGACACCGATCTGCCGCTCTCGGTCTACGACAGCGACCAGGCCGTCCGGAGCCGCTACCGCCGCAAGACCCTCCTCGGCGAGCTCGCCCTGCGCTTCCCCATGGCCGACCGGATCTGGCTGCGGCTCTCCAACACCTGGGTCTGGTCCCGCTTCGACACCGGTGACCTCGGCCAGCGGGACCCTTGGATCAACCAGGCCTACGAAGCCAACCAGCTCGTGGGCTTCTTCCAGCCCCAGACCAACACCCGCACCGAGCTGCGCCTGGTGGTCGACCGACGTCGGCAGGGCACCACCTACATGCCGCCTTCGCTCCCTTCGGAGGGCGCGTGGTTCCAGGTGTGGGGCGGCTGGCAGCAGGGGGTGCGCCAGGATCCTTCTCAATTCGGCCGGGTCGGCGCGGACGTGGACGGCTTCATCAACCTCTACGAGCACGACCGGGTGCTCCGGCTCCGGGCGCGCTTCGAGGCCGTGGTGGGCCACAAGGAGAACATCCCCTTCGATGGCTGGGCGCTCCTCGAGGGCCCGGACATGCTCCGCGGCTTCTCCCGGCAGCGCTTCCGCTCCCGCTACTCGGGCCTCGGCACCGTCGAGTACCGCTACCCCATCGCGCCCTCGTTCGCGGGCTACCTCTTCACCGACGTGGGCATCGCCGCCAACCACTGGGAGCAGGCCCACCCCCGGGACTGGCACTTCGGCTACGGCGGCGGCCTGATGATGTTCTCCAAGACCGCCTTCGTGGCGCGCATCCAGGTCGCCGCGTCTCGCGAGGGCATCTACTTCAACCTGCGCTTCGCGCCCGCCAACGACCCCTCGGACGTCCTATGAACGCGAAGAAGACCCAGCGCGGTTTCGTCGCCCTCCTGCTCGCCATCACGAGCGCTTGCGCCGCCGCGCCCGCCGCCCGCGTCCGGTACGCGAACCGCGACCCCATCTGGCAGGTCATGGACCAGCGGCTCATCCGGCAGCCGGAGGTCCGCGAGTTCAGCGTCGTCGACAAGGTCCAGACCATGTACATGGTCCCGGTCATCGACGGCCTGGGCTTCCCCGGGTTCGAGACGGCCCACAACATCAACGCGATCGGCGAGGTCCCCAACTCGAGCTGGTGGACCAACCGCATCGGCGTCCGGGACGTCACGCCCGAGGAGCTCGCGATCGGGCCCGGGGCCGGCATGCCCGCCCCCGAGCCGCCCTTCACCATCAAGCGCACCAAGGTGGGCGGCATGGGCATCGGCTTCATCGTCGAGGACGCCGCCGGCAACGCGCACATCATGAAGTTCGACGACCCGCTCTTCCCGGAGGGCGAGAGCGCGGCGGACATCATCCTGGCCCGGCTGCTCTGGGGCGTGGGGTACTTCACGCCCGACGACCAGATCATCCATTTTCGCCGGGACCAGCTCATCATCGACGAGGGCGCGGTCCGCGAGAACCAGTTCGGCGACGAGGTCCCCCTCGACGACGAGCACCTGGACCAGACCCTCGCTCTGGTGAACCGGCCCGACGAGAACGGGGTCTACCGCGGCTTCACCAGCCGCTTCCTCGATGGCGTGGTCATCGGGGGCTACCCGATGCAGGGCCGCCGCGGCGACGACCCCAACGACCGCATCGACCACGAGCATCGGCGGGACGTGCGGGCCCAGGGAGTCTTCCTGGCCTGGTTGGACCAGGCGGACATCAAGGAAGACAACACCCTGGACATGTGGGTGCCCGTCCGCGACGAGGCCGAGCTCGGCTACGTGCGGCACCACCTGGTCGACTTCGGGCGCGGTCTGGGCACCTTCGGCGCCCACGACAAGCGCCCGTGGATCGGCTGGGCCCCGCAGTTCGACTGGGGCTACTTCGCCGGCTCGCTGGTGACCTTCGGCTTGTGGCAGCGGCCCTGGGATGGCGTGCGCGCCTCGCGGCTGCCGGCCATCGGGCGCTACAGCGTCGACGCCTACGAGCCGCAGCTCTGGGCCCCCAACCGGCTCTGGTTCCCGCTCCGGCGCATGGACCGGCTCGACGCCTTCTGGGCCTCGAAGATCATCATGCGCTACGACCGCGAGCACATCGAGGCCGTGGTCGCCGTGGCCGAGCTCAGCGATCCCCGATCCTCCGAGTACCTCGTCGAGCAGATCCTGGCCCGCCAGCGCAAGACGGCGCGCCATTGGTTCCAGGGGACGGCCCCCTTCGACGGCTTCCGCATCGAGGCCACCGAAGCCGGGGACCACCGGGTCTGCGCCACGGACCTCTGGCGCTACTACGGTTTCGACGAGCTCCCGGTCAGCTACCGCTTCACCGCCTACGACCACGCCGGCGAGGCCCTGAGCTGGGAGAGCGAGCCCCGCGCCGACGACGCCGGCCGCCTCTGCGCCGACGGACTGCCCCACGGTCTGACCCACGAGGACTACACCATCGTTCGCATGGATCTGACCCGGGGTGACGACGAGCTCCCGGCCACGCTGGTGCACTTCGCCCGGAACGACGAAGACGAGCTCCGGCTCATCGGCGTCCACCGGCTCTGACGAACCCTGGGTGGGGCGATTAATGATCGCCGGGCCCCGAACGTCACAATCGTCACGGAGCCGGTCCGTTCGGTCGTCGTTCGGAAAGTGGCCCCATGATCCCCTCCGATGCGCCCAGCCCTCCTCGCCTCATTCCTCCTCGCCCCAGGCCTCGTGTTCGGCGCCGCCCGGCGAGTAGCCGCCCACGACGCCCCCTATGAAGAGATCGCCGAGCTCACCGAAGAGCTCGCCCAGCGACCCCACGACGTGGCGCTCCTGCTCGAGCGGGCGGAGATCTGGCTCCAGGAGCGGAACCCCGAGCGGGCGGCCGACGACCTGAGCCTGGCGCGCACCCTCGACCCCGACGCGGACATCGAGCGCTCGTCGCTCCTGTGGGCCGACATGTGGATGCAGCGCGGTCGCCCCGCCGAGGCGGAGGCCGAGCTCGACCGCGCCGTCGATCGGGGGTCCCTGGCGGCGCTCGCTCGCCGGGCGGAGGTGCGCGAGACGATGGAGCGCTGGACCGCCGCCCTGGCCGACTACGACGCGGTCCTCGCCCGGCGGGTCACGGTGGAGATGGCCCTGGGCCGAGGCCGGGTCCTCGAGCGCCTGGGGCGCGCCGACGAAGCGGCGGCGGGCTACGCGCGCGACGCCGCCCGGCTCGGCGGTGCGGTCCCCGTCCGTTTGGCGCGGGTGGCCACCCTGCGCGGGCTGGGGCGCTTCGACGACGCGCTCCAAGAAGTTCAGCGGGTGATGGATCGCTCCCCGGTGAAGACACGCTGGCTCCTGCTCCGCGGGGACCTGCTGGAGGCCGCCGGTCGCGCGGACCTGGCCCGCGCCGCTCGCGAGCTCGCCCTCGGTGACGCGGAGCGGATGCTCCGCCGCCGCCGCTCGCTGGCGGCCCGGCTGCACTACGCCCGGGCGCTGCTCGCGAACGGCCGCCGCACCGAGGCGCGGGACCAGCTCGTCCGGGTCCAGTCGGCGTCTCCGGCCCTGGCCAGCCAGGCCGCGGCCCTCCTCGGCGTGCTGGGAGGCGACCAGTGAGCCGCTTCGCCTTCGTCCTCGCGGCCCTCCTCGGGTTCGTCGCGACCGCCTCCGCCCAGCGGGCGCCCTACCTGCAGCGGCTCACGCAGACCGAGGTCACCGTGGTCTGGCGGGACGACCTGCCCAGCGGGTTCGTCTGCTGGGGTACCGAGCGCGACGCGCTGACCGAACGGGTGGCGGCCACCCGCACCGGTTCCCAACACGAGGCGCTCCTCACCGGCCTCGAGCCCGTGACCCAATACTACTACGCCGCCACCGACGGGAGCTGTCCCGCCGAGGCGGAGCCCAACGATCGCTTCACGACCTCGCCGGAGACCGGGACCCGGGAGCCCTTCCGCGTGTGGGTCGTCGGTGACTCGGGGACCGGCGGAACCCGCCAGGCCGAGGTGCGTGACGCGATGCTGGCCTACGTCGGCGCGTCGCGGCCGGACATCTTCGTCCACGTGGGCGACATGGCCTACTCCGACGGGACCACCCGGGAGTTCACCGACAACTTCTTCGGGATGTACGCCAACGTCCTCCGGAACACGAACACCTGGCCGGCCATCGGGAACCACGAGGGGCACAGCGCGGACTCCGGCCTGGAGACCGGGCCCTACTACGAAGCCTACGTGTTGCCCGGGGACGGCCGAGCGGGCGGTCTCCCGTCGGGGACCGAGGCGTACTACTCGTTCGACCACGCCAACGTGCATTTCATCGTGCTCGACTCGTACGACAGTCCGCGTACTCCCGACGGCGCGATGCTGACCTGGATGGAAGCCGACCTCGCGGCGACCGACCAGGAATGGCTCGTCGCCTATTGGCACCACCCGGCGTACACCAAGGGGAGTCACGACTCGGACACCGAGACCCAGCTGGTCCAGATGCGCGAGAACGCGCTGCCCATCCTCGAGTCTTACGGCGTCGACCTGGTCATCGCCGGGCACTCGCACATCTACGAGCGCTCTTATCAGGTGCGCGGCGCCTACGACACGCCCACGACCTCCGCGGGGTACATCGTCGACTCCGGGGACGGCTGGCTCCGCGGGGACGGCCCCTACGACGCGCTCCGGGGCACGGTCTACGTCACCGCCGGCCACGGCGGCGCGGGCATCAGCGGCCCCGGCGAACACCCGCTCATGGCGGTCACCGAGTGGGAGAACGGTTCGGTCATCCTCGACGTGAACGGTCCCTCGCTGACCCTCCGCAACATCCGCCGCGACGGAGTGGTCTCCGACGAGATGACGCTGCTCCGCGGCCAGGAGGACACCCTGGTGCTGGTCTCGCCTCTCGGCGGCGAGAGCGTCTCCGCGGGCGGATCCCTCCCGATCCGCTGGGTCGCGCCCGACGACACCACCGGGATCCTCGTCGAGCTCAGCGTGGACGGGGGCGTGAACTGGCTGACGGTCGCCGAGGAGGCGGTGAACGACGGCGTCTACGAGTTCCTCACGCCGCTGGTGCGCACCGACGAGGCCCGGGTCCGGCTGACCGACGTGAACCAGCCCGAGCGTTTCGCCGAGAGCGGCGACTTCTCGCTGGTCGGTGCCCGCGACGTGGAGGTGATCCCCTACGGCGCCCAGTGGGAGTACTGGGACGACCCCGCCGCGCCGCCGAGCGAGTGGCAGACCCAGACCGGGGGCTGGGACACCGGCGCCGCCGAGCTGGGCTACGGCGACGGCGACGAGGCCACGGAGATCCGCGACGAGGATCCCAACGTGCCCACCAACTACTTCCGGCGGTCCATCACCGTCGGCGGCGCGGTCACCCGCGCGGAGCTGGAGGTGATCTTCGACGACGGCGTGGCCGTCTTCGTCAACGGGGTCGAGGTCCTTCACGAGAACGTGGAGAACGGCCGGGGACACGACGACTTCGCCAGCGGGTCCTCCGGCGACGACGCCCTGGTCACCACCCTCATCGATGGCGCGCTCTTCGAGGAGGGTGAGAACATCGTCGCCGTCCTGGTGAAACAGGCCAACGCGACCAGCAGCGACCTCTCCTTCGACCTGCGGCTCCAGCTCTCGGTCGAGCGGGACCTGCCCTACTACGATGGCGGCACGGTGGAGCTCTCGGACGCAGGCGAGATCTTCCGCGACGCCTCGGCCCGGCCGCCGGTGACCATCAACCCGGACTCCGGCCACTGCGGCTGCGGCGTCATCAGCTCCCGGGGCGCCGTGGGCGCGTTGCCCACGCTCTTGGCCCTCGGGTTCCTCTTCCGGCGTCGCCGGCGCTGAGTCACTCGGGGGCGGGGTCCCGGCGGCGCACCCACGAGAGCAGCGCCGGGAGCCAGAGGAGCGTCGCCAGCAGGGTGGCGCTCAGCGCGATCACCGCCAGCAGGCCCAGCGAGCCGAGGCCGGGGTTGCTGCTGATCATCAGGCTCCCGAAGGCGCCCATCGTCGTCAGCGTCGAGGCCAGGACCGCCCGCCCGACGACCGGGAGCTCGGCGAAGCCCTCGGGCCGCCGTGTGGCCCAGACCACGTAGATCGCCCCGTCGACGCCCATGCCGAACCCCACCGGGAACACGATGAGGTTATAGAGGTGGACGTGGACTCCGAGGGCGAGCATCGCCAAGAGGAGCAGCCCGGTGGCCACGACGACCGGGGCCAAGACCAACACCGTGGCCCGGAGCGAACGGGCCACCAGCGCGGTGGCGATGAGCAGGCCCAAGAGGGCCAGCCCCAGGATGATGGGCGCGTCGCTCTTCAGCTGCCGAGTCACCTCGCCGAGGAGCGCGCCGTTGGAGGCGAAGCGCACGTCCGGGAAGCGCTCGCGCCAGCCGTCGATGTCGCCGGCGAGGCGCTCCATGGCGGTGGCGTTCATGCTGGGCAAGGGGATGTGGGCCACGGCGATGGCGCCGATGGTGCCGTCGGGCTCGCCGAGGCTGCGCCGGACCCACTCCGGCAGGTCGCCCTCCGCCACCGGCGCGTCCACCGCCAGCATCGGGTCCCAGGCTTCCACCCGGGCCCGGGCGTCGTCGTCCAGGTGGCGGCGGGCGTCTTCGACCACCGCCCGGAGGTCGGCGATGGCCTCCAGCCGGTTCGCCTGGTCGTCGGGCAGGAAGAGCGAGGGCATGAGGAGCCACGGCCCATCGGAACCGTAGATCCCGTCCGGGTGCTCTTCGAGCAGCGCCTCGCCCACCCGGTTCAGGGTCTCGGCGTCGTCGGCCATGACCAGGAGCGGTGAGCTCGCGGTGCCGTGGAGCGCCGCGCCGTGGCTGAGACCGCTCTCGCGGCGGGGCCGGAGCGAGCCGTAGTCGTCCTCGAAGCCCACCCGCGGCGCGGCCAGGCCACCGCCGATCACCGCCGCGAGCCCCAGCACGGTGATGGCCGCGGCCCAGGGCACCGGCCAGCGCCGGCCATAGAAGGCGGGCATGCGCCAGCTGCGGATCAGCGCGCCGCGCTCGGA
The DNA here is from genome assembly GCA_002320815.1 of Myxococcales bacterium UBA1660. Taxonomy (GTDB): domain Bacteria; phylum Myxococcota_A; class Polyangia; order Polyangiales; family Houyiibacteriaceae; genus UBA1660. Next base: position 62,695 of record DCLA01000010.1, read on the forward strand.
GCGGATCCGGTCCAGGGCGCGGGTCAGCGCGCCGAAGAGGAGCAGGTAGGCGAGGAGGGTCAGGAGCACGCCCGAGGCCGCGAGCGCGCCCATCTGGACGAAGCCGCGGAAGTCGCTGGCCATCAACGCCGCGAAGCCCGCGCTGGTGGTGACGCCGGCGACCACCAATGAGGGGAAGAGGTCCAGGACGCTGTCACGGACCGCGTCGCCCACGCGGGCGCCATCCTCCCGGAGGGTCCCGTAGTGGGTCGTGAGGTGCAGGCCGAAGTCGATCCCGAGGCCCATCAGGACCGCCAGGGTGGCCGCGCTGACCACGTTCAGGGTGGGGGAGATCAGCGCGCAGAGCAGCGCGGTCCATCCCATGCCGATGGCCAGGGGGAGCAGCAGGATCCCCAGCGCCCGGGGGCTCCGGTACTGGAAGAGGAGCACCAGCAGGACCAGGAGCCCGCTGAGCCCGGCGGTCTTCTGCAGGTCCGAGGCGACCGAGGCCTTGCTGGCTACCAGGCTCTCGATGCGGCCGGTGATCCCCATCCGCAGGTCGTCGGGGGCGTCGGCCGGGCGCACCTCCTCGAGCACCGCCGTGGCGCGGCGGTGGACGTCCTCGGCGTACCCGAAGTTGGAGACGTTCCCCTCCATGATGGCCTGGACCACACAGAGGGTGCCGTCGTCACTGCAGAGGTCGCCGAGGCGGCTGCGGCCCGCGTCTTCGTCGCCCTCGGTATCCCCACCGGTCTCGTCGGGGAGCTCCTCGGCGCCGAAGAAGTGGAGCAGAGTGGAGACCTTGGGATCCTCACCCAACGCGCGCTGGGCCGCCTCGAAGTCGGGCCGGGGCGGCTCGTCGAGGAAGTTGATGCACCCCGGGACCGCGTCGCAGCGCTTCCAGCGCACGTACTCGCGGAGCTGACCTGCGAGCCGGCGGGTGACCTCGGCGTCCAGGTAGAGCAGCCGGTGGTCCAGGAAGAAGCTGGGATCCCGCCGGGTGATCACCGAGAGGGTGTCGTCCCAGCCGGCCACCTCCGCGCGTGCGGCTTCGGCCAGCCGGCGGTTGAGTGCCGGGTCCGAGGACGAGAAGGCCAGGAAGAGCGGCGAGGTCCCCGGCATCCGCTCGGAGGCCTCCCGGACCGCCTCTTGGGTGGGGGTCCCCTCGGGGAGGAGCGCGGTGAGCCGTGGGTCCACCGAGACCCGCTGGGAGGCCAGGCCGTAGCCCACGGCGGCCAGCCCGAGGGCGACCAGGAGCACCCACGCCTCGCGACCCTCGAAGGCGCCGAGGAGGCGCCGGACGACGCGCCGCGGGCCCGTCTCTTCCGGGGCGTCGCCGCTCACGACGCCGCCTTTCGGCGCGCGGCCAACCCGCGGACCTGCAGGCCGAAGTAGACCGCGGCCGCGCTGGCGATGACGGCGTGGGCCGCGAGCAGCGGCCGCAGCGCGTCGAAGACGACCGCCAGGCCGTAGTAGGTGCTGATGGCGTCGATGCGCAGGAAGTACTCGATGGACCCGGTGAAGCGCTCGAAGAGCGATTTGTCGCCCGTCGCGCGATGGCCCCACTCGATGGTCTGGAAGGTGCCGCCGGCCCGGGTGAGCATCGCCGCGCGGATCTGGAACGCCTGCACCAGGAGCCAGGCCACCACCCCGCCGCCGCCGACCCACCACCAGGGGGACACCAGGTCGCGCACCACCACCACCTGCCAGGTCACCCCGGCCAGGAAGGCCGCGAGCCCGATGCCGTCGCCGACGGTGTCCAGCCAGGCGCCGAACTCCGAGCTCTGGTAGCGCAGCCGGGCCAGCTCGCCGTCGACGCAGTCGACCACCCGCATGAACATGTGCAGGAGACCGCCGGCGATGATCGCCGTCCGCGAAGGCAGGGCCACCAGGCCCGCGGCGGCGAAGGCCAGCGCGAGGGTCAGCCAGGAGATGGCGTTGGGGCTCACCGGCGTACCCATGAGCAGCCGGGTCATCTGGAGGCTCAGGGGCCGCATATAGGCCCGCTCGAAGATCCCGCTGGTGGGCTTGATGAGGCTGCGCAGGTGGAGCCGGATGGCCGCCCGCCGCTCGGCGCGGGTGCGCGCCGGCGCCACGAAGAGCGGCCGCTCCATCGCCCAGGGCTGGACGTCCGCCGGCAGCGGTGCGCCCGGGGCGAGGAGCGCCACCTGGGGCGCGCGGCCGGCCAGGATGCGGTGCTCCCCGTCGACGGCCGCCTGCTGGGCTCCGAGTCGCCGGGCGCGGGCCAGGAGTTCCTTGGGCAGGCCGCGGTGAGTGGTGTCCTCGGCGCGGACCTGCAGCCACCAGTCGGCCCGCTGGCCGGCCTCGACCTCGACCGGCACGGTGAGTCGCGGATGCGTGATGGTCGCCGCCTCGGCGGCGCCGGGGCCGGCGAGGACCACCCGCTCGACGCCCGCCGTCTGGAGCGCCAGCGCGTGGCGAACCAGGACCTCCAGGCCTCCGAGGCGGCCGGGCGGGAGGGGCTCCGCGGGGAGGGCGATCATCCCGATCGCGACGTCGCTCGTCTGGTTCATGGGCGCTCGCTGGCGGCCGCGGCGCGCTCGGCCGGCGGACGGCTCTCCGAGTAGCGCCCACCCAGGGCCCATGCAAGGTTCCCCCCGTGCCGACCGACGCGCCGCCACGGGGAGCCGAGAGCGGCATCGCTGCCGGGGGCGACCGGTGAGGCGGACCCCGTGAGCGACCCGGTGCCGCCGGCGGAGCCCGCGCCGCCGAAGAAGAAGCGCAGCGTGAAGGGCCTCGTCGGCTTCGTCCTGGGCGTGGCGCTGCTGGTTTACGTCTTCGTGTCCCGGGACGGCGTGGACGTGCTGCTCGAGGTCGTCGAGCGCGTCGGCGACCGTTGGCCGCTGCTCTTGGTGCCCTACGCGCTCAACGGCATCTTCGCCATCGCCTGCTACCGCGTGGCGCTCCCGCGGCGTGGTCGCGACGTGCCCCTCGGGGTCCTGGTCCACGTGGAGCGCTCGGCGGCGATCCTCACCAGTGTGCTGCCCTTCGCCAACTACGGCGGCAACTTCGCCAAGGTGATCCTACTGAGCCACTGGTACACCGGCGCGGAGGTCCTCGCGGCCGGCGCGTGGGGCGCGCTGGCCACCGGCATTTGCAACTCCTTGGCCGCGATCGGCCCCTTCGTCGCGCTGGCCATGGGCTTCGCCGAACCCTCGGGGGTCGCGCTCGTCGCGGCGGCGACCATCGCTACCAGCTTCCCGGCCCTCTTCATCCTCACCATGGTCCGCAAGGGCCTGGCGCGGCGGGTCACCTCGCTCCTCCGCCACTTCCCGCGCCTCTTCTCCGAGGAGCGGCGGGAGAAGTGGCTCGGCAAGGCCGAAGACTTCGATCGACACCTGTCGTCGGCGGTGGGCGAGCGGAAGGGCGACTTCACGCTCCATGTCTTGCTCAAAGCCTGCGTCCAGGTCGCCCGGGTGGGCGAGATCTGGCTCATCATCGAGCTCCTCGGGCTCCCCGGGGGGCTGCTGGCGGCGCTGCTCTTCAACGCGATCAATCGGACCACCGCCCAGCTCCTCAGCTTCGTTCCCGGCGGCTTCGGGGTGCTGGAGCTCTCGGCGATGATCGGCTTCTCCGCCCTGGGCTTCAGCACGGAAGACGGCCTCGCGGTCGCGCTGGCCCTGCGCTTTCACTTCTTCGTCAACATGCTAGTGAGCGCCAGTGCGCTCGCGACGGCTCCGCGGGTGCGCGCCAAGTATCCCCCCCGCACCGCGGGCGCCCCGGCGACCACCGAGGCGTCGGCGACCCCGACCCCGTGACCTCTCGAACCCCCTCGTTCAAAGAGCGGTTGGCCCGGCTTCGTCAGAAGCAGGAGACCTCGTTCACGCCGATCTTCTTCCACCGACCGGCGGCCATCCTCGTCCTCTTGCCGCTGGTGGAGATCCAGGCGGTCACGCCTAATCGGCTGACCACCGTCTCCATCCTCCTGCGGCTCGCCGCGGCGGCGCTGCTGTGGCCGGCGGAGTGGGGCGGCCTCGCCGAGAGCGGGCTGGTGCTCTGGTCGGCGGCCATCCTCTGGAACTTCGGCGGTATCCTCGACGCCGCCGACGGCGCCCTGGCGCGCTACCGCGGGACCTCGTCGGCCTTCGGGCGCTTCTACGACAAGGTGAGCGACCGGCTGATCACCTTGGTCTTCATGGTCGTGCTCTCGGCCCGGGCCATGCTCGAGACCGGCGACGTGCGCTACGTCTTCGTGGCCTTCGTGTACGTGGCGCTGATGAGCGCCTCCAGCGTGGCCAAGTGGGTCGAGGTGGGCATCGTCGCCGAGGCCCAGGGAGCCAAGGGCGCCGACCCCGCGGAGCGACCGGCCGAGGCGCGCAGCGCCGGCGAGTGGGCCGTCTACCTGCTCTGGTCGCTGCGGACCCTCTTCGTGGTCACCGAGATGGACCTGCCCCTGTGGGGATCCATCGCCGTGCTCTTCGACCTCGAGCACTGGCTCTTCGTGTACCTCGCGGTCTTCGCGCTGCCCTACACGCTGGGCGCCATCGGCGTGCGCGCGGTGCGCATCTACCGGATGGATTCGCAGGCGGCGTAGCCCGGCCGCCGAGGAGCGCGCTGCGCGTTCCTCAGCGGCTCGCGCACCCGCGGGTCAGGAGTGACCGACCAGCGCGAGCCGCTGGCGG